>JBAQDF010000027.1:0-21572 GCA_049286265.1 Sideroxyarcus sp.
GAGAGGAGCAGCGGCAACGTCGGGTTACGCTGTCGCTAACCCGACCTACGGAATCTGCGTTGTTTTAACCAGGGTACGCCTGCGCACCCTGCAACGGCTGACGAAGCTGGCTCGTTCGTGCGCAAGCGCCGTATTTTCTTGATGTCCCATCCGTGATGATCCGTGTTCATCCGTGGCTGGTTGTGTCGTTTTGCAGACAATTCCCACATCAATTGGCGCCCTTTGGCAGACCGCCACCCGGTGATACAATGCGCGCCTTTCAATTTTCACCTAAAGGCGTCGCAACATGAGTTTGAACAAAGTCCCCTCCGGCAAAGACCTCCCCAACGACTTCAACGTCATCATCGAGATCCCGATGCATGGCGAGCCGGTCAAATACGAGGTGGACAAGGAATCCGGTGCGATCTTTGTCGATCGCTTCATGAACACCGCGATGCACTACCCCTGCAATTACGGCTACATCCCGCACACGCTGTCCGACGACGGCGACCCCGTGGACGTGCTGGTCATCACCCCTGTTCCCTTGAACAGCGGCGTTGTGGTGCGTTGCCGTCCGTTGTGCGTGCTGAAGATGGAAGACGAATCCGGCTTCGACGCCAAAGTGCTGGCAGTGCCGGTGGACAAACTCTCCACCCTGTATCGTGGCTTGAAAAGCTACACAGAATTGCCCGAGATCGTGCTCAAGCAGATCGAACATTTCTTCGCCCACTACAAGGACCTGGAACCCAACAAATGGGTCAAGATCGGCGGCTGGGAAGGCGTTGAAGAAGCGCGCAAGGAAATCATGGCAGGCGTGGCAAACTACGCGAATGCCGCTGACAAACCCCAGTTTTAATCTTCAGGAGACAACGATGACCGCACGTATCATTGACGGCAAAACAATCGCGCAGGAAGTGCGCGCCGAATGGAAGCTTCGCGCCGATGCCTTGAAAGAGCGAGGAGTCACGCCGGGATTGGCGGTCATCATCGTCGGCGAAGACCCGGCCTCCAAGGTCTATGTCGCCAACAAGGTAAAAGCCTGCGCCGAGCTGGGTTTGCATTCCGAGCACGTCGTCATGTCTGCCGACACCAGCGAAGCCGCATTGCTGGCGAAGATCGCAGAACTGAATGCCGACAAAAAGATCCACGGCATCCTGGTGCAACTGCCGGTGCCAAAACACATCAACAGCGAAAAGGTGCTGAATGCCATCAGCCCGGACAAGGATGTGGATGGCTTCCATCCCGTCAACGTCGGCGCACTGTCCACCGGCAATATGCGCTTCGCCCCCTGCACGCCTTACGGCTCGATGAAGCTGCTGGAAAAAGCAGGCGTCAGCATCGAAGGCAAACATGCGGTCGTCATCGGCCGCAGCAACATCGTCGGCAAACCCATGGCCATGATGCTGCTGCAAGCCAACGCCACCGTCACCATCTGCACCTCCAAGACGGTCGACCTTGCCAAATTCACACGCGATGCCGACATTCTGGTCGTGGCCATCGGCAAGGCCAAGATGGTCACCGGCGACATGATCAAACCCGGCGCAGCTGTCATCGACGTCGGCATGAACCGCGACGAGCATGGCAAGCTGTGCGGCGATGTGGATTTCAATTCCGCCAAAGAAGTCGCAGGCTGGATCACCCCCGTTCCCGGCGGCGTCGGCCCCATGACCATCACCATGCTGGTCGCCAACACCGTACAGTCGGCGGAACGCGCAGCAGCGGGCAAATAATCACCCGCGATGCAGCCGCAAGCATTACAGGATTACTTCCACGACCATATACCGCTTTCCAAAGCGATGGCCGTGGAAGTCGAAGTAGCCACACCGCAAGTCGTGCGCCTTGTTGCGCCGCTGGCGCCCAACACCAACCATCATGGCACCGTGTTTGGCGGCAGTGCCTCTGCCGTGGCCGTTCTCTCCGCCTGGGGTCTGCTGCATGTCGCCATGGCGGATGCGAACATCCAGGCCGATCTCGTTGTCCAGAAAAGCAGCATGAGTTACGAACTGCCCATCACCGGGGAGTTCACTGCCGAAGCCACCCCTCCCGCTCCCGAAAAATGGCAACGCTTCCTCGCCACGCTGTTGAGATACAAGCGCGCCCGCATCAGTATCCAGTCGGTTTTGAATTGTGACGGAAAGAAAGTCGGCGAATTTGAAGGCGACTTCGTTGCCAGCATCCTCTAATTTGCCCGGACCTGTTTGTCGATCAGTTCGATCAGGTAGCCATCTGGATCGCTGACAAACGCAATGGCCTTTGTTCCCCCCTTCATAGGACCAGCCTCGCGAATTACCTTGCCGCCCAGCCGCTTGATCTCGTCGCAGGCGGCATAGACATCGTCGACCTCGATGGCGATATGGCCGTAACCCGTGCCGATATCGTAACGATCAACACCCCAGTTGTAGGTCAACTCAAGCACCGCCTGTTCGCTTTCATCGCCGTAACCAAGGAAAGCCAGCGTGAACTTTCCTTCTGGATAGTCATGCCGCCGCATCAGTTTCATGCCCAACACCTTGGTATAAAACTCGATGGAGCGGTCAAGGTCACCGGTTCGAATCATTGTGTGCAATATGCGCATTTTATTGCTCCTTAATTTCCTGGGGATTATTGACACACTTTGTTGCCAAAGGGATCGATACCGCAACGCTTCCGCCTTGTTTGCTCTTCATCACCCGGTTTAACTGCGGATTCGTCTGACGATCTGCTCGCCTTGTTATTCTCACCGGCAGCAGCGCCCGACTGATTACCTGCCCGCTTGACTGGCGCGGGGCTCACCACTCCGTCTTTATCCATGCAAACCTCATTGCCGAATGCATCCGTGCCGCATCGAACTGCGTCTTCCGCCGACACCTGCAGCGTGATCAATAAAGCGAACAGAAAAAACATTTTTTGCATGGTGTATCCCGATCAATTTCTGCGTTCCGAGGTTTGTATTATGCGTCAAGAACGCCCGTCTTCGTCTGCCGCTGTATGTCCGGATTTGGCATAACATTACGCCATGAACCCATCGCCCCGTTTTCTTTGCGACGAAATGCTGGGACAGCTTTGCCGCTACTTGCGCGCTGCCGGCTATGACACTGTGTTTGCGAATAACGGGCATCAGGATAGGGTGTTGCTGCAGCAGTGCCATGATGAGGGACGATTTTTCCTGACACAGGATCAATTGGTGCGCGAACACAAGGCAGCGCGCGACATCGCACTTATCCTGCCGCAGGGCAACATCGACCAGCTTGCAGCCATAATCGGCAAGCACTTCCAGCTCGACTGGCTCGGCAAGGCATTCACGCGATGTCTGGTGGACAACGCCCTGCTGCTTGTGGCCGATGCCGCTTCAACTGCAAGCGTGCCGCCGGATGCAATCAGGCCAAATGAGCCGCTGACTGTTTGTCCCGTGTGCGGCAGAGTTTACTGGCAGGGTTCGCATTACAAGCGGATGCGCGCGAGGCTTGCCGGGTGGCAAGCTGCATAAGGAGTACAGCGGCTCCACATCTTTCCCCTTTGTAGCAAGTAGGTCGGGTTAGCGTAGCGTAACCCGACATCATGGTTTAGCAGCGGACACGTCGGGTTACGCTGTCGCTAACCCGACCTACGGAGACTCATTCAAGCGCGGGTATTGCTGTTCAGGCTGATGATGAGCACCCCGCACAGCACCAGCGCCGAGCCCGCGATCTGCAGCAGCGAGATGCTTTCTCCCAGAATCAAATACGCCATGTAGATGGTGCTGACCGGGCCGATGGTGCCGATGAGCGAGGCGCTGCCCGACCCGATGCGGCGGATGGCGAAGGACAGCAGGAACACCGGCAGCACCGTGGAAAAAATCGCCATGGCGATGGAAAGCTCGTACACGCGAAATGGCAGATCAAGCGCGCTCAGCGGACGCATCACCACGAATTGCAACAGGCTGGCCGCGCTCGCCACCACCATCGCATACGCGGTGAAACGCATCGCACCGATACGCGCGATGGCATGCCCCGCCCCCACCAGATAGATGGAATAAGACAGCGTGCTGGCGAACACCAGCGATGCCCCCAGCAGCACGCCGCCCTCCTTCACGCCTGCGTCATGCAGGAATACCAATGCGATACCCACATAGCTCAACGCCATCGCCGCGATCACCATCCTGCCGATGGCACGCTTGTAGATCAACGCGGTGAGAATCACCGTCAGGGTCGGATAGAGAAACAGGATCAACCGCTCCAGACCAGCGGAGATATATTGCAAGCCGAGCAAGTCGAGAAAGCTGGAACAGTAGTAGCCGACCAAACCCAGCCCCAGCACCAGCAAACGGTCATGCGTATTGAGCGGCGCGGCATGCTGCCGCCTGGCCCATATCGCCACGCCGATAAAGAACGGCACCGAAAACACCATACGCAAGGCCAGCAGCGTCACCGCATCCACACTATCGAGGTAGGCCAGCTTGACCAGAATCGCCTTGGCTGAAAAGCCGACCGCCGCGAGTAGCGCGAAGACGACTCCGAGAAGGACATCCCGATTAGCGAAGGTACTGTGTGTTTTACTTGCCATGATGTTAAGACCCTGAAGTATTGGCTGGTGCGGGTCTCGGGCTGAAGCAACTACGGAAGACCCGCAGTTGCCCGGTTAAAAAATACGACGTTAAAACAGGAGCGCGCTGCGGCAGTGAGCTGGCAGGGCCAGCCACAGTCGCTTGGCGATGATCGATTTGGCGGAGATGAGTTGTTGCGTTTGCATGAGACGAAATATACGTGGTCGAATGAATACGGTCAATTTTCTCGTATAATTTTTCGATGATAACCTCGCGCTCCCCCATCCACTATTGATCTTTCCGTAATTCATTACACAAATTTTGTGATTACCGTCATTCCGGCGAAAGCCGGAATCCAGCGGTATTATTCAAAATGCAGTTGGGTTTTGTCCCGCAATGCGGGGCTTGTTGAATTAACTGGATTCCGGCCTTCGCCGGAATGACGAGGTAACAGGTTCGTACTTTGTCATGAATTATGAAAAGCTCACTAGTACCGCACCTGCACCCGATAATTCAGCCTGGCACTGCCTTCCGCCGGCACCGTGATATGCCATACAGCCGTGTTGCTGGCGGCTTTTTCGTGTTTGTGGTTTTCATTGGTGATTTTCCAGTCGCCGGGGATAGGCTCTTGAACAGTGACGGTCACCGCCTCTTTCTTGGCGTTCTTGAGCAAAATCTCAAAAGCACTTTCATACAGGGCGATGTGTTTGGAAGGATCAGGCAGGCGCTTGAAGTCGGTCTGTTTCTTGTCTGCCGTCACGTCGAAGGCTTCGCCAAGTTTGAGGCGTACCTTTTCATTTTTTGGCGTGTGGTCGATATTGTCCTCGCCAACAAACTGCGCATTCCCGGAGCTGTCCCTTTTGTACACACGGATCACGCCCTTGGGCAGCGGCATGCCGAGATGCGCGCTTTCCTTGTTGTCGAACTCGACGAACACGCTGACCTTCATTTTCTGTCCGAGATCGCCGTAGCTGCTGCCGTAGTAGTAATTGGCCCCAGGCAGCAACAGCTCCTTGCGCGCCGGAATAGCGGAAGCCGCGAGCAGCGACACTTGCTTGGTCTGGTTTTCTGCAATGGTGGTGGGGCGATCCAGCGTGTAGAGGTGGAACTCCAGCAAAGATTCTTCCGCCATACGCGGTGCCGGGGCCGCCATGGCCAATTCCCCTTTCATCTGCTTATTCAGGAAATGCATCTCGTCCTGCACCTGATTCACATCCCCCGCCACCAGTTGCAATCTGGCGTTGTTGTAGCTGGTGCCGCTGGTGTTGGTCAGCGTCACCCAGCCGGAAAGATCCAGCCTGTCGTCCGCCGCATTCAGCTCCGCAACGTAATCCGCCTTCCAGGCCAGACCGCCCGTGAGATAGGAAAGCTCCACCTCCTGCTGCGCCGCACCGCCGTTATTGAGCGACATGATCAGGGTCGGACGGTCGCGCAGATTGGCCGGGACATCGGGATAGACGATGCGTCCGGGAACGCCCGTCTCGATGCGGTTGCCGATCTTCATCACCACGCCTTCGTTGGCGGACAGCACCTGCGCCTGCTCTGTGGTCTCGGCGCCCGTAGCCGGATTGGTGCGGATGATATTGACGTTTTTACCCACGTATTTTTCCAGCAATTTTCCCGGTGTCAGCAGGTCGAAATCGAAATTCTGCTCGATGACCGAAAGCTTGCCGGGGCTGGTGAGGCTGCGCAGCAATGCCGTCTCGGGACGCATGCGCGCACTGACGTCGCGAAACGCCAAAGCGTTCTGCCCGCTGGCGAACGCTATCTTGCGCTGGTCTTTCACCAGGGCGAGGTTCTCGTTGTAGATGGTGACGGCGACGCTGCGCTGATCCTGCAAGGTGCTGCGCAATTCGTCGGCATGCGCCACGGCACAAGGCAGGGCGGCCAGCAAACAGACGATCAGGGTTCGGCTTTTAAGAAAAGGCATGGCGATCTCCGGTAGATGGAATTCATAAGAAACGGCAACGCGCATGTTACGTGGACTTGGCGGGGTTGCCAAACATTCACCTCAATTTTTTAATGTACGTGTAGGTCGGGTTAGCGCAGCGTAACCCGACATCATGAGACAGGAGCAGCGACAACGTCGGGTTACGCTATCGCTAACCCGACCTACAAAATCTGCGCTCTCGATTGTCAGCTTTGATTCCTTCAGGACGTTTTCCATTCTATGTTCCTCTATGAATTTTTCATTCTGGCACTGCACGGGCAGCACGTAGGGTGAGCACGTTTCTGTGCCCACCCGCTTCGAAATAATCAGTTTGACTCTTCCGCCACATTCAGCCGGTACCAATCCATCCGACGCGTCAGCACCATCACTGCCGCCAAGGCAGAGAACATGACCAGCGTGCCCATCAGCAGCGCGTTGTCTTCCGATTGCAGCACGCCGTACAGCACGGCATACAGCAGCGCAATACCGCCGGAAAAAGCCAGTCCGGGTTTGCGGTTCTGCAACACACCGGCGATATAGATGCCGATAAGCGCGGCACACGCGGCGCCCGATATCACATAGGAAGCCAGGAACGGCATATGTTCCGAGAGGCTGATGATGAGCAGAAAGAACATCGCCATCGCCAGACCCACCAGCAGGTACTGCATGGGGTGGATGCGCAGGCTGCGCAGCACTTCAAACATGAAGAACGAGGTGAACACCAGCACGACGAACAGCACGCCGTACTTCACCGCGCGTTCCGACATCAGGTAGACGTTGACCGGATCGATGAAATCGACCGAAAAGGTTTCAGCACAAACCCCTTGTCCGTTTTCGCCTTGTGCCGTGTTGTTGCGCGCCAGATTGGTCACCAGCCATTGCGCGCTGAAACCGCTCTTGTCCACCGTGCGGGTCAGCGGCAGGTAGCTGCCGCCGAACGACGGATGCGGCCAGGAGGATTTGAGCGACATCTCGGTATTGTTGCCGGTGGGCGACACGGCGAGCGTCGTCATGCCTTGCAACTCAAGCGGAAAGTCGAAATTGAAAGCATGCGATTGCGCAGCATCCAAAGCGGGCAATGCCACGTGTATGCCGTTACCGGCGATGGGTCCGACCGCACCGGGAGCAAAGTCGCGCGTCGATCCATTGAGCGTCAGCACGGGTGCATTGCGGATGCCGCGCGAATCGCTGACTTGCATGACAAAATAGGCCGCCACAGGAATGATGTCTCCCACCGGGCTATTGATTCCATAACCTTGCGGCACCACGAAATCACCCGTCAGATTGCTGTGCAGGTTAAACAGGCGCGCCTTATAGATACCCCGGCTTCTGGTTTCGACATCGGCAGCGGCATCGATCTTCAAATTGCGCGGCTTCACAACGGTATCCTGCATGGTCGAACTGGTGATGACCTTCTCGTTGCCGAAACTGTCCTTGGTGGTCTTGCGCTCAATCAACTTGTAGCGCAACACCAGATACGGCCCGGTGATGGTCTGCGGCCCGGATGCGCTGCGCGCAATATCCTGCTGCACCTGGTTCTGCAACATCTGGCGTTTGCTGATCTTGGACTGGATCATGCCCAGCGGAATCAGCAGTATCAGCGCCAGCAGACTGATCATCAGTATCTTGAAGAATAAGGGATTGCGTAACATGGTGAGCTCCTTGGTTTATTGGTTGTGTGAGTGTTCGGGTTTAAAGGCGGCACGGATGAGGATGAGCAGCATCCCGACCATTCCGGCGAGGACGCAACCCAGATAGACATGCTCGGTCCACGAGACATGCAGCCAGGGATTGGCATCGGTGAGCGGCAGGAATGGACGCATATCCGCATGCATCACCGCGTCCATCATCACATGGCTGTATGTGCCGAGTAATGCACCCAGCCAGGCCTGGGTGTCGGAGATGTGAAACGGCTTGCCAGCGTTCGCGCTCCAGCGCTCATACACCTGCCAGGCACGCCGAATGACGCTGCGCCCCGCCAACGCCGTCCCGACGCCGATGAGCCCGGCGCCGAGCAAGGTATGGGTGGCGCCGTGTAACTGCGCATCGTCATGCAGAATGTGATACAGCGGCTCCACATCCATCGCCACATTCGCCAGCGCGTACATGGAAAGACTGAAACGGGCGGGAATCAGCCCCTTGATGAGCAGACCGGGGCCGAAGTGAAACGGGGTGAACGGCATGATGTTCTCCTTTGGGTTGTAGGAGATTGCAGGATGCCGGGGTTATGTGTTGGGAGAATGCGGCTGTGTGTGGTGAATGTGTGGCGGAGAGTGCTTAAATGGACATCCCGTCATTCCCGCGCAGGCGGGAATCCAGTGAAACCAATAATTCCGCGTAGCGGGCAGTCCGCACTTCGCGGGATTACTTTAAACAACTGGATTCCCGCCTGCACGGGAATGACGAGATTCTGGACTTAGCGGGCAAGCAACGTCAGCCTTGCCTCAACGCCACCTTCGGGAAGGTTGCGCAATACCACCTCGCCCCCATGCAGCGCCGCCACTTCCTTGACGAAGGGCAACCCCAGCCCGGTGCTTTTACGTTGTGTACCGGGACGGGCGAGGGAATAGAAGCGCTCGAACACACGCGACAACGCATAGTCGGGAATGCCAGAACCGTGGTCGCGCACGATGAGGGTGTGCTTGCCCGCCACTGTTTCCAGCGCCAAGGTAATCTCACTGTCGTCAGGTGAAAAATCAATGGCGTTATCCAGCAGATTGGCCAGCGCCTGGCGCAACAGGAAAGGTTCGCCCGTAGTCTGGGCATCCGGCGATATCTGGTTGCTGCAGGCGATGCCGCGCTGCTGCAACCGGATGGCATGGTCGGCGGTCACCGTTTCCGCCAATGCCCGCAAGCCAACAGGCACGGCCTCTTCCAGCCTGTTGCGATGCTCGATCTTGGCCAGTGCCAGCAGCTTGTCCAGCATATCCCTGAGCCGGGTACTTTGTTCGCGCACATTGGCGGTAAAGATCGCGCGTTCTTTCTCGGGTGGATTCTCGTCCAGCAACTCCGCCGAACCGATGAGTGCGGTAAGCGGACTCTTCATCTCGTGCGCGAGGTGATGCACGTAGTTCTCCACATATTCTCGCCCGTCCAACTTCTCGCGCATCTCGGCCAGCGCCCTGCCCAACTCGGCCAGCTCGCCGCTGCTCATCTCGGGCAACTGCGCCTTCTTGCCTGCGCTCACCTCGCGCGCATAACGGCGCAACAAGTTGACCGAGCGCGTGAGCCACCAAGTAAAGAGCAAACCGATCGCCAGCGCCCCGCCCATCAACCACCACCCCGCGCGCTCGATGCGCTGACGGCTGCGGTCGATGAAGGGCTGCACGCTCAGCGTGGGCTTGGCAACCGTCAGCACACCCACCAGCTTATCCTTGCGCAGGATGGGCGCGGCGACATGCATCACGGCGCTGCGGTTATCGTTGGGATCAAGCTGTGTGCTGCGCACGCCGTATTGACCATGCAGCGTAAGAAAGACATCATTCCACTTCGAGTAATCCTGCCCCACCGCTTCGCCCTGTGAGTCGTACACCACAATGCCGCGCGCATCGGTGATATAGACGCGCAAGTCGAGCGAATCTTTCTTGAAGCCCCAGATGTTGGCATGCGGCTCGCGCGCCTGATAGCGCTCGAACGCCGCAGCAAAGCGCTTGGTATCGAGCTTGCCGGATGCAGTGCCCTCCGTCGCCATCTCGGCCAGCAGATGCGCGGTGTCGACCAGCGTCTCCTCCATGGTCTGACGCACGCCGGGTTTGACCTCTTGCGAAAAGCTGTTGAGCACAAACCACGCGGCGAGGCCGACGATGAGGAAGTAGCCGAGCAGCAGACGCAGGGTGATGTTCATTGCTGCCAGCACCGCAAGGCGTCTTGTAGGTGCGAATTCATTCGCACAAATGACGTGCAATGTGCGAATGAATTCGCACCTACAAACACCACAACGATGCTTCCCGGATTCACTGCCCCACCCCATTCGCCACGCTATACCCCATGCCGCGATGCGTGACGATGGGCTCAATATCCTCGCGCACCGCCTTGAGCTTGGCGCGCAGTGTCTTGATGTGCGTATCCACCGTGCGGTCGGACGTATCCAGTGCATCGCGCCAGATGGCATCCATCAGCACCTCGCGCGAATAGATACGGCCGGCATGATCAAGCAGCATCTTGAGCAGCAGATACTCATAGCGCGTCAGATCCAGCACCACCCCGCAGAAACGGATGCGCGCACTCTCCGCATCCACCTCGAACCAGGCCGCATTCGCACACACCCCGTTCGCAGTCCGGCGGCGCAGAATCACCCGCACCCGCGCCACCACCTCGCGCGGAGAAAACGGCTTGGTCACATAATCGTCCGCCCCAATCTCCAGCCCCACAATGCGATCCACCTCGTCCGAGCGCGCCGTGAGAAACAGAATGGGAATATCCGTGAACTTGCGCGCCTCGCGGCAGACCTCAAAACCATTCATATCCGGCAACCCGACATCCAGAATCGCCAGCGCATGAGTGCCACTACGCAACTGCTCCAAACCCTCGCTGCCCAGCGTGCAGCACTGCGTGGTGTAGCCCTCCGACTTGAGCGCGTAGGCAAGTACGTCCGCGATGGGGGCTTCGTCTTCGATGATTAGGATGCTGGTTAGCACGGAGTTAAAACCGATGAAAGTTCAGTTTACGTGTAGGGTGCAATAAGCATAGCGCATTGCACCGGATGTTTGTCGGGATACATTCGGCGCAATGCCCGTTGGTTATTGCACGCTACTTCACTGGATTTAAGTAGGGTTTAGTGTGTGCGATAAGCCTATTGTCATTATCGGCTATCTTATCGACCATATTAAAGAGCATAGGCTTAGATTCATCACTCAGAACATCCGCGCGATCCATAATTTCACCATACTTGCCGAAGTCGTCCCAAGGCGAATCTTTTCTATCTTGTATTCTGTAAGTCAACCCGGCACTGGTTGCTTCTCCAAGCAAGACTACTACCCGAGGCTTGCCTCCTTCTGCAATGGATACTGCAACAGTAAAATATCCATCGTGTCCTTCTGGAATCCTAATCCAATAATCAGCACAAGTTTCTTCAGAGTCTTCTCTAGAAATATGGCCGCAGTAAGTTCGAATCTTTTTGCCGCAACAAGAGCATTTTTTTGAATCAAGTTCTTGTTCTTCCACAAGGAACAATCCGTCATTTTGTGGGGCTATTCCCTTTCGGGTGATATCTGAGTACTCGCTCGCCCGGTGCAAACTAATTCCGTATTTCTGTTCCTGAAATATCGAGCAACCTTCATCCGCAATAATAATGTGAGGGCGTGTATTGGGCCCCGTTAGCTTCACAGCGACACTACACCCGAAAGCCCTTTTGCTTAGTGGTATGTCATTAGCAAGAACTCCAGCTATTGCAGGTTCATCAGCTTGATTTTCATCTTTCCATAAAGCCCAAATCTTTTTGAAATCTGCGTCTGCAATTTCCGCCCATGCTCCTATTGAATATTCATAAAGCCGTTCATGAACGGGTATTGGAATTGTGCAACGTACAAAAAATCGTGTTCCGTCCAGTTCGCAGATATCGTCTGTTGATTTGCAGCGTACATCTTGTTCATCTTGTGATAAAGCAGCGACTACATCCGGGAGACGAAATGCAAGCTCAACATCTTCTGAGGGAACCATTTTTCCACAACATGAGCACTCAATCAGTTCTTCATTCATAGGCTTGAGTAATTCGTAGATTAATTTCCGAATTTGAACCAACATTCGAATGTCTCACTGCCGATTGCAGACAATACCCGCTAGCTAACTTTTTTCTCGCTTGTAAACAAACTTCCAGAAATACCAAAGATAGTACCCACCCAGCGCCGTTCCAATCGGAACATAGAACAGCATCACCACCGAGAACGGCACGCATATCCATGCTGCATGCCGGTAGTTAAGAATCAGTGTAAGACCGACGATGAGGAATAGCGCGGCAACCGCAATTGCAAAGAAGACTATGTATTGTTCTTGAGGTGTGCCTTCTGAGCCGAACGCTTTCTTCCAGGCGAAAGTGACAAATACGGCAAGCAGCATGGTCACGGCTTCAAACAGCCAGCCGATGATGACGCGATGTCTTTCCAATTCCGGCTCCCTGCTTTATGCCAGCCCGACGTACACGTTCTGCACGTCGTCGTCTTCATCGATGGCTTCGAGGAAGGCTTGCACCTCTTCGAGTTCGGCATCGTTGGCGATGGTGACGGGGTTCTTGGGACGGTAGCCGAGTTTGGCGGAGACCACGGTGAAGCCTTGTGCGGGCAATGCCTTGCACACAGCGTCGAGGTCGGTGGTGTCGGTGATGAAGAGGGTTGCGCCTTCTTCGGCGGGTTCCAGGTCTTGCGCGCCCGCTTCGATGGCGGCGACTTCCGGGTCGGCATCCTTGGCGTTCGGCGTCGCTTCGATCATGCCGACGTAATCGAAATCCCACGAGACGGAGCCTTCGGCGCCGAGCTGGCCCTTGCGGAACAGCACGTTCATGCTGGCTTTGGTGCGATTGATGTTGTCGGAGAGGCATTCGACGATGACGGGCACGCGGTGCGGGGCGAAGCCTTCGTATACGAGGCGTTCCAGTTGCGCGCCGCCGTCGAGCAGGCCTGCGCCTTTTTTGATGGCGCGATCCAGCGTGTCCTTGGGCATGGAGGCTTTTTTGGCTTGTTCGACCACCAGGCGCAGGCGCGAATTGGAGCTGGGGTCGGCCCCGCCTTTGGCGGCGACCATGATTTCTTTGGCTAATTTGCCGAATACCTTGCCTTTTGCGTTCGCTGCGACTTCTTTATGCCTGGCTTTCCACTGTGCGCCCATGTTTGTTCTCTATGTGTTGGTTAATACAAAAATCCCGAAGACGCATCTTGCCTTAAGTGGCGGGTGGGTTCAATCTCGAACCAGGAAAATCCATCAAGCCGAAAAGCCCGTCATACCGGCGCAGGCCGGTATCCAGTCAATCCAACAAGCCCCGCATCGCGGGACAAAACCCAACTGCATTTAAAATAACTCCGCTGGATACCGGCCTGCGCCGGTATGACGGCCTAATGGAGATTTTGATTCAACCCCCGTTCGCCACATCCTCCACCACCTGCAAAAACGCATCGCCGTACTTCGCCAGCTTGGCCTGCCCCACACCGCTGATCTGTGCCATTTCGCCCAGTGTCTGCGGTTTGCGGTTGAGGATTTCCAGCAGGGTGCTGTCGTGGAAAATGACATAGGGCGGCACGCCCTGCTCGCGCGCGAGTTCGGTACGTTTGGCCTTGAGAGCCAGCCACAATGGATCTTCGTTGGCCCCGGCAAAAGCTTCGCGCAGGCGCGAGCCGCGTTCGGCTTTGCTGGTTTTGCGTTTGGCGGGTTCGGCATCGCGGCGCAGCCAGACTTCCTGTTGTCCTTTCAACACGGGGCGCGCAGCCTCGGTGAGTTTCAGTCCGCCGTAGCCTTCGATGTCCACATTGATGAGCCCGGCGGCGACGAGCTGGCGATAGACGCTGCTCCATTGCTGCTGCGCCAACTCCTTGCCGATGCCGAAGGTGCTGAGTTGCTGGTGGTTGAATTGTTCGACTTTTGGTGTGAGCTTGCCCAACAACACGTCGATGAGATGTACGACGCCGAAGCGCTGTCCGGTGCGATAGACGCAGGACAGCGCCATCTGTGCGGCCTGGGTGGCATCCCAGGTATCGACGGGCGACAGGCAGTTATCGCACTCGCCGCATTCGCCGGGATGTTCTTCGCCGAAGTAGCGCAGGATGGTCTGGTGACGGCAGGCGGTGGATTCGCAGAAGCCGAGCAAGGCATCCAGCTTTTGCAGTTCGACGCGTTTGCGCTCTTCCGGCGCATCGCCGGACAGCAGCATCTGGCGCATGGAGACAACATCGCCCAAGCCGTACGCCATCCAGGCATTCGCGGGCAGGCCATCGCGGCCGGCGCGGCCTGTTTCCTGATAATAGCCTTCCATACTCTTGGGCAGATCAAGGTGGGCAACGAAGCGCACGTTGGGCTTGTCGATACCCATGCCGAAGGCGACAGTGGCAACCATGATGACGCCCTCTTCGCGCAGGAATTTTTTCTGGTTCTTGCTGCGCACGGCGGCATCCAGTCCGGCGTGGTAGGGCAAGGCATCCCAGCCCTGTTCCTTGAGCCAGGCGGCAGTCTCCTCGACTTTCTTGCGCGACAGGCAATACACGATGCCCGCGTCGTCGGGATGTTCGGTTTCGAGGAAGGTCTGCAATTGTTTGCGCGCGTTGTCCTTGAGCGTGACACGGTAGCGGATGTTGGGGCGGTCGAAGCTGGAGACGAATTGCTCTGCCTGCTCCAATGACAAACGTTCGACGATCTCGCTGCGCGTGGGCGCATCGGCGGTGGCGGTGAGCGCAATGCGCGGCACGCTCGGGAAGCGCTCGTGCAACACGGTCAACTGGCGATATTCGGGACGGAAATCGTGGCCCCATTGCGAGACGCAGTGGGCTTCGTCGATGGCGAACAGGGCGATGTTGTTGTCCTGTTGCAGACGCTCCAGCAGGTTCAGAAAACCCTCGGTCAGCAGCCGTTCCGGCGCGACGTACAACAGTTTCAATTCGCCACGCATCAGTTGCCGCGACACCTCGCGCGCCTCTTCGGCTTCCAGGCTGGAATTGAGAAAAGCGGCCGGCACACCGAGCTGTTTTAACGCATCGACCTGATCCTGCATCAGCGCGATCAGCGGCGATATGATGATGCCAACGCCTTGACGCATCAGGGCCGGTATCTGGTAACACAATGACTTGCCACCGCCCGTGGGCATCAGCACCAGCGCATCACCGCCCGCAACCACATGTTCGACAATGGCCTGCTGCGCACCGCGAAAAGAGGTGTAACCAAAGGTGTCGCGCAGAATTTGTTGGGCGGTGCTGGAACTCATGAAATAGGCAATTCGATCAAAGTACGTAAGCTTAACCCGACTGGCAGAATCCGGGGATATTCATGTGCAGCCGATGGTATGATTTACCCGGAAATTACGAACGCCAACTTCTCACGAAAGGTTGTTTGATGAGCATCCGCACCGTATCTACCCAGCCCTTCCCCGACCAAAAACCCGGCACCTCCGGCCTGCGCAAGAAGGTTCCCGTCTTCCAGCAACCTAACTATCTGGAAAACTTCGTCCAGAGCATCTTCGACAGCATCGCCGCCCCCAAAGGATCGACGCTGGTGCTGGGCGGCGATGGGCGTTATTACAACCGTGAGGCGATCCAGATCATCCTCAAGATGGCGGCAGCGAACGGCTTCGGCCAGGTACTGGTCGGCCAGGGCGGCATTCTTTCCACCCCGGCTGCCTCGTGCGTGATCCGCAAATACAAGACCTTCGGCGGCATCATTCTTTCCGCGAGCCACAACCCCGGCGGGCCGAAAGAAGACTTCGGCATCAAGTTCAACAGCAGCAATGGTGGCCCGGCAACCGAGACGGTGACCGAGGCGATCTATGCCAGGAGCAAGACGATCACCAGCTTTCGTATCCTCGACGCGGCGGATGTGGCGCTTGACCAGTTGGGCGAGACTACACTGGGCGGCATGAAGGTGAAAGTGATCGACCCGGTGAGCGACTATGCCGAGTTGATGGAATCGCTGTTCGATTTCTCCGCGATACGTACGCTTCTGAAAGGCGGCTTCAAGATCAAGTTCGACGCGATGCATGCGGTAAATGGCCCTTATGCCAAAGAGATTCTGGAAGGACGTCTGGGCGCGACGGCGGGCAGTGTGATGAATGCCGTGCCGCTGGAAGATTTCGGCGGCGGTCATCCCGACCCCAACCTGACCTACGCGCACGACCTGGTCGAGATCATGTTCGGCGCAGATGCGCCGGATTTCGGCGCGGCCTCGGATGGCGACGGCGACCGCAACATGATCCTGGGCAAGCGTTTCTTTGTGACGCCTTCCGACAGTCTGGCCCTGCTGGCGGCCAATGCCACGCTGGTAACGGGCTACAAGCAAGGATTGGCGGGCGTTGCGAGGTCGATGCCCACCAGCGCGGCCGTGGATCGCGTGGCCAAGACCTTGAACATCCCCTGCTTCGAAACACCGACCGGGTGGAAATTTTTCGGCAACCTGATGGATGCAGGCAAGGTCACGCTGTGCGGCGAGGAAAGTTTCGGCACCGGCTCCAGCCATGTGCGCGAGAAGGACGGGCTGTGGGCGGTGCTGTTCTGGCTGAATATTGTCGCTGCGCGCAAACAATCGGTGGAAGCCATAGTCCGCGAGCATTGGGCGAAATACGGGCGCAACTTCTACTCGCGCTACGACTATGAAGGCTTGCCGACGGATGCGGCAAATGGCGTGATGCAGTATCTGCGCGACAGTTTCACCACGCTCAGTGGCAAGCAATTTGGCAAGTACACCGTCAAGACGTGCGACGATTTCAGTTACACCGATCCGGTGGATGGCAGCGTGAGCAAAGGCCAGGGCGTGCGCATCCTCTTCAGCGATGGCTCGCGCATCATTTTCCGCTTGTCCGGTACGGGCACGGCGGGGGCCACGTTGCGTGTGTATCTGGAGGCGTTTGAAGCGGATGTCTCGCAACATCATCTGGATGCGCAAGTGGCCTTGAAAGAGCTGATCCAGATCGCGTTGCGCATCTCCGAATTGCAGACGCGCACCGGGCGAGATCAACCCACGGTCATTACTTGATTTTGCCCTTGGGCGGCGTTGCAGCGGCCACACCAGAGGCCGTTGCAGCCCCTTCTCCGCCCACTACCTGAAAGAATATTTCGCGCTGCTTGACCATGCCGAGTTCGCTGCGCGCGCGCTCTTCGATGGCATCGGTTCCGCTTTTCAAATCGCGCACTTCGGCATCCAGTGCCGCATTGCGCTTATGGGTTTGCTCGTTGACTTGTTTCTGGGCTTCGACCTGCTTGCCCATGTCCCACACCTTCAACCAGCTACCCTTCCCCAGCCAGAGCGGATATTGCAACAGCAGGAAAAGGGCCAACAGAATGTAGGTGACGACACGCATCAGGATGTCCCTAATAATCCAATTTTCGTCGCCATGCTGCGTTGCTCATAAAAAATCACTCCTTGCATATTGCTTATATGCGGCGTCGCAATTTTTTATTCGCGCCTTGCCTGGCTTAGAAACTTGAATTCTTAGCAACATCCTTTACCCGAGTTGGTAATAGGCCCCGCGACCGGGATAGGAAGCGCTGTCGCCGAGATCTTCTTCGATGCGCAGCAGTTGGTTGTACTTCGCCATGCGGTCGGAACGGGACAAGGAACCTGTCTTGATTTGCAGGGCATTGGTCGCCACCGCCAGATCGGCGATGGTGGAGTCTTCGGTCTCGCCGGAACGATGCGAGATCACAGCGGTGTAGCCCGCGCGTTTTGCCATCTCGATAGCAGCGAATGTCTCGGTCAATGTGCCGATCTGGTTGACCTTGATCAGGATCGAATTGGCGATACCGCGCTTGATGCCTTCGCTCAGAATTTTGGTATTGGTCACGAACACGTCGTCGCCGACCAACTGGATCTGTTTGCCAAGGCGGTCGGTCAATGCCTTCCAGCCGTCCCAGTCATGTTCGCTCATGCCGTCTTCCAGCGAAATGATGGGATACTTGTCCACCCATGAGGCATACATGTCGATGATCTGCGCGGAGGTCAGAGTCAGTTTGTCCGCCTTCAGAATGTATTTGCCATCCTTGTAGAATTCGGAAGCTGCGGCATCGATACCGATTGCCACGTCCGCACCCGGTACGTAACCAGCGGCTTCAATGGCTTCGACGACAACCTTCAACGCTGCTTCATTGGAACCCAGGGCCGGAGCAAAACCGCCTTCGTCGCCAACGGTGGTAGTCAAACCACGTTTGTGCAGGATCGCCTTCAGCGCATGGAACACTTCAGCGCCGCAACGCAGCGCTTCGCGGAAATTTTCCGCGCCAACCGGAATGATCATGAATTCCTGAATGTCTGCCCCGCCGGTCGCGTGTGCGCCGCCATTGATGATGTTCATCATCGGCACCGGCATTTCCATACGCGCGGCACCGCCAAGGTAACGGTACAGCGGCAGGCCGCTCTCTTCCGCTGCGGCACGCGCCACCGCCATGGACACAGCCAGGATAGCGTTCGCGCCCAGACGGGATTTGGAGTCGGTACCATCCAGTTCGATCATGGTCTGGTCGATGAAGGCCTGCTCGGCGGCGTCCAGACCGATGATGGCTTCGGCGATCTCGGTGTTCACGTTCTCGACGGCCTTCAACACGCCTTTGCCCAGATAGCGCTGCTTGTCGCCATCGCGCAATTCGATGGCTTCTTTTTCGCCGGTGGATGCACCGGAAGGCACGGCTGCACGCCCCATCACACCCGATTCCAGCAACACATCCGCTTCCACGGTGGGATTGCCACGGGAATCCAGAATTTCACGCGCTACGATATCAACGATTGCACTCATGGTTCTTCCTTCGCTTACACAGTTTTGAGGTTAATTTTTTCTTCGATAAAACCTTGCTGCTTCACTAGGGCGTCCAGCGCCTTCAGTGTCTGTAACATCGCCGACAGATGCCCCAGCGGGAATGCATTGGGACCGTCCGACATCGCCTTCGCGGGATCGGGATGTGTCTCCATGAATATGCCGGAGATGCCCGCCGCCACAGCCGCACGCGCCAACACCGGCACGAACTCGCGTTGTCCGCCGCTGGATGTGCCCTGCCCGCCGGGCAATTGCACCGAGTGCGTGGCATCGAACACCACCGGACAGCCAGTGTTGCGCATTACCGCCAGTGAGCGCATGTCCGACACAAGATTGTTGTAACCGAAAGAAGCGCCGCGCTCGCACACCATGATGGTGTCGCCGCCGCTCACTTCGCGCGCCTTGTCCACCACATTCTTCATATCCCATGGCGACAGGAACTGGCCCTTTTTGATATTCACCGGTTTGCCGGACTTCGCCACGGCATGGATGAAATCGGTCTGGCGACACAGAAATGCGGGCGTTTGCAGCACATCGACCACAGCAGCCACAGGCCCGATCTCGTCTTCGCTATGCACGTCGGTCAACACCGGTACGCCGATCTGCGCTTTAACTTTTTCGAGAATCTTCAGACCGGCTTCCATACCGAAGCCTCGGAACGTCTTGCCCGAACTGCGGTTGGCTTTGTCGTAGGAGGATTTGTAGATAAACGGGATGCCGAGCTTCTGGCAGATTTCTTTCAACTGGCCTGCGGTATCCAGCGCCATTTGCTCGGACTCGATCACGCATGGACCGGCGATCAAAAACAATGGCTGATCCAGGCCAACCTGGAAACCGCACAATTTCATGCTGCTTCCTTACGCTTGACTGCTGCCTCGACGTACGCCTTGAATAGCGGATGTCCGGAGCGCGGTGTCGAGGTGAATTCCGGGTGGAACTGCACGCCGACGAACCATGGGTGCATGCTCTGCGGTAATTCCATCATTTCCGGCAAATCTTCGGACGGTGTTCGTGCCGAAATGATCAGGCCGGTTTTTTCCAACGCAGGAACATAATAGTTGTTCACTTCATAGCGGTGGCGGTGGCGCTCATTCACTTCATCGCCGTAGATGCGCTGCGCCATCGTGTTGGGTTTGACCGGGCAACGTTGCGAACCGAGGCGCATGGTGCCGCCCAAGTCGGAATCGGCACTACGCTTGGCGACTTTGCCATCACGATCCAGCCATTCGGTGATCAGCGCAACAACAGGGTGTTCGGTTTCCAGATTGAATTCGGTACTGTTCGCATCACCCATGCCCGCTACATGGCGTGCATACTCGATCACTGCCAGCTGCATACCAAGACAGATGCCGAGATACGGAATCTTGTTTTCGCGCGCATATCGAATCGAGGCGATCTTGCCTTCCGTACCGCGTACACCGAAGCCGCCGGGAACCAGAATCGCATCGAGATTCTTCAGGCAGTCCGTACCACCGCTCTCGATTGCTTCAGAATCCAGATATTCGATTTTCACGCGCGTAGCGGTATGGATGCCTGCATGACGCAACGCTTCGATCAGCGACTTGTAGGATTCGGTGAGGTCGACATACTTGCCGACCATGCCGATGGTGACTTCGTGCTGCGGATTGTCTTGCGCCTTGATCAGGTTATGCCATACCGACAAGTCTGCGGGCGGCGCATTCAACGCCAATTCTTCACAAATGATGCGATCAAGCCCTTGTTCGTGCAGCATCTGCGGAACCTTGTAGATGGTATCCGCATCCCACATTGAGATTACGCTGTCTTCGCGCACATTGGCAAACAGCGAAATCTTGGCGCGCTCATCGTCCGGAATGCGGCGATCGGCACGGCATAACAACGCGGTCGGGAAAATACCGATTTCGCGCAGTTTCTGCACGCTGTGCTGCGTCGGTTTGGTCTTCAGCTCGCCTGCGGTCGCGATATAGGGCACCAGCGTTAGATGGACATAGGCCACTTGATGACGTCCCATGCGCAGCCCCATTTGCCGGGCCGCTTCCAGAAACGGCAACGATTCGATGTCACCCACTGTGCCGCCGATTTCGACGATCGCCACGTCTGCTTTGCCATCGTGCGAAGCGGCTGCTCCGCGTTCGACAAATGCCTGTATCTCATTGGTAATATGAGGAATCACCTGCACCGTCTTGCCCAGATATTCGCCGCGCCGCTCCTTGCGGATCACGCTTTCATAAATCTGTCCGGTGGTGAAATTGTTGGCCTTGCGCATCTTGGCCGAGATAAATCGCTCGTAATGCCCCAGATCCAGGTCGGTTTCCGCCCCGTCTTCGGTAACGAACACCTCGCCGTGCTGAAACGGGCTCATTGTGCCCGGATCGACGTTGATATAGGGATCCAGCTTGAGCATCGTGACCTTGAGGCCACGCGATTCAAGGATAGCCGCAAGTGAAGCGGCGGCGATGCCTTTTCCAAGGGAAGAGACAACGCCGCCGGTAATAAATATGTACTTTGTCATGGAGCGCGATTGTATCGTAAAACGGGCAACCCTCAAAAGAAGAAGCGCGCAGGCTACTGCTGTTACAACAATGTACTTGCAGGATCAATCGGTTGCTACGATTGTTTGAGTACAAAAGCAAAAGACCCCGCCTTTTGGGCGGGGTCTTTCACTTTGTAAGGAGTCTGACGATGACCTACTTTCACATGCGTAATGCACACTATCATTGGCGCGAAGTCGTTTCACTGTCCTGTTCGAGATG
>JBAQDF010000028.1:0-72392 GCA_049286265.1 Sideroxyarcus sp.
CCACCAGCGGCATGCCCTGCGTGGCGCTGGTGGCGGCGAAGAATAAACCGTTTTCCAGCGACAGGAAGGCGACTACCTGCGACACCGCCTTGCGCCTTGTCAGCATCATCAGCAGCGACAGCAGCACGCAGGCCAGCGCGATGCCGATCAATCCGCGCGTGATGCCTTCGGCCAGTTGCGTGATGGGCGCGGCCAGGTTGAACGAGAAGATCACCAGCCCGATGCCGACCAGCATGGTGGTGGGAATGTTGATCAGCGTCTCCACGTCCCAGCGCACGTTGAGCCGGTGGATCAGACGGTGCAGCAGCCAGGGCAACAGCATCACTTTGAGCAGCAGGGTCAACCCCGCCGAATAATAGAGGTGATGTTGTCCGGTGGAAAATGCAACGACAAAAGTGCTGAGCGCCAGTACGAAACCCTGCAAGGCGAACAAATTGATGAGCGACAGGATACGCCGTTGCGTGAGCATGGCGAACGCGATCAGCAGCAGCAGTGCGGCCAGCAGGTTAATGAATTGGAGCGAAAAGGGAATCTGCATCTCAGGCCCCAAGCAGGAAATGAATCAGCAAGCCGAGTACCGCCAGCAGAAAGGCGGTCGCCAGAAACTCCGGTGCGCGGAAAATGCGCAGCTTGGCCGACACGATCTCGAACACGGCAAGCGCCGCACCGGCCAGCATCAGCTTGAGCAGCAGGGCCACGATGGCCAGCGGCAGCCCGGCCCAGTTGCCGACCTCGGCGATGCCGTGCGGCAGGAACAGCGCAATGCCGATGGTGATGTAAGCGAACAGTTTCAGGCTGCTGGCCCATTCGATGAGCGCCAGATGACGCGCCGAATATTCCAGGATCATCGCCTCGTGGATCATGGTCAGTTCGAGGTGGGTGCTGGGGTTGTCCACCGGAATGCGCGCGTTTTCGGCCAGCAGCACGATCACGAATGCCAGCGCGCCGAAGGCCAGGCTCGGATACAGCACAAACTGGTGATGCGCAAAAGTATCGACGATGTTCGGCAATTGAGTGGAGTGGCTGATCATGGATGCGGTGAAAAACACCATGAGCAAGGCCGGTTCGGCCAGGAACGACACCAGCATCTCGCGCCTGGCGCCGAGCGAGCCGAACGCGGTGCCGATATCCATCGCAGCGAGCGAGATGAACACGCGCGCCACGGCGAATACTCCGACCAGCGCAATCACGTCGGCGGCCTTGGAGAACGGCAAGTCCACGGCGATGATCGGGATGATGGCGGCCGCCAGCCACATGCAGCCGAACACGATGTATGGCGTGACGCGGAACAGCCACGACGCATTGTGCGCCACTACCGCGTCCTTGCTGAACAGTTTGCGCAGCACACGGTACGGCTGCAGCACGCCCGCGCCGGAACGGTTCTGCAGCCAGGCCTGGCACTGGTTGACCCAGCCGGTCAGCAGCGGCGCAAGCACCACTACCAGCAGCAGTTGCGCGAGCTGGAACAGGATGGCGAAGACAAGATCGTAATTTTCCATCATACAAACATCAGCAGCACGACCAGCGTGACAAAAGTATAGGTCAGATATAAATGAATGCGTCCGTGCTGCAACATCCCGGCCAGGGACGCGAGCTTCTCGGTAATGTACTTGATCGGCAGATACAGGATGTACCACAGGCGGTCGTCGCTTTGCCCGTGATATCGGGGATGCGTATCGAACGGGCTCGGCAGTTCGCGTTCAATCTTGAAGAACGGCTCGAAAATGCGCCGGATCGGATTTCCGAAACCTTCGGCGGTATCCTGCATGCGCGCGGTCTGTGCCGGGAAGCCGCAATCCCAGGGAGCGCTGCGTCGCACCCGTCCGTGATACAAGCGCCGCACCAGTATCGAGGTGAGCAGCATCACACCCAGCACCGCCAGCAGGAAATACAGGGGACTGTAGCTGGCACGCTCGGTATCCACCGGCGACAGGAATATCCAGTTACCGGCGGCATTGCCCAGAGTAGAACCGATCAGCGAATTCGAAACGAGATCGAGTTGTTGCACCACGAACACCGGCGCCAGACCCAGGACAACACAGGCAAGCGCCAGCCAGCCCATGCCGATACGTTCCCAGATGCCTGTGTCGTGCGCATGCTCCAGCACTTTCTCGCGCGGCTGACCGAGGAAAATCACGCCGTAGAATTTCACCATCACATATGCCGCCAGCGCCGCCGCCAGCGCGATTACCGCCGCCGCCACCGGCACCAGCATGTTGATGTAGCTGTTGGGCAAACCCGGCGACAGCAGGAAGGCCTGCAGCAGCAGCCATTCCGATACAAAACCGTTGAGCGGCGGCAACCCGGCAATCGCCAGCACGCCCACCAGCATCAGCGCCGCCGCCCAGGGCATGCGGTGAATCAAGCCACCCAGACGCCCCATGTTGCGCTCGCCGGTGGCATGCAGGATGGCGCCGGTACCGACGAACAGCAGGCTCTTGAACATGGCGTGGTTCAGGCTGTGGTACAGGGTCGCGGTAAGCGCCAGCGCCGCCAGCGCGTCCTTGCCGTACACGTGGAAGATGATGGTCAGGCCGATGCCCACCAGCAACAGGCCGATGTTCTCGATGGAGGAATAGGCCAGCAGGCGTTTCATGTCGCCCTGCACGGCGGCGAACATCACGCCGAATACCGCCGTGATCAAACCCAGTGCCAGCGCCACCACGCCCCACCACCAGAGTTGCGTACCCAGCAAATCGAAGGTCACGCGCAGGATGCCGTAGATGGCTGTCTTCAGCATCACGCCGCTCATCAGCGCGGACACCGGCGACGGTGCGGCGGGGTGCGCCTCGGGCAACCACACATGCATGGGCAACACGCCGGCCTTGGCGCCGAAGCCAAACAGGGCCAGCAGGAACGCCACCGAGGCCCAGAACTCCGTCAGGTGCGCGCCGCGCATGGCGTCGAAGGTGTAGGCAGCGATGCCGTTGCCGCCCTGCATCACCCCAAAACTCAACAGGATGGAGATGGCACCCACATGCGCGATCAGCAGATAGAGATAACCCGCCTTGCGAATATCGGGAATGGCGTGATCGGTGGTGACCAGGAAATAGGAAGCCAATGCCATGGTCTCCCACGCCACCATGAACATATAGGCGTCGTCCGCCAGCAGCACCAGGGTCATGCCGACCAGGAACAAGTGGTACTCAAGACACAACAGGCCGAGCGTGCCGCCCGCCATGGTTTTGAAATAACCCGCACCGAACAGGGATACTCCCAGTGAAGCCCCGCCCAGCAGGATCAGGAAGAAACCGGACAGGGGATCGAGGCGCAGATGGAAAGGCAGGTCGGGCAGGCCGAGCGGCAACACCATGACGCCGGGCGCCGCCGCCAACGCCCACAGTCCCATGACTGCCACCAGCAACGAAGTCAGTGCACTGAGCGGAAAGACAATGTTGGTAATCAGGCGGGGAGCGCGTTGCAAAGCCAACCCTGCCACACCGAGCATGATCCAGAACTGGACTAGCCAGCCAACTACTTCCAGCGGCAATACACTATCGAAGTCCATCTGGCGTTTCTTGTCCCTCTCAGTAGAACCTAAAAAAGCAGTTGCCCGCAGATTACGCAGATTAACACCGATTAAAACAAACCTTTACAGCGATCCTGTCACTCATCTTTTGGGTGATACAGTCTCTACGGATAACAGCATGAAAATCTGCGTAATCTGCGGGCTGTACTGCGGTTTTAAGGTTGAATGCACATCAAACTGCCGACCGATTCTACTCCGGCAGTCGAACGCTGTTCAAGAATTGAATCGCCGATACGCGCACGACACCCCGAAATTTAAAACCATTGGAGTCTTGCACTCAACGTTTTTTGTACCAATCAAGAAATTCGCCCGGCGGCATCGGGCGAGCGATGCCATAGCCCTGCACAAAGCCGCACCCCATGTCCGCGAGTGTTTGCACGAGCATCGGGTCTTCCATTCCCTCGGCCACGGTCTGACGATCGAATGTCCTGGCCAGCGCGATCACGCCCTGCACGATGGCGCGATCGCCCTCGTTGCTTGCCATGTTTTGCACGAAAGACTGGTCGATCTTGAGCGTGTCGGCCCCCAGTTTGCGCAGATACACCAGGGAAGAGTAGCCGGTGCCGAAATCGTCCAGTGCAAAACTGACGCCCAGTTCGCGGCAGGCCTTGATGACATCGAAAGACTGCCCCATGTCTTCCAGCGCAGCGGTTTCCAGCACTTCGATCTGTAACCTGCCGTGCGCCACCTTGGGATATTGCTCCAGTTTGCGTTTGAGTTCGGCCACGAAATCCGGCGACTGCAAATGCCGCGCGGAAATGTTGATGCTGATTTCCATGACCACGCCGGCCTGCTCCCAGGCGTGGAGTTGCGCAAGTGCCGCACCCAGCACCCATTTCCCCAGCCGGATTTCCAGCTCGGAATTTTCAATCAGCGGCAGGAAATCTGCCGGTTGAAGCAGACCGCGCTCGGGATGATGCCAGCGGATCAGCGCCTCCACCCCGACGATCTTGTTTGAAGACAGCTCCAGCTTGGGCTGGTAATACAGTTCGAATTCGCCGCTCTCCAGACCTTGCTGAATGCGCTTCCTCGTTTCATGCAGCGAACGGACGCGCTGGTCATGGATGGCATCGTATATGTGATAGCGGTTCTTGCCGGTCTGCTTGGCGATATACATCGCCTGGTCGGCATGCCGCAACAGGGTATCGCCGTCCTCGTTGTCCGAGGGATAAAAGGTCACCCCGATACTGGCCGATACGCCGACCTGGTGCCCCGCGAGTTGCATGGGCGCGGCAATGGCCAGCATGATGCGATCCAGCACCTGGAAACATTCTGCCTCCTCGGCCAGATCGCTGAACAGCACCACGAATTCGTCGCCGCCCAGACGCGCCAATGTGTCGCCAGCGCGCAACACATCCTGCAGGCGGTGCGCAATGTCCACCAGCAAACGGTCTCCGGTCTCGTGCCCATACTGGTCGTTGACATCCTTGAAGCCATCGAGATCGATGTAGCAAATGGCCAGCATCTTGCCGCCGCGTTGCGCCAGCGCGACGGCCTGTTTCAGGCGGTCGGCCAGCAGTCGCCGGTTGGGGACGCCCGTGAGCGCGTCGTAATTGGCGACCATGCTCAACTCGGCCTCGTGTTCCTTGAAATAAGTGATGTCCGAAAACACCCCGACATGGCGCTGGACCCGGCCTGCCTCGTCGCAGATGGCCGAGATCGAAAGCAGCTCCGCGTAAACCTCGCCATTCTTGCGCCGGTTCCATATTTCGCCGCGCCAGACTCTCTCTTCTTTCAGGGATTTCCACATCCCGGCATAGAACGGCTGGTCTTGCCGTCCCGAACTCAGGAACTTCGGGTTCCTGCCCAGCACTTCGTCCCGGGCATATCCGGTAATGTGGCTGAACGCGGGATTGACATCGATGATGATGTTGTCCGCATCGGTGATGACGATGGCTTCCTGGCTGTTGTCGAACACGCTGGCGGTGATGCGT
Organism: Sideroxyarcus sp.; assembly: GCA_049286265.1. Lineage (GTDB taxonomy): Bacteria > Pseudomonadota > Gammaproteobacteria > Burkholderiales > Gallionellaceae > Sideroxyarcus. Next base: position 5,464 of record JBAQDF010000028.1, read on the forward strand.
AATGCATCTTCCGCCGTGCGGCGGTCGGTGACGTCATACTGGATGCCGTCCCACAGGATATCGCCGTTCTCCAGCAGCGTGGGTTGCGATTCGATATGCAGCCAGCGTATCAGCCCGCTCTTTCTCAGTATGCGGCCTTCCCACCTGAAAGGACTCAACGTGCTGCGGGCCTCGTCACTCAGGCGCACAAACTGCCCCATCTCATCCGGATGGATGCGCTGCAGGTACGCCTTCGAATCCCTCCTGGTTTCCGCTTCCGTCACATCGAGCAACTCGCACCAGCGCGGACTGACATAATCGAAGACCGCGCTGCCGTCACGACGCATGCGGTATTTGTAGATTCCAACCGGAATACGCTGCACCAGTTCGCCGTACTCATTGAGGCTGTGGCGCAGCGCTTCTTCGGCATGCTTGAGCTCGCTGACATCGCGCCCGACAATCACCAGGCCCTTGCGGCTGCCGTCCTCATGCAACAGGGGCACCTTGATGACGTCGAAAGTGAGTTTCCCCATATTGGGAATCTGCATGACTTCTTCCACGCGCGAAGTCGTGCCGACTTGCCAAGCCTGCTTGTCCGTCTCGAAGCATTGCAGCAATGCAGCCTTGTAGCGGGGATCGGCGATCTCCGCCAACTCCACATCGGTTCTGCCCCGACTGGTCTCCACATCGAGACCGAACGCGGCGCGTGCGGCAGAATTCGATTCCAGCCAGCGCCCGTCACCATCCTTGAATTCGATGGCATCCGGAATCGCCTCGATCAGCGTACGCAACAGCTCCTCGCTCTGTTGCAGCTGAAATGATTTCTCCTCCACTAAACGATGAAGCTCTTCTTTGCTGCGGCGCATCTCTGTGATATCGATCAGCGTGCCGATGATGGCGGGGCGACCCTGATATTCGATGCTACGGCCGTGGGCATCGACGATGATTTCCGTGCCGTCGCGCCGGAGGGCGGTGAAACTGTAACGGATCGCTTCGGCTTCGCCCCTGATGCGTTGGCGGATATTTTCGTCGACCAGTGCGCGGTCTTCTTCCTTGATGAATTTATAGACGGGAATCAGATCCACGACTTCATCCGCAGAATCGTAACCGAACATCCTGATCAGCCCCGGATTGGCATAGCGAAACACGTCATCCTGAATGATGTAGATGCCGACCAGCGATTGCTCGACCAGCGCCCGGAACTTGGTGGACTCTTCCGCGACCAGCCCTTCCAAGCGCTGCCGGTATTCCTCCAGTTGCCGCTCGGTCTGCTTGCGCTGCGTGATGTCGCGGCCTATGCCCAACGCCCCCACAATCTCGCCATCGCTGCCGCGCTCGGCGACGTAAATGATATGGTGAGTATGCAGCTCACCACTGGGGTGAGGCACCGAAATTTCCATCTCGGCGCGTTCGCCCGTGGCGATGACCTGCTCGATTACCCGTTGAGTGGCTATCGCCGTAGCGGCATTCGGATACGCCTCACTGTTATTTTTCCCGAGTACCGGCAGCGCTCCCGGTGCAAGACTCGATGCGAGCGCCGGATTCATGTACTGCACCCGGCAATCCCGGTCGTAACGGATGATGTTGTCCGGGGTGTTTTCCGCGAGTGTGCGGTATTGGCGCTCCCTTTCGAGCAGTGCGCGTTCGCTGCGCTCTCGCTCCGAAATGTCGCGTGCCACGCCCAATATGCCGATCAACTTCCCCTGGCTGTCGCGCATCGGCGTCTTGATGGTCTCGAACAAGGCGCGACGACCGTCCGCCGCAAAGGTCAGCCGTTCTTCATTGACAATCGGCTTGTCCGCCGCCATCGCCATGCGGTCGTGTTCGCGGAAGAAATCAGCCTCCTCCCTGCTCACGAGGTCATAGTCGGTCTTGCCGACAATCTCAGCCCTGTTTTTCCCGTGCAGCATTTCGAAACGATGGTTGCACGCCAGGAAAACGCCCTCCTCATTCTTCAGCCAGACCAGATCGGGGATGGTATCGACGAAAGTGCGCAGGAATATTTCATCCACTTCGAATTTTTCGTCCAGCAAACCCGAAGCCATGGTTCGGGTCAGATCCTGTTCGCTCACCAGACCGGCCATGCGCCCGTCCGCATCCACCACCGCCAGGTGGCGCACTTTCTTCTTGAGCATCAGCTTGGCCGCCTCGTTGATGGTGGCTTCGCTGCGGATGGTCAGCACCGGCGAGGTCATCAATTCAAACAGCGGGACGGTGACGCGTTCGGGTTCGCGCGAATAAAAACGCACCACATCCCGTTCGGTAACGATGCCAACCGGCTTTCCTTCGTCGACTACCACCACGCAGGAATCGCGTTGGGCCTGCATGAAGTTGAGGGCCTGCATCAGGCTGCTGTGGCCGGGCAAACTGGTGACTGAATGACGGACAACGGATGAGACCTGGCGCCGCCCGGCCAGCGCGGTGAGATGCAGGTGCAGACGAAAATCCGTTTCGCTGACCATGCCGGCGACCGCGCCGTCGCCGTCCACCAGCACCAGGTGGCGGATGCTCTCGCGCATGCAGGTCTGGTAGGCTTCCAGGCAGTCCGTCGTGCCGGACATCACGATGACAGGCGATGACATGCAGGTACGCAACGGTGTATCGGGCTGGGAACCGGCGCGCATGGCATGCAGGATATTGCGCTCGGTGACGATGCCGACCGGGCGTCTGGCCTCGTCCGTGATGACGATGGAAGAAAAGCGGTGTTGCGCCATGACATGCGCCGCCTCGCCGATGGAGGCATCGGCTCTCAGGCAGGTAACATCGCGCGTTGCGATGTCGTTCAATTGGTGCTGTCTATTCATCGCGCATTACCCATACGGCAAGCGGCAATTTGCCACTGCGCAAAACTGAAGAACGCATTATTGCCCGCGCCTCTTAACGTCGTATGAGCTACCCCCCCATACTGCACTGCAACGTTCGCAAATCAGCTTTCCAGACCTTGGGCTATTTATCCCAAGAAAAACAGTTGTCCGCAGATTACGCAGATTAACACCGATTAAAACAAACCATTACAGCAATCCTGTTTCTCAGGAGTGATACTGTCTCTACGGAGAACAGCATGGAAATCTGCGTTAATCTGTGAAATCTGCGGATTGAACTGCGGTTTTAAGGTTTATGGTTATTTCCCCCTGCTTTTGCCGGACCGTCGCTCGTGGAAAAGCACGACCCTTCCGGAAGCTTTTGCGCTGACAAGGTTACCACATCGCCCCGGAAGACCGCTTTTTAACCCTCCGCCATATTTGGCCATTTATGTAGACACGCCAAAAGCTCAGGTGTACACGACCTGCACGTTACGGGCACCGCACAAGGTCCGCAGATTTTCCAATAGCTCATCCGGCAAGGTCACCTGCCATTCGTCCGCCGCGCGCAGGGAGGTGCTGCCGATCAGGTTGCGGTAGTTGATCTGCACCGGGCACTTGCCGCCGCACCAGGGCTTGAGCAATTCCGCCAGTTGCGGCACGCGCACCTTGTCGTCCATGGAGCAAAAAATATCCAGCCGCTTGGCAAAAGCGGCACGGGCGGAGGCAAAGTCGTAGAGTTCGTCGGCGGTGACGCGCATGCCGCCGGAGTAGGCATCCAGCTCCGCCTTGCCGTTCACCACCAGCAACTCGTCGTCGCGTATCCAGGTGCGGTTGGCGTCGAACAGTTCGTTGAACACCACCACTTCCAGTGAGGCGCTGCCGTCGTCCAGCGTCAGCACGGCCATCTTGCCGCGCCGCGTCTGGATGATGCGCACACCGCTGACCATGCCCGCCAGCACCAGTGCCTTGGCGTTGTTGCGCCGTCCGCCGCCGTTGCCGTAGCCGCCGCCGTTACCGCTGGGCGGGGCGATGATGTCCGGCGTGATGTCGGCGAGCTTGTGCTTCACAAAATTCGACAACTCCTCCGCGAACTCCTGATACGGGTGACCGCTCAGGTAGAAACCCAATGCGGTCTTTTCCTGCGTCAGTTGTTCGCGCATCTTCCAGCGCGGCACGTCCGCCATCTGCACCGGCATGGCATGCGCTTCGTCGTCGCCGAACAGGCTGTTCTGGTTGGCCGCGCGCGCTTTCTGCTCGGCGCTGCCCAGCGCCGCATCCAGCGAGGCGAGCAACTGGTAGCGATGATCGTTGATCTTGTCGAACGCACCCGCCCGGATCAGCGCCTCGATAGAGCGGCGGTTCACAATGCGCTTGTCCACTCGGTGGCAGAAATCGAAAAGATCTTTGAACGGCCCGGCTGCACGCGCCGCAACGATGTTTTCCACCGCGTTCTCGCCCGTTCCCTTGATCGCACCGAGGCCGTAGGCGATGGTCGTGCCATCCACAGGGGCGAAACGAAAGCCGGACGAATTGACGTCCGGCGGCAGGATGGCAACGCCCTGCTGCACGGTGTCCTGATAGAAGAAACTGACCTTGTCGGTGTTGACCATTTCCGAGGTCATGGTCGACGCCATGAACGCGGCGGGATAGTGGCACTTGAGATACGCGGTCTGGTACGCGACCACCGAATACGCGGCGGCGTGCGATTTGTTGAAACCGTAGCCCGCGAACTTCTCCATCGTGTCGAAGATCTCGTTCGCCTTCTTTTCTTCGATGTTGTTCCTGGCCGCACCCGCCACAAAGATGCTGCGCTGCTCGGCCATCTCCTCGGCCTTCTTCTTGCCCATCGCGCGGCGCAGCATGTCAGCGCCGCCCAGGCTGTAGCCCGCCACCACCTGCGCCGACTGCATCACCTGCTCCTGGTACACCATGATGCCGTACGTGCTGCCGACCACTTTTTCCAACAGCGGATGCGGCAGGATCACCTGCTGGCGCCCGTGCTTGCAATTGATGTAATCGGGAATGAAATCCATCGGACCGGGACGGTACAGCGCGTTCAGGGCGATCAGGTCGTCGATGCAGTCCGGCTTGGCCTTGATCAGCGTGTCCTTCATGCCGCGCGATTCGAACTGGAACACGGCAGTGGTGTTTGCGTTCTTGAATATCTTGTCGTAAGTGAGCTTGTCGTCGAGGGGGATGTTTTCGATCGAGAAGGAATTGGGATTTTGGATTTGGGATTTTGCCTCCGCATCGCCCCCGGTTTTGCCAAATCCCAAATCCGAAATCCCGGATCCTTTGATATACCGCACCGCCCAATCAATGATCGTCAGAGTGCGCAAGCCCAGAAAGTCGAACTTCACCAGGCCCACAGCTTCCACATCGTCCTTGTCATACTGGCTCACCGTGCTCTCGCTGCCCTCGGCGCAATACAGCGGACAGAAGTCGGTGAGCTTGCCGGGCGCGATGAGTACGCCGCCCGCGTGCATGCCGACGTTTCGTGTCAAATCTTCCAGACGCTCGCCCAGCTCCATCAACTCGTCCACACCGTCTTCGCTGGCGATGATGGCGTTGAACTCCGGCTCCATCTCGCGCGCCTTGGCCAGCGACACCGGCTTCACGCCGTCGAGCGGCACCAGCTTGGACAGCCTGTCGCACAGGCCGTAGGGGAAATCGAGCACGCGCCCGACATCGCGGATCACCCCCTTGGAGGCCATGGTGCCGAAGGTGGCGATCTGCGACACGTTTTGCTGGCCGTAATGGTGGCGCACATATTCGATCACGCGCTCGCGCCCGTCCTGGCAGAAGTCCACGTCGAAGTCGGGCATGGAGACGCGCTCGGGATTCAGGAAGCGCTCGAACAGCAGTTCGTAGCGCAGCGGGTCGAGGTCGGTGATGCCCAGCGAATACGCCACCAGCGACCCCGCGCCGGAACCGCGCCCAGGCCCCACCGGCACGCCGTTGGGGAATTTTTCGTCGCGGAAGGATTTCGCCCAGCGGATGAAGTCGGCCACGATGAGGAAGTAGCCTGGGAACTTCATGTTGATGATGGTGTTGACCTCGAAATCCAGGCGCGCCTGATATTCCGGCATCTTCGCCGCGCGCTGCGCCTCGTCCGGATACAACTGCAGCATGCGCTGCTCCAGACCGCGCTGCGATTCGCTGCGCAGGAAGTCGTCCAGCGACTCGCCGTTGGGCGTGGGGAAGTCGGGCAGGAAATTCTTGCCGAGGCGCAGCGAGATGTTGCAGCGCTTGGCGATCTCCACGCTGTTCTGCAAGGCCTCGGGCAGGTCGGCGAACAACTCCGCCATCTCGGCCTGCGTCTTGAAATATTGCTGCGCGGTGAATTGCTTCACGCGGCGCTTGTCGTTCAGCACATAGCCCTCGGCAATGCACACGCGCGCTTCGTGCGCCTTGAAATCGTCGATGGCCAGGAATTGCACCGGGTGCGTGGCCACCACGGGCAAACCCAGTTCCGCGGCCAGTTTCACTGTATCGCGCAAATGCACTTCTTCGCGCGCCGCGCCGTAGCGCTGCACTTCCAGATAGAAACGATTGGGGAACAGCCCGGCGTATTCCTGCGCGACGACTTTCGCGCTCGCCAGATTGCCGTTCATCAGCGTCGCCCCGACTTCGCCCAGATGCGCCCCGGATAGGGCAATCAACCCATCAGTTCCCGCGCGCAACCAGTGTTTGCGTATCTCGGGACGGCCGCGATACTGGTTTTCCAGATAGGCCTGTGTGATCAGCTCGCACAGACGCAGATAACCGGCATGGGATTGGCACAACAGCAGGAGACGATATGGCTGGTCGCGCACCGCGTCGTTGGTGACAAAGACATCGCAACCAACGATGGGCTTGATGCCCGCGCCGCGCGTCTCCTTGTAGAACTTCACCAGCCCGAACACATTGGACAAGTCAGTAAGCGCTAACGCAGGCATGGAATCCGCCTTCGCCGCCCCTACCGCTTCGCCAATGCGCACGATGCCGTCGGCGATGGAATACTCGCTATGCAGACGGAGGTGAACGAAGGAGGGTTGCATGATGCTCGTGATAAAAATCTCGACGGGATTTTACCACTGCGATGCATCGGCCACGGAAGAAATTGGCGCGTCGAATATTACAATTGACGGCGCTTAAAGCAGCGTCTCTATTGGGTTTGCGGCTGGTTATGCCTGTGCAACCAGCGCACTTTCCGGACTGCCGTTTGGCCATTTCCGGCATGGCCCGCGCCGGGAATCAGGCAGCAGCCTCGAACAGCAAATCCCTCACCCCACCCTGACCCGAGCGTCCCACTCCTTGACCAGGCTAAACCCGACCGCCAGCAATACGGGGCCGATGAAAATACCGACGAAACCGAAGGCCAGCACGCCGCCCATGACGCCAAACAGGCCCAGAATGAACGGCAGGTTGCTGGTGCGGCTAATGAGAATGGGTTTCACGACGTTATCCACGCTGCTGATCAGCAGGAATCCCCACAGCAGCATGAAGATGCCCCAGCCCACGTGCCCCTGAAAGAACAGCCAGGCGGCCGCGGCACCCCATATCAGCGGCGGGCCGACGGGAATCAGGGAAAACAGGGTGGTGACCACGCCGAGCAGCAAAGGCGCGGGCACGCCCGCGATGGCAAAACCGATAGTGGCGACAAAACCCTGTACCAGTGCGGTGCCCACCATGCCGTACATGACACCGCGCACCGTGTTGATGATAATGTCCAGAACACTCCCGGACTCGTTGCCGACCAAGTGCGCCACTGCCACGTTGGCGAATCCCGCCAGAGCCAGACCTTGGCGATAGAGGAAGAAACTGATAAAGACAGCCAGACTCATTTCCACCACCCCCTGTCCGAGCAGGAGTCCGCCCGCCAGCAAAAAATTCTTGGCGGGCTCCAGCAGGCGCTGTCCCAGTGCGGCCAATTCGGCCTTGCTACCGGCGACCAGATTCCAGTAGTCATCTGCCGAGGTGCCGATGACCGGCAGTTCCTTGAGCCAGACTGGCGCTTCCGGCGGCCCGCTCTCGACGACTTGTTGAATCGCGTTGTATGTAGCGGTGACATTATCGGCCAGGTTGTAGGCCACCAGCGCCATCGGCAGGACAAGCACCAGCACCAGAGACAGCGTCATCGTCAGTGCGGCCAGGTTTTCCCTGCCCTTCATCTTGTGCAGCAATTTGAGGTAGAGCGGCCAGGTCGTGATGCAGACCACGGCAGCAAGTAGCGTCGCAGTGAGGAACGGCCTCAGTACCAGAAAACAGCCCCCCACCAGCAAGACCACGGCGACAAGTTGGGCAATATATTCGTAGCGTTTTTCCACTGGGCGTAGCCTTTTCAATGCGTTGGGATTCGGAACGCTGCAATCATAGCGACTATCCGCCCGGTCTGGCCACGATTATGGCCGAACTCGCCACACCCGCCATTTCCGGTGCATGCACAGGGACAAGAGTTGTCGTGAAATGTGCTCCAAAGTGAGCGACGATTTGCCGGTATGAGGCGTATCGCATAAGATGCCGCCTCGCTTGATCGGGCGCGACGACCCGATTGCTGCAGGCAAGCCCATCGCGCCGATTTCACAACAGGGAATATGGAACGCTACACCGCCTGAACGGTCCACGACGGGCTCAAGCAATTTCACGAGACAATCAGCGCAAAAGCTCCGCTGCAGGAAAAGCGGACTTCATACAAAAAGCAATCTGAGGAGGCAAGGCATGAAAAGGTTAGCGGTACTACTGCTGGTGTTGGGAATGAGTCAGGCGTATGCGGGTAACGGAAAACCTCCCGTCTCCAATACTGCAAAATGGAAGGAAGAGTGCGGGAGCTGCCATATCGCCTTTCCTCCAAAATTCCTGTCGGCGGAAAACTGGAAACGCCTGATGGGCAGCCTGGACAGGCACTTCGGCGCGAATGCCGTGCTGGATGCACGCGAAAACAAACAGATTCTTGGTTTTCTGGAACGCAATGCGGGCAGCGGCGACCTGTATCGCTCAGCCAGTATGCGCATCAGCGAAACACCGTGGTTCAAGCGCGAGCATCACGTCATCTCTCCCAAGGAATGGGCGCAACCGGATGTAAAAAGTCCCTCGAATTGTTCAGCCTGTCATGGCCGGACCGTGCTCGGCGATTGATCGGCAAACCGCGTGCGCACAGCCGGGTGTGCGTACCCCGCTCAGCTCGGATTACTTATCAGGAATTAGCCTTGTTGCGTTCGCGGTAAACACGTTCGATCGCAACTGACAGAATGGAAATATCTTGCGGATGTAAATCGGGAAACACGTCGTGCAACACAACGCGCAGAAAATGCGCCGATCCGGCAGTCTGCTGGGGATCAAGCATCGGGCAGGCAACGCGGTAAGCATCTTCGAATACCTCGCGTATATGCGGGTGAGTTCGGCGTTCGGTTCCGTCGTGTTTGAGTGCAGCTTCTTTGTCGTTCGAACCAGTCACATTTACAGTCTTTGAATGCTTCAGGGTTAACACCCTAACCAGCATCCCAAGGTTCGTCAATATGCAAGTTGAACATTAATTATTTGTTCACTTTAGCGAAATCCCCTTAAAGGGCGGCGCAAATTTTGATAACGGGAGGGATTGTGAAGATTTCGCGTTGCATCCGCGAAAGCTTCATCCCTTCGGGACCGCCCTGCGGGCGTCCTGCGCGAGCAGCTGGTGGCTACGGCCGCGCTTTTGCGCTTAACGTTCGCAAGCTCACGTTAGCCTGCGCCGCAACACGCCATGCGGCGTGTTGTCGAACCCAGAAGGTTTCGTCCACACTTCCTCTTCACCAAATCAAAAACCGCCCACTAGGGGCGGTTTTCTGATTTGGCGGAGAGGGAGGGATTCGAACCCTCGGTAGGCTCACACCTACGCCTGATTTCGAGTCAGGTACATTCGACCACTCTGCCACCTCTCCGGATGCTGCTCTTTCGCACGTGCCAAGTGTTGCCCGGCAGCGTGAGGGCGCGCATTTTACCAGCAACATTGGAATTTCGGGCAGAATGTTCGATATGAGAAGTCTATTACCACTGCAACTCGCGGTCGTACTTGCACTGTGCGCCTGGCTCTGGATCAAAACGACGGCCGTCGACCCTTTGCCGGACTGGCGCCAGGGTGAATTGGTGGTTATTGTGCCGCCCGCCGACATGGAAACCGAGAACGCCTTTGAAACGGAGCTGGCCCAGCTGTTCGCCCGGCAGTTGCAGGTTAAAGTGAGGATCGTTCCGATGGCGACAGACCGCGCCTTGCCAACCCTGGCAGCACATGAGGCACATCTGGCCACATCTGCACGCAGCACCAGCGACTACGCTTTGCGCTTCAGCAAGACATACCAATCGCTGGATGAACTGGTGATCTGTCATGGCGCCACTCCGGATGACATCGACAACCTCGCCAGCCGGGATCTGGTTGTCGCCGCCGGGTCGCCGCAGGAAGTTGCCCTGCGCGAAGTCCAGCGCGAACACCCCAGGCTGTCCTGGAAATCACGCGGCAAAACCTCCGCTGCCGAATTGCTGGAAGAGGTGGCCGACGGCAAACTGGACTGCACTGTGGCGAACGACGAGCAACTGGCGACCGCGCGCAACTTCTATCCGGAACTGGGCATCGCGCTGGATATCGACTCCCCTTCCGAGATGTCCTGGGCTTTTGCGAGCAACGGCGATGCGCAATTGTTCGACGAAGCTCAGCTGTTCTTAACGCATATCAAACAGGACGGCACTCTGCGCCACCTGCTGGACCGTTACTACGGCTACAACGAACGCTTGAATGCGGTAGATGCCGAAGCCTTCATTTCGCAGACGCGCAGCCTGCTGCCGCACTATCGCCACTGGTTCAAGGAGGCGGCCGATCTCACCGGCATCGACTGGCAACTGCTCGCTGCACTCTCTTACCAGGAATCGCACTGGGATCCCAATGCGACCTCATACACCAATGTGCGCGGCATCATGATGCTGACCGAGGAAACGGCCGACCGCATGAACGTGGAGAACCGCCTCGATGCGCACTCCAGCATCCTCGCCGGAGCGCGTTACCTGCAGTTGCTCAAGGAGCAGTTGCCGTTGCGCATGAGCGAGGAAGACCGGCTGTGGATGGCGCTGGCAGCCTACAACCAAGGCATGGGACATCTGGAAGATGCGCGCATTCTGGCCAGCCAATCGGGTCTGGATCCGGACGTATGGGCTGATGTCAAGCGCATGATGCCGCTGCTTTCGCGCCCATCCTTTTACAACAAGACAAAGCATGGCAAGGCGCGCGGCGGCGAAGCAGTGATTCTGGTGGAAACGGTGCGCCTGTATCACGACATGCTGAAACGCCTGGAAGAGCAGAATTCGCCGTATCAGCTGCAGCCCGTCCTGGAACGCAGATTGGTCGACAGCCTCATCAAGCGGAATTAACCTAACCTCAGTTCAGCCCGCAGATTACACAGATTAACGCAGATTATCAGGGTGATAACCGTAGAGACGGTATCACCCGAAGATGAGTAACCGGATCGCTGTTTTGTTTTAATCGGTGTTAATCTGCGTAATCTGCGGGCAAATGTTTTTTCAGGATTAACGCCGTTCCGAGAGCAGAAAGCGATTGATCTCCAGCACGATAGCCGCCGGCCCGAATCTCGGGCCGATTGCCAGCATCTTGTTCAGCAGTCCCGGAACAACCACTCCGCATCCGCGCAGCATTCCCTGAAAACCGGCATGCGCCACTGTGCGCGCTTCCATCGGCTTCAGCCAATGGAACAGCCGCGTGTTGTGTGCCCCGGCGGTTGCCTCGAATTCGGTGCTCGTCGGCCCCGGACACAAGGCAGTTACGCTCACTCCGGTTCCGCGCAATTCGCGGCGAATGGCGCGCGAAAAGGACAACACGTAGCTCTTGCTCGCGTAATACACTGCCATACCCGGGCCACCGGACTGAAACCCGGCCGTTGAAGCCACATTGAGCACTTTTCCTCGCTTCCTTGCGATCATGCCGGGCAGGACATGGCGGGTAAGCAAAGTCAGCGTGGAAATATTGAGATGGATCATGCGCTCGATGACCTCCGGCGCCTCTGCGGCAAAATCGCCCGAATCGCTGACCCCGGCGTTGTTCACCAGCGCGTCGATATCCGGGGTGATTGCGCCGATCGCCTGCCACAACTTCTCTCCCGCCAGCGGCTGCGCAATATCCATCTGGATGACATTCGCCGTAATGCCGTACAGCTTGTGCAGTTCGTCCGCCAGCTTCTGCAGGCGTTCGACCCGGCGCGCCGTCAGGATCAGGTCGTAGCCGTGCGCAGCAAACAAGGGGGCCAGCTCCAAGCCGATGCCGCTGGATGCGCCGGTGATGACTGCGGTTTTTCTGTTCATGCTTTCACCTCCATCATTTCATTTTCCCGACCCATAGGTTTCCTTCGCCCACGCCACTGTCGCCCGCGCAGCCTCTTCCACAGCGGTTGGGCGCACATCGAACGCTGCACGGAAACGACTGTCGTCCACAACAAAAGGTTCGTCCCACTGATAAGCCATTTCCCTGATCTCGCGCACCATGGGGACGACCATGCCCAGCGTATTGAGCAGCCATCGCGGCATCACGTTGAGCGGAATGCCATGACCCAGCGCAGCTTCAAAGCGATGAATCATTTCGCGCGTGGTAACGGCAGGCTGGCAGGGCAGCATCCACAGTGGAGAACCGGACAGTTCGTTTTCATCGGCACAGCCCAGCGTCGCCAGGCCCAGCGCCACATCGGAAAGGTAGTGATAGGTGTGCGGGGTATCCGGATTCATCAGCGACAAGCCCGCCTTGCCGGCCAGCACCGGTTTCCAGAAATAGTCGCCGAAGAAGGTCAGCGTGCCGCGCGGGCCGTAGAAATCGGAAGCTCTCCCGCACACCGCGCGCACTTTGCCCTGGCGGTGCATCTCGAACAGTCGCTCGGCGGAGCGGGCTCTTATCTCGCCCTTTTTGCTGCACGGATTGCCCGGTGTATCTTCATTCATCGGCTTGCCGCCGGTTCGCCCCAGCATGTACAGATTGTCCAGCACCACCAGCCGCGCTCCGACAGCGCCCGCCGCCGAAATCAGGTTACCCATGTAGCGTGGCACCAGTACCATCCATTGGCTGGCGGAATAGGCCGGGTTCATGCAGTGATACACCACTGCCGCTCCGGCGCACGCTGCATGGCAAAAAAGTGCATCGGCCGCATCGCCCCGCATCAGTTCCGCCCCGGCTGGCACACCACCCGCGCTGCGTTTCACCACGCGCACCCGTTTGCCTTTTGCCAGCAAGGCCTGCGCCAGCGGCAGGCCTACCTGTCCCGCGCCAAAAATGACGTGCAGTTCATTTTCCATTCATTGCTCCTTTGCACCCGAATTGGCCAGACAAGCCAAACCCGGCCACGGATAGTCACGGATAAACACGGATAGATTGCTGCGTTCAGGGAAGGTCTCGCTCAAGACTACCGTCTCTCATCCTTGCACATTCCCGTGGTTCGATTTGCCTGTCTGGAGAAACTGAAGACGAACCAGCGGAATAAATATTGTCTGCCCGCCTTACATCTGCCGGAACAGATGCGCATAGCTGCGGCTCACTGCGACCTTCTCCGGCCGGTCGCGCAATGCCAGCGTTACCTTGCCCAGCAGGTCGTGATGCGCGGAGACGATCTGTTTCGCATTGACTATCGTGCCACGATGCACTTGCCAGAACTGTTCGGTATCCAACTGTTCGATCAGTTCCTTGAGCGGCGTGCGCAGCAGCAACTCGGCATCGCGCGTGAGCACAGTCGTGTATTTATCGGCGGACTGGAAGTAGCACACCTCTTCCACCGCCACCATGCGCACGCTCTGCCCGACCTGAATGCGCAGCCAGCGCAGGGGTTCCGGTTTGTGCTGCGTCGCCAGCAGTTGCTGCAAACGCGCCAGCAGCGCGTCCGGTGCCGCCTCGCTGCGTTGCTTCAAGCGCTCCACACAACGCGCCAGACGTTCATCCGAAACCGGTTTCAGCAAATAATCCACCGCCGCCTGCTCGAAGGCCTGCACCGCATGGTCGTCAAACGCAGTGACAAACACCACGCGACAATCTGCCGCCGCCGCGCGCGCCGCATCCAGCCCGCTCTGGCCCGGCATGCGGATATCGAGGAAAGCGATGTCGGGTTTGATTTCCTGCAGCGCCTGCGCCGCCGCCATGCCGTCGTGCAGCACGGCAACGATCTGCAATTCGGGCCACAACTGCGCCAGCCGACGCTGCAGGTCTTCTGCCAGATGCTGCTCGTCATCGGCAATAATGGCCTTCATTTTGGCAACTCCAGCGTTGCGCACACTCCGCCGCCCGCCTTGCTTTCCAGCGTCAGTTTTCCCGCCGCGCCGAACAGTGCCGACAGGCGCGCGCGAACGTTGGCCAGTCCCGCCCCGCCCCCTTCGTCGCCAACCAGCCCGACGCCCGTATCGCACACTTCGATGCACAGGGTCGCAGCATCGATGGTCGCGCGGATGCCGATCTCGCCGCCGCCAATCTTGGGTTCAATACCGTGTCGCACTGCATTTTCCACCAGCGGTTGCAGCAACATGGGAGGAAAGACCGAAAGTCGGGCAGCCTCCGGGACATCGATGCGCCAACGCAGGCGTTCTCCGAAACGTATCTTCAGGATCTGAAGATAATTCTCCAGCATGTCGAGTTCGTCGCCCAGCGTGGCCTTGTCGCTGCGCGCGCGCACCAGCGCCACCCGCAACCAGTCATTCAGACGCTCCAGTAGTCTCTTCGCCAGCACAGGATCGCTGTCGATCAGGCTGCTGACGTTGGCCAGCGTATTGAACAGGAAATGCGGTTCGATCTGGGCCTGCAGCATTTTCAGGTTGGCCTCTATTTCGCGCTTTTCGCTTTCACCCTTGATGAGTTCGCGCTGCGCTGCTTCCATCTCGATACGCTCAAAGAGCAGGAATGTAATCACCCCAATGAGCCCGAAGAACAGTCCAATCGTCATTGCCTTCAGGGCATAGCCGTCGCTCCAACTTCCACCGGTGATAGTAAAAGCCAGCGTCAAGCCGATTGCCACGCTTCCCGGCAGCGTGATACAGAGTGCCGCTATGCGCCGGATTTTACTTTTCACATAGTGGGCAAGCCCGACATTGATGATTAAGGACGAAAGGCCAATGCATTGTGAATAGACGAATTGGTGCCAGAACGGGGTTATGAACAGGGTCAGCACAAGCGCAATAGCAGTGCAGAAGATGAACGTGGCGATAAAAATTAACAGGATTTTTTTCATGAAAGCACTATCAGCAGGCGGTTACGGCAGGGCAATCTTCACCCCGGCCGTCACGCTGCGCGTGAACAACACCGATGATTCCTGCCGGGCATTGCCGACGGGCTGCACGATCAGGCCATAAACACTGAGATGCGTGGTCACTGTCGTTTCACCGTAAGCCGCCAACTCATTGCCGTTATCGGTGAGGTTGCGTGTGTACATCAAACGCCAGTAGCCGGTCTCGCTCATCATGTTGGCCTGCCACACGGCGTGGAAGTAATCGCGCCCCAGCAGGCGCGGCATCAGGCCCAGCGGCAGGCCGAACTGGGTGGTGGCGCGCTGAAAATAGGCGCTCTCTTCTTCCCGTGTGTAGCCGTGGCCATCGTGCAGATATTCCGTCATCAACGATTGGCCGTTCTCGAAAGTGTAGGACGCACCAACCAAACTGGCGTTGCCGCGCGGCGAGGGTGACTGCACGACATAAGGTTGCGCCGCGTCGGCGGGCGATTGCAGCACGACCGGCAGCACCGAAGAACCGAATTCTCCGTAAAGCATCAATTCGTCGCTCATGGTGTATTGGCCGTGCGCGCCGTAAAACGCGCCGAGATGCGGCGCTTTGGCGGCGACCAGGCCCCAGGCCGTCTCGTCGCCTCGCGTGTCGAACTTCGCCAGCCAGCTGTTACGCCAGGCATCCGGTTCCGCCGCGCCGTAACCGGAACGCACGATGCGCACCAGATGCGCGCTGTTCTGCATGTCCGGCGTCCACGAAACCTTCATCATGTCCACGCCGACCAGTTCGCGCATGGGATCGGTGCGGCCGTTGTCGAAATAGAACGGGCTGGACGGCGAACGGAATTGCCCCGCTCCCCAGTTCAGCACGTCGCGCCCGGCGGCGATATTCCAGCTTTCCGCCGCGCGCACGCGCACCTGCCACAGGCTTGCATAGGCTTCATTACGTGTTTGCTTGCCGAACGCATTGCGCATTTCACGCGTCAAGGCGATGGTCCGCGCGGTCAGGCGCACCGTTTCGTTTTCGGCCTTGAAATTGAGCCGCAACTCGGCGACATCGCTGCGCTGCGGCAGCCGCGCGATCTGGTTGTAAGGGTTGAGTACGCTGTCGTCGCGCAGCTTCATGCTGTTGGCATAGGCGTAGAGGGTGCCGTCCCAGGAGGTCTGCCAGCTGGATTCTTCGGCAAACGCATTCACTGAACTTGCCGCAAGGAGAACTGCAAAAATCAAATCCCCCCTCCGCCCCCCTTTTTCAAAGTGGGGAACCACTCCCCCCTTTTTGCACCCGCAAGGAGTACGCCGGTGGGTTCCCCGCTGCTGCGCAGCGACCCTTCCGCAGGCAAAGGGGGGTTGGGGGGGATTTGGGCACTTCGCAATCACTGCATTTGCCCCAGATCGAATTCAGACGCCGCAATCTTCTTCACCTTCACGGTTCCAAACTCCATCACCGTCTCGGCATCGATCAACGCATCGCGGATGGTCATCTTGCTGATGAAGGGAATGCGCTTGCCTTCATGCTCGATGGTGTTGCCGTAATCGAAGAAAGCGGTCTTGAGCAGCTTGCCGCTCACCGAATAGAACTCCGCCTTGAGCCCAACCACGCGTTTGACCGACACCCAGTAGCGAATCTTGTCGTAGGTGGTGCGCTTGTGTTTCGCGCTGAGGTTTAGCACGTAGCAGTCTTCGCCGTTTACCTTTTCAGTAGCGCTCATCTCGGCATCGTAGTCGCCCGCATAGTTGGTCGCCGCGATATCGCCGTTGGAAGCCTGCCCGCTCATGCGCTGGCGCGGCGAGATGGGAATGGGTTTGGACAGACCGGGGCGCGTCATCCACATGCTGCGCTCCACCTGCAATATCCTGGAACCCTTGAAGCGCACTGGCTCCTGCGTCTCGGCCACGCTGGAATCGTCCACCGCCTTGACCAGAATGCGCTGAGGTTCATCGTTGCGCTCGCCGTCGCGCGACTGCAGTTTGATTTCCCACAGGATGCCGGGCAGCCCGCCACCGCGCGCCTGGTCGGATTCCTTCAGGATGGTGTGTGCATCGGGGGCGGCAAAACAAACCATGCTCCACAACGATAAAGCGAGAATCTTCAATAGAGTGTTCATGTTATTCCTCAAAATGTATGTCTTCTTCGTAGGCGCCCATTGGGAGCGCCGAGTGTCAATTCCACGTCAAGCTCGCTTGACAGTGGATTGCCTGCCTTTGGTACGTCTCGTCGGCAACTTGAAAAACGGCCGACGGGACGTCGGCGCTCCAATTAAACATGCCCCAGCGCATCAATGATGTCCTTCTTCGCCGCACGCCGCGCCGGCATGTACGCCGCCACTGTCCCCACCACACCCATTATGATTAAAGCGAGGATGGTGCGACTGACATCCATGTCGACCAGCAACGGCATCGGGCTGACGCTGTTGGGCGGTATGTAGGTGATGTTTGCATTGTTGACGCCCCAGCGCACCAGCAGCGAGAGCCCCAGTCCGACGACGCAGCCGATCAGGGTCAGCAGCATGGACTCGGTCGTAAACAGGCGCACCACACCGCTGCGTTTCAGGCCGATGGCGCGCAGTGTACCGATTTCACGCGTGCGTTCCACCACCGTCATGCCCATCGAATTCGCCACGCTCATCACCACCACAGTCAGCACGATGGAGAAGATAAAGCCGAACATCATATTGAACATGCCGTGCACCTGGTTGTAGAAATCGGACAGTTCCTGCCAGGTCTTGATCTCGATATCGAAGCCGGCGGCAGTCATTTTTTTCAGTAACAGGTCGCGCATCGCTTCGGTGTTGTTCACATCGTCCAGCAGGATGATCATACGCTCGGCCCGGCCTTCCGCATCCAGCAGGGTGCGCGCCATAGCCAGCGATACGAATGCGAACTTGTCGTTGCTTTTCGCGTTGCCGGTGTTGAAAATGTTCCCCAAAGTAACGTCCAGTGCATTAGCCTGACCGCTCAGGGTATTCACCAGTATCTGGGCCTGGTCGCCTACACTCAGGCGCAGCATTTCGACCAGACCTTCGCTCAGTCCCACCGCATCGGGATGCGCCGGATCAAGTTTCTGCTTTATCAGGTCGCCATACCCGGTTTCCATCTCAAAATCGGTCAGCACATTCTTCTGCAAACGTTCCATGGCGGCCGGTTCGATTCCCTCCGCGATGAAAATGGTGCTGACGCGTCCGTTGCTGACCAGCCCGCTCATTGCCAGACGCGGCGAGATCAGTTCGACATGCGGTTCATCTTTCAGTAATTTGGTGATCGCTTCGACTTCCGCTGCGGTCAGCAAATAACGCTCGGGGTCGAGCTTGCCTTCCGTGCGCATGCCTCGCTTGTTCAAAGTCAGATGTCCCAGCATCTCGCCGTGTATGGCCAGGCGCGAAAGGCCGCTATACACGTTGTGCGTATAGCCCGCGAACAGCACGATAGCCGAGAAGCCGAATGCGATGGAGAGCAGCGTCACCAGCGAACGGCGGCGGTTGCGCAACAGGCCGCGCAGGGCCAGTTTGATCATGTTTTTCATGCTGTCACCTCATCGCAATTGATGTTGCCGTCCTGCAAAATCACCTTTTGTTCCAAACTCGAAGTAGTTAACTGAACCATGTAGGTGCGAATTTACCTCGCAGAGGTTCTTGCACCCTTTGGGTGTTCGCACAATAATCGTCCATGTGCGAATGAATTCGCACCTACCATCAATTCCGGGACACCGGCGCTCCTACACATGCCCAAGCGCGTCGATGATGTCTTTCTGCGCCGCGCGTTTTGCCGGCATGTAGGCAGCCAGCGTACCAACCACCCCCATCAGAATGAAAGTAAAGATGGTGCGCCCGACATCCAGATCGACGAGCAGCGGCACCGGGCTAACGCTGTTGGGCGGGACATAGGTGATGTTGGCTGTGTTGACGCCCCAGCGCACCAGAAACGAGATCGCCAGCCCGGTAACGCAGCCGATCAGCGTGAGCAGCATCGACTCCATGGTGAACAGCCGTATCACGCCGCTGCGCTTGAGGCCGATGGCACGCAGGGTGCCGATTTCGCGTGTGCGTTCGATCACGGTCATGCCCATGGAGTTGGCCACGCTCATCACCACCACGGTCAGCACGATGGAAAAGATGAAACCGAAGATCATGTCGAACATCCCTTGCACCTGATTGTAAAAATCGGACAGGTCCTGCCAGGTGAGAATCTCGACTTCGAATCCGGCGGCTTTCAGTTTTTGCTGCAGGCGGTCGCGCATCGGCTCAGTCTGGTTCTTGTCGTCGAGCAGGATGGTCAGCCGCTGCGCCCGACCTTGCGCATCGAGCAGGGTGTGCGCCAGTGCCAGCGAGACGAAGGCAAACTTGTCGTTGCTGCCCGCATTGCCGGTGTTGAAGGATTTGCCCAGTGTGATGTCTGCGGCATTCGCCTGCCCGCTCAGCGTATTCACCAGCACCTGCGCCTGCTCGCCCTCTTTCAGATGCAGCATCTCGACCAGCCCCTCGCTCAGGCAGACCACTTCGGGCCTGTCCTTGTCCAGACGCATGCGCATGCTGTCGAACATGCCGCTCTCGCGTTCGTTCTCTGTCAGCGAACCCTCGCGCAGTTTCACCACCGCCTCCGGCTCGATGCCTTCGGCGATGAAGATGGTACTGGCGCGACCGTTGCTGACCAGCCCGCTCATCGCCAGACGCGGTGCAACCAGCTTGACGTGATCCTCGGCGCTGATCAGCTTGCTGATGTCAGCGACTTCCTGCGCCGTGAGCAGGTAACGTTCCGGATCGAGCTTACCCTCCGTGCGCATGCCTTTCTTGTACAGCGTCAGGTGACCCAACATCTCGCCGTGGATGGACTGGCGGCCGAGACCGTCGTAGACGTTGTGGGTGTAGCCCGCAAACAACGCAATGGCCGAGAAACCAAAAGCAATGGCAAGCAATGTCACCATCGAACGGTGGCGGTTGCGCAGCAAACCGCGCAGGGCGAGTTTGAGCATGTTCTTCATGCCATTACCTCATCGCTGACGATGTTGCCGTCGCGCAACAAAATTTTCCGGTCCACATGATCCAACAGACGCTGGTCGTGCGTGGTGAATACGAACGTCACCTTGCGCGCGCGGTTCATCTCGCGCATCAGTTCCACCACCATGCGGCTGTTCTCGGAATCCAGGTTGGCCGTCGGTTCGTCGGCAATGACCAGCTTGGGATCGACCACCAGCGCGCGCGCGATGGCTACGCGCTGGCGCTGCCCGCCGGAAAGCTTGTCCGGCAGTGAGCCCTTGAATTTCTCCAGCCCCACATCCACCAGCGCGGCAGCGGCGCGTTCGCGCGCCTCCTGTTCGGCCACGCCCTGAATCTGCAGGGGCAGCATCACGTTCTCCAACGCGGAGAGTACCGGCACCAGGTTGAAGTTCTGGAACACGAAGCCGAGCTTTTTGCTGCGAAACTCGGTGAGCGCGTCATCGTCCAGCACACGCGTGTCCTGCTCGTCGAAATGCACCTCGCCTTCGGTGGGTGCATCGATCAGGCCGATGATGTTCATCAGCGTGGATTTGCCGCTGCCGGACGGCCCCCAAACGGCGAGGAACTCGCCCGCGTGGATGTCCAGGTCGATGCTGTTGAGCGCATCGATGTGGGTCTCGCCCAGCAGGAAACGGCGCTTGATGTTGCGCAACTTCAGGATAGGCGGATGGCTGGCGTTATCGCTCATGTTCGACCTCAATGTAAGTGAATGGATTTAGTGGCGGCATTTTCGCCGATATCGAATGCAGCCGCAGCAAAATCGGGGGGCCCGAATATGCCGCGCACATCGTTGGAAAAGCCGTATTTCTCTTTGGGTACACCGAAGAAGTTCTTGTCCTGCCTGCCGTTCCTGTTGTTATCGACGTAAACCCCCACGGCATATTTCCCGGGAGGCAGGTCGGGAATGAGCACGGTCAGCCGGTCGCCCGCCGCCTCGCTCACGATACCCCGATAGAACTTGTCGTCGGACGGGAACTGCTCGGGCGCATTGGCCGAATAGACGGCGACGCGAATCTGGTTGCCTGCCATGCCTTTTCCTTCAAGTTCCAGTTTCAGTTCGCCTGCCTGTGCACCTGTTGCCAGCAATAGCGCCGCAATTATCATCAATCGTTTCATCCAATTCTCCACATGGATTAAACCGGTTTAAACACCATCCAGTAATAATTTACCAAGGGCAGCAAGGTCGCGATAAAACCCCAAACCGCCCACCACCTGCCCAGCCGCCAATATTCCGGCGGAATATTGCCGCTCTCCGCAAATTGTCGGGCCATGCGCGATTGTCGAAACTGGATCGGAATCAGGATTCCCACCCAGATAATCCCGGTTGCGCTAAATAGCCACAAGCCCCACGACAACCAGCGTATCTGCAGGACCTCCATGCCATGCATGGCCGCATTGCCCCATCCCGCTGCCAACAAAATGGCCGCACCGCCCGCGGTAAAAACATAATCCGTGAGTGCGACCTGACGTTGCGCGAAGGCGATGATCTGCGGATTGCGCGTTCGATCAGCCGCAAGCTTCCACCACGCCGTAACGATGATATTCCCAAGGAACAGGGTCACTCCAAACACGTGCACGGTCTTCAACCAAAGATAATTATCGTCCATAACCGTTCCTGCCTTCCCAAATCTGTAGGCTGGATTTAACGACGTATCTTCGACTAGTGGGAGCGCATTGCGACGAAACGCGGAAATCGGGGGGTGAATGGATGGAGTCGGATGGGAAATGGGTTCGTAGCGCAATTGGACGACTCGCTGTTCTTACCCACGAGCCGATCACGCCGCGTGCCATGCAGGGCTGTTATTCGGCCATTGCGGTCATCACTGGTACGTTTGAATTACTTCCGCTGTGTGCAACTAAGCAGACTCTACGAAGATCGATTGCGTCCATACTTGCTATTCACTATTATGCGGTCAATCTAATGCATATCATTGTGAATTTAAACGAAAAACGTAATGAGGACTTCAACCCTCTATTTAATATTATGCGGAAGCGTGCGTCCGCGTAATAACTGTTGGGAGTTCAACTCTATATTCCTATGAAGACCATCAAGAACCAAGTACTAGCGGGTACGCGCCTCGATTCCCAAGGCGAACGCAACCCGAAGGAAGTACTCGAATCCTTCTGCGCTATGTACGCCGCAAAGCGCATGCCGATGAATCAGCAGCATGACTTGACGCTCAAGTCCCCAGGCTATATCGAGAACTTGCGGGTGATACCTGATAAGGAAAGTCCTGGAGACTGGTCTCTCGTTGGAGACGTTTTTTACGATGACGATTCACTTCAAGCCGCTATGGGCGGGTTCAGCATCTCCTTTTTAGAAGTCATCCGCCGTGGTGAATCTCAAGACCTATTTCACGTTTATCTTCCATATCCACATTACAAGGACAGCGTACTTGTTGATGAACTCTTCGAGGATGGATTCGTATCTGTTGGGCGATGGGCCAAGAAAGCTGCTGATCCGGCAACTATAGCGCTCATTGGTGGCGTGATCATCTTCATCATAAAGCCGGTGTGGGAGGATTTGTACAAGACCCAAATCGCGCCTCATATTTATCGGTTCTTCTCCACAAAGTTTGGCAAGTTACGCGAGAAGAAGATCGATGCCCAATTCGTACAGCATATTCAGTACAACAACTACGAGATCCAAGTATTGCTAATTCCGGCACGCGGTTCCGAGGAGAAGAGTTTTGGTATCGACGCCACTAGCCAAGCTATGGCACTAGTGCACGAACGCCTCACGACTCTTCCGCCTGACGCTCAAATGGCAAGCAAGGTTTATCTTCAGTTCGACGAAAATGCGAACGCATACAGCATCTATCGGATAGAGCACAAAGACGGAACACTTACCGAAAACGCCCAACCCCGCAGTCAACAGGACGTTACGCGATGAAGCCACGCAGCGCCTGTTATTTTGAACATTAATCCTCAGACGAGCCATGTCGCCACCCCGCCGCCAAACAATTCAGTTCCTGTATGCAACCATCATTTTCGTTGTTGCAGGAGTAGTGATATGGTCAATCACGACAGGCATAGTCACAGGAAAAGATGTTTCAGTTGCGTTCTTGGCTTCTCTCGGAACCTTTCTTGGCGCTTTATTCGCTTTCCGATTGAACGAGAGCAAGGAAACTTCCAAGAAGTTGAGCGAGCAACGCGCAGCGCTCAACCGTGCATTGTTTGTGCTTGCAAGGCAGAGAAATGCAATCAAATCCTTTGCAAAGTATCTGCAGCCTTTCAACTCAGACATAGAACGTGCGCTCATGCTGCCGGCCCACAAACCGCCGCGATACGAAGACCTCCGTCAAGACTTTGAGTCCATCGAGTTTCTGCTCGAAAACGGGAAAGCAAATATCTTAATGCGCATTGCAATTGAAGATGAGCGATTTCATCAAACATTCGAAAGCATTCGAATTAGAAACGATTTCTACGTTACCGAGGTGCAGCCTGAACTATCCCGGCACGGCTTCCAGGGCAAAGACGTAACCGAAAAACAGCTTCTTGAAGCCCTTGGCGAACGGATTTATGGAACAGCAATTAATTACTCAAATGG
Source organism: Sideroxyarcus sp. (assembly GCA_049286265.1). Taxonomy (GTDB): domain Bacteria; phylum Pseudomonadota; class Gammaproteobacteria; order Burkholderiales; family Gallionellaceae; genus Sideroxyarcus. The sequence continues at coordinate 28,991 of JBAQDF010000028.1, forward strand.
CTTGTACTTTCATGTCGCAAAGAGCATGGAAAGTATTCCTTCCATGCACGCTGACGTATTTGCGGTTGCCAAGGATCTCTTTCCAAACGACAAGTTCATTAGCTTCGAGGCTGACGCCTAACTCAAACGTTAGACCTCAGGAATAGCTATATGGCGATCTCCCCAGAACAAGTTGCCGCGGCATACGAAATCGCATCGAGAGTATTTGACGGAAAGTATCGCCCGGAGGTTGGAGCTAAAGAGCTGAACATCGAGCATGGACTCAACATAAATTCAGCGCGAGACTTCATAGGTCAGTACCGTTCGTTGATGCACGGAGCTGTATTCAAGAGGACTATGACTGCATCGCACATGGAGTATTTCCTTTCACAGATTTTGCTTCATCGTGGAAATGCCGCAGCCGAATTAGCATTGTCATCAGCGTGGAAACATGTGGAGTATTACGAGGCGCTTCAGAAGACAACTCAGCGCAGCTTTCGTTCGGTTCTTGAGGCATTCAAACGCCGTATTGCCGAGCCCGGTTTAATTACGACAATTGAAACTCAGTTTGCAACTGCAGTATCGCAATCGCTACGCGACTCCGCAGCTGCACGTCGATTGCGCCTTCAGAATGCGAATAAGATTCCTGGCACTGTTTCGGCTGCAACGAAGATCTACGTCCGCAATCCCGACGTTGTAGCAGAAGTGCTGTTTCGCGCGAATGGCCTATGCGAACAATGCAAGAAGCCAGCACCGTTTATTCGGCGGACCGACGGATCGCCGTACCTTGAGGTCCATCATAAAGTTCTTCTATCAGTGGGCGGCGAAGACTCTGTCGAAAATGCTATCGCCTTGTGTCCGAACTGCCATCGTTACAAGCATTTCGCTTGAGGCATAATTGGATGATGTCTGCTTTGGTCAGCAAATCTGCCAAATTCCAAGGCACGATGAGTTGACCGTTTTGGCCGAGTTTGAGACGTTTAGCACCAACGGTGCCGACCGACTACAACGCGGCCGTTACCCGCCGTTCAACGATACCGCACAATTCCCGCTCGTCAAACCTGGCGATAGATAAAACTTATCGATCACATATATAGAAAAAATTGGATAAATCGGCGCTCGCGCCCTATGCTGACCTCGCACTCTATTTCAACCAACGAAAGGAGATCATCATGTCAACCGAATCCAAATGCCCGTTCCCGGGCCATGCGCGCACCAGCGCGGTCGCCGGGATCCAATCGAACACCAACTGGTGGCCCAATCAGCTGAAGGTGAACATGTTGCACCAGCACTCTTTGCTCTCCGACCCCATGGACGAAACATTCAACTACGCCGAGGAATTCAAGAGCCTCGACCTGAAGGCCGTGAAGAAGGATCTGCTGGCGCTGATGACCGACTCGCAGGACTGGTGGCCGGCGGACTTTGGCCACTACGGGCCTTTGTTCGTGCGCATGGCGTGGCACAGCGCGGGCACCTATCGCACCGGCGACGGTCGCGGCGGCGCGGGAACCGGCAACCAGCGCTTTGCGCCCCTCAACAGCTGGCCGGACAACGTCAACCTCGATAAGGCACGCAGGTTGCTGTGGCCGATCAAGCAGAAATATGGCCGCAAGATTTCGTGGGCCGACCTGATGATTCTCGCGGGCAATGTCGCGCTGGAATCGATGGGGTTCAAGACTTTCGGTTTCGGCGGCGGACGCAAGGATATCTGGGAGCCGGAAGAAGACATCTACTGGGGAGCCGAGGGCAAGTGGCTGGCAGACGAGCGTTACAGCGGCGACCGCAACCTTGAAAATCCGCTCGCCGCTGTGCAGATGGGCCTGATCTATGTGAACCCGGAAGGGCCGAATGGCAATCCGGATCCGCTCGCTGCCGCGCGCGATATCCGCGAGACGTTCGCCCGCATGGCGATGAACGACGAAGAGACGGTTGCACTGATCGCGGGCGGTCACACCTTCGGCAAGACCCACGGCGCTGGCGATGTGGCAGCGGTTGGGCCCGAGCCGGAAGCGGCCGGTATCGAGGAACAGGGTATGGGCTGGAAGAGCAGCTTTGGCACAGGCAAAGGCGGCGACACGATCTCCAGCGGCCTGGAAGTCACCTGGACCAGCACCCCGACGAAATGGAGCAACAACTTTTTCTGGAACTTGTTCGGCTATGAATGGGAGCTGACGAAGAGTCCGGCGGGTGCGCAGCAGTGGAAGCCAAAGGGTGGCGTGGGCGCCGATTCCATCCCGGATGCACACGATCCGTCCAAGCGCCACGCGCCGGCCATGCTGACCACCGATCTCGCGTTGCGCTTCGACCCGGCCTACGAAAAGATTTCGCGGCGCTTTTACGAGAACCCGGACCAGTTCGCCGACGCGTTTGCGCGGGCGTGGTTCAAGCTGACGCACCGCGACATGGGTCCGCGCGCGCGCTATCTCGGACCGGAAGTGCCCGCGGAAGCGCTGCTGTGGCAAGACCCCATCCCGGCTGTCGATCATGCATTGATCGATGCGCAGGATATTGCCGCCCTCAAGGGCAAGATACTTGCCTCGGGTCTGTCTGTCGCGGAACTGGTTTCCACCGCGTGGGCGTCGGCGTCCACCTTCCGCGGCTCCGACATGCGCGGCGGCGCGAACGGCGCGCGCATTCGTCTGGCGCCACAGAAGGATTGGGAAGCCAACCAGCCCGCACAACTGGCAAAGGCACTCAAGACGCTGGAGAATATCCAGAGCGCGTTCAACAGCGCCCAGTCCGGCGGCAAGAAAGTTTCGCTGGCCGACCTGATCGTTTTGGGCGGCTGCGCAGCCATCGAGGCTGCGGCGAAGAAGGCCGGGCACGACGTGACGGTTCCCTTTTCGCCGGGGCGCATGGACGCGTCGCAGGAGCAGACGGATGTGGTTTCGTTCGGTGTGCTGGAGCCAGCCGCAGACGGGTTCCGCAATTACGTCCGCAAGGGTCTGGAAGGAGCGGCGGCCGAGCTGCTGCTGGACAAAGCGCAGTTGCTGACGCTGACCGCCCCCGAGATGACGGTGCTGATCGGCGGCCTGCGCGCGCTGAATGCGAATGTCGGCCAGTCCAGTCACGGCGTCTTCACCAAGCGGCCCGAAGCATTGACCAATGATTTCTTCGTGAACCTGCTCGACATGAACACGAAGTGGCAGAAGTCCGCCACCGCCGCAGATGTGCTGGAGGGACATGATCGGTCGACCGGCAAACTGAAATGGACGGGCACCGTCGTCGATCTCGTGTTCGGTTCGAATTCGCAATTGCGCGCGCTCGCGGAAGTTTATGCCTGCAGCGATTCACAACAGGCATTCGTGCGCGACTTTGTGGCGGCGTGGGGCAAGGTGATGAATTTGGATCGTTTTGACCTTGCGTGATTTTTAAGGATAGCGCTTAGGCCAAATCAGCATCAGCCTCACCATTCCCTCCCCCTTGCAGGGGGAGGGGTAGGGTGGGGGTAGAAACGTTGAGCCCTCGCCGATTCAACCCCCCTCCTAACCTTCCCCCTGCCAGGGGGAAGGAATGTGTTCGCGGTGTTGTGCAAATTGTAATTGAGCTTAACCCCGCCACTGCCGACAAAACTCGCTCACGTCGGCCAGCCACTCGTGGAAATCCCCGGCGAACCCGTCAGCATGCGCAAGATATTCATGCTCGCCATGCAATAGCGGATTCGGTTGCCTCGCGCGGCGCGACATGCGGGCCAATACATCGGCGATGCCTTCGATTTGCGCGTAGCTCGTCAGCCAATCTTCTTGTGCCATCAGTACCAGTCCGGAGTGCGAGGAAGCAGGCAGGTCGTGCAGCCGTTCGCGGATCAAGCCATAGACGGAAGCACAATATTCATGCAACGGCTGTTGATGGATGGCGGACCAGTTTCGCGCCAGCAGATGGTCGTAGAACACATCGACGAGCACACCGGCATAGCGCCTGCGCTCTGCCGAGACGCGCGAGCGGCTGCGATTGAAGGCCGGGTGTGATTCCGCATAGTGGTCGATGGCGCGATGCAGGGCGACACCCTGCGCCAGATCATCCGGCAAAGCGCCGGGCAAGGTGCCTTTGATCCAGTCGCCGACCACCCCGCCGACGATCAGGGCGGGCTTGTCACCGGCAAGCAATGCGTGGGCGAGGAAATTCATGGTCGACAATCACCTGTCTTAATCCCAAATTGACCATAAGAAATTACTGCGTCATACCGGCGCAGGCCGGTATCCAGCCTAATACAACAATCTGCGGAGCAGACAAAACCATGGCGCAGTCCCACTCACGTGGGAAATTCATAATCATCTGGATACCGGCCTACGCCGGTATGACAGCGTAATGAACAATTGGGCTTTACGCGAACTGAAAACATGCGATCCCGGAACAGGACGCAATTCGCGAAGAGACGAGGAGCGTATCTCCCCTCTTCCAGATCAGATCGCGTTGATGGAAGTCAGCCCGCCCATGTAGGGACGCAGCACTTCGGGCACCTTCACGCTGCCGTCGGCCTGCTGATAGTTCTCCAGCACCGCCACCAGCGTGCGGCCAACGGCTAGGCCGGAACCGTTGAGGGTATGCACCAGCTCCGGCTTGCCTTGCGCGTTGCGGAAGCGGGCTTGCATGCGGCGCGCCTGGAAGGCTTCGAAGTTGGAGCAGGAAGAAATCTCGCGGTAGGTATTCTGCGCGGGCAACCACACTTCGATGTCGTAGGTGGTCGCGGCGGAAAAGCCCATGTCGCCCGTGCACAGCTTGACCACGCGATACGGCAATCCAAGTTGTTTGAGGATGGTCTCGGCGTGGCCGAGCAGCTCTTCCAGCATCTCGTAGGATTTTTCCGGATGGACGATCTGCACCAGTTCGACCTTGTCGAATTGGTGCTGGCGGATCATGCCGCGCGTGTCGCGCCCGTAGGAACCCGCCTCGCTGCGAAAGCACGGCGTGTGCGCCACGAACTTCATCGGCAGTTTTTCCAGCGGCACGATCTCGTCGCGCACCATGTTGGTGACGGGAACTTCGGCGGTGGGAATGAGGTAGAAGTTCTTCATCTCGCCTTCCTCATTCACCACGCGCGGCACACGGAACAGGTCTTCCTCGAACTTGGGCAACTGGCCGGTGCCGCGCATCGAGTCGGCGTTCACCATGTAGGGCACATAGGTCTCGGTGTAGCCGTGCTTTTCTGTGTGGGTGTCGAGCATGAACTGCGCGAGCGCACGATGCAGCCGCGCCAGCGGGCCTTTCAGCAACGAGAAGCGCGCACCGGCGATCTTGGTGGCGGTTTCAAAATCCAGTCCGCCCAGGCCTTCGCCGATGCTGACGTGATCCTGCACTTCGAACGCGAACTTGGGTATCTCGCCGACCTTGCGCACTTCGACGTTGTCTGTTTCGGATTTGCCGACCGGCACGGTGGCGTGCGGCGTGTTGGGAATGACGGCAAGGAAGCCATCCATCTCGGCCAGTACTTGCGGCAATTTGGTTTCGAGCTGTTTCAGCTCATCGCCTAGCGCGCCGACCTCAGCCATGATCGCCGTGGTGTCCTCGCCCTTGGCCTTGGCTTGTCCGATCAGTTTGGAACTCGCATTGCGCTTGGCCTGCAGCTCTTGCGTGCGGGTCTGGATGGTTTTGCGCTCGGCTTCCAACTGCTCGAACTTCGCCGTATCCAGCGTGTAACCGCGTGTCGCCAGGCGGGCGGCCACTCCGGCCAAGTCGTTGCGTAATGTTTGTATGTCTAACATCTTTACTCCAGTGTAGGTCGGGTTAGCGCAGCGTAACCCGACAATTTTCAGTTGATCCAAGTTTCATGTCGGGTTACGCGTGACCGCTAACCCGACCTACATTCTATTTCTTCGCCTTCGCATCCAGCTCGCGCAAATGCGCCAGTTTCTCCGCGATCTTCGCTTCCAGGCCACGTTCGGTGGGCTCGTAAAAACTCACTTCCGGCATGCCGTCGGGGAAGTAGTTCTCGCCCGCCGCATAACCGCCTGCCTCATCGTGCGCGTAGCGGTAGTCCTTGCCGTAATCGAGCTGCTTCATCAATTTGGTCGGTGCATTGCGCAAGTGCAGCGGCACTTCGCGCGAGCCGTCCTGGCTGACGAAGGCGCGGGCGGCATTATACGCGACATAGCCTGCATTCGATTTCGCCGCGACAGCCAGGTATAGCACGGCCTGCGCCAATGCCAATTCGCCCTCGGGCGAGCCAAGGCGCTCGTAGGTGGCGGCAGCCTCGTTGCATAACTGGATGGCGCGCGGGTCGGCCAGGCCGATGTCTTCCCAGGCCATGCGCACAATGCGCCGCGCCAGGTAGCGCGGGTCGGCACCGCCGTCGAGCATGCGCACCAGCCAGTACAGCGCGGCATCGGGGTTGGAGCCGCGCACGGATTTGTGCAGCGCGGATATCTGGTCGTAGAAGGCTTCGCCGCCCTTGTCGAAACGGCGCAGTTTTTGCGCCAAGGTGTTGTCGAGGAAGGGCGCGGTGATGTTGGTCAACTTGGCCGCTTGTGCTGCTGTCTGCAACTGTTCCATTACATTGAGCAGGCGCCGCGCATCGCCGTCCGCGTAGCCAACGATGCGCTCCCGCGCCGCTTCGTCAAACGTGATTCCCGGCAATGCCGTTTGCTGCGCGCGCTCGAACAATTGCGCCATCTCGGCCTCGGACAGGGATTGCAGCACATACACCTGCGCGCGCGACAGCAACGCGTTGTTCAGCTCGAACGAAGGATTTTCGGTAGTCGCGCCGATGAAGGTGACCAGCCCCTGCTCGACGAAAGGCAGGAAGGCATCCTGCTGCGATTTGTTGAAACGGTGCACTTCGTCCACGAACAGGATGGTGTGGCGACCGCTCTGCTGCAGGGTCCGCTCGGCCTGCGCAATGGCATCGCGGATGTCTTTCACGCCGGACAGCACGGCAGACAGCGGCACGAACTCGGCATCGAAAGCGGATGCCATCAGCCGCGCCAGCGTGGTCTTGCCCACGCCCGGTGGCCCCCACAGGATCATGGAATGCAGCTTGCCGGACTGGAACGCGAGGCGCAGCGGCTTGCCTTCGCCCAGCAGATGCGATTGCCCGATGACTTCGTCTATCGTTTTGGGCCGCAGGCGCTCTGCGAGCGGAGCGGCGGGTTGGTTGGGGGGGAAGAGATCAGTCATGGTGCGCTGAGTTTATCGTATTTGGGAGCGCCGACGTCCTCGTCGGCTGGTTTTTGAATAGTTGCCGACGGGACGTCGGCGCTCCCACAATTCTTGCTCCCGTTGCTCATCACTCGCCCAGCACATCCGCCCCCTTGGGCGGCACGAACTTGAACAATTGCGACGGAAGCGACGGGTTGTTTTTCAGCCCGGTGAAACGCAGTACGGTGTGATGGCCGAAGGCATCGTGCAATTCCATCACCACCAGTTCCGACTTGCCATTGAACGCCATGAGTATTTTCTCGAAAGTCGATTCGGCTGATCTCGGTTTGGCTTCAAGCCATTCCAGACCGTCGCGGTCTTCGATGTCCCTGAGGCTGAAATCGCGCTCGATCTCGTTGTTGCCCGAGAGCAATGCTGCGGGACTGCTGCCCAGCGCGGCATCCAGCTTTTTCACCGTAACCTGGTTCAGGTCGACGTCGTACATCCAGAATTTCTTGCCGTCGCCGACAATGAGTTGTTCATACGGCTTCTGGTAAACCCAGCGGAATTTGCCCGGACGTTCGAATTGCATCGTGCCGGAAGCCGACTGGATGCGCTTGCCGTTTTTGTCCTGCACTTCCTGGGTGAAGTTGGCCTGGGCGGAATGCGTAGCGGCGATAAACGATTTTAGTTTGTCGGTGGCTGCGGCATGCGATGCCAAGGGTAGAGCAAGCAGCGTGAGAAGGATGAATTTATGTTTCATAGCTATTCGTAGGATTTAGGAACTTGGATTCAGGATTTGGAAGGAGCGGCATCACCCCTAAATCCCAAATCCTGAATCCCAATTCCTGTTTTTCATTCTTGCCTCGCAGGTGCAAGCACTTCGCGATTGCCGTTGCTCTGCATGGTCGACACCAATCCGGCTTTTTCCATCGCTTCGATCAGGCGTGCGGCGCGGTTGTAGCCGATGCGCAGATGGCGCTGCACCAATGAAATCGACGGACGACGGGTCTTTAATACGATCTCGACGGCCTGGTCATACAACGGGTCGGACTCGGCATTGGCTCCGCCATCCAGTTCTCCGCCTTCCCCATTCTGCTCATCCAGCGAAGTCAGTATGCCTTCGATGTAGTTCGGCTCGCCTTGCGCCTTGAGGAATTCGGCGACGCGGTGCACTTCCTGGTCGGAGACGAAGGCGCCGTGCACGCGTTGCGGGTAGCCGCTGCCCGGCGGCAGGTAGAGCATGTCGCCCTGCCCCAGCAAGGCTTCCGCCCCCATCTGGTCCAGAATGGTGCGCGAGTCGATCTTGCTCGATACCTGGAACGCCACGCGTGTCGGCACGTTGGCCTTGATCAGGCCGGTGATGACATCCACCGAGGGACGCTGCGTCGCCAGCACCAGATGGATGCCGGAGGCGCGCGCCTTCTGCGCCAGACGTGCAATGAGTTCTTCCACTTTTTTGCCCACCACCATCATCAGGTCGGCGAGTTCGTCGATGAAGATCACGATGAACGGCAGTTCTTCCAGCGCCTCCGGATTTTCCGGCGTGATGGTGAACGGGTTGGTCAGCGGTTCGCCCGCCTTGATCGCGTCGCGCACTTTCTGGTTGTAACCGGCAATGTTGCGCACGCCGAGATGCGACATCAGTTTGTAGCGCTTGTCCATTTCCTGCACGCCCCAGTTGAGCGCGGAAGCCGCCTGGCGCATGTCGGTCACCACGGGCGCCAGCAGGTGCGGGATGCCTTCATACACGGACAGCTCCAGCATTTTTGGATCGACCAGCAGCAGGCGCACATGCTGCGGCGTGGATTTGTACAGCAGGCTCAGGATCATGGCATTGATCGCCACCGATTTGCCGGAGCCGGTGGTGCCGGCCACCAGCACATGCGGCATCTTGCCCAGGTCGGCCACCACCGGCTTGCCGGAAATGTCCTTGCCCATTGCAATGGTCAGCGGCGAATTCATTTCGGCATAGACCTGCGAACCCAGAATCTCCGACAAATGCACGATCTGCCGTTTCGGGTTGGGCAGCTCCAATGCCATATAGCTCTTGCCGGGTATGGTCTCGACCACGCGAATACTCACCACCGACAGGGCGCGCGCAAGGTCGCGCACCAGGTTCATGATCTGGCTGCCCTTCACGCCGACGGCGGGATCGATCTCGTAGCGCGTGATGACCGGGCCGGGATAGGCGCCGACCACTTTGACTTCCACGCCGAAATCCTTGAGTTTGCGTTCGATCAGGCGCGAGGTGAATTCCAGTGTCTCGGCGGAAACCACCGCGACTTGCTGCGTCGCCTCATCCAGCAGATGCAGCGGCGGCAGATCGGAATCCGGCATGTCGGCAAACAGAGAAACCTGCTTTTCCTTGTCTACGCGCTTCGAGCGCGGCACTTCGGTGACCGGCATCTCGATGTGGATGGGCTGGTGCTCTTCCACGCGTTTCTTCTCTTCTTCCACCAGCGCACTGCGCTCCTGCATCGCCTGCGCGCCGATGCGTTTGTCCTGCCGTGTTTGCCAGGCGTTGCGCGCCCACAGATAGCCGTCTTCCAGCGCACCGCCCAGCCAGTCCACGAAACGCAGCCAGGACAGCCCGGTATAGAGACTGAAACTTGCCACCATCAACGCCAGCAGGAACAGGGTGGCGCCGATATAGCCCAGCACATGCGCCAAGGCACCGCCCAGCGCCGCACCCAGCATGCCTCCCGGCGCCAGCGGCAACACGACTTTCCACGTGTAGAGACGCAGGGCTTCCAGTGCGCTGCTGGAAAACAGCAGCACAATAAAGCCGAGTAAAGACACCCACAGTGCGCGCTGGTCGAACAGGCTGTCGGCACGAATGCGGTGATAGCCGGCCCATACGCGCTGCAACATCAGTGTTACCCACCACCAGGCGGAAAAACCGAACAGGTAGAGCAGAACATCGGATAACCAGGCACCGAATACACCGCCGGGATTGTGAATGGTGGCATCACTGGCGCTATGCGACCAGGAAGGATCGGCGCGATCAAAACCAAACAGGATGAGGATAAGGTACAGCGCTACTGCGACCAGCAGCACCCAGCGCGATTCGCGCAACAGTCCAAGCAATCTTTCCGGTAACGGCGGGCGGGGGCTAGCGGGTAACGCCATCAAGTTGCCTCGGCATCATTGGGGGCCGGGGGCAGAAATCCCAGACGGCGCGCTGCGCTGACTGCTTCCAGCCTGGAGTTGACATGCAGGGCCTGATAGACGGCCGCGGTGTGGATCTTTACCGTGCCTTCGGCCAGATTCATGCGTTTGGAAATCTCCTTGTTGGCCATGCCCGAAGCCAGGTAAGTCAGCACCTCAAGCTGGCGCGAGGTAAGGCCAAACTTGGCGGCGCGCTGCGAACGCTTGTTCACCTGCGTCACGCCCTGGTCGACGCTGTTTACCGCCTGTTGCAGCAATTGCGGCGGCAGATAGACGCCGCCCTCCAGCACCATGCGCAAAGCCGACAGCATGATCTTGCTCGAGGACATCTTGGAAATGAAGCCCATTGCGCCGGATTCCATCACGCTTTCGATGTCGTCGCGATGATCGGAACCGGAGACGACCACCAGCGGAATATCCGGATGGCGCAAATGGAAGAACTGGATCGAAGGCACGCCTTCGCTCCCGGGCATGTTCAAATCGAGCAGCGCCAGATCGACATCGGGATTGTCATGCACCAGCTGCAGTGCATCCTGGAAATTCCCCGAATCCAGTATCTCGACATCGTCGGCCAACTGTTGCAATACATAGCGCATACCATCGCGAAACAGGGCGTGGTCATCCGCCATGAGCACCTTAATTTTCATACTTCCCCCTACCTCTCTTCAATCCTTGCAAGAAGTTCCTCTCTCTAACTCTCCCCTGCAGCGGGTAAAAGAACAAACGTGAAAGATTATCTTCATTCCCTACCCGCAATCATACCACCATGGACATGGTCTTCTAGCTTTCCCCGTGCAGCGCAAAATGCATCATTGCCCGCAGGCGCATGGGCGCGATAGGCTTGTGCAGCAGGATTGCACCGCTGTCATGAATCTCGTGCAGGGCCTCGCTGGCCGTGTCGCCGGTCAACACCACCGCCGGCAATGCATTACCCCACAGTTCGCGCGCCTGCGCGATGACATGAATGGCGGTCATGCCATGCGGCAGGCGGTAGTCGCATACCAGCAGATCGGGCCGCAATTCGGCAATATCCAGCTTGCGCATCACGTCTGCGGCAAATTCTCCCGCGACGACCTTGCATCCCCATTGTTCCATGAGTTCGACCGTTTGTTCGCGGATATCCTGGTCGTCTTCCACCAGCGCCACCACGGTTCCGTTCAAATCATAGTGGGAATGGGTGATGACAAAAGGCTGCGCCAGATTTGAGGAGTCGCCTATCGGCACTTCAAAACTGAACACGGAGCCGACCCCCGGTTCCGAACGGACTTGCACTTTGCATTCCAGCAAGCCTTCGATGCGCCGCACTATGGCCAGCCCCAAGCCCAGGCCTTTGCGGCGGTCGCGATGCGGGTTGTCCGCCTGATAGTATTCTTCGAAGATGTGCGGCAAGGTGTCCGCCCGAATGCCGATGCCGGTATCCGCGACCTCCAGACCGAGCTTGTCCGGCATACGGTTGCAGCGCACCGCCACTCCGCCGCTGTCGGTATAGCGAATGGCATTGGAAATGAGGTTGCGCAGCATGCGCTCCAGCAGAAAGGGGTCGCTATTGATCACCACGTTGCAGCTATCTTGCTTGCCGCACGCGCTCCCCGCGCACATGGGCAACTCAAAGCTCAGCCCTTTTGCCTGGGCCAGCGGCGCAAAATCGCCGTATATCCGGTCAAACAGGGTCCCCATCATGAAATGCTGCTTGCGCGGCTCGACAATTCCCGCGTCCAGCCGCGAAACATCCAGCAGATCGTCGAACATATCCACCAGCGCATTGACCGATTTCCCGATCTGTCCGGCCAGACGCATGGTTTCTTTCTCTTTTGCCGTATCCAGCAAAGCATCGCTGAATAGCCGCAACGCCTGCAATGGCTGGCGCAGATCGTGACTGGCGGTTGCCAGGAATTTTGACTTGGCCTGGTTGGCTTGCTCCGCCGCCTGGCGCGAAGCTTCCGCCTCGCGCTTCCTCTCCAGCAGGGCGCCAACCAGGAGTTCGTTCTCGAACCTGCGCCGCTGCGACTGCTCGAAGGTGCTAATCAGTTCCATTGAGGATTTGAGCACGTAAATACAAAACATGCTCAACATGATGAACAATATCCAGTGCGTCTGGTCGTTCTCCCAAGCCAGCCGCCCCAGCAACGGCAGGATAATGCCGATCAGGTAAATAAACATCGAAGGAGGGTGAAACGGATTGCTGGTCGCGGCTCCCGCCGTCATCCCCATTACCACGCAAATCAGCAAGGCCTGATATGCAAAATCGCCCGGGGCGAACATGAGCACGCCGACGCTGCCCCAGGTGATGGCGGCCACCGCCGTCAACTGTTTGAACAAACGATCCCAGTCCTGATTTTGCGCAACGCTTTTTGTCAGCAGACGGCGACTGCGCCAGAAAAGGAACTCGATGAGCATTACGCAGCAAACCACTGCCAGCCAGGCCAGCAATACACCGTGCTGGATTTTGTCCCACACCATCATGACCAATAACGGTGCCAGAACAAATTCCGAAATGAGCATCAGTGGATAACTGTTAACGCGGGCGCGGATCTGTTCCGCGCGTATCGGCAGATTCTGTTCGTTTATTTCAAAGCGCAACAGATCGGTCAGCGAAGTCATTTGAATGCCAGCAATAGTTTGATGTCTTGCACCAACAGTTCTGCACGTTGCCCGTAGGGCGACAACAGCACCGGCCTGCCGCCGGGCGCGATGAGATACGTTCCGGCGGAATGATCCAGTTCGTAGCCCCCGTTTTTGTTCAACTGCTTCTGGTAGACCACGCCGAACGCCTGCGCCGCCTGCGCAGTCGCCATACTATCACCGGATAAGCCTTTGAATGTAGGATAGAACGCGGGCGGATACTGTGCCAGCAGTTGGCGCGTATCGCGTTCCGGATCGAGCGTCACGAACAGCACCTGCACCCTGTCCGCGTCATTGCCCAGCATGCGCATCACCTGCGCCAGGTCGGCCAGCGTGGTGGGGCATATCTGCGGGCAGTGGGTGTAGCCAAAAAACAGCACCACCACCTTGCCGCGATAGTCCGCCAGGCTGACCGGCTTGCCGCTCGCCTCGTTGAGATTGAAATCGGCCTGCGCATATTTCGCGCTGACGTCGCTGGCCTTGAACGGGGACGGGAGTTTTTGCTCGCCGCATGCGGTAAGCAATACAGCCAAGAAAATATATAGCAAGTTACGCATCCTGCCACCCCTGAAAATCAACAGTTCTAAGCCAGACAAGGCGGACGAGAAAAATCGCAGCGCCGCATATGTGTAAATATGCAAGCAAGATTTTTCGAGGACAACGCAGTATGGCGACGAAATGTTGGTTTTTACGCTGGAACATGACACGCCCCCGTCCAGCCGTGAATCATAAACGTATATCCCACTTTGATCAGGCCGTATACACCGAAGGCTGCGACCAATGCGCCTGCCCCCATGCGCACCTGCGGCGACTGCACCCAGCCCTTGATGCTTTCCCAGAACAGCCCGATCGCCAGCAGATTGGGCAGGGTTCCCAGACCGAATGCCAGCATGATGAGCGCCCCCTGAACAGCACTGCCGCTCGCCAGCGCCGCAACAAGCACGCTATATACCAGACCGCAGGGCAACCAGCCCCACAGCACACCCAGTCCCAGTGCGCGCGGCGCGGTGTTCACCGGCAGCAATCTGGTAGTGTAAGGTTGCATGCGTTTCCACAGACCGCTACCCAGATGTTCCATGCGCCGCACCACACCCCATACACCGGCCAGATACAAGCCGAGCGCGACGAGCATGAAGCTGGACAACGCGAACAACAAATGCTGCACCGGCGCCACGTCGCGCATCAGCAGCCCCGCCTGGCCGATTGCACCGACCAATGCGCCCGCCACCGCGTAGCTCAGGATACGACCGCTGCTGTATGCCAGGTGAAACGGCCAGCGCGCAGCGGAGAACTTATGATTTCTCGTCCCGGAAGGGGCGAGGCGGTTGGCCCCTCCCCCGCTCGCGGGGGAGGGTTCGGGAGAGGGCTTCAACACTTGCGAAGTAAAGACACCGACGATGCTGCCGCACATGCCGAGGCAATGCACCCCGCCGAGCAGGCCAACAATGAAAACCGCGATAAAACTGAACTCACTCATCTTGACCTATTTCCGGGAGCGCCGAGTGTCAATTCCACGTCAAGCTTGCTTGACAGTGGATTGCCTGCCTTTGGTACGTCCCGTCGGCTTTGATTTCCCATCATGCCGACGGGGACGCCGACGCTTCCAATAAACCCAAATCCAGACATGCAGCAGCCGCTCTTGCATCCGGCTCCGCCATGTGTGGAACCACACCCAGCAACGGCGCCGCGATGCGCTCGCGCAAGGCATCGATGTTCTCCTGCAAAGCGGGCATATCTGCATCCAGCACGTTCGCCACCCAGCCTGCGCATTCTAATTGGTAATCGGTAAGGGCGCGCAGGGTCAACAGGGCATGATTGATACAGCCCAAGCGCATACCCACGACCAGGATGACCGGCAGATCGAGCTCTCTGGCAAGATCGGCGCTGTCCTGCTTTTCGTTCAGCGGCACACAGAACCCGCCCACGCCTTCCGCGACAACCACATCGGTCTGCCCGGACAGTTCGCGACAGGAAGCGAGTATGCGCGCAAAGTCGATGCGCGCCCCGGCGTGCCGCGCCGCCAAATGCGGCGCGATGGCATGCGGGAAACAATAGGGGTTGATCTGGCCGTAGGTGGCCTGGATGCTGCTCGCGGCACGCAGTCGTTTGGCATCCTCGTTGTGATCGTCGTCATCGCACCCGGCTGCGACGGGTTTGAACCCGGCAACGCGTTTTCCCTGCGCCGCAAATGCGTGCAGCAGTGCGCAACTGATCAGCGTCTTGCCGACGCCGGTGTCGGTGCCGGTAATGAAATAACTCATGGGTGTCCTCTGCGCTTTAAGTCCATCCTGATGATGGCGCGTCCGTCCTCCGTCACTTTGGGTTCGGCCTTCCACGCATGCCCGTAAATAATCTCGAAAGTCGCGGGCAACTTGCCGTCGCGGCGCAAGGTTTCGTAGTTCTGCACGATATGCGCCCAGCGCGCCTTGCCCATCATGCCCGGTGCGCGGCCTGCGGTGGCGTTATGCGCGCCGATGCTGCGCAGGTCCTGCATCACGGTTTTGACGTCATTGTAGGTCAGCGTGAGCTTCTCCATTTCCATCACCGGCGCGGCGAAGCCGGCCGCCACCAGCATATCGCCGATGTCGTGCATGTCGGCAAAACGGTTGATGTGGTTGTAGCCGTCCACGCCATTGAAAGCGATGCGCAGTTCCTGCAGCGTATCGGGGCCGAAGGTGGAGAACATCAACAGGCCGTCCGTCTTGATGACGCGGTGCAGTTCAACGAACGTAGCGGGCAGGTCGTTGCACCACTGCACCGCCAGATTCGACCACACCATGTCCACGCTTTGTGCCGCCAGCGGCAGCGCTTCGACATCGGCGCACAGGTAACTTTCGCGCTTCCCGGCGAACAATTTTTTCCACCAGCCGGAGGTGCCGCGCGCCGCCTGCAACATACCGATGGCGATATCGAGCGCGACCACCTCAGCCTGGGGATAACGCTCGCCGAGCTGACGCGTGCCCCAGCCCGTGCCGCTGCCGACATCGAGCAGCCGCTGCGGCTGCAGTTTGACGATGTCCAGCTTCTCCAGCATGCGGATGCACACCTCGCGTTGCATGACTGCAGCAGCATCGTAGGTGGACGCGGCCTTGCTGAAGGCACGGCGTACTTCGCGTTTATCTATTTCAAACTCATTCATAAATACTTTTCCCCGCAGATTACGCAGATGAAACAGATTTCAAAACCACATGGTTTTAATCTGCGTCAATCTGCGTAATCTGCGGGTCGCCTTTCAAAAAATCATTGATTGCCGCAACAAAAAGTTCCGCATGCGAAAGGAACGGCGCATGCGCCGCGCCTTTGATCTCGACCATGCGCGCATTCGGCATGGTTTGTGCCAGATAGTGCGAGGCTTCCGGCGGTGTAAGCTTGTCGCGCTCGCCCGCGATCACCAGCGTCTGTTGCGTGATCTGCGGCAATGCGTCGCGCAAATCGGCATCGCGCAGGATGGCCAGCCCGCCGCGCAGAGCGTCCAGATGCGGCTCACCGCGATTGAACAACTTTTCGCGCAATGTGGCCAGCAACTCGCGTTCACCCTCACTGCCGCGAACTTGCAGCGCAAGAAAACGGCGCAGAGTAGCGGCGTGATTCTTTTCCAGCTCTGCTGCGAATTGCGCCAGCGTTTCCTGCGGCATGCCGCAAGCCCAATCGTCGCGCGCGGCAAAACACGGCGTGCTGTTCACCAGAATCAGGCGCCGCACTTTCTCCGGTTCGCGCGCCGCCCAGTGCTGCGCGATGATGCCGCCCAGCGACCAGCCGCAGAGGTTGATCGGTTCCGGGAATGCCGAAGACAATTCATCCACGATCGCCCGTAGGATGGGTTGAGCGTAGCGATACCCATCATTTTCCGGAGACCTGCGATGGGTATCGCTACGCTCAACCCATCCTGCATCTCTCGAATACCCATACCCCGGCAGATCGACGTTATGCACCTGAAAATCCGCCGCCAGTTTCCGGACGGTATCAGTCCACACACCGCCATGCATCCCCCAGCCATGCAGCATGACCAGCGGCGCACCGCTGCCTGTCACCTCAACATGCAAGTTCATGCAAAGCACCAATCAGTTGATCCACATCGGTTTCCGTATGTGCCGCCGACAAGGTGATGCGCAGCCGTGCCGTGCCCTGCGGCACGGTGGGCGGACGTATCGCCGCGACCCAGATGCCGCGCTCGCGCAGACCTTCGCTCAGCTTCAACGATTGCTGGTTGTCGCCAATCAGCAGCGGCTGGATGGCCGTTTCCGACGGCATCAGTTGCCAGGGCAGGTCGGCCAGCCCCTTGCGCAATTTGGCGATAAGCCGGTGCAAATGCGCGCGCAACGCATCGCCTTGCGCTATCAGTTGCAGGCTCTGCAGCAGCGCGACGGACAAGGCTGGCGGTGTCGCAGTGGTGTAAACATAACTGTGCGCATGATTGACGAGGGTATCGATGACGACCTGCTCCGCCGCGACAAAAGCGCCGGAAACGCCTGCGGCCTTGCCCAGGGTTGCCATGTAAATGATGCGCGGCGATGCAATGCCGAAATGTGCCAGCGAACCGCGCCCCTGCTCGCCCAGCACACCGAACCCGTGCGCATCGTCCACATACAGCCACGCATCATGCTGCTCGCACAAGGCCAGCAGTTCGCGTAGCGGGGCCATATCGCCGTCCATGCTGAATACCGCGTCGGTGATGACCAGTTTCCTGCCGCTTTGCGTTTGTGCCAGCAGTTGCGCCAACTGCGCCATGTCGCCGTGCCTATAGCGCCTGGTCTCGGCGCGAGACAACAGCATCGCATCGTTGAGCGAAGCATGGTTAAGCTTGTCGGCGAACACGGTGTCGCCCTTGCCCACCAGCGCCTGCACCACGCCGAGGTTGGCCATGTAGCCGGTGGAAAACAGCAGTGCGGCAGGTTTGCCGACAAAAGCTGCGAGTTGCTGTTCGAGCTGGTGGTGCGGCCCGAAATGTCCGCTCACCAGATGCGCCGCACCCGCGCCGACACCCCACTGCTGAGCACCTTGCTGCAATGCTGCTGTAAGTTCAGGACGACTGGCGAGGCCGAGGTAGTCGTTGCTGCAGAAGGCCAGGTAGGGTTTGCCGTCCACGACAATGTGCGGCGATTGCGGAGTGGCGAGCGTGCGGCGGCTGCGCAGCAAGCCTTGTGCGGCGCGGTCGTTTAAATCCCTTTGTAATTCGGAAAATGGCATTCGGACTTTGTAGGATGGGTTGAGTGTAGCGATACCCATCATCGGGCGCGG
Source organism: Sideroxyarcus sp. (assembly GCA_049286265.1). GTDB lineage: Bacteria > Pseudomonadota > Gammaproteobacteria > Burkholderiales > Gallionellaceae > Sideroxyarcus. Next base: position 47,075 of record JBAQDF010000028.1, read on the forward strand.
TGGGTATCGCTTCGCTCAACCCACCCTACGCTTTGCTGAAGAATTCCCATCATCCGCCGCACCTGTCCGCCAGCGGATACATCCCCAGCTTGCCCATCAACGCCCGGTCGCGATCGACATCCGGATTGCCCGTGGTCAGCAACTGGTCGCCGTAAAAGATGGAGTTGGCCCCGGCCAGGAAGCACAAGGCCTGCACCGCGTCGCTCATCTCCCCGCGCCCTGCGGAGAGGCGCACGTAGGCTTTGGGCATGGTGATGCGCGCCGCAGCAATTGTGCGCACGAAATCCAGCGGATCGAGATCTTCGGTATCCGCCAGCGGCGTGCCTTCGACCTTGACCAGGTTGTTGATCGGCACGCTTTCGGGGTACGGATCCATGTTGGCCAGTTGCGCGATGAGTCCGGCGCGCTGAGTGAGGTTTTCGCCCATGCCGATAATGCCGCCGCTGCAGATGCTCATGCCGGCCTTGCGCACGCGTTCCAGCGTGTCGATGCGGTCCTGGTAGTCGCGCGTGGTGATGATGTTGCCGTAGAACTCCGGCGAGGTGTCCAGGTTGTGGTTGTAGTAATCGAGTCCGGCATCCTTCAATTGCTCGGTCTGCTCGTCGTTGAGCATGCCCAGCGTGGCGCAGGTTTCCATGCCCAGTGCGCGCACTTCCCTGACCATTTCCAGCACGGCCTTCATGTCTTCATTGGAGGGTTCACGCCAGGCCGCACCCATGCAGAAGCGCCCGGCGCCGGCTTCCTTGGCGGCTTTGGCGGCTTTCACCACTTCGTCCAGCTCCAGCATCTTCTTGTTCTCGACCGAGGAATGGAAAGAAGATTGCGTGCAGTAGCCGCAATCTTCGGAACAGCCGCCGGTCTTGATCGACAGCAAAGTGGAGAGCTGCACCGCATTCGGGTCGAAATTTTCGCGGTGTACTTGCTGGGCGAGGTACATCAGGTCGGAGAAGGGCAGCTTGAGCAGCGCTTCGATTTGCTCAACGCTCCAATGCACTTGTTTGGTTTGAGATTCGGCGAGTTTGGCGGTCTGGTTTTGCATAAATGTATAAGCACGTAGAATGACGGAAAGCGTATCCTCACCCCGTAACAGCAACAGGATTGGAACGACTTGTCTATTTTATCCCATCGCTTGCTTGACATCGGCGCAAAATTTACCCGCCTCCTGCCCGCCCAGCCCTGCCTGCTATGCGGCTCCAACACCCATGACGGCTTGTGCTGTGCCGCCTGCGACGCCGATTTGCCGCGGCTTACCGATGAACATTGCCCGATTTGCGCCTTACCGGCCTTGGGGGGCGATATATGCGGCCAGTGCCTGAAACAGCCGCCGCCTTTCGACCATGCGGTGGCCGCTTTCAGCTATAAATTCCCGCTGGATAAATTGATCCAGGCCCTGAAGTATCGCGAACGCCTGATACTGGTCAAATTCCTTGCCGACGCGTTGCCCCGGCGCATTACCAGCCGCCCGGATTGCATCGTGGCGTTGCCGCTGCATCCGGCGCGTTTACGTGAACGTGGCTTCAATCAGTCGCTGCTGCTGGCCCGTCGAATCTCGCGCCAGTTGGATATCCCTTTACTTGCAGATGCCTGCGAGCGGATACGCAACACCCCGCCGCAATCTTCGCTGCCGTGGAAAGAGCGCGACAAGAACATGCGCCAGGCTTTCGCCTGCAAACCCGGCACCGATGTGCGCGGGAAGCATGTCGCCATTGTGGACGATGTGATGACGACGGGGGCTTCGATCGGTGAATTGGCACGCGCCTTGAAACAGGCCGGAGCGAGCGAGGTCAGTGCGTGGGTGGTTGCGCGGACGTTGCCGCACGATTAAACATAGCGACATAAATCTACTGATAGAACTACTAGCCATTCCACTAAGCGCGGTGAAACATGCGCTAAGTGGCTGGTTATGCGCGGCTGCATGGCTGCGTTGCACCAAAGGCACGCAATCCGCTATCCAACAAGTTGGATGCGGAATTGTCAGCGCGGTGCTCGGAATCCGGGGTCGCGAAGCGACAAACTCTGTGTACATTCCGGTTCCTCCGCGCCGTGCGCCTTGCCCTGCAGCCGCTCGCTACGATTTCTGTCGCTATGTATAGTAACGTAGGGTGGGCACCAAAAAGTGCCCACCTACCAAGCTGCGATTTCAGGAATCAAAGCTCGTTAAGTTTCTGCTGCACGTATGCCTGCAACTGGGCGCTCAGGCTATTTGTTGCCAGCGCACGCTGGTAGGCGTCGCGCGCTTCTTCCTTGCGTTGCAGGGCTTGCAGGGAGATGCCCATGCCCATCAGCCACAGGCCGTTGTTAGGCGCCAGTTTCAGCGCAATCTGGTAGTGAGCTACGGCTTCATCATGGCGCCCCTGGCGTTGCTGCAACGCTGCCACGAACGACTGGTAATCGGCCTGTTCACCGGCATAGGGCAAGGTCCTCTGTAACGTTTCCTGCGCCAGCGGAATGTCGCCGCGCTCCACCTGCAGACGCGCCAGCATCATGGCAAATCCGGTGTCGTGAATATCCCGTTTCAACCCTCTTTGCAGGACCGGCTCGGCTTCGTTGTTGCGTTTCAGGCTCACCAGCAAGCCGGCCCAGGCCCGGCGTGCAGGCTTGTAAGTCGGGTCGGCCAGCAACGCATTTTCGTACCCCGCCAGGGCGTCATTCGTCCGCCCCTCCCGCACGGCCTGGTTGGCCTTGTTGAATTCATTTTCGGCGCGTTGCTGGAGGCTGACTTTCTTGAGCTGTTCCAGACTTTCCGTCGACAAACTGCCATCTTCATCTTCAACAATCGCACGGGGACGCTCCGCCTTGCTCCTCGCGGGCTTCTTCACCTCGGGTGCCACTACCGGCTCATCTTCGCTCTGCACTTCAAGCAAGGGTTTGCCGTGCAGGCTGTCAAATGCCTGCGGCACGCCACTCCCGCCTGTCGTCGCCACCTCGGCCGGCGCAGAGACAATCGCTGACGGCTCGCTGATTGACGCAACAGCACTGTTCAATGGCTGGGCCATGACGACAGATCGTTCCGGCGCAGGTGTTTCTGCACGGCTCGAATACCACTTTACCGCCGCGAGCAGAATTACCAGCAGCAGCGCAAAAAGCGCATATGGCAGCAAATGCGATTGCCTGCGTGGCGTGACGGAACGTATCGTGGTTTCACCCAGAGGCGTGTTCACCCCGCGTTTTTCCAGTTCGTTCAATACCTGATTGACGATGCTCATGGCAGCGAAAGTGCGAACAGGATCAACGCTGAAATGACCGCCACAGAGCCGCCCACCCATATCCAGACCAACCAGTCCTTGTGCGATTCCGGCGTATCGGCTGCCGCCTTGCGTATATGGCGCGCCTGCACTTGCTGGCGTCCTTCTGCAAAGGCCAGCATCAATGCCTTGTGCGCGATGATGTTCGCCAGCCGGGGCGTGCCGCGCGTCACCCGGTGCAGCAGGTTGACCGCGCCGTGATTAAAGAGGGTCTCGCCCTTGAATCCGGCAATGGACAGACGATGGCGCAGGTAACGATCCATCTCGTCACGATGCAAACCGTTCAGTTCGTACTGAAAACTGATGCGCTGACGCAACTGGCGCACCGAATTCTGCTTGAGCCGCTCATCCAGCTCGGGTTGCCCGAACAACACCACCTGCATCAGCTTGCGTTTCTCGGTCTCGAGATTGGTGAGCAGGCGCAATACTTCCAGGCTTTCCAGCGGCATCGCCTGTGCTTCATCAAGGCAGACCAGTACGCGTTTCCCCTCGCGCGCAAAATTCAACAGCGTGCGTGTCAGTTCCTTCAACAACTGGTGCTGGTCGAAAGAATTATCGACTTCTATACGAAATTCATCCGCCAGGGCCAGCAGCAAACTGCGCGGCTCCAGATAGGGATTGGGAATATAGGCGGTAATGAACTTTGCCGCATGGCGGCCGCTGGTGCCGCCGTCCTGCGTGCCGATGTCGGTGGTGGTAGTGCGGTCGCTGCTGAGCGTGGCGAGAAATTTGCGGCACAGCAGCGTCTTGCCGTTGCCCACCTCACCCACGATCTTGATGAACCCTTCGCCGGTGCGCGCCGCCACCAGCAGGGTATTCAGACCTTCCTGATAGTTGGTGCAGGCAAAGAAAAAACTGGTATCGGGCGTCAGCGAAAAGGGCGACTCGCGCAGGCCGAAATGCTCCAGATACATGATGCTATTTGGACATGTTATTCATGCGGTCGCGGCTGCGCGCAATGTCGTCCGACCAATCCTTGTCGCTATCCACCACGGTTGGCTTGAGCAGGATGATCAATTCGCGCTTCTCGGTACGCTTGCTGGTCTGGCCGAAAAGCATTTTAGGCAGCATCGGCAAGCCGGATTCGTCGTTAACCTCTGCCTGGCGCATCAAGCCCCCTATCGCCACGATCTGTCCGTCGCGTGCGCGCACGATACTGTCGGTTTCCGAGATCGAACTGGAAGCCAGCGGGAGGTTGTAGATATTGGCAACAGTACCACCATTACTACCCAGATCGATCGTCTTGTTCACGGTCGAGACCGTACTCACCGCCGGATGCACATGCAGAATGATCTCGTTGTTTTCGTCAATGCGCGGCGTCACGTCCAGCATAATTCCGGAGAAGAATGGTTGTACTTTCACCGTCGGCGCAGTCCCGGCCACTGTGGTAGTCGATTGCGTACCACCCGAAACCTCGGTTACGAAAAACTCGTCCGTGCCCACTTTCAGCACCGCCTTCTGGTTATTCAGCGTTGCGATGCGCGGGCTGGAAAGCACATGCACGTTGCCTTGCGATTCAAGGAAATTCAACAGCGCGGCAAAATTGCTGGTCTGAAAAGCCAGGCCGAACAAAGTGCCTGCTATCGCCCCTGTCGGCAATGATGTCGATGCAACCGGCGCCAGCGTGGAACCCGGCGTCGAGTTCAGCACGGAATTCGTCAACGCCGATGCAGGACCTGCCGACAGTGAGCTTCCCGCGCTCCCCTGTCCCACGGTCAGGCTGCTGTTCGCCCCATTCCTGAAAGCCGCCCAGTTGACCCCGGACTGAAACGAATCATTCAATTGCACTTCGACTATCTTGGCTTCCAGTATCACCTGGCGTTCGATGGCAATCTGCGATGCCTTGAGATAGGCGGAGACATTTTTTAATTCGTCCGGCATGGCGCGTATCACGATCACGCCCGACATCGGACTGATGACAACACTGCGGCCTTTCTCTTCGCCCACAATCGCTTTCAGCGCCTTGCTCAACTCATCCCAGAAATCGGTATTGGATGACATGGTCACTTTGCTGCTGTCGCGGCTGGTGCCTGTCGTAGTGCTGGCTCCGCTCGTCCCGATAGCACTATCCCCGACCGAGCCGGAAGCAACGCGTAGCGAGGACTTGCCTTCGCGCTGACCGGTCAGGTAGCTCACCTGGAACAAGCGTGTCTGCAAGGTCAGCGGCTGGATGTAAATGCGTGAACCTTCCACTCTGTAATCGTAGCCGTACATCTCGCGTATCGCTTCCAGCGCGTCAAAGACGGTCACGTTTTTCAGGGTAAGCGAGATGTAACCGCCGACTTCCGGATGCACCAGTACGCTGTAGTGCGTGCCGGAGACAATGGCCATGAACACGTGTTTGGCAGGCGTGTTATTCACCGCCAGATCGAATTTGGTTTCCAGGGGTTTGTTATCGATTTGGGCAGGCGATGCCACTAACGGGGGCAGCAGCGCCTGATCAACCGCTTCCGGCTTGGCCACCTCGTTTGAGGCTACCGCTGCATCCATTTCCTGTTTAAGCTTTTCCGCTACTCCGCTTTTTGTGCCGCCGCCCGTCGCGCAGGCCGACAACAACAGCAACACCAGCAAACCTGAAAATCGTTTCATTTAAATCCTCCCGCATCCTGCTCCGGCAGATTCGTCTGCCCGGATGCTTTCTCTTGTGCGCCACGCTCTTGCCGTATCGCTTCGTTTTTCCTGATACTTACCTTGGGGAACAACTCCAGCACGCGCCGCCCTTGTGCATTCTGCAGCACCACACTGTTTTCCCGCACCTCGACCAGCCTGGAATCCCCATACTTGCCGCCCAGCCTCACCGTCTCGCCGTTGATGATGGCGGCACGATATTGGGGCGAGATGATGACAGACTGCAAACCGCGCGGCACCGCCTCTTCCGGCACGACATCTGCGGCGCCCCCCGCACCGCTGCTGTTCAAATCGATGGCAGGAAGCGTCGGGTCGGGCAACGGCTCCGCCGCTGCAATCTGCGGCGCACACAGCAACAACGCTGCCAACAGCATCCTCAAACCTGTAGCCATGTCTTGTCCAAACTCAGGGTATAAAGCGTCAGGGTCAACTCCACCGTGGGATGTTTTACCACGTCCATCTTCGCCACGCCCCAGAACATCTGCGTCGGCAACTTTTCCAGCGCCGTCAGATACTGCACCAGGTCGGCATAACTGCCGCGCACGGTAATCTTCACGCCGTGCTTGAATATCTGTTTTTCCGCGCCGGTCATCTGCACGGCAGCCGCGTCCGCAGACGGCTCGATCAACAAACTCACCGGCAGGGTATTGAGCGCAACCAATTGCAGGCGACCATTCCTGTTCAGCACCTGCTCCAGAAGTTGCGCCATTTTCTCCGGCGGCACCAACTTGTCGCGCCGGCTTTTCAGATAAGCATCACCGTCGGCAATCTGCTGGCGCAATGCGCGGATACGTTCTCGCTGCGGCGAATTGGCATCGGCCTGTTGGGCCTGCACCAGATTGGCGATCTGCGCCTGCACCTCCTTCATCTTCTCCTGCTGCTGGACGACCTGTACGGATATATTCTTCTGCTTGACCAGCAATGGCTCCAGAAACAATGCGTTGACCAGAGACACCACCACGGCAGCGGCCGCGAAAAAAATCAGGGCGCGTTCACGCAATGAAAAACCATCCACTTTGGCGACGATCTTGTCGATCCGCTCTTGCATCGTCATTTCTTCGCCTCCTCGGCAATCGTCGCCGAACGCAAATTGAATTCGACATAGCGGGGAACAAGCCGTTCGCCATCCTTCTGCGGCTGCTGCATTTGCAAAGTCGAGAAGGTCTTGCCTCGCATGACCTTCTCTTTGCCCAGACGCTGTATATACGCGGGCACCAGTTGCGGGCTGAGTACCGCGCCGCTCAAGCTCATCTGCGCGCCGTCTCCGGTGATGTCAAACGCGGTGAGCCACAGCCCCTTGATCGACTGCCGCGCGAAAGCGCGCATGTATTCCGAATAACCCTCGGTATTGCCGAGTGCGCCGCTCTTGAGCAAATTCAGCATTGCGTCCTGCGCAGCAACCTGCACTTCCAGTTGCTTCACTTCGTCTTCCAGTTGCTTGCCGGACTGTTGCGGCGAAAATCCCTTGGAGAAATTGGCCAGTCTCGTTTGCTCGTCAGCATAGCGCTTGGTCATTTCATCGGCCTGCCTCGACAGTTGGGCAACCTGATAGTACGCATACGCAAAGAACAGCGCCGATCCCAGAACGATCAATCCCAGCGCCTGCAACATCGTGGTCACAGAAAAATATTTCTTCTGTTTCAGGAAAATCGGGTTGAACAGATTGATCTGTTGGCTCATAGCGCCTTCTTCTCCTGACGCAATGCCGCACCCAGCACGGGCAGCGCGTAACTGACGAATTCGCTATCCGACAACTCGCGTACGGAGCCGATATCCATCCCCTGCGCCAGGTCCAGCATCTCCACCGGCATCCCCAGACTGCCCGTCAACACTTTGTCCAGGCCCAGTGATTCCGGCGCGGAAAGTATCAGGCGATTCACCGGGATATGGTGGAACTGGCGGTCGAAGTAATCCAGCGAGCGCTGCACTTCCAGCTCCACACGATCCAGATACTGCTGGCGCAAATTCTCGTCCGCATCCTGCAACTGCCCCAATGTGATATCCAGACGGCGCGCCAGGAACAATTCGCCGTCGCAAGTGATGGTGAGCATGCCGCCCTCGTCGCCGAAGGACAGCATCGCCAAGCCGCGTCCTTCCATCTCGAACAAGGCCGCGATATTGCGTTGCGCCGTCTCCGGAATATCGATCACGCTCAATTCGATCTTGGCTTTCTCGAACAGCGCGATGCGCTTGCGTATCGTCTCGTTGGATGCGGCGATGGCGTAAAGGGATTGCGGACGATCGCCGCCGTATTTGTTGGTCGGTATCTGCAGCACGTCGATGGTGGCGTCGTCGACGTGGTAACTGAGCGAATCCTTGATCTTCCAGCGTATCGCGGTCTTCAACTCATCGACCGGAACATTCGGCGCATCCACCATCATCATCTGGTATTCGTTGGCGGATAACAGCGTGGTGAATTTGGCGTCATCGAGTTGCGCGTCCTTGCGCACCTTCTCCAGCGCGGAGGATGAAACTTCAGTAAGCGGGTAAAAGGCGCATTTCGTCACTTGCGGACGCAGACCCACATATTTGGCCTGCGCAATATGCACACCCCGCTTGCTGATAACGACAGCGATCCACCCGCTGGCTCGGCTGTTTTGCTTGAAAACTGTGAAGAATTGGGCCATTTCCATAATTAAGGTGAACTTAAGTCACTAACCCATTGCTGTCAAGGGATATTTTTACATGTTACCGTCCGCTATCGGACACCCCCTGACCGTTTCCGGTCAAGGAGCAATGAACCAGCGAAACTCTGAGATTTCCTGCAGACCCGTTGCCTGTCAATAAACAGACATCAATAGGCCTCGCGCATATAGATGAATTCATTCTTTCCCTTGTAGACGCCGAAGGTGGCGCGTCCGGTAATGCTTGGCAGCAAATAGTCCGGTGCCGTGACTATGCTTAAATCCGCGCTGCCCGCCTTGCCGGGTGCTGCCAGACTAAACCTTCTTATTCCGCTCGCAAATGTAACCACGCCCGGTGAAACAACGCTGATATTGCCCAACCCGAGTCCGTGCGACGCATCCACGATTGTCGCACTCACATTCCCTCCCGCTCCGCTCAGATTCGTATTGAACTGGGTAGCGTTATCCGTACTGCTGGTCACCCAATTGCTTGCAGGGTTGTAATACTGCGCCGTCGCGGCAATGCTCAACGGAAGCAACTCTGAACCGTATGCGTTGGCTAACTTGATACGACCGCTCACTACCTTGACGCCACCTTCGACCGAAGTCGTCGTCGGATTCGTTGCTCGCAAGGAAGTCACGCTATCCGTATCTGTTGCGCGGATATAAACATCCGTTGGATTGGTTGGCGTAGTGCCGAAAGCATAAATAGGGGTACCCGGAACGCCTGGAGATAGCGTAGCTCCCTGACTAAAAGAACCGGCTGCAATCACACCGCTGGTTCCCGTTATCGAACCCGGATCAGCCGACGGAGGATTTTGCGTCGTTGTGCTTCCCGGCCCATCCCAGGCATATAGTGTTACTGCCTTTGCAAAATTCGGTGTGGTGTTTGCCGTACCGTCATAGTTCTGCGTTATCGCCCCCCCGGCATTGCGCGCATAAACATTGGCAGTGAACGACTGACCGGAATAAACCAGACCGCCGGCCGGACAGGTCAGCCCGGAAGGGCAAGTCATTGGCCCAGTCACTATCGTGTCAAAATGGTCGGGAATGAAGCGCCCGACATTACCCGCGCCACTGGAGTTGCAGGTCGTACCGCTTGTGCCGGTGTTGCCCGATACTGTAAGTCCGGAACTCAGGTAATTGCCGCTTGCCAGCGTGGCAACCAGATCCCCATTCCCCACTTCGCTCCAATTCAGGCTGGTTGCATTTGCTGTCCCGCCGCTAAATACATCAACGCTTCCGCTGAATGAGCCTGCGGATGAAGATGCACCCGTTGGCTGGCACTTGGCAAACGACAACGCCACACTTTCAGGCGTCGTTTCCTGGCCGAAGTTCGGTGTGGCAGTGGGCGTCGCCAAGCCGTTGTAGGCGGTTATGGTCGTATAAGGAGAGGCGGTTGGGGCGAAATCGTTCCCCGCCCTGAACGGCCCGGCAGGAACGCCGGAAAAACCGAAGTGATGCGGCGCCACCACAAAAGCATTGCTGTTGCCGATCATCGCAGTGGCACCGGCAAACGGCGTGACAGAAGCGTTGAGCGTAATCTGCCCCACATCGTTGTAGCGCACGGCAATTGGTGCCGAGCCATTCGCATCGAACGTCAGGCTAACTGCTGTACCTGCTGCGGCAATCGTTGTCCCGTTAATTGCCCCATAGTCGCCCGTTGTGCAGGTTGCCGGATTGTTGCAGGCATAACCCATCGTCACACCTGTCGTCGAACTGATGAGTGCCGGGGTGCATACGGCGGGGTTGCTGGTTGAAGCCTCCAATGCGCGCAAATATATGGCATTTGCCGCAGGTGCTGTCGGCGTGGCGATGCCGGAAACCTGTGGCGGAATGGTATAGCTACCGCCGGTAGTTGAATCAGAGAAGATAAAGCCAGCAGTTGACACCGTATACACGCAGTTGTTGTTGGCTGGCGCATTGTTGCCGAAATTACATACGGTGGCATTGGTCGGAACAGGATTGGGTGAGGAAATGCTGAATGTCACAGAACCCGACGTGGCTGCGCCTTGCGTGACAACCTGCACATACTTGACCGCCGTACCGCTGCCGCCGGTGGCAAAACCCGCGCCCGTCGCTCCGCCCGTACTGCCATCCCAGTTCACCGTCATGTTGGTGCCAACGCCGCTCAAGGTACCGGTAACGCCTGCCGTATAGTTCACCGTGCAGGCCGCATTCTGACAGGCGACGATGGTCAGCGGATTGGAGACGCAGGTGAGTCCGGTAGAGGCGGACTGGATGAGCAAGTGATCTACCAAGGCGGTACAAGACATGTCGGCGTTAGCCTGGTATGCGTTAATCTGCGACGTATAGACTTTGACTTCGTCTATGTAGCCGTTCGCGGAGTTGGGCGAACCGCCGCTGGGTGTTACGCCGGATGTGCGGTTGTCGCCGATGTTCAGCGTACTCAAGGCGGCAATGGTGCCGGTGGTGGTATAGCGCTGACTGGTCAGCAGAGCGCCGTTCAAAAATATCTGGATGAAGGTCTGGTTGGTACCGGTCAGGAAGACCCAGCTTACGCCGACATGCTGCCATGTGTTTGCTGCAAAACTCTGGGTGGCCGAAGTGGTGGTACTGATCGTACCCGCGCTGTCGCTTACCGTGAATTGTAGTGCTCCGTCTGCCCTTTTCATCAGGTAGAAAGGTCTGTTCGCCACCGCAGTGGCATCGAACAGCATGGCGGCTGAACCTCCCGGTCTCCACCTGACATTCGAGCTGTACCAGAAATCGATGGAACCGGTATTGCCGAGCGAGAGCGGCGTGGCAACGGCATTAATGACGGTATTGGAGGTGTTGGCAGGGAAAATGCCCACACGCCCTGAGCTACATGGGGGTGTTACCGATGGTGTTGAAGTTGTTCCCGCCGTGTTGGCCAACCCGACCGAGGTGGCGTCCTGTGCAGGAACGATGCCGGAAGAGTCGATTACCTGCCCAGCCGTGCCGTTCCACGACGCCTCATTGAAATGATAAACCCCTCCAGCGCTTGCTGGCGTAGTTTGCGGATACCAGAGAATATTGGTGCCGTTGGTGGTATCAATGAATGTCTGGTTGAATGCATATTGGGTGTAATCGGTCGCACCCACCTGTACGCCGACTGTCGCACCCGAGCCGGTGGAAGAGCCAGATGTGTAACGGTATTCGAAATTGCCGTTCACGCCAGTGGCGCTTTCATGCAGCACTGCCTGGAAGGTATAACGTGTTGCAGCATTGCCATACAGCGCCACATTGTTATAGGTAATGACAAAGCGCCTGTTGGGCGACGTACCCAACAGTTCGTATTGCACCGGTGCGAGCGCAATATTGGGGAATGTGTTGATATCCAGCCAGTACATCAGCAACAGATTGGTGGGGGCCAGATTCGGGCAGCCTCCAAATGTGGTATTGCTGGCCGGGGCAGGCAGCGCCACGGAAGTGTAGTCGCGGTGAAAACCCTGGTCGGCTGCGCCAAACTGGATCATGCCATTGGACAGGACACGAACCTGTGAATATGCAGTTCCGGCAAAAGTAAAAGTAAAACCGGAGGGAAAAGAAACCAGACTGTAGACGTCGTCCCCGCCGGGATAACTGGTACATGCGCTGGACCATGTCACCGTGGTTGCCGCACCGGAAGGTGCATCCCAGGCAAAGGGAATATTCATGAATGAATAGGTCGCAGCCCGAGCGCTCTGAACAGCCAGCAGGAAAGCCGCAGCGCATAGAACCAGTAATATTTTTCTCATCATCTCAACCCCCTGTCGCTTCGCCGCCGCGCCCGGAGCTGGCGCACGCAGAATTGAATTACTTGCCCAGCTTCACGCTGATTACTCGCTGAACAAAATCCTGGTTTCCGGCAACACTTCCCGTTGTCTGCGCCACCGCACTCACATCGTAGATCCAGATCGTGGATGCCCCCTCGGCATGCGACGCGGCGGAACAATTCACCGTCACCGGTGAAAATGGCGCAAGATCGCCCGCAACCACGGCCGACGCCCCCACCGCACAGCCTCCCCACGGGGCGGACGCATTGGCCACGTGGTAAGCCGCCCATTCAACACCGGCGCGCGCCGCCTGATAAGCGCGCGAACCCATCACATCCATTGCCGCGCCCTGGTTTTGTGCGGTTGAAAAAGTGGTCATCGCCGTACCCAGAAATGCCAGCACCACCAGCAGGAAGATGGCGGAGACGATGCTGAAACCCCGTTGAAGTTTTTTCATGGCACGTTGTTCACATGGATCTCGTTATACAAAGTGACGCTTTCACCGCCGCTGGTCAGCGTGAGCCGCACCGCAAGCAGACCGAAGCGCTGGTTGCTCACACTATAATCAAAGTCACAAAACTCGACTTTGTTGGCAAGAATCGCACCATTCGCGGGCGTAACATTGAACCCGTAATTCGAATAACGCATCAGTTGCCCCGTGCCATTACCATCCGCATCCCTACCGCCAGCCCCTACACAAGCATAGGTGACTGCCCGTTGTGCACCATCCACCACACTGAAATGTTGCGATGGCAGTTCGGCCCATACAGGCAAGCCAACCGCATTGGTGATGGTAACCGACGTTTGGGGCCCCGCCGCACCTGCGTACGCGCGCAATACGCCCGTCGCTGCCGTGCTGTACGGTGGAACACCATCCGACTGCGTACTGCCGACAACGATATAGTCATTGGCAGCAAAATTAATAGCGCTGCCGACGATATCGAAAGAGCCGTCTGCCGCGACGAAATCCAGCACGTCGCCCGTTCCGTCGGGTCGCGTCTGTGCACGATAGCAGCCGCCATCCTTGGTCGGCAGGAATTCCACGCAGGGCGCCGTGCAATTCGAAGAGCGCAGACTGTTCGGCACGGCAGTACGCACATCGCGCGCCATTCGCCGCATGGCGGTATCGGCGATGTCGGTTAGCTCGGCGCGGCGAGCACTGTCCACATAGCCCTGCACCGGTGCGCGGATGAACATGGCCACCATGCCGCCTATGATGCCGGTGATAACGATCACGACGATCATTTCCACCAGGGTAAATCCAGAATGTTTATGCAGGGTAAGCATCAGTAAGCCGTTCTGTAACCGGAGATGGGAATGACTGTACCTTGCGGGTCAGTCACCTTCACGGTGATCAACACCGCACTGCCAGCCGCGATATCGCCCAGCGCAGCATCCTCAACAACTACGGTCGCGTTGTAACTCTCCAATCCGCCGATTACCACTGCACCGCTCACCGGATGAATACCGGTGAGGGCGGTGGAAAAACCATCGTAATCGCAAACAATGTGGTATCCCGAAGCACGATTCGCCTGCGTCACTGCATTATGCGGGCATGCTGCAGACGCGCTGGAAGCAGAAATAAAATCCTGCAGTTCGACTTCCTCCAATAGCGATTCCGCTGCCGCGATGGCTTGCTTGTGCAGGAGGGGATCTGCGCTGTGGCTGGTCACATTGTTCATCACCAGCAATATCCCCGTCAGCGCCACGCTGATGATGACGATGAACATGATGAGTTCGATAAGACTGATACCGCGCTGCTTCGCCATCCCCGTGCCCGAAGATTCAAGAACACGTTCGTTCATGGCACCGCACTCAAGCGGGGTCAGCAGACTTTGCACTTTTTGCCCGCCCTGTTTTGCCAATATTGGATTTTGCCGCCACATTTGTATGAAAAAATCCCGCATCTGCTCGGACTGCGCCAGACGGCCAAGCATCACTTCCTCAGGAATAGTTTCGCGCGCTTGCGTTGTGGTATCAGCCATTCGGGTCTCGGCGTCCTGTGGCCCATCGGCCCTGCGCCATACGACGGCATCAATGCACATATCCCGTCTCCGCCTCGATATTGATAGTCGTCGTTCCCACCACCGCTGAAGTCGCCGCATTCGGGACGCGCTGTCCCAGCGCATTAAAGGTTATCGTCCAGGGGGTAGCCTGATTGAACGCCACACCATTCAAAATCACACAATTCACAGTGGGTCCCGCCGCCAGCGCAGCACCGCAATCAGAATTTGCAGCCTTGGAGACTTGTACAATTACGGGACTATGCTGCGCAATGGCGACCTTTTGCCCGTAACGCAATGCCGCGATTACCTGGTCGGCAGCACCCCGCGCCTGAAACACGTCGTTATCGAAAAAACGCGGCACTGCCGCCACCGCCAGAATACCGACAATAACAATAACCGTAATCAATTCCACCAGCGTGAAGCCGTTCTGCTTTCTTTCAGGCGGAAAGGACAGCCACATCTCATCCTGCGCTTTGAAAAAGTGCCCGGTCTCATGGCTGATCGTTTCGACTTGTGCAGCACTCAAACGCATGTCCAAAAACCCTTTAAACCCAGTATCCAAGCTGAATTGCAGTGTAACAAAATGTACCACCGATAGACAAAAAACAAGGGGGACCGAAGTCCCCCTTGTTCATTCCCATCAACCTTCAGTGTTGGCGTCACACGTTTGCTGAGCTTGGAAAATTGCCCGCCTTCGGTGACTGCGTCACTTTGATCAGCAATTGGTGTTAGTGGTTGGAATACCCGAAACGGCAGCGGGGGAAGATACGCTAGCCGCTTGAGTGTAGACAAACTGGCAAGAGCCCGGAAGCGACGCGCCATTGGGTGACACAGTCAAGGTGGTTGCCCCATTTGTCAGAACATAGTCATTGGTGGAAAGATTGGCGGCAGTCCGGATACCTGCAACGTCAGGATAGTAATTCACCATTGTTATGGTCACACCTTCCATGGTCACTGAAGAACCAGCAGCCAAACCACCTGCCAATGATGCCCCGTGCGCCATGTTGGCAGCCGATTGAACTGCACCCATTGCGCCTTTGAGCGAAGCCAGGCGAGCATCTTTGGACAAATCAGAAAACCTCGGTAGCGCAGTCGCTGCCAGAATGCCCAGAATCACGATCACCACGATCAGTTCGATCAGGGTAAAACCTTGTTGCTTGTTCATAGTTGTCTCTCCTAGAGGTTGAAGGCCGCAGCCCCGTTTTTTACTCTCGCGCATCTTTGCACGATGCCGCAACACACATGCTCGAATATGCGTCTTGCCAATGTAGCCATAACCACCCCAAAATGCAAGCAATAATTTACGCTGCAGCAATGAGTTAGCACAGCTATTTAAAGAAATTGGTGACGCACACTCGACACTATTGACCGAACCAGAACAACAGCAGCACCAATACATAGAGGCTTCCCAATATCAGCAGGATGCCTGCCTGTCGGCCATACTTGAATACATACTCATCTACCCCTCCGCGCGGCACCTCCATCGGTTTCAAGCCGCGGCGCAATGACACCCAGCGATTTGCACTCTGCTCAAAGTCTCGTAGCTGGCTGGGACGCAACAACAGGAACAGTCCGACGAAGGCAGCCAATAACGCGCCCAGCAAAGCACTTAACACTACCGCATCCAGCAATCCGGCAACCAGGGCGGCCGGCAAATTGAATTGCCTGACAAGACCGGCAACTGCATTCGCCCGATCCAGTTTGAGGGTAAATGCATACAGGACGTAGCTCGAGGCCAGCAATATCCCCCAGCCACTGATGCGCCTGTAGCGGTAAAACAAGTGATCGATTTCCACAGTGCGATCCAGTCCCTGATTCAGATGCCGTGTGGACACCCAGCGGTTGAGGATATTACTGATCGCGCACAACCGCTGTGGATTCCATAGCAGCAGCGTACCGACCGCAAGACCGGCGAGACTGCCTAACAACAAAAATATTACGGCAGAACGTAACAACAAGGCCTCGACAACAGGAGTCATAAGCACCTCAATCAAACCAGCGGTAAGTTTCGGTCGGCTCGAACAATGCCGAGGTCAGGGCTTTTTTCCCACCCGCAGAACCACTCGGAGACGCCTCATATTCAAACTTGACATGGAAGCGTATCCACTTCTGCCCGTCTTTGCCGGTAGTAAAATGGTCGCCGCGATCTACAACATAGATCAGGTCGCGTGATTTCAGATCAAACACCCACTGCCCCGGCACAACCG
The DNA here is from genome assembly GCA_049286265.1 of Sideroxyarcus sp. Lineage (GTDB taxonomy): Bacteria > Pseudomonadota > Gammaproteobacteria > Burkholderiales > Gallionellaceae > Sideroxyarcus. The sequence continues at coordinate 63,525 of JBAQDF010000028.1, forward strand.
TTTTCGGCGTCGGATTAAAAAACTCCCCGGCGTAGTTTTTGGGTTTCTGCTGCAACCAGTCTAACGGGTTATCGGAAGCGAGGGCTTTCAATTCCTTTTCCGTTGCGGCACCATGAGTCATCAACGAACCCACACGCATCGTCAACGCACTTTGCAGCGCACCCACAGTTTGCTCCATAGCGGCCTGCTCGGCCTGTTCTGTGTAAATCGGAACGCGTGACAATAAAGACCCCGCCAAAATCGCAATGACGCTGATGACGACAATAAGTTCGAGGAGGGTAAAACCCTTCAAAGAGTGCTGAGTACCGAGTGCTGAGTTTTGAGTGCGCAGCGTTGAGCGTTGGGGCAGTTGCACCCCACTCAGCACTCCGAACTCAGTACTCGGCACTGGTTTTGTCATCTGTGCAACGCCGCCTTGCCCAAGTCCCACATCGGCAGGAAGATACCCAGCGCGAGGATCAACACCAGGCCACCCAGCAAAACAATCATGATGGGTTCGATGTTCGCGCTCAGGGTCTTGATCTCGTATTCCACTTCGCGCTCGTACATCCCCGCGATTTCGAACATGAGGCCGTCCATGTCGCCAGTCTCTTCGCCCACGGCGATCATCTGCAGTACGGTCGGATTGAAAACACCGGTCGCCGCCGCGGTGCGCAGGATGCTTTCGCCGCGCTCGATGCCGTCGCGCATCTGTTCCACGCGGCTACGCATGAATTCGTTGTCCACCACCAGCCCCACCGAATTCATACCCTGCACAATGGGAATGCCGCTCTTGAAGGACAGCGCCAGACTGCGCGCAAAACGTGACAGTGTTGCCTTCATGATGATGGGGCCAGCAATGGGAAGGTGCAGTTTGTAGCGATCCCATTTGTAACGCCCGTCCACCGTATTGACCCAGGAACGGAATGCGACCACCGCACCGATCAGCAACGCCAGCAGAACCGGCCAGGTTTGCACCATGAAATCGGAGAAGCCCATCAGTATCCGGGTCATCAGCGGCAACTCGGTATGAAAGCCTGCAAACACTTTCGCAAAAGCGGGAATAACAAAGATGTTGACGATGACGATGGCAATAGCCATCGCAATCAGCACAAAGATCGGATAGCGCAACGCCGACTTGATGCGCTCCTTCATCTCTTTTTCAAATTCCAGATGTTCATACAGACGCAGAAAGGTCACATCCAGCATGCCGGACATTTCGCCGACCTGCACCATGCTGAGGTAAAAAGGTGAAAACACCTTGGGATGGCGGCGCATCGCCACAGACAATTCGCGGCCGCTATCCAGGCTCTCGCGCATATCCTGCAACATGGCGGCAAACACCGGATTCCGCGTAGATTCCTGCAAACCGGCCAGGGCGCGCATGATGGGCACACCGGCCTTGAGCAGGGTGTACATCTGGCGGCTGAACAGCATCAGCTCCATCACATTGACCTTTTTTTCCATCGTCAGCCGTTTCCACAAGCTGATTTCGGGAGTGGTGCCGCTGCGTACCGCTTGTGTGGTCTGTTTGATCTCGGTCGGCGTGATGCCGGTGTTCAGCAACTGGTCGGCGATGACGCTGCTATCCAGCCCCTCCAGCGTGCCTTGCACGAGGTCGCCGCGGTTGCTTCTTCCCTTGTAGGCGAATACCGGCATTAATCTTCCACTTGATTACTGATGCGCATGACTTCCAGCACCGAGGTATGGCCCAGCTTCATCTCGCGCAAGGCGGCGTCGAGCAGGGTCTTGCCTTTCAGATGATCTTTGGCGACTTGCATGAAATGGCGGTTGTCTTCATGCGCGGCGGCTTCCGCCAGCTCCTGCCCCATTTCCAGCATCTCGTACACGCCCAAACGCCCGTGGTAACCCGTACCGTTGCAATGCGAACAGCCGCGGCCGTGCAATAGCGTGCCCCACTCGCTGCGGGCGACGCCTTCCGCCTCCAGCCACTCTGCCTCTTGCGGTGTTGGAATGTGTTTTTCGCTGCAACTTTCGCATACGCGCCGCAGCAGGCGTTGCGCCAGCACGGCCTGCACCGAAGACGCCACCATGTATCTGGGCGCGCCCATGTCGACCAGACGGAACAAAGTACCGGCGGTATCGCGTGTGTGCAGTGTGGAGAACACCAGGTGACCGGTCATCGCCGCGCGCATGCCGATCTGCGCCGTTTCGGCATCGCGCATTTCGCCGACCAGGATGATATCCGGGTCCTGGCGCAAAGCGGAACGCAGCACACGCGAGAAGGTCAGTTCGATCTTTTCGTTCACCTGCACCTGGTTGATGCCGGGCAAACGGTATTCCACCGGGTCTTCCACGGTGATGATTTTCTGGTCTATGGTGTTGATCTCGGCCAACCCTGCATACAAGGTCGTCGTTTTGCCGCTGCCGGTGGGACCGGTGACCAGCACCATGCCGTTGCTGCGCTGGATGATCTCGCGGAAACGCTTGAGCATGTCCGGCGGCATGCCGAGCTTGTCCAAAGTAAGGAAACTGCCGCTCTGGTTGAGCAGACGCATCACCACCGATTCGCCGTATTGCGTGGGCATGGTGGAGATACGCACGTCGATCGCCTGATCGCGCACGCGCATGTTGAAACGGCCGTCCTGCGGCAGGCGCTTTTCCGAAATATCGAGGCCGGACATCAGTTTCAGGCGCAACGCGAGCGAGGGCGCAATTTTGCTGTCTGCTTCCGTTTGCAGGTGCAATACCCCGTCGATGCGGAAGCGTATCTGCACGCGTGCTTCCAGCGGCTCAATGTGGATGTCGGATGCGCGCACCTGGGTGGCATCATCGAACATGCTCTGCAACAACTTGACCACCGGCGCCTCTTCGGTGCCAACCGTATCGCCAAGCGCGCCGAAGTCGATGTAGGTATCGCCCAGGTCTTCCGACACCTCGCGCGCCAGACCGCTGATCTCTTCGGTACGGCGATAAACACGGTCGATGGTCTCCAGCAACTGTCCTTCGGTGACTACGGCAACGTCGATATCGCGCTTGAGCGCCTTGGATACCTCGTCGAAAGCAAACAGATCGGTCGGATCGGCCATGCCGACCAGCAGCGTTCCGCCGCGGTCTTCCAGCACCACCGCGCGGAAGCGCCGCGCCTGATTCTCCGGCATGCGGCGGACGATCTCGAGATTGACGTTGTAATACTTGAGGTTGATATAGGGGATGTTGAGTTGCTTGGCAATGGCTTCGGATATCTGGTCTTCCGAAACGAAGCCGTTGTCCACCAGCACCCGGCCGAGCTTGCGGCCGCTGCGTTTTTGCTGATCCAAAGCGAACTGGAGTTGATCCAGTGAAATGAGTTTCTGCTGTACCAGCAGATCGCCTAAGCGGACTTTCTCCGGACGCGCCATAATTCCCCCTGTATGTCTTTTCCAAACCCGGCTATCAAGAACGGAAGTTAGCCGTTTTTCCCTGTACTGACAAGCCTTCTGAGTGCTTTCTTCATGTTTAACGTTATCTTATACGAACCCGAAATTCCGCCCAACACCGGCAACATCATTCGTTTGTGCGCGAACACAGGTGCGCAACTGCACCTGATCCGTCCGCTGGGTTTCGATCTCGACGACAAGAATCTGCGCCGCGCCGGACTGGATTATCACGAGTACGCGGCCATGCGGGTGCATGACAGCCTTGCCGCTTGCCTGCAAAGTTTGCCGCAGGCACGGCTGTTCGCTTTCACCACCAAAGCGTCACACCCCTACCATGAGGTACGATTTCAGGCAGGGGATGCTTTTCTGTTTGGCCCTGAGAGCCGAGGACTACCCAAAGAGGTGCTGGACTCGATTCCGCCGGAACGGCGTTTGCGCCTGCCAATGCTGCCGGACAACCGCAGCCTGAATCTGTCGAATACGGTGGCGGTGGTGGTGTTTGAGGCGTGGCGTCAATGCGGCTTCGAAGGTGCAGTGCTGAGTGCTGAGTGCTGAGTGCTGGGGATATCAACTGCTTCGTTTTTACTCAGCACTCGGTCCTCAGTACTCTTCCTTCAGCACTCAGAACTCATTACCCGGCTCGCGGCTGAGCAGCGCTTCCACCGCTTTGTCCGCCGGAAGATTTTCATACAACACACGATATACCGCCTCACAGATGGGCATCTCGACTCCATGCTGTTGCGCGATGCGATGCACTTCGCGTGCGGTATAAACACCTTCCGCCACATGCCCCAATTCCTTGAGGATGTTGTCCAGCGTCTTGTGCTGAGCCAACAGCATGCCCACTTGGCGGTTGCGTGACAGATCGCCGGTACAGGTCAGGATCAGGTCGCCCACGCCTGTCAGTCCGCCCAGGGTCTCGGCACGTCCGCCCATCTGCAAACCGAGTCTTGTCATTTCGGCCAAACCGCGCGTAAGCAGGGCGGCACGGGCGTTGAGCCCCATTTTCATTCCGTCACAAATACCGGCAGCGATGGCCAGCACATTCTTGACCGCGCCGCCAATCTCGACCCCCACCATGTCGGTACTGGAGTAAATGCGCAGGCGCGAATGATGGAGTGCCTTTGCCGCGCGCTGCGCGAACTCGCCGTCGTTCGAGGCCAGCGTCATTGCCGTAGGCTGGCTGCGCGCCACTTCCTGGGCGAAACTGGGACCGGACAGGACGCCGCGCGGAAAACTTGCCGGCAGTATCTCCTCTGCAATCTGGTGGGGAAATTGCGAAGTCCCGCTTTCGAAACCTTTGCACACCCAGATCACCGAAACCGGAGACGGCACTTTGGCAAGTTGCTGCAAAGTGCTGCGCAGTCCGGCGACAGGAACGGCGACGATGACCAACTCGGCTTCGGTCAATGCCTCGTTCAACGAAGTGGATAATTTAAGTTCGGCAGGAAGCGGAATATCCGGCAGAAAGCGCTGGTTGTAGCCGTCACTGATCATCGCCTCGATTTCTTCGGCTTCACGTGACCAGAGCGTGACCTGATGGCGCGGCGCAAAACTGACTGCCAGAGCCGTTCCCCATGCGCCGGAACCCAATATTGCGATTTTCATCAGTCGCCCCACACGTCGGTTGATTTCAGGTATCCCGCGCTTCCGTCAGCATGGCGCACTTTGACCCAGCCGCTGCCCGTGTTATCCAGCCATTCCAGGGCAAGTTGCTGCGTCGCTTTGAAGACTACCTCGGCATTGTCTTCCGGGCTGCTGCGCACGCTGGTGAGCGGAACCGTCACCATGACATAGCGTTTGTTGCTCACTTGCCGCTTCTCGATCCAGAACAGTTTACCCGACACATCGCGCACCTTGACCCAGCTTTCCAGCATCACCACCTGCTCCAGTGGCAGATAGCGAGTAGCCACGAACATCTTTTTAGCCTTGAGCGAATTGGCGTCGTACAGGATAGCCGGCTCTGCAACGGATACGAAATCGAATGCGATCGCCGCCGGGCTGACAGCAAGCAACATCAACAATATCCAAGGATTCAAGATTGCCTTACTCATTTGCCCTTTCTACCGCCGAGCTTGAAGATTGCTCTTCTCGTTTGCCCTTTCTCCCGCTTGCGGGGGAAAATTGGATAGGGGAGCACTTCCCCGGGGAAAAGTTGAATAGGGGGGCCGCATGCGGGTGAGGGAAAAGGACATGTCGAGTTTCATTATCGAATATGACCTTTTCGCCATGCCCGTTAGTGCTTGACCACCTCGGAAGCTTGCGCCTGCTTCTGCTGTTTTTGCTGCAGATAGATCGCCTCAAAGTTGATCGGATTGAGCATCACCGGGGCAAAACCGGCACGTATCGCCACGTCCGACACAACTTCGCGCAGATAGGGGTAAAGGATATTGGGACAGACCACTGCCAGCACCGTCTCCAGCTCTTCCGCCGGAATGTTGCGCACCTGGAATATACCCGCCTGTTTGGCCTCGATCAGGAACAGCACCTTGTCTTTCTCGGGCAGTTTGACCGTCACGGTGACGGTCACCGTGACATCGAACAAGCCTTCTTCGATTGGCGCGGCCTGGGAATGCAATTGCAGGTCGATCTGCGGATTATCGCGTTCCAGGAAGATTTGCGGTGCATTCGGCACCTCCAGCGACAGATCTTTAACATACAACTTTTCGATGTTGAAGACCGGTTGTGTGTTCGGTTGCGGGTTTGCTTGTGCTGCTTCAGTCATGGCATCTTCCTCGATAATTACTTGTTCAACATTACATCCAGTTTGCCTGCGCGATCAAGCGCAGCCATATCGTCATACCCACCCACATGTTCGCCGTTGATGAATATCTGCGGCACGGTGCGACGGCCGGTCTTCTGAATCATGATATCGCTCATCTCGGGCTGCAGATCGACGCGTATCTTTTCGATGTCTGTTATGCCCTTGCGCTTCAACAGTTGTTCGGCGCGTACGCAGTACGGGCAGACTTCGGTGCAATACATGATGATTTTGTTCATCATTTCTCCAGCGGCAGGCTGGCTTTCTGCCAGGCGATGATGCCGCCGTTCAGGTTGTAAGCCTGGGCAAAACCCTGCTTGCCGAGCAAGCCACAGGCGGAAGCGGAACGTTGCCCGCTGCGGCAGATCACCACAATGGGCCGCTCGCGGTATTTTTCCAGCTCGCCGATACGATCCTTGAGCTTGCCCAGTGGAACGAGTTTGCTGTTCAGCACATGCCCGGCATCGTATTCGCCTTGTTCGCGCACATCCAGTATCAGCGCGTTCTTGTGATTAATGAGCTGCATCGCTGCGATGTGATCGACTTCCTTGATCCCCAGCAGACGGTTGCCGAAGAACGACCAGAACAGCATAAAGCCGCTGGTCAGCGCAATCAGGATGGTCCAGATATTATTTTGCAGGTATTGCAGCACTTCGATACTCCTCAATTTTTTGGGTGGCGAATTCTAGCAGAGGGGAAAAGCGTGCGGGGTCTTTGCGCGCCATATCCTCCAACTCCCTGCGGGCCTGCGGGAAATCCAGGGGATACGCCCAGATTGCCTTTTCCATCTGTGTTTTGGCCTTTTCCGACTCATCCGACCATGCCAGCAATAACGCCTGGTGATACACCACGGAGCCTATCGGAATAAAATGCAGCACGCTCTCGTTCAATTCGAGCTTATCCTTGAGATTCTCGGCACTGATCTCCATCGTGGTGGCAATGAACATCTTGGCATATGAGCTCAGCAAAGGAGAATTGAACACCACCATGAATTCTTCCTGAACGCGCGGAATCAGGCTGAGCTCCTTGACTGCCATCCCGCGCAACCTCAAGGCGTTTTCCAGCCGTTTATATCCCTGGAATGCCTGCAGCAAAGACAGCGCACCCAGCAGCAACATCATTGCAACCGACGCGCGCCCGAGGTTGCGCAACTCCAAACGATAGGATGAGGCATCAAATATACCCAACGTGACGGCGGCCACGCCAATGAAATAGCTGTACCACAACGGATACTCAAGCAAGCTATGGATGCCCAGTACAGCCAGGATGGCATATCCCCACCAGTGATAGAGGGTGAATTGCGCGTTGCGAACGGTTGCATGCCAAAGCCACATACCTGATGTACTCAGCAGAATCAACAGGCCAGCCAAGCCTGCTTCTGCCGCAATTTGCATCACCAGATTGTGTGCATTGTTGTACAGGCCGAAGATGCCAGGATTGTGCAACTCCGCTGCCAGTTGTACATGCTGGAAGGCAAATTGGCCGAAGCCCGCGCCCATCAGCGGAAACTGGGAGAAAATCAGCGCTGCTTCGCGCCAGAGATGCCAACGGATAGCCCCGCTGGCATTGTCGCCAAACAATCGCTCTGCTACCGTCACGCTGCCGGTTACGCCTGCCAGCCAGGGAATCTGTACCACAAACTGCATCAAACCGAACCCCAACAACAGCGCCAGACTGTAATACAGCAACGGTCGCAACGCCTTGTCGCGCCTTTGCCACAAAAATGCCAGCCCGACAGCAAACATCAGGTAAAGCCAGGAACTGCGCGATCCGGATAACGCCATAACGAATAGCATGGGCGAAGCAAGCAATGCTGCCAGCAATATCGCCAACCTGCCGTACTTGGTCATTCGAACATACAACAGACCCAAGGAGATCAAACCCAATGTGATGAAGTTGGCAAAATGGTTAGGCTGAGCAGTGTTGCCATAAACTGCATAGGAAATCTTGGCGGTTACGACCGGACTCAGAAACGTGTTCCAGCGATAGTGCTGCAAGACTCCCGCCAGGGTGTTCAGCTCTGCGCCAATCAACAAAAATACAGCGAGCACGGTCACCAGGGTGGGCAAACCGAGTTCAACCCGTAGCACCTGCCCCAGCATCATCAATAACGCCGCAAACAGGAAATACAAGCTCAGCAACATCATGTGATCGAAATGCGAGATACGTCCCACGAAAAACTGGAACATCAGCACCAGCATCAGCCCTATCGGCAATATTACGATGCGCGGCACTTCGGGCGCCTGCCAGAATCGCGCGGTCAACAACAAGGGCAACGCGCACAGGCCCAGCAAGCCGGCGCCCCATTCCTGGTAGAAGGTAGTGATGGGGTAGGCGTGGTGGTAGTACAGAAAAGGCAAAACCCACATCAGACCAACGAAGGTCAAACTGATGTGGGCAAGACCGAACGATGAGGGGAGGTATTTTTTTAGCAACTGCCTTTGACGCCGAACTTCGCGAGGATGCTATTCAAGGGACAAATCTGGGTGAAGCCGCTCTGAAACAGGTTCAATCCCACAAATGCGGTAAAAAACAGGAAGTAATTGCTGACAAACAGCGGGCTGGCTTCTGCGCCCAGCGCCAAAGACAACAGTACAAAACCACCTGCAACAATACGGACAATACGTTCTGCGTTCATGCTTGATACTCCTTAAGGTTAGCGATTTTACATTAGAGAAGTGCGTAGGGTGGGCACGTTTTGTGTGCCCGCGCGTTTCCCAAATTTGCACAGCGTGGGCACCAAAAACG
>JBAQDF010000029.1:0-11039 GCA_049286265.1 Sideroxyarcus sp.
GGGCCCCACGCGGTTAGCGGGAGATATTTCCGCGTGGGCACCAAAAACGTGCCCACCCTACGTGAATTCTCTACTGCCCGCGCAGTACCGAGAAAACTTTCTTCGCCAGATCGCCGACCGCTTGCAGCGGATGCGCGCGAATTTCTTTTTCCTGTTCCGCCATCATCAGGAACAAGCCATCCATTGCCTTGCGCGTGATGTAGTCGTCAAGGTTGGCGTCCTGCTGTTTGACCAACCCGAGCTTGACGCCTTTGCCGGCGAAGCGGTCATAGGTTTGTGCAAGGCGGACCTTTTGCATGGATTTGTTGACGATGGGTTTGAATTTTTCTCCCAGCGGAGTTTCGGTGTTGCGGCGGAAATATTGCGTGGCGGCATCGTCGTTGCCGAGCAGGATGTCCTTGGCGTCGGTTACCGTCATGCTCTTCACCGCACTGACCAGCAAAGTCTTTGCTTCCGGCACGGCGGCTTCGGCGGCGCGGTTCATCGAAGTGATCAGTTCATCCGAATACTTGCCCAGCCCGAACCTGCGCAGGGTACGGTCGGCCTTTTGCAGGTTTTCCGGCAGCGGGATGCGTACTTTGTCGTTGCCCAGAAAACCGTTTTCTTTAGCGAGATTGCGCACGGCGGTTTCCGCGCCTTGGGTGAGCGCCTGCTTCAGGCTGTCGGCTTGTTCCTGCGCGGTGAATTGCGCCAGCCCCGAAGGTTGGGAGGCGGGCGCATTCGATGTCGCGGCGGGTTTTTTCAGTTCGTCGAGCGTGGCCTTGAGATCGTCCAGGTTGAACGCACTGGCGGACATACTTGCCGCGAGCAGACCGAGTAACAGGATTCGACGCATCATCTTGAAACCCGCAGCATAGGTGTTTGTAGGTGCGAATTTATTCGCACGCCCCTTGAGTTATGTGCGAATAAATTCGCACCTACATAGGCGGCATTACGCAATGAACTATCTGCGCATCCATTTCCAATTGCGATTCCCAGAATCATTTCTTTCTCGGCGGCAAGAGGTCGGTGATGGTGCCTTCGGCCATTTCCGCTGCGAAGCACAACGTTTCCGATAGTGTCGGGTGCGGGTGGATGGTGAGGCCGAGGTCTTCCATGTCCGCACCCATCTCCAGCGCCAGCACGCCTTCGGCGATCAACTCGCCTGCATTTACGCCGACGATGCCCATACCGAGGATGCGGCGGCTCTTCGGATCGAGCAGCACCTTGGTGGAGCCTTCTTCGCGCGCGATGGACAGTGCGCGGCCCGAGGCAGCCCACGGGAAGGATGCCTTCTCGTATTCGATGTTCTGCGCCTTGGCCTGCGTTTCGGTCAGGCCCATCCAGGCCACTTCGGGGTCGGTGTAGGCGACGGAAGGAATGGTCATCGGCTCGAAGAAGGATTTATGTCCGGCAATATTCTCCGCCGCAACCTTGCCTTCATGCACGGCTTTGTGCGCCAGCATCGGGTCGCCCACGATGTCGCCGATGGCAAAGATGTGCGGCACGTTGGTGCGTTGCTGCTTGTCCACGGGAATGAAGCCGCGCTCGTTGACGATGAGACCGGCCGCTTCGGCGTTGATCTCGCGTCCGTTCGGGCGGCGGCCCACGGCCATCAGCACCTTGTCGTAGACCTGCGCTTCGGCGGGCGCCTGTTCACCTTCAAAGCTGACCTTGAGTCCGGCCTTGGTCGCTTCGATCTTCGTGACCTTGGTCTTCAGCATGATGGCTTCGTAGCGCTTGGCGATGCGCGCATGCAGCGGCTTGACCATGTCCTTGTCCGCGCCGGGCATGATCTGGTCCATCAGTTCAACCACGTTGATCTTGGTGCCGAGCGCGTTGTACACCGTCGCCATCTCCAGGCCGATGATGCCGCCGCCGATGACCAGCATGCGCTTCGGCACATCCTTCAAGGCCAGTGCGCCGGTGGAATCAATCATGCGCGGGTCGTCGTAGGGGAAGCCGGGGATGCGCGCCACGCTGGAACCTGCCGCGACGATGGCGTTGTCGAAGGTGATGATCTTCTCGCCTTCGGCGGTTTGCACAGCGAGGCTGTTGGGCGAGGCGAATTTCGCCGTCCCGCGCACCACCTGCACCTTGCGTTGTTTCGCCAGTGCGGCGAGGCCGCCGGTGAGCTTGCCGACAACGCTTTCTTTCCAGGTGCGGATGGCGTCGATGTCGATCTTCGGTTTGGCAAACGTCACGCCGTGATGCGACACCTCTTCCGCTTCGTTGATGACCTTGGCCACATGCAGCAGCGCCTTGGACGGGATGCAACCGACATTGAGGCACACGCCGCCCAGCGCAGATTCCTTTTCTATCAGGATGACTTGCTTGCCGAGGTCTGCAGCGCGGAAGGCGGCGGTGTAGCCACCGGGACCCGCGCCAAGCACGACGACTTCGGCGTGTAGATCGGAGGATTTGGGATTTGGGATTTGGGATTTGGGTGAGGCTGGAAGCTGTGCAACTTGTGGAGCGGAGGCGGCCGGTTTGGCTAAATCCGAATTCCCAGTTCCCAAATCCTGGGTTTCAAGCATCAGAATCACCGAGCCTTCGCTGACCTTGTCGCCAACTTTAACCATAAGTTGCTTCACCACACCGGCAACGGGGGACGGCACGTCCACCGTGGCCTTGTCCGTTTCCAGGGAGATGAGCGATTGTTCTTTCTCAACCTTGTCGCCCGCTTTAACGGCGATCTCGATGATGGCAACATCCTTGAAGTCGCCGATGTCCGGCACTTTGATTTCGATGGTTTGGCTCATTTTATTGTTCTCCAATGTCATTCCGGCGAAGGCCGGAATCCAGTCCTAAAACACCTCTTCGCAAAGCGAAGACAAAATCTTAAAGGCATATCGAATAAAACCGCTGGATTCCGTTCAGGTTCTGATTTGTCCGTTCCCCAGCACGATGTATTTCTGCGACGTTAACCCTTCCAATCCGACCGGGCCGCGCGCGTGGATCTTGTCGGTGGAGATGCCGATCTCCGCGCCAAGGCCGTACTCGAAGCCGTCGGCGAAACGCGTCGAGGCATTCACCATCACGCTGCTGGAATCCACTTCGCGCAGGAAGCGCATTGCTTTGGTGTAATTCTCCGTGACGATGCTGTCGGTGTGCTGCGAGCCGTAGGTGTCGATGTGCGCGATGGCTTCGTCCAGATTGGCAACGATGCGGATGCTGAGGATGGGCGCGAGATACTCGGTGTGCCAGTCTTCCTCGGTTGCGGCTTTCATCTCTGCAACCAGCTTGCGTGCGGCATCATCACCGCGCAGCTCAACCCCTTTTTTCAGGTAGATGGCGCACAGCTCGGGCAGCACTTTCGCCGCGACGTTCGCATTCACCAGCAGGGTCTCCATCGCGTTGCACACGCCGTAACGATGGGTCTTGGCGTTGTCGGCGATGCGGATGGCCTTTTTCAGGTCGGCTTCATCGTCGATGTACACATGGCATACACCGTGCAGATGCTTGATCACGGGAATGCGCGCCTCGCTTGAGACGCGCTCGATCAACTCCTTGCCGCCGCGCGGCACGATCACATCGACATATTTGTTCATGGTGATGAGTTCGCCCACGGCTGCGCGGTCGGTGGTGTTCACCACCTGCACTGCCGTTTCGGGCAAGCCCGCTTCGCGCAGGCCCTGATGCACGCAGGCGGCGATAGCCTGGTTGGAGTGGATGGCTTCCGAGCCGCCGCGCAGAATGGCCGCGTTGCCCGACTTCAGGCACAGCCCGGCGGCATCCGCCGTCACGTTCGGGCGCGATTCATAGATGATGCCGATCACACCCAGCGGCACGCGCATCTTGCCGACCTGGATGCCGGACGGGCGGTATTTCATGTCGCTGATTTCGCCGATGGGGTCGGGCAGGGCGGCAATCTGGCGCAGACCTTCGGCCATCGACTTGATCGTTTTTTCAGTCAGCGTGAGTCTGTCCACCGAGGCGGGATCCAGTCCGGCGGCTTTTGCGGCGGCAACATCCTTGGCGTTTTCGGCGATGAGTTTCGTGCTGGCGAGCAGAATGGCGGTCGCGATGTTCTCCAGCGCATGATTCTTCGCGTTGGTGTCGGCCTGCGCCATTTTGCGTGCTGCGGACCGGGCCTGTTGGCCGACTTGTTGCATGTATTGCTTGATGTTTTCCATCTCTACTCCGTCATCTCTCCACTTCGTCATTCCCGCCCCCGACTACCCCATTCGAGGGCAGGCTGCGGCGGGAATCCAGTGATTTTATTAACGTGCCTTGTTCCCGAGTTGCGTGGAAATGACACTCTCAAATAATTTCATCCCACAAATCGCGCCATTCAGGATTCATTTCCTCAATCAACTTGATTTTCCAAGCGCGATTCCATTTCTTGATTTGCTTTTCGCGGGTGATGGCGGACAGCATGTCTGAATGAAGCTCAAAATAAACCAATAGATGCACTTGATAACGTTTGGAGAATCCCTCCGTTGCATCGTTTTTGTGCTCCCAAATGCGCTTGGGTAAGTCGCTGGTAACCCCGGTGTACAAAGTGCCATTGCGTTGACTGGCAAGAATGTAGACTGCAGGCTGCATGTGCAGATTCTACTGGATTACCTCTTTCGCGGGAATGACAGGGGTGTAGAATCTGCCGCCTGTGTTGTCCCGCTATGCGGGGTTTTTATATAACTGGATTCCCAGCCGCAGCCTGCCCCCGAATGGGGTAGTCGGGGGCGGGAATGACGTGAATTATGTCCGACATCCTCAAAAAAATCCTTGCGGTAAAGACCCAGGAAGTTGCGTCCGCATTGTCCGCCAAGCCGATGCCGGTTATCCGTGCTGAAGCGGAGCAGGCGCCTCCGGTGCGCGATTTCGCCGGGGCGATCCGCCGCAAGATTGCCGAAGGGCATTCTGCAGTGATTGCCGAAATAAAAAAAGCCAGCCCGAGCAAAGGGGTAATCCGCGCCGATTTCCAACCGGCGGAGATCGCGGGCAGTTACGCGCGGCACGGCGCGGCCTGTCTTTCGGTGCTGACCGACGAGCAGTTTTTCCAGGGCAGCGCGGCGTATCTGCAGCAGGCGCGCGCGGCCTGCAGTTTGCCTGTGCTGCGCAAGGATTTCATGGTGCACGAGTACCAGGTCTACCAGGCGCGGGCCATGGGGGCGGATGCCATTCTGCTGATTGCGGCAGCGCTGACCTTCAATCAGATGAAAGCACTGGAGACATTGGCGCACAAGCTGGGCATGGATGTGCTGGTGGAAGTGCACGACGGCAAAGAGCTGGAGATCGCATTGCAGCTGGCGACGCCGCTGATCGGCATCAACAACCGCAACCTGCGCACCTTTGAAGTGGACCTGCAAACCACGCTCGATCTGTTGTCGCGTGTCGCTTCCTCCGAAACGGCCCATGATCGTATTGTCGTCACCGAGAGCGGCATCTTCACCGCAGCAGACGTGCAGCGGATGCGCGACCATCAGGTACACGCCTTCCTCGTTGGCGAAGCCTTCATGCGCGCGGACGATCCGGGGGCGGAGCTGGAGAAAGTGTTTGGGGCGTAGTTACAGTCAAAGCTACACTGTAGGTCGGGTTAGCGCAGCGTAACCCGACATCAAAAGACAAGAACAACGGCAACGTCGGGTTACGCTGTCGCTAACCCGACCTACTGAATAAAATATTCAATTTTAGCCACAGAGATGACATCTGTTACACATTCTTCCATGCCAAATTCAGGGGGTGGTGCTCTCTGTGAACTCTGTGGCTATGATTTACGGTTTTTTTTGGAGAAATAAATCTTGAGCGCAATCCATCCTTCAGAGTTGGCTTTTATCACCAAACACGCCCCATTCGACCGCATGGAGCTGGCCCATGTGTTGTGGATGCTGGAGCGCATGAATCTGGGCTATTACGCCGAAGGCGAAGTGATCGTCACGCCGGAGCAGGGAGCGGTGGACCGTTTTCTGGTGATCAAGCAGGGTGTGGTGCATGGCGAGCAGAATGTCGCGCAGGCTTCCGAAGCCGACACCTGGCTGGAACTGGCGGAAGGGGAATGTTTTCCGCTGGGTGCGCTGCTGGCAAATCGCCGCGTGGCGAGCGTTTATCGCGCTGGCAGCGACGCCTTCTGTTACGAACTCCCCGCCGAGGCTTTCCGCGAACTGATCGGGATGAGTGCCGCGTTTCGCGATTTTTGCACGCGGCGCATTGCCAACCTGCTGGAGCATTCCAAGCAGGTCATCCAGGCGCAGTACAGCCATTCCAGCCTCGAACAACAATCGCTGGCCAGTCCGTTGTCGTCGATCATCCGCCGCACCCCTGTCACCTGTTCGCCCGATACGTCCGTGCGCCAGGTGCTGGAAATCATGCGCGAGCAACGCATCGGCTCCATGGTGGCGGTGGATGAGGACGGGCGACCGATCGGCATCATGACCTTGCACGATGTGCTGGATCGAATTGCCATCCCGCAGATCGATCTCGACCAGCCGGTTATCGAAGTGATGAGCATGCAATTGACGACATTGCCGCCGCAGTCGCTGGCGCACGAGGCGGCGCTGATGATGGCCAAGCACGGTTTCCGCCATGTGCTGGTGGTCGAGAACGGCAAGCTGGTCGGGCTGGTCTCGGAGAAAGACCTGTTTGCCCTGCAGCGTGTCGGCCTGCGCCAGATCGGTTCGACCATCCGTCACGCGGACACGCCGCAAGTGCTGCTGCAGGGTGCTGCCGACATCCGCCGCATGGCGCACAGCATGATGGCGCAGGGCGTGGCACCGGAACAACTGACCCAGTTCATATCCGCCTTCAACGACCTGCTCACCGCGCGCGTGGTGGAGCTGGAATGCAAGGCCAGCGGGCTGATCGGCACGCCGTTGCACGAAGGTCTGTGCTGGATGGCGCTGGGATCGGAAGGACGTTTCGAGCAGACGCTGAACACCGACCAGGACAACGCCATTATTTTCGAGGTGCCCGCAGGCATGACGGCGGATCAGGTGCGCGAGAAATTGTTGCCAATTGCGCGGCGCATCAACGAGACGCTGGCTTTGCTCGGTTTTCCGCTGTGCCGCGGCGAGATCATGGCGAGCAACCCGAAATGGTGCCTGTCGCTGGAAGAATGGAAACGCACCTTCAACGGCTGGATCGGCGGCGGTTCGCCGGAGTCGCTGCTGAACGCCTCCATCTTTTTCGATTTCCGGTCGCTTTATGGCGCCCAGCATCTGGCCGAGGACTTGCGCGATTGGCTGGCGCGTGTTGCCAGCGACAACAGCCGCTTCCTGCACATGATGGCCGAGAATGCGCTGCGCAACCGTCCGCCGCTGGGCGTGGTGCGCGATTTCGTGCTGGGCAAGGAGAACAAGCTCGACCTCAAATTGAACGGCATTACCCCCTTCGTCGATGCGGCGCGCATTTTCGGTCTGGCGGCGGGAGTGACCCAGACCAACACCATCCAGCGCCTGCGCCTGTGCGCGGACAAGATGAGTATCCACACTTCCGAGATCGATGCCTGGGTGGATGCACTGCTGTTCATTCAGGTGCTGCGCCTGCGCCACCACGACGAAGTGAGCGCGCAGGGGGCGGGCGACGAAGCACTGGACAACCTGATCGATCCGGAAAAGCTGAACGAACTCGACCGCCGCATATTGAAGGAAGCCTTCCGCCAGGCGCGAAAACTGCAGGCGCGGCTGGCGCTGGAGTATCACCTGTGATCAAGTGGTTCGCGAGCTGGTTGGGCCCGAAACAGGGTCTGAGCGTGGAACAGCAACTCCGGCTTGCCCGCTGGCAGGCATTGCCGTCGCCCGACCTGAAGGCGCCGGTGACGGAATCGCGCTATGTGGTGGTGGACGTGGAGACCACCGGCCTTAACCTGATGCAGGACAAGCTAATCTCCATCGGTGCGGTGGCGGTGGTGAACGGCAAGATCGCGTTTGGCGACAGTTTCTATGTGGTATTGCAGCAGCAGGCCGCCAGCGACAAGGGCAACATCCTGCTGCACGGCATCGGCACTTCGGCGCAGCTCGAAGGCGAACCGCCCGCCGAGGCGCTGCTGGCCTTCCTCGACTATCTCGGCAAGTCCCCGTTGGTCGCCTTCCACGTGACCTTCGACGAAACCATGATCAAGCGCGCGTTGCGCGATTATCTGGGCCTCAATTTCAAGCACCCCTGGCTTGATCTGGCCTATGTGATGCCCGGCCTGCATCCGCCGCTGGCGCGCAAACTGCGCGCGTTGGACGACTGGGTCGGGCAATTCAAGATTCGCATTGATGCCCGCCACAATGCGCTGGCCGATGCACTCGCCACCGCGCAACTGTTTCAGGTCGCGCATGCGCATGCGGTCGAAAAGAAGATATCCAGCTACGCCGAATTGCAGGACCTGGAAAAGAACCAGCGCTGGGTCAGTGCCGTAAGCTAAGGAAATACCGAATAAGTCGCCACACGCAGCGCCGGAATGACGAATCGGGACTTAATCTGCGTTTCCCCAAGTGTAAGTAAGTTATCTGTAAGCAAGGACGAGTACTCTCCCGCCCCGATTGATAGGGGGAAGTGGGGTTTTTATTAACCCTTCTTTTTATAAATAAAGGAGCTTATATGTCCAGCAGCAACTTCAATTGGGCGGCCATCGATGCCAATCCCAAGTTTCAGGCTCTGCACCGGAAGAAGACTTTTTTCCTGTGGGGGCTGATGGTTTTCTCCATCATCTATTACTTCCTGTTGCCGATCGGCGCCGCGTATTACAAGGAACTGTTCAATACGAAGGTATGGGGCGTGGTCAATTTCGGCCTGCTGTTCGCCTTGTCCGAGTTCGTGGTGGCGTGGGTGATCGCGTTCGTTTATTCGAAGAAGGCCAATGCCCAATTCGACGCGATGGCGCAAGAGATCATCAACGATGTAGATAGCGGGAGAATGTGATGAGTGGAATGTTGAATAAATTGATGCTGTCTGCGGGCGCCCTGTGCGCCAGCGGCGCGGCGTTTGCGGGCAACGGTGCAGTGGCCGACGAGTTCAAGTGGATGACCTTTACCGTGTTCGGCGTGATCATCGCGATCACCATGGCCATCACTTTCTGGGCGGCGCGCACCACGCATACGACTTCCGAGTTCTATGCGGCGGGCCGTTCGGTCAGCGGCATCCAGAACGGCTGGGCGATCGCGGGCGACTACCTGTCCGCCGCGTCCTTCCTCGGCATTGCCGGTCTGATCTCCCTGTACGGCTACGACGGCTTCATGTATTCCGTGGGTTGGCTGGTGGCGTACATCACCGTGTTGCTGGTGATCGCCGAGCCTTGCCGCAACATCGGCAAATACACCATGGGCGACATTCTCGCCTTCCGTAACGACCCCAAGAAGACCAAGACCGTGGCGGCTATTTCCACCATCACCGTGTCCACCTTCTACCTGACCGCACAAATGGTCGGCGGCGGCGTGCTGATCAAGACGCTGATCGGTATCGACTACGAAATCTCCGTGATCGGCGTGGGTATCCTGATGCTGGCCTACGTGGTGTTCGGCGGTATGAAGGCAACGACTTGGGTGCAGATCACCAAGGCCGTGTTGCTGGTGACCGCTTCCATCATCCTCGTGATCCTGGTGTGGGCGCCTTACGGCTTCAGTCTGCCGGGTTACCTGCAAGCTGTGGTCGGCGATTCCGATGTGCAGAAGCAAGTTGCCAAGTTGCTGGGCGACAAGGCCGCCACCATGACACCGGAAGAGCTGGGTCAACGCTTCCTCGAGCCGGGCCTGTTCCTGAAGAACCCGATCGACCAGATCTCGCTGGGTATGGCGCTGGTGCTGGGTACTGCAGGTATGCCGCACATCCTGATGCGCTTCTTTACCGTGCCGACGGCTCAAGCTGCCCGTACATCGGTTATCTGGGCGATGGGCATCATCGGCGGTTTCTATGTGCTGACCCTGTTCCTGGGCACCGGCGCTGCGATGCTGGTCGGTCCGGACAAGATCTCTGCAGTGGACGCAGGCGGCAACATGGCCGGCCCTCTGCTGGCGCAGTTCCTGGGTGGCGGCGAGAATTCGCTGCTGGGTAACTTCATGCTGGCCTTCGTGGCAGCGGTTGCATTCGCCACCATCGTGGCGGTGGTTGCCGGCCTGGTTCTGGCAGCGGCTTCCGCAATGGCGCACGACATCTACGTCGGCGTGATCCGCGGCGACCATGCCACTCCGAAAGAGCAAGTGGTTGCAGCACGTGTGGCATCCGGTATCGTCGGCGTGATCGCGATCACCGTGGGCATCCTGGCCAAGGGCCAGAACGTGGCGCACCTGGTGGCGCTGGCGTTCGCCGTGGCCGCATCTTCCAACCTGCCGGCCGTGTTCCTCACGCTGTACTGGAAGAAGTGCAACACCACCGGCATCATTATGGGCATGATCGTGGGTACCGTGACCGCTATCGGCCTGGTGATGATCTCCCCCAACATGACTTATCCGAAGGCAGTCCTCGCTTCGGCTAACAAAGTGTTGAATGGTGAGCCTGCAGTTCCCGCCAAGGAAGCACAGCCTGCCGTCGAGCGTTCGAGCTTCATGTGCGAACTGTTCGCCATGGACGGTTGCGTGCTGGCCAAACCGGCACAAGCCGCATCGGCTGAAAAACCCGCCAAGCCGGGTGCTGCCGAGAAGCTGGCTGGCCTGACTGCCAAGCTGCAACCGATGGAAGCAGCGTTGCCGACAATCGCCGATGTTACAGCGAAGGCTGCTGCCGAGGCTGATATCGCCAAGGTGAAGAAGGACATCGCCGCGACCGAGAAGGCCAAGGCCAAGGCGGAAGGCGACCTGAAGAAGTTCGAAGGTCAGACCACCAGCATCATGGGTCTGGAGAAGCCATACTTCCTGTTGAAGAACCCCGGCCTGATCTCCATCCCGCTGGGCTTCCTGATGGTGATTCTGGGTTCCCTGTTCACACGCGACAAACGTGCGGATGAGATGTGGGATGAACTCTACGTGCGCCAGAACACCGGCATCAACGCAGAGGCTGCAACGGCACACTAACAACAAAAAAGCAGTTCGGTAGCATCTGAACCCCGCCTTCACCGGCGGGGTTTTTTATTACGCTGTGGGAATGGAGCGCGCTTGCGGTAAACACGAAAAGCAGCTCGGAAGGTTTAACTCGCCGTAGGG
>JBAQDF010000030.1:0-52904 GCA_049286265.1 Sideroxyarcus sp.
GTCCAGGGATATGTAGCAAAGGGATAGGACAGCCTCGCTCAATTTCGTATTTGATGTTGCCGTTGCTGCTGCTCATCCGTACCGCGAAGAAGTCATCAGTTACTACCCCTCTTGTCATCACGGATTAAACCGCCCTGTTGTGCCCGCGCTATAATCATTGCGCTATTTCCCCAGTTCGCATTTCGGAGACCCCACGCCATGACTCACAATCTTTTCAATACCCGTCAGTCCTTCACGCTAGCCAGCGGCAAACAAGCCACGCTGTATTCGCTACCCGCGCTGGAGAAAGCGGGCGTCGGCAACATCTCGCGCCTGCCCGTCTCCATCCGCATCGTGCTGGAATCGGTGCTGCGCAACTGCGACGGCAAGAAGGTGAGCGAACAGCACGTGAAAGAACTGGCGAACTGGAAGCCGAACGCGCCGCGCACCGAAGAGATCCCCTTCGTGGTGGCACGCATCGTGTTGCAGGACTTCACCGGCGTGCCGCTGCTGGCCGACCTCGCCGCCATGCGCGACGCCGCCGCCAAGGCGGGCAAGGACCCCAAGGTCATCGAGCCGCTGGTGCCGGTAAACCTGGTCGTTGACCACTCGGTGCAGATCGACAGCTACAACAACCCGAACGCGCTCAAGATCAACATGGAGATGGAGTTCGAGCGCAACACCGAGCGCTACCGTTTCATGAAATGGGGCATGCAGGCGTTTGACACCTTCAAGGTCGTGCCGCCCGGCATCGGCATCGTGCATCAGGTGAACCTGGAATATCTGGCACGCGGCGTGATCCAGAAGGACGGCGTCACCTATCCCGACACGCTGGTCGGCACAGACAGCCACACCACCATGATCAACGGTATCGGCGTAGTCGGCTGGGGCGTGGGCGGCATCGAAGCGGAAGCGGGCATGCTGGGTCAGCCTGTTTATTTCCTGACGCCTGATGTCGTCGGCGTACACCTGAAAGGCAAGTTGCGCGAAGGCGTGACTGCCACCGATCTGGTGCTGACCGTGACTGAACTGATGCGCAAGCACAAGGTGGTCGGCAAGTTTGTCGAGTTCTTCGGCGAAGGGACCTCTGCCCTCACGCTGCCCGACCGCGCCACCATTGCGAACATGGCTCCCGAATACGGCGCGACCATGGGCTTCTTCCCGGTGGATGACGTGACCGTGCAATTCATGAAGAACACCGGCCGCACTGCCGACGAAGTGGATGCCTTCGAGTCCTACTTCAAGGCGCAGGGCCTGTTCGGCATCCCCAAGGCGGGCAGCATCGACTACAGCAGCGTGGTGGAACTCGACCTCGACAGCATCGTCCCCTCGCTGGCCGGTCCGAAGCGCCCGCAGGACCGCATCGCGTTGCCGCAGATGAAAGAGAGCTTCAACACCCTGTTCAGCAAACCCGTCGCCGAGAACGGCTTCAACAAGCCCGCCGCCGATCTGAACAAGCGCTACACCACCGCCATGCCCGACCGTAGCAGCACTGTGTGCGTGCCGATCTCCGGCGGCGGCAAACAGGACAACGCCAAGAACAGCAGCGAGATGGAGATGGCCGACGACCATCCGACTGCATCGGTGCGTTGCGAAACCCCGGACGAGATGCTGCCGCCGGTCGAGATCGGCCACGGCGACGTGCTGATCGCGGCGATCACCTCCTGCACCAACACCTCCAACCCAGGCGTGCTGCTGGCTGCCGGCCTGCTTGCGAAGAAGGCCGTGGCGAAGGGGCTGCGCGTCAAACCGCACATCAAGACCACGCTGGCCCCCGGCTCGCGCGTGGTGACCGAGTACCTGACCAATGCAGGTCTGATAGAGCCATTGGCACAACTCGGCTTCACCGTTGCCGCTTACGGCTGCACCACCTGCATCGGCAACTCCGGCCCGCTGGATGCCCAACTCGAAGATACTATCGTCAAGAACGACCTGATCGCCGCAGCCGTGCTTTCCGGCAACCGCAACTTCGAGGCGCGCATCCACGCCAACATCAAGGCCAACTTCCTCGCCTCGCCGCCCCTGGTGGTCGCCTACGCCATCGCCGGCAAGATGAACATCAACCTCGACACCGAACCGCTCGGCACCGGCAAAGACGGCCAGCCGGTCTACCTGAAAGACATCTGGCCCAACAGCGCCGAGATCCAGACCGTGATGAAATTCGCCGCCGACCCAGCGGTGTACCAGAAGCTGTACAGCGATCTGACCAAGGATCTGCCGCTGTGGAACGCCATCAAGGCGCCCACCGGCGATCTGTACCAGTGGGACGATTCCACTTATATCGCGCGTCCGCCATTCTTCGATGCCGCCGTACCAAAGATCGGCGACATCAAGGGCGCGAAGGCGCTGGCGCTGTTCGGCGATTCCGTCACCACCGACCACATCAGCCCCGCAGGCAGCTTCAAGCCCACCACTCCGGCTGGCAAGTATCTGCAAGCGCACAAGGTCGAAGTCAAAGACTTCAACAGCTACGGCTCGCGCCGCGGCAACCACGAAGTGATGATGCGCGGCACCTTCGCCAACGTGCGCGTGAAGAACCTGATGCTGCCGCCCAACGCGGACGGCAGCCGCATCGAAGGCGGCTACACTCTGTACAAGGGCGAACAAGTGGCGATCTATGATGCGGCAATGAAGCACATCGCCGACGGCACCCCCACTGTGATCTTCGCGGGTGAGGAATACGGCACGGGCTCATCGCGCGACTGGGCAGCGAAAGGCACACAACTGCTAGGCGTGAAAGCCGTCATCGCCAGAAGTTACGAACGCATCCACCGTAGCAACTTGGTGGGTATGGGCGTGTTGCCGTTGCAATTCAAGGGCAACGACTCGCTGGCCTCGCTGAACCTCACCGGCGACGAAACCTTCGACCTGCTCGGCATCAACGATAATCTCAAACCGCAACAGAACGTGACGCTGGCCATCACGCGCAAGGACGGCAGCAAGCAGAACGTCGCGCTGCTGTTGCGCATCGATACGCCGATTGAGGTGGACTACTACAGGAATGGCGGGATTCTGCCGTTTGTGTTGAAGGAGTTGGTGGGCAAGGCGTAAGCGTTTAGCTCACGATGATGGAAAAGGAGAAGCCCGCGAAAGCGGGCTTCTCCTTTGCGTCCCAGCCATTACGCGACAAGATAGATTTCCTCAATTCTTTGGGGGCGTCATCGCTTGTGCTGTACCCGCCAAAGTAGTTACCACTCCTGCCGGAGTAATCTTGCGTATGGAGCCGAAATCGACAACATAAATATTGTTTGCACTGTCGGTTGCAATGCCACCCGGCAGATTAAAGCGGGCTGTAACTCCCATGCCATCGTCACTACCATGTTTTCCTGCGGTGCCAGCCAGCGTCGTCACTAAGCCTTGCGGGGTAATCTTGCGGACAGTGTAGTTGAGATCAGATACATAATAATTGCCCGCTCTGTCGATGCCAATTCCGCTTGGCATGCTAAAGCGAGCCACTGCTACTGAACCATCGTTGCTGCCCCACTGTCCGGCGGAGCCAGTTAGCGTTGTTACTAAACCAGTTGAGGTGATTTTGCGAATGTTATTGTTCGCACTATCGGCCACATAAACACTCCCTGTTGTATCGATGGCAATACCAGATATATATCTGAAACTTGCCACCGAACCCACGCCGTCGTCGCTACCCATTTTTCCCGGGTTACCCGCCAAGGTTGTCACCACACCCTCCGGGGTGATTTTGCGAAGGGCGTTTGAGGCTTGCTTTTCTCCATTATTACCATCGGCTGGCTGAAAGTTGCCGTCAGCAACATAGACATTTCCTGCCGCATCGACGGCAATACCTCCAGGATGATTAAATCTTGCCTCTATGCCTATGCCATCAACATAGCCCCCCATTCCCGCCGCGCCTGCCACGGTAGTCACTATCCCTGTCGAAGTAATCTTGCGAATGGTGCAATTTTTTGAATCCACGACATAGACATTCCCCTCGCTGTCGATGGCCACATCTGACGGATGATTAAACCTTGCTGCTGCAGTAGAGCCATCGGCGGAACCTTCCACACCGGCTGCGCCCGCCAAGGTCGCTATTGCGCCTGATGGACTAACTCTGCGGATAATGTGGCTGCCTGCATCTGCCACATAGAGATTGCCAGCCCTATCGGTGTCGATGTCAGAGGCCCAAAACTGCCTAGCATTCGCCACAACTTGCGCGTTACCCGGATTATTTTTTCCACATCCGGAAAGTACGACTGCGATGAAGCACGATAATGCAACCGCTGCCTGACATCCTTTCGTATTTATTCCCATATCCCTGCCCTAGCCCGCGTAGGGCGCAATAACCAAAGGACATTGCGCCGTATGTGTAACAACCGAACAATCGGAGTCAATAATCGGGAAAGCCACGGTTTCTCATGCCGCCTTGATTTCCTCGCGAATGATCCGCCGCAATTTCTCTTCTGTTATTGGCTAAAGGACGCAACGCAGTGCATCGTTAATGAGCGTCTGATGCCCGTCCCTTCCGCCTCCGCCTGATTACGGAATGCCTGCACCACAGCGGCGTCCAAACACATGGTGATGCGCGTTTTTCCTGTGGCGTTTTCGGCTTGCAGCTTGGCCAGATGCGGCACGCTCTTTACGCGCTTGACTTTGGAAAAATCGTATTCAGCTTTCATAAGCACCATTCACTCATGCACCACCAAAGAATCGCGCGTGATCTCGACAAACCGGCTGGACGCAAATGCCGCCTCGATACCAGCCAAGTTGGCGCGCAGCACTTTTTCCAGTTCGGCGTTGGTGATGTTGCCTGTAGAAATCAGAAGTAACGACGGTTCGCCGCTGACCAGATAGGACTGAACAAAGTCAGCATCTTTGCTTACGACGATGCGACCATCCCGCACGGCGCGGGCAACAAGGTCGCTATCGGAGGTGAGGTTTTTCTTGGGAAGGTCGAGGGTGTGCAGCGTGTCGTGCCCGGCTTCGTTCAGCCAGTTGGCCAAGCGCCGGGGTAGCTGGGCGTCGACCAGAAACTTCATGCGGCCAAACGTTCCAGACGTCTTACGTGGGTGAGGCGTGCCGCATAAGACAGCGCGGCAAGAATGTCTTCACGCTCTAGGTCTTCGTAGTCGGCCAAGATATCTTCGGTGGTCATGCCGCTGGCAAGCCATTCCAGCACATTTTCTACCGGATAACGCATCCCGCGGATGCACGGTTTACCGTGGCATACAGCGGGGTCGATAGTGATGCGATCTGTCATTTGTTCTCCTGCCTTTCTTTGGCTACGCTCGTGAATCTGCTGGTGGAATCTTACACCAGCCAAGTAGGGTGGACACGTTTTTATGCCAACGCGATTAGACAGGGATGATGAAATTGGAATATGCTTGATGCTGTCCGCGTGGGCACCAAAAACGTGCCCACCCTACAGAGGCAATTCCGGTTGTATGCGTGAAATCCTGCGCGCGTTGAAATCAGCACGTTCAATTTAGCGGGAGAGATATCATGACCACCAGAACAGAACGCGATTCTTTTGGCCCCATCGAAGTCCCCTCCGAACGGCTGTGGGGTGCGCAGACGCAACGCTCGCTGCAATTCTTCAGCATCTCCAAAGAACGGATTCCGAACGAAGTCATCATGGCGCTGGCCGATATCAAACGCTCGGCCGCGCTGGTCAATCTCGGCCTGGGTCAGTTGAACCAGGAGAAGGTCTCCGCCATCGTGCAGGCGGCGGACGAAGTCCTGGCCGGCAAGCATAAACTGGAATTCGTGTTGTCGGCATGGCAAACCGGCTCGGGCACGCAGACCAATATGAACATGAACGAGGTGATTGCCAACCGGGCATCGGAACTGCTCGGCGGTGAACGCGGCAGCAAGAGAAAAATTCATCCCAATGACGATGTGAATCTCGGCCAGTCGTCGAACGATGTATTCCCCACAGCAATGAGTGTCGCAGCGGCCATTGCGATCGTGCGTCACTTGCTGCCTTCATTGATCACTCTGCGCAAAACACTGCAACAAAAGTCCGAGGCTTTCGCGGATATCGTCAAGATCGGACGCACTCATTTGCAGGATGCCACTCCACTGACGCTGGGACAGGAGTTTTCCGGTTACGTTGCCCAGCTACTGCACGCGGAAGCGGCAATCAACGCCACGCTTCCCCCGCTGTATCAACTGGCGATAGGCGGCACCGCTGTCGGCACCGGGCTGAATACCCATGAGCATTTTGGCGAACGCGTAGCCAGCGAACTGGCGCGCGGCAGCGGCCTGCCGTTCAAGACTGCCGATAACAAGTTTGCCGCGCTGGCTGCGAACGACGAGCTGGTTGCGGCACACGGCTCACTCAAGACGCTGGCCGCCGCACTGATGAAGATCGCCAACGACGTGCGCTGGCTGGCCTCCGGTCCGCGCTCGGGGCTGGGCGAGATCAGCATTCCGGAAAACGAACCGGGCAGTTCGATCATGCCGGGCAAGGTCAACCCGACCCAGTGCGAGGCGCTGACCATGCTGTGCTGCCAGGTGTTCGGCAACGATGTCTCCATCAACTTCGGCGGCGCATCGGGCAACTTCGAATTGAACGTGTTCCGCCCGCTGATCGCCTACAACTTCATGCAAAGCGTGCGGCTGCTGGCCGACGGCATGGCGAGCTTCGAGGAACATTGTGTGCGCGGCATCGAGGCCAACAAGGCGCGTATTGAAGAATTGCTGGAACGCTCGCTGATGCTGGTGACCGCACTGAGCCCGCATATCGGCTACGACCGCGCTGCCGAGATCGCCAAGAACGCGCACCATAACAGCTGCACGCTGAAAGAGGCGGCGCTGGCATTGGGCTATGTCACGGCGGCGGATTTCGACCGCTGGGTCATACCAGCCGAGATGGTACATCCGAGCACGAAATAAGTACCCTGCGGGAATGCTGACGGCCTCGGCGGCTCTGTTAAAAACCTTGCCGACGTGGACGTCATCGCTCCCATCAGCCATTCATTTCTTCGCGCGATACGCCATCTTCATATACTTATCCCCCTGCTCCAGTTCTTCCAGCATCTGGTCGAGCCGCTTCTGCTTCGTGGCTGGAAGTTTCGCGCGTGTAATCCAGCCGATGTAATCATTGCGCTGATACGGCGGCCGGGCGTCGTAGGCAGAGGCAAGTTTTTTCTCAGTCAATGCCTCGCGGATAAAATCGGGCATGGGGTAGCGTTCACGGCGCATGCGGAGTTTCTTTTCCAACAGTATCTCCTTCAGGCGGGTTTCTGTTCATCCTCTACACCAACGATCTGCGTGAGGTAATGCTCGAGATTGCGTTGCGGATGTTGCGGATAATGTTCAGGCAGGCATTCGATGCACAGAATGCGGTCGAAGCGGAAATTGCGGTATTCATCGCGCAGTTCGCACCATGCCAGCAGCGTCCAGTGGTCGCCCCAGCCGACCATGCCCAGCGGCCACAGCGTGCGCTCGGTCTCCTGCTCCTTTATGTCGCGATAAGCGATCTTCACCTTGAGCCGCAGTTCGCAGGCCTTGCGCAGCATGCCGTGCGTCTCGCGTTCCGGGTAGGAATAGTTCGGAATACGGTAAGGCAGGCGCGAGATTTCGTTGATCATCACGGGCGTGAGCACAGCCAGTATCTTGGCCTCGGCACGTTTGGCTGCTTCGCCGAGCGCCGGGTCGGTCCACGCCTGCACCATGCGGTTGCCTGCCAGCAAGGCGGTGACTTCGTCCATCTCGAACATCAACGGCGGCAGGTCGTAGCCTTTGCGCAGACGGTAGCCCACTCCCGCCTCGCCGTCGATAGGCACGCCGGTAAGCACCAGCGCCTGAATGTCGCGGTACACCGTGCGTACGCCGACACCGAGTTTTTCCGCAAGCGCCTGCCCGGTCATCGCCGTGCGGCGGCCTTGCAGCAGGGTGACGAGTTGGAAGAGGCGTTCGGATTTGCGCATGGCGCTATTCCACCATCAGTTCGAGGAATGCGCCATAGCGCTGTGCGGCGACATCAAATGCGGCCAGCTCGGTCTTTTTCAGTTTGGCGAACGGGGCGTAGTCGATATGCACCGATCTCTTTTTGAGCGTGCGCTTCCAGGTGCCGACGATGCGACCGTCCAGCACCATCATGGGCCGGAACACGCCGTTGCCGCCGGGCACGACCTTGCCCGCATGCTCCGCCGCCAGCCCCGCACTGCGGTCCTTGTAGCCCAGCAGGTATTCGTCGAAGGCGGGCAGCAGGAAAGCCGTATGCGCACCGGCTGATTCTGCCAGCGTCTTCGGCATCCAGTAAGTTTCTCCAGCCTGGGTAAATCGCTGCAATTCCGGCGCGGCAGATTCCAGACCGGCGCGTGCTTCCGTCAGCGACAATTTCGCCCAGGTGGCGAAGTCCTGCACGGTTGCCGGACCGCGACTGTTAAAGTAACGCAAGGCGAGTTCCGTCAAGGCGGCGTCTCGCTCCAGCTTGCGCGATTCCTGCGTCCATTCGTCGAACAAGGCAAAGGTCGGCTGTTTGCCTTCGTGCAGCCCGAAGCAGATGACGCCCTCCAGCCCGAGCCGCCACAGGATGTGATAGCCGCGCTGGCCTGCGGTGGAAATCTTGCCGCGCTCCAGCACGGCATACACTTCGTCGCGCTGCAATTGCCTGCCGCCTTGCAACGCCTTCTCCAGCAGTTTGCGGCTGCGGCTATAAGTGGCCGCATCGAGACCGAGTTGGCGGTCGCGGCCGGCAGCGCCGCTCAGCACGCGCGGCGCGAGCAACTCCAGCATCCAGTGCACATCCTCGACAGCAAGAAAATGGATCGTGCCGCGCATCGCCCAAGTGCGCACGATGCGATGTTCGGCAATTGCACTTTCGACATCGGCCTGCGTACTGCCCGGCAGGCGGGCGCCGATAGCCCACAAGGCCGACGCATAGTCCTGCGCCTGCAACGCCCCCAGCGCGCGCACCACCTCCATTGCCGACTGGCTATGGCAGTCAGTGATCTGCTGGCTGGCGAGACGCAGACGGGCGATGTCGTGCATGTGTCACGCCTTGGGATTTTTTGATTTGGGTTTGGGCAAGGGCAGTTCTTTCGCCGTCGCCAGCACCAGATCGCACAGCCACTCGCGGTCTTCCCACTGGTCCGCCGTGATCAGCAAGTGCGGCTTTGCGCCGGGATAGGGTGAGCCCTCGAGCACTTCATCGAGCTTTTCCTTCCCCGCTGCCGTCGGCTTGAGATAGAGCTGGTCGTCGCACACCAGACCGACCGGCTTGCCTGCAAGGTAGAGACAGTATTCACCGAACATTTTCTTTGCGGATACGTCGCCCGCAGCGGAGAGTTGGTCGAGCAGGAAATCGATGGTGTTCTGGGTGGTTGCCACTGGTTCATCCGTTCATCGAAAAAATCACGCTTTGGCTGCAGCCTTGCGCGCCATAACGAGATAGTCGCGCACATGCTTACCCTCGATGTCCGGCACGGCAGTCAGTTTTATATGACGGCGCAGCTTGCCATCGCCCTCCAGCACCTTGTGTTTGTCCGGCAACGACGCACCGGCGCTGAACTCCAGCGAGACATGCCTGGCATATGAAAAGATGCCGCAAAACGGCTTGCCCGCTGCAAACAGTATCCCGCCGTATTTAACCTCTTCGCTGATGCCCTCCATACCGAGGATCAGCTTTCTCAGCGATTGGACCAGCTTGAAACGGTCTTCACTCAGCAGGCGGATGTCTTCAAGCAGTTTGGCGACGCGTTCATCTGTCATTCTCAACTCCTGATTTTTCGAATATATCGCCTATTCAACAGCGATGTAAATTTCGACTGCATTCGAACTTCGATATACCTCAAAGTCCTCTGCAAATCTGCGTTTCCACTCCTTTGACGCTTCGAAGAACGGCCATATCCTGCCCCATGCCTCAATGACCGATTGCGGCATTGGACCCCGAGCTTCAAACACAAGATAGCGACCTCCGCCAACCTCGATTGTATCGAATGTCGGCGTTGCCGCAGAAACCGCCACGGCAACAGTCGCCGTGAATTGCCCATTGGCATCCGACTCATAGCCTGAGTACGCGCCATACAGAGGCAAATCCGGCAGCTTGTTGGGAATCTTGTTGGCAAGATCTTGCCCCATGAATCGCTGCCACAAACCACCAATAGTCTCCTTGAAAGGCTGATTTTGCTCGCTGTTGGACGTTCGGATGGAAATACCGGAGAGGGTGAAAGGTTGAAGTTCAATTAATTTGGGCTGCATGATGGTTTATTCCCATAAGCGGTTGGGTAATGGCGACTTCGCTGACCTGAATAATGGTCTCGATGTCCGTGTAGTTCAGCATGTCACCCTGCAACTCGGCGGCATGCGGCATGAACGCCGCCATGAAGTCATCCGCCGTGTCGAACAGGTAATGGCACATGGCGACATAGGTCGGGGCTGAACCGGGCGTTGCGCCGCCCAGTCCGCGCTCCACCGACACACCGCGGTAGCCTTTGCCTTTGCTCAGGAGCTCGATTGAGCGCGGCATGTGGGTGTTGAGGTAATAGTCCATGTCGAACCTGCCGCTGTCGGGATACAGGATACTGATCTTGATCATCGCCCGCCCCTCAGCCGCGCTGCATCACATGGGCTTTGCTGTGGCTCACCACGACGCTGCCGACCTCGATCAACGGTTCGCACGACGGCCCGATTTCGTCGCCGAACTTCGCTCCTGCGGTACGCGCGGCGTCCAGACTCTCCCAGTACACCATGTCTATCCATTCGCCGTCGTCGGTCTCGGACAAGCTGCGAAAGCGGAAGCCGGGTTGCAGCTTGATCCAGTCGTTGATCTTCTCGTTGGCCTTGAGCCAGTCGGCTGCGGTCTTGTCTTGCTTGAGGCGGAAGCGCACCAGTTCTATCGTGTCGGACATTGTGATTCTCCTTGTGAGTCGCCGGGACATCCGGCAAGGAGGATGCTATGCGCCTGCTACTGACAGCGTGATGGCAGCAGACTTACTTGCCAATGCCGCGTTCGACATCTTCCAGCTCCAGTAACAGGCGCAGACGGTCTTGCCTGACCACAACTTGCCAATGCTGCCCTGTCAGCGCCCCTTCCATCGCCCACAGCAGATTGAGGCTGGAATTCGTACCTGCTCGTTTAACTTGCACATAGGCGCGCACTGCGCCGAGTTCGTGCAACTGCTCGATGGTCTTGATGCCCGCCTGTGCCAGCAACTGCTGCGACTTGGGGCCGAAGTTGTGCAGGTCGGCGATGTTCATGCCTTCTTGCTGCGCATGGCAGAGAATTTCCTGAGGTTCTTGTCTTTGACGAAGCGCTGGTATTCCTTGCCCTCAACCGGATAGATCGCGATCTTGCCGTGCTCGTCGTAATGCGCACCCCAGCCGTATTTCCTGGTCAGCGGCGAAGCGCGCATGCAAGCGTATGGTTTGGCAAAATACTCATTCCACAATTGTTGGCGATGCGCCTTGAGTTCGGCAGGTGATATCTGTTTGTGTTGCACGTAAGTGGCGAACTTCAACTCTTCCAGCGTGTAACCATACGGTTTCCCGCTTAACAGCTCATATTCGATGGCGGCGATGGTTCTCTTGTCGCCTTTTTCTTGCGGTACGATGGATTTAGCGGTTGGGGAATCCGGTGCGATTTCGATGAATTGGTCGATGGGATTCATCACAGCACTCCATGGACAGTTGATTCAGCGCAGAATGCCTGCAGGTTGCTGACAGCGTCGTGTCAGCAGAAATACGGTATTGATTATTGTTCGCCTTCCCAGTAGTTGACGTCCGTACCACCGTGACCAGTGACGCCGATCATGTCCGGTTTGCCGTCAGTTCCTGCGGAATTTTCCGAGTAAACAGTGTATTTCCCGGTTTCGGGGTATTCGCATATCTCGGGCGAAATCTTCGTGCTGATCGCCAGGTATTTCAGTTCGACGTCACCCGTATTGGTCACGACATGCGCCATCTCTTTGCCTCCCGCGAGACACGCAACTACATCTCCCGGACGGATCGGATAGACTGTCTCGCCAATGCGTACCTCGCCGGTACCTTCAAGCACGAAAAACATTTCCTCATTGATTTGGTGATTGTGCGGCGGGAAGGCACGTTTACCAGGCGGGACTGCGGTGATGTTGTAACCCAGCTTCCTCGAACCCAGTACATTGCCAACCATGCCCATGCTGGATCCATAACGTTCGGGAGAACCGCCTGTGGGTGCAAAACCTGGGGGGCGCGGCTTTAATTCAACATCGGCTATGTTGATCACGGGTTTATTCATTTCAACCTCTTCTTATTTTTTGCAGTGAACAAACTTTACACCAACATCACTGATGTCGTCTCGCAAAACTTGTTATTCAAGACAATACTGAAGGTAGGGGTATGACTGCCACGTAACGTTCCGTAGCCTTATCAAATACCCGCTGCTCACGATGGTTGAAGGCGGACTAGGTGCAGAAATTGTCGGCGTATGTGCCGGGCTTTGTAGCCGACCCCGCGTGATTTCCAATACGCCCGCTCCTGGTTTTCTCAAGCAGCTCCCGCCTGCTGTTGTCGCACAGGCAGCCATATCCTGAAAGCGGAGCCCTTGCCCACTTCACTTTTCACTTCGATACGCCCGTGGTGTTTTTGAACGATACCGTAGGACAGCGACAACCCCAGACCGGTACCCTTGCCTATCGGCTTGGTGGTAAAGAACGGATCGAAGATCCGGTTGAGATTCTCCGGCGGAATGCCTTTGCCTGTGTCTTCCACTTCCACCCAGACTTCATCCCCGCTGTTGCCGCTGCGAACAGTGATGGTGCCCTTCTTCTCAATCGCCTGGGCGGCATTCAGCAACAGATTCATGAACACCTGATTTAGCTGCGATGGCATACACTCCACCTCAGGCAGCCCGGCATATTGCTTGACCACATCGGCCTTGTATTTGATCTCGTTCGACACGACGTTGAGTGTGCTGTCCATACCTTGCTCGAGATTGGCTTGCTGCCAATTGGACTCGTCAACATGGGAGAAGTCCTTGAGGTCTTGAACGATGCGCGTGACTCGTGCCAGGCCATCCTGCGATTCTTTCAGCAGACTGGGTATATCTTCCTTCAGGTAATTGAAATCTGCGGTTTTCTTGGCTTGGGAGACTTCGGGGCAGGTATTGCTGCCCACCCTGGCTTCGGCCGTTTCATAGGCGGCAATCACATTGAACATGCTCGAAATATATTTACCCAGCGTCCCCAGATTGGAGTTGACGAACCCGACTGGGTTGTTGATTTCGTGCGCCACCCCGGCGGCGAGCTGACCGATGGAGGCCATCTTTTCAGATTGCAGCAACTGGGTGTGTGCGGACTCGAGTTTTTCGTTCAGTTGCTTCAGCTCTTCGTTGTTGGCAAGCAGCTTCAGGTTAGCTTGTTGTAAAGAATCGGTACGCTGAATTACTCGCTCTTCCAATTGCTCGTTCAATACGAGCAGCGCCTCGTGTTCGGCCTTCAGTTCCTGGTTTTTCTGGATGACTTCCAGCGTCTTGTCGCCCAGCTTGCCGTACATTTCATTCAATGCCTCCATCAGCACATTCGCCGACTGTGTCATGAACGCGGTAGCGATACGGACAGCTTCCTCGTGGCTGGAACCGGCCTGCAGCGCGATGATTTCCTGTCCCATGCGCGTGTCCGAACCCAGAATATGCTGCACCAGCCAGTTGGTAAGGTACTTCAGCAATGGCGCCACAAGCTGGTTGGTCACATCGGTGCTGCTCATCAAAATCTTTGCGGCAACCGTTACCTGATTGGTGAAATGCTGATGCGCCTTGATATGGACATCCTGGTGGGCCGCATCGACCTGATACTGCTTCATCAATTCTTCTTCGGTGTTGAAGTGGTACACCGTGTAATTCCCCAGTTCGGTCAGAATGGCACCCAGTTCTTCTGTACTAGCCAGATGTGCATTGATGGAACCCAGGCGGTTGATCAGATCCACCAGCTTGCGGTGCTGCTCGTCCACAATATCAACACCGGTATTGAATTTGTTGTCCCAGATAAAAGCTTCGATTTTTTCTTCTGTCGCCGTTTCCATTTTATTCCCGCCTTTCTGTATCCTGATTACTCCCGGGCGAATGACATCGCCCGCATGGATTGGTGCTTGTTGCCTCCTCGAATAAATATGTCTATCGGCCAATAACTGCCAACATTAAGACAAGAATTGCACAATAAACTACTGCACTGGCCGCTTCACCGGCAAGCACATCCTGAACGTGCTGCCCTTGCCCACTTCGCTTTGCACTTCCAGCCGTCCATGGTGCTTCTGGACTATTCCGTATGCCAGCGATAATCCGAGTCCTGTACCCTTGCCGATCGGCTTGGTGGTAAAAAACGGATCGAATATCTTCTGCAGGTTCTCCGGGGGAATACCGTGACCGGTGTCGGCAATCTCCACCCACACCTCGTCTCTTTCATTGCCGGTGCGGATGGTAATGGTGCCGCGCTCATCGATTGCGTGGGCGGCATTCACCAGCAGGTTCATGAACACCTGATTCAGCTGCGAAGGCAGGCATTCCACTGCCGGAATGTCGCCGTAAGCCTTGACCACATTGGCCTTGTATTTGATTTCGTTGTTGACGATGCTCAGGGTGCTGTCCAGGCCGTTATGCAAATCGGACACGACCCATTCATCGGTGGCATCCGCATGAGAAAAATCCTTCAGGTTTTGCACGATTTTTTTTACACGGGTAATGCCATCCTTCGATTCATCCATCAGGGCATGCAAATCCGTTTTCAGGAAAGCAAAGTCCATTTTTTTTCTGGCTTCCTGCAGTTGGTTTCGCATCTCCGGGTCTGCAATCGCATTTTCCGCCTGCTCATACAGTTCGATCATGTGAAACGTGTCCTGCACGTATTTCTCCAGCGTTCCGAGATTGGAATAGACAAAGCCGATCGGGTTGTTGATCTCGTGTGCCACACCGGCCGCCAGTTGGCCGATCGACGCCATTTTTTCTGACTGCAGCAACTGGGTGTGCGCATCTTCCAGTTTCCTGATCAGTTTGTGCTGTTCTTCCTGTTCGTTTTGCAGGGCCAGCTCTGTGCGCTGGCGTTCGGACAGTTCCTTGCGCAATCCGGCATTGGCCTCGGTCAGCTCTTTCGACATCAAGTCGAGTGATCGCTCGACCAGCAGACGGTCGGCATCGGCGCTGATGTACGCCTCGTCCACGGCGGCAATGAAAGCCGCCAGTTCGGCTGACGTCGTCGCAGTCTCGCCAAGGTGGCGCCTGATCTGGCGTTCGAGCAGCCTGTGCATAATATTCATCGTTCCGAGAAAGTGGTGATCGTCATGGTCTGGTTGTGCAATTCGCACTTGGTAACCGCACCGTGCGGGCAGATTTCACCGTAAGAGTAAAAGCCCGTCAGCACCGTATTTTTCCCCAGCACATCGCGCACGCTTTCGATTTCCTCCTCGATGCGCTGCTTCAGCACCAGCTTGCGCCCGACGCAGCTGATGAGCAGTGCGAACTCCGGATCGACCGAGCCGGTCATTTCATAACTGGTGACCGCTGCGCCCGCCGCACCGCCAATGAGACGGTCGAAGTTGGCTTTCATCAGGCGCACATAGCTTCCCTGGGGCATGTCGCCGGCGAAGGTCATGCTCTGATCTTCCTCGTTAACGCCCAACACAGTACGCACCAGGCTGTAGCCTTCGGTGCCGCTACTCAACGCCAGGGGAAACAGCAATGCCTCGGCCGGCCCGGCATGAAGCTCGCCCAGATAATTTTTGTAGAGCCCCAGCGCAGTATGCCCGTCCAGTTCATACAGGACATTGCCTTTGGAGCGCGTGATCAGGCGTTCGGCGCCGAAGGTGTCCCAGCCGCCAAGCGAACCGTAGCCGATCTTGAGCCTGTCGCTGTACAAACCCAGTGCAACGATCATTCCTTCCGCGGGCGCTGCATCCGCGCAGACCAAGGTGTGTTTGAAATCCGCGCCATCGCCGGCCAGACCGCCTGTCACGGCCACGTTTTCCGGCAAGTTCTCGCGCAGGCCGAGCGCCAGATCCGTGCCGTTCACCTTCAACCCGTCCGAGAACACCAGCACATGCACCAGACGTTCGCTCGGAAATGTCCTGGCCAGGCGCGCGCCCGCCTCGAAACTGTCGCCGCCGTTTTCTATGGTCGTGTGAGCCAGTTTGACGACGGTATGCTCGAAACGCAGTGCCGTGACTACCAGCGAATCGTCGCGCACGCGGGTATCGCAAATCTCGCCGGACGTAGAACAGCCGACCACAGGTGCGCCGGGATAATGCGCGCGAATCTCCTTCATCCTCGATGCATCGCCCAGCACCTCTCTCGCGCCGAATACCAGTACCAGCGAAGATGGTCCATCGAGCTGCGACGACGATACTTTTTTCCAGCCATCATTGGCAGTCCAGTATTGCTGTTCGATTTTCATGATTCACCAGTCTTTATGATTAACGGGAAATACCTTTACTCATGCCGCATGAATCTCTGCCCGCATTACTTCCTGTCATATACGTAGATGATCAACTTATCCCCGAGAGGATCGAAGCCCTTGATCTGCCCGATCAGGGATGCGTCCAGCCGGTAATCTTTCGACAGCAGCAACTCGCCGCGGCTGCTCATCAGATCGCGGGAAAGCACCATGCCCGGTTTGGCCTGATCCATATGAATTGCCAATTCCTGGATGGCCTGGGCCGCGCTGCTTGCCCCCATCACTTTCATGAATGCATCCACCACAGCAGGATCGTAGCGCCGCCCCTTTCCCTCCTGAATGTATAACACCGCATCGGACTGCTTCAGGCGCTTGTTCAACAGCGTTCCCATCTGTGCCGTATCGTATTCGTTCGCCAGCGCAATGATCCGCGCACCCGGCGGTATTTCCAGGCCATGCAACTTGTCCGGATAACCCAACCCGTCGAAATGCTCATGGTGGCTGCGGATCAGTTTCGCCGCACCTTGCAATTGTTCCAGCGCCATCAACGCCGTCTGGCCCTTGACCGGGTGTTTCATCACCTCCAGCCGTTCTTCGACAGTCAGGCTGGCAAACGGCTTCTCCAGCAGATAATCCGGCAATCCGATCTTGCCGACATCGTGCAACAGGGCGGCGAGAAATACGTCCTGCATTTCCGCCTCCGCCATTCCCATCTGTTGCGCAATCGCCCGGGATAGTTCGGCAACCCTGTGCGAGTGTCCCGCCATGACGCCTTCGCGCATTTCGATCAGGTTGGAAAACACCCGTATCGAAGTAATGAATCCCTTTTTCAGTTTCTCGTGCGCCACTTCCAGAAAGCCCATGGTCTGGCGCACTTCCTCGGTGCGCGCCTTGACCTTCTGCTCGAGGTTGGCGTTCAGGTCTTTCAGCTCTTCGTTCTGCTTGCGCGTCAATTCCTCCAGGCCCTGATTTGCTTTCTCCAGTTGTTTCTGGCGCAAAGCCTGCTTGATGGCGAGGACGATGTCGTTATCTTCCCAGGGTTTGGAGATGTAGCGGTAGATATGCCCTTTGTTCACTGCATCGATGGTTGCGCTGATCTCGGCGTAGCCGGTCAGCAAAATGCGCACGGTATCCGGCCACTGTTCATATACCTTCTGCAGAAATTGCGCCCCGTCCATTTCCGGCATGCGCATATCGGAGATCACCAGATCGACAGTCTCGCGCTGCATGATTTCCAGCCCTTGCGCGCCGCCTTCTGCCGTGAATATGCGATAACCAAAGGGCCGGAACAAGCGCTTCAGCGATGACAGGACATTGGCCTCATCGTCCACCAGCAACAAGGTCTCATTGGTCTGGGCGGCGGACTGAGTTGACGATATTTCTTGCATATCATTCATCTTTATTCTCATCGTAAATAATTATCGCGCCCCAGGCAGGGTGGGCAGAGCGAACGGGTAACGGCGCAGCCGTTGGGCACCCGTCGGCCTCCCCCTTGCGGGGACAAAAAACGTGCCCACCCTACGTATCCAGCATCAGCTTGGCTGCAGCATCCAGCTCTTCAGGCTCCGGCAGACACTTTTCGACGCGTTCCCAGCTCAGCTGCAAACGGCTGCTCAATGTTTTGGGCAGGCGGCCCATCAAGGCATCGCCCGTCAGGCCACTCTCGATCTGCACTGCCACATGCACCATGGCGGTCATCGGCTCGAACGACGTACTTTCCGGCGTGCGCCAGTAATGGATGGCATGTTCGATCTTGGACGGGAATTTCCAGCGTTTGGCCATTTCAGCTCCGATCACGGAATGGTCAAAACCGAGCATCTCCCTTTCGACCTCGACCAGAGTCAATCCGGAAGTCTTCTGCCGCGCCAGTATTTCGGAAAATTTTTCCGGGATGCAGATGCACATCACGATTTGACCGACATCGTGAAACAAGCCGGAGGTAAACGACAACTGCCGCGTGCCCCCCAGGCATTGCGCCAGTGCCTCGGTGTAGGACGCCACCCGGAAATTGCGCATCCAGTAGGCATGGCGGTCAAACATATCCCCCGAAGCAGACTCAAAGAAAGCCTCCATGAACCCTGCCGACACCACCAGCGAACGGACCGTGTCGAATCCCAGCACCGTCACCGCATCCTGAATCGATCCGACCTCGCGCGCCAATCCGTAGAAAGATGAGTTCGCCACCCGCAACACCCTGGAACTCAGCCCCTGATCCAGTCCGATTTTGTGCGCCAGGATGGCACTGCCAATATTGGGATTCATGAAGCTGCCCATCACCTCCTGCACGACCTGCGGCATGGCGGGAAGTTGATGCAGTTTGTCCAGGATTGCGTTTTTGTCCGTAATGGCTGGCATCTCAACTCCCATTCTTGAATTTCCACATCGTTAATGGAACCATGCGGCCTATATATCGGCATCAATGACGAGTACCACACCCTTGGACTGCGAAATTTCCCCCATGGGACCGCACCAGCATTTTGCTTCCCGTCCGTCAGCAAGACGGTAGGTGAGCTTTTCTTCGGGCTTGCGGGCTGCCTCGCCGCAATAGCAGCCCAGCAATTCTGCCGGGATAACATCGCTGGCCGTTTCACCCAGCAATGTTCGGCTACCGTCCACCGAAAGCAGGCGCAAGGCGCTCCGGTTGGCAATGGCGATGATGCCGTCGTCCCCGACCCCGATCACCGCCACCGGCAACCGTTCCAGCACCTCCTGCGATACCTGGAGAACGTTCAGGTTGCGCAGTACTTCGCTGGTCTTCTCTTCCACGCGCTGCTCAAGTTCATGGTTGATCCGCGTCAATTCCTCGTTTGCATCCTCGAGTTCCCGCCTCAGCCGCGCATTCTCCATCCTCATTTCGTGACGCTGGAAAGCCTCTTCCACGTTGGCCCGCAGCAGTTCATCCTCCCACGGCTTGGTCAGGAATTTGTAGACCGCGCCGCGGTTGATGGCATCGGTCACCGAATTGAGCTCGGTGTAGCCGCTCAGCACGATGCGCACGGTATCCGGATACTGCTCGCGCACCTTGCTCAGAAATTCCACGCCGCTCATTCCCGGCATGCGCTGGTCTGAAATGATCACGCCGACTTTATTCTGGGCCAGCAACGCAAGCCCATCCGCGCCGCTATTGGCGCGCAGTATGTTGTAACCGTCCCGGCGCAGCAGGCGCACCAGGGCGGAAGTAATATTCTCTTCGTCGTCGACCAGCAGCAGCGTGCGTTCCATCACGCCTCCAGAAGAAAATTCAGTTTCTCGCCGCTTTGCATCAATTGCGTCATTTCTGCGGCAGGCACCGGGCGGCTGAACAGGTATCCCTGCATTTCGTTGCAGCCCTTTTTGCGCAAAAGATCAAGTTGCGCCGTCGTTTCAACCCCTTCTGCTATGACGTTCAATCCGAGACTGTGACCCAGTGCAATGATTGCAGTCACGATCGCCTCATCTTCGCTCTTGCCAGCAAGTTCGCGCACGAAAGACTGGTCGATTTTGAGACTGCTGATCGGGAAGCGCTTCAAATAGCTCAGGCTTGAGTAACCGGTGCCGAAATCGTCGATAGAGAACTGTATTCCCACATCATGCAGTTTGATCAGTGTATCGATCGCCCCGGCGGCATTGTTCATCAGTAAACTTTCCGTCAGTTCCAGTTCGATTATCCTTAGCGCCGGATCAAGACCATTTTCCTGCAGGATGCCCAGCACCATACCGGCAAAGTCCGGCTGTTTGAATTGCAGCGTCGATAAATTGACCGCAATATGGATATCCTGCAAACCGGCTGCTTGCCATGCGTTAGCCTGCTTGCAGGCAGCACGCAACACCCATTCGCCCACCGACAGGATGAGGCCGGTTTCTTCCAGCAGCGGGATGAATTCGCCGGGAGCAACCAAGCCGCGTTCCGGGCTTTGCCAGCGCAACAAGGCTTCCATGCCGACGATCTTGCCGCTGTCCATATCCACTTTGGGCTGGTAATAGAGGACAAACTCATCGCGCTCCAGCGCCCGCCGCAACTCGGTTTCCAGTTTCATCCGCTGCCATGCAGTGGCATTCATCTGTTCTTCGTAATACTGGAAATTGTTGCGGCCTTCATTTTTCGCCTGGTGCAAAGCCGCGTCCGCGTTCTTGAGCAATGTCGTCGTATTCAAGCCGTCGACCGGATAAATGCCGATCCCGATGCTGAGGGTAATGAAGATTTCGCTGTCGCCAATGGCGACGGGGTTGTGCGCGAACGAGTCCAGTATCTTCTGCGCCACTTCGCCTGCTGCGTTGGCAGACTTCATGCCGGTGATCGCAATGCAGAATTCGTCGCCGGCAATGCGCGCCACGGTATCGCATGCGCGAATCTGGTTCTTCAGTCTTCCTGCCACAGCCTGCAGCAATTGATCCCCGACCGGGTAACCGAATGAGTCGTTGACCTGCTTGAACCGGTCGAGATTGATCGACAATGCAGCCATCATGCTGTTGTCGCGTTGCGCCCGGGTGAGTTCCTGATCGAGCCTGTCGAGGAACAGCAGGCGGTTGGGCAGACCGGTCAGCGCATCGTAATGTACTGCGCGGTCGATCTGGTTGTCTTTCTTCTCCACCGCAGCTGCCAGATCCAGGTTGACCTGCGCCAGCAGGACATTTGCGCTCTGGATTTCCTGTAGAAGATGCTCTTTCTGCCGCGCCAAGTCATAGCGCCAGAATGCTTCGACCAGATCGGTACGCAAGGTGTTGCTGTCCCACGGTTTGACGAAGAACTTGTATATGGCGCCCTGATTAATTGCCGCCGTCACCGAATCGAGGTCGGCATAGCCGCTCAGGATGATGCGTATCGTCTGCGGGTACAGGTCTTTTACCCGGGTCAGGAATTCAACGCCATCCATGCCCGGCATGCGCTGGTCCGAGATGATTACCCCGACCTCGTGTTGCGCCAGGATTTCCAGCCCATCCTGACCGCTGGTCGCACGCAGAATCCGGTATCCGTCGCGTCTGAGCAGACGCTCCAAAGCGGCGCCAACTTCTTCCTCGTCGTCAACCAGTAACAAAGT
The DNA here is from genome assembly GCA_049286265.1 of Sideroxyarcus sp. Classification (GTDB taxonomy): domain Bacteria; phylum Pseudomonadota; class Gammaproteobacteria; order Burkholderiales; family Gallionellaceae; genus Sideroxyarcus. The sequence continues at coordinate 21,314 of JBAQDF010000030.1, forward strand.
ACGTTCCACCGCGCCCCCCAATATTGCATTGAGATGCTGCACTTTATCACGACAGTCGCCGACTGACACCGGGTTGGATCAATTTGTTGGATCAATTCAGGAAGATCAACTCATACGTATTTTTACGTACTACTTCCGGGTGGTTAACGTGAAACTCGCGCAGCGATTCGTTTGCGTTTTCTGGATGAAACAACTAGCCATTCGACCAGGCTGCAAACAACCGCAGCCAAGTACACCCGCAAGGGGTACGCCGTGATTGTAAGGGGCTAAAGCCCCAACAACACACACAGGCTGGTTATCCCGCGCGCGCGGGAAAGTTGGATAAGGGAAATCGGGCATGGCAAGTTTCATCATCGGGGGTGGCACACTTGCCATGCCCGTTAGTACCAATTGCTGGAACAGTTCAATTGAAAGCCTGTATCAATTGTTCCATTACTTCGTCCAACTACGGTTTCCAGGTTGAATCGCCGCTCGCCCTGCCACCGCATCGCCCATCATTCGTCCTGCACGTTCTCGCCTGGAAACAGGGCTTCGTTGAAGCCGAAATCCTTGAGGTCGCGAATGCGCATCGGATACAGGATGCCGTCCAGATGGTCGCATTCGTGCTGCACCACGCGTGCATGAAAACCGTTCACCGTGCGGTCAATGATCGCGCCGTATTCGTCGCACCCCTGGTAACGCAGATGCGTGTAGCGCGGCACCAGGCCGCGCATGCCGGGCACGCTGAGGCAACCCTCCCAGCCATCTTCCATCGCGTCCGACAGCGGCGTGATGACCGGATTGATGAGCACCGTTTGCGGCACCGTCTCTGCTTCGGGATAGCGCGGATTATTGGCCACCTCGAAAATGACCACACGCAGGCTGACGCCGATCTGCGGCGCGGCCAGGCCGACGCCGTTCAGTGCATGCATGGTATCGCGCATATCGGCCAGCAAGGCATGCAACTCCGGTGTGTCGAACTTGCGCAACTCGTCCGCCCGTTGCAGCAGGCGTGCATCGCCCATGCGCAGAACTTCCCTAATCGACATCGCTCGCCACCGCAAACTCGAGGATGGTCTTAACCCGTTCCATTGCCGGATTGATCACCGCGCCAATTGTTTCCAGCGGAACGCCGTCGCGGCTGTTGCCGCGTCCTGCCGCACAGTTCACCACCACGGCGATGGTGGCATAAGCCAGGCCAAGCTCCTTCGCCAGAGCCGCTTCCGGCATGCCGGTCATGCCGACCATGTCGGCACCGTCGCGCTCCAGACGATTAACCTCGGCCGCCGTTTCCAGCCTGGGGCCCTGGGTGACGGCATGCACGCCGCCGTCAACGCACTTTTCGCCTGCACGTTTTGCCGCAGCCAGTATCTGTTGTCGCATTTTCTCGTTATAGGGCTTGGTAAAGTCGATATGGGTGACCGTTTTGTCTTTGCCGTCAAAGTAGGTGAAAGAACGGCCGAATGTGTAGTCGATAATCTGATCCGGCACGACCAGCAGCCCCGGCGTCAGATCGGAGCGAATGCCGCCCACCGAAGTCACCGCAATGACGCGCTTGGCGCCCTGGTCGCGCAACGCCCACAGATTGGCGCGATAGTTCACCTCGTGCGGCGGAATGGTGTGTCCGTACCCGTGGCGCGCGAGAAACATGACTTCGTGCTGGTTGATTGTGCCGAAAGTCATCGGCCCGGAAGGCTCGCCGTAGGGCGTGCGCATCACTTGCCGATGGGTGATTTTCAGGTTGGTCAGTTGGGTGAGGCCGGTGCCACCAATAATTGCCAGCATATTATTTTTCCTTTATTGCGTAGATCGCAGGCAGGTTGCGCCATGCACCGTGTACATCCATCCCGTAGCCGAATACAAAACGGTTCGGCAATTCCATACCGATAAAATCAGCACGGATAGGCTTGTCACAGCCTTTTTCCTTGTCGGCAAACACCGCACTGTAGAACTTCGCCGCCCCCAGTTCCATCACGCGCTGCCTGATCGCATGCAGTGTTTCTCCCTCGTCCAGAATATCGTCCACCACCAGTACGACTTTGCCGCGCACATTCTCGCGCGGCGCGACCTTCCAGTGTAGCTCCCCGCCCTTCTGTTCATTTCCATAGCGTGAAACATGCAGGTAGTCGAAATCCAGCGGGAAATCGAGCAGCGGCAGCAACTGGCCGGTGAATACGACCGCACCGCCCATCACCGACAATACCAGCGGATGTTGATCGGCCAGCGCTTCGTTGATAGCCTGTGCAACACCATGCACTGCGGCCTGCACTTCTTCTGCCGAGCGGATCATCTCGGCTTCTTCTAGCAGGGTGCGGGCTTGCTGGTTACTGAGCATCAGACGACTGTTCTCAGATACTCGGCGAATCCGGCGCGCAGTTCTTCATGCTTGAGTCCGAATGCGACCTGTGCCTGCAAATATCCCAGCTTGGAACCGCAATCGTAACGAATGCCATGGAAACGATAGGCCAGTAGTTGCTCTTCTTTCAACAACTCGGCGATGCCGTCGGTGAGCTGGATCTCGCCGCCCGCTCCGGGTTTAATGTTCTCCAGATGATGAAAGATGCGCGGCGTCAAAATGTAACGCCCGACCACGGCCAGCGTGGAGGGGGCGACTTCCGGCTTGGGTTTTTCCACGATGCCGTGCACGCATTCGACATCCTTGGCCAGATTGGTGCAGGTCACGATACCGTATTGCTTGGTATGCTCGCGCGGTACGTCCTGTACACCGAGAATGGAGCTCTGATATTTGGCAAAGACCTGCACCATTTGTTTGACAATGGGTATTTCGCCGTCGATCAGGTCATCGGCCAGGATCACGGCGAATGGCTCGTCCTGGATAACCGGCTTGGCGCACAGCACGGCGTGCCCCAAACCCAAAGGTTCGGCCTGGCGAATGTAGATGCAGTTAACATGTTTTGGAACGACGGACTGCACCACTCTCAGCAATTCCTTCTTGCCCTGCTCTGCCAGCGTCGCTTCCAGCTCGTACGCCTTGTCGAAATGATCTTCGATGGCGCGCTTGTTGCGCCCGGTGATGAACACCATATCGGTGATGCCCGCCGCCACGGCTTCTTCCACCGCATACTGGATCAGCGGCTTGTCGACGACGGGCAACATCTCCTTGGCTGTGGCCTTGGTGGCGGGCAAAAAACGGCTGCCCATACCCGCCACCGGGAACACGGCTTTGGTAATTTTTTTCTTCATGATTTTTCGCACTCTTTCAATTGTTGAATTAACTCCGCTTCGTTCCAAACCGGCACATTCAATTCCTGCGCTCTAATCAGTTTGCTGCCTGCCTCCTCGCCGGCCACTACGCAGTCGGTCTTTTTCGATACTGAACCCGCCACTTTCGCACCCAGCACTTCCAGACGTGATTTTGCCTCATCGCGGCTCATGCTGGCGAGCGTTCCGGTGAGAACAAATATCTTGCCGGATAACGGCAAGATTTGCGTACCTGTACTTTCGTGCTCTTCCCAATGCACCCCCAGTGTGAGCAATTGCTGCACAACTTCCCGATTGTGCGACTCGCCGAAAAAATCAACGATGCTCTGCGCCACAATCGGCCCCACATCCGGCACCGCCAGCAGTTGTTCCGAGTTTGCCTGCATGACGGCATCCAGATTGCCAAAATACCGTGCCAGGTCTTTCGCCGTGCTCTCGCCGACATTGCGGATCCCGAGTGCAAACAGGAAGCGGTTCAGCGTGGTGTGTTTGCTTTTTTCCAGCGCATCCACGATGTTCTGCGCGCTTTTTTCAGCCATGCGTTCCAGCGCGGCCAGCGTGGCGCCATCCAGCCGGTACAGATCGGGCAATGAATGGATGATGTTCGTATCCACCAGTTGCTCCACCAGTTTGTCGCCCAGCCCTTCGATGTCCATCGCGCGCCGTCCGGCAAAATGCAGAATGGCCTGTTTGCGCTGCGCGGCGCAGAACAGGCCGCCGGTACAGCGTGCATCGGCTTCGCCTTCTTCCCGCACCACGCGGCTGCCGCACACCGGACACACGGCGGGCATGACAAAAGGTTTGGCGCCTGCCGGACGCCTTTCAGGCAGCACGCCGACCACTTCCGGGATTACATCGCCCGCACGGCGCACGATCACGGTATCGCCGATGTGCACATCCTTGCGGCGAATTTCACCCTCGTTATGCAGGGTGGCATTACTGACGGTGGTGCCGCCGACGAATACCGGTTCCAGTTTGGCGACTGGTGTGAGCTTGCCGGTGCGGCCGACTTGCACCTCGATATCGCGCACCACGGTGAGCTGCTCTTCTGCCGGAAATTTATGCGCCACTGCCCAGCGCGGCTCGCGGGAGACAAAACCGAGTTCGGCCTGCAGCCTGAGATCGTTTGTCTTATAGACCACGCCGTCGATATCAAACGGCAGTGCATCGCGCCTTGCAGCAATACGCCGGTGGAATTCCGCCAGCGCCTGCGCCCCGCGCACCACTGCACGTTCATTGCATACGGGCACACCGAAGGAGGCGAGCGCATCCAGTATGCCGCTGTGCGTGGTCGGCAACTGCCAGCCCCGCACTTCCCCCAGGCCGTAGGCAAAGAACGACAAGGGGCGTTTTGCCGCCAGTGCCGGATCGAGCTGACGGATGCTGCCTGCGGCCCCGTTGCGCGGATTTACCAGGGTGGGCAAGCCCCGTTCGCGCTGTTTGTCGTTATAACGGTTGAAATCCCTGCGCGACATATAGACCTCGCCGCGCACTTCGATAATTTCCGCCGTGCAATTTTTCAGGTGCAGCGGAATGCAGTGGATGGTGCGGATATTCTGTGTCACATCCTCGCCGGTCTCGCCGTCGCCGCGTGTGGCGGCCTGCACCAACAAGCCGCGTTCATAGCGCAGATTGATGGCAAGGCCGTCGAATTTGAGTTCGCAGGAATATTCGATCTCCCCCCCGTTGCCTAATGCATTGCGCACGCGCGTATCGAAATTAAGCGCACCGCTGGACTCGGTGTCGGTTTCGGTACGGATTGAAAGCATGGGCACGGCGTGACGCACCGGCGCAAAACCATCCAGCACCTTGCCGCCGACGCGCTGCGTGGGTGAATCGGGCGTCAGCAGTTCGGGATTTTTTACTTCGAGGTCTTGCAGTTCGCGGAACAATTTGTCGTATTCCGCATCGGGGATAGTCGGCGCATCCAGCACATAGTAGGCATGGTTGTGCCGCTCAAGCTCAGCGCGCAGTTGCGCGATACGTTTTTCTGCATCCATCAGGAAAACAATCTCAAGGCCTGAGCGCTACCCGGCGTGATGTGTCCGACCAGCATGAGGTCTTCGGTGGCGGCAACTTGTGCTCGTATCTGGGCCAGGGCGCCGTCGCTCAGCGCCACGCGCTGGTCGTCGGCCATGGTCGTACGCAATGCCTTCGCCAGTTCCTGCGCCAGCGCCACCATCTTGTCGAAGCAACGGACGGGTTCGCTCACGCGCGGGATATCCAGCAGCAGTGTCAGGCTGTCCACACGCACCTGGTTGAGGGTATGGTGCTGAAAGGAAGTACCATCGGAGGCGCTCAGATTGAACAGGGTCACTCCGAATTCATCCGCAAAATGGAAAGTGCCGTCGGACTGCAGGCTCATCCCCTGGCGTTCCACCGCGCTCGCCACTTCGGTGCCAAACAATTTCCGCTCGCCGCTGGTCAGCAGATTGATGCCGATCATTTGGTCCACATCGGCACAGAAACGATCCAGTTCCTGTGCGCGTTGCACTGCCTGTTCCACCGAAGGCAAGCGCACTTCGACTTCGACCTGCAGCTGTTTGGCGATATCACTTAGCAGATCGCGAAATCCCGCCAGCCGCATTTCGCTCACAGAACCTGTTCTGTCCACCAGTTGCAGGCTTAGCCGGAACGCACGGTAAGTTTGTTCGCTGTCCGGAATCATGCGCTCCCACAGGCCGCTGCCGGTGTTCAGGCCGCAGGCCTGTACGCTCTTGCCAAAATCGAATCGGCGCTGCCACAAGGCTTCGAGCACTTCGGGCGAAAGCGGCGTCTTGAGCAGGATTGTGACCACATAGTCGGTGGCATCGTTGAGCAGACCGCAAATTTCGTCTGCCACGCTGCTGCCGGATTCTCCCGCAAGTCCGAGCAGCGGATCGCCCTGATCTTCAGCTTGCAAATTCACCGCCTGTACCCTGTCCGGCACGGCCTGGCGAGTTGGCTCGGGGAGTTGCGACTTGAATGGTTCGCCCTGACTGCGGCGATAACGCCATTGTTGCCAGAAGCCGTAGAGATAAACTCCCGCCACAACGATGAGTCCGATGGTCAACAGGCTCAACTGAAATTCACTCATATTTGAATACCAAGGCGCGAACCCTATAAGAAATACACGTGAATTATCTCAAATCCTTGCTTAGAATGGCAGGTCTTGAAGTCCAAAACCGGGTGCCACCGGCCAAAAGGCCGGTCTTTCTGTCATCCGGGCAGTTGACGAAGTGAGTCAGGAGAGCTCTACTTGCGCCGGTCCGAGTCGGCGAGCCGATCTCATATCCAGCAGCACTCCGCCAGAAAACCCGCGCGAAAGACGGGAATGAGTATCTCACGATGCGTTAATAAAGGGATGAATTATGTCATTCGAAATCATCGGACAAAGCGCCAACAACAGGACTCAACCAGTCATCGCAATCATCGACGATGAATTCACCAGCCGCATCATCCTCGACAAGATCGTGCGCGGCCTGCAGAAGGACATGTTCGTCCAGTCGTTTGCCTCCCCGCTGGGAGCGGTCGATTGGCTGCGGCTCAACAATCCGGATTTGATCCTGGTCGATCACCTGATGGAAGAAATGTCGGGACTCGACGTGATCAGGAAGATACGCAGTCTTCCGCATCTGGAACATGTCCCCATCATCATGATCACCGTGTCGAACGACAATGAAATTCGTTTCAAGGCACTGGAGGCAGGCGCCACTGAATTTCTTTCAAAACCGTTCAGTCACCACGAATGCCAGATCCGTTGCAGCAATTTGCTTTCTTTGCGCATGCACCATAAAGGCGTTCTGCGCCGTTCCGAAGAATTGGAAAAAGCCGTCTCCGAAGCGACACGGAGGATATTGGAGCGCGAGCATGAGACACTGTTCCGCCTGGCGAAAGCGGGGGAGTATCGCGATTCGGACACCGGCAACCATGTGCTGCGCATGGCGCGTTTTTCGCGCCTGATCGCCGAAGGAATGGGACTGGATGAAAATCGCTGCAGCCTGATCGAAATGGCCGCTCCCATGCACGACATCGGCAAGATCGGCATCCCGGACAATATCCTGCTCAAGCCGGGCAAATTGAACCACGAGGAGTTTTCGATCATGAAGACGCACACTTCGATCGGCTACCACATCCTCAAAAGCAGCCACTCCAAATATATCAGCCTCGGCGCCGAGATCGCGCTCTCGCACCATGAGCGATACGACGGCAGCGGTTACCCGAACGGGCTCAGGGACAAGGCCATTCCACTGGATGCCCGCATCGTTACCGTTGCCGATGTCTACGACGCACTGACCTCTGAACGTCCCTACAAGGAAGCCTGGTCGAATCAAAAAGCGCTGGAATATATCGGTTCAAACAAAGGCACGCACTTCGACCCCGGATGCGTGGAAGCATTCATGCTGCAATTCAGCAAGATCAGCCTGGTTCAGCAGCAGTTGCAGGACGTTTCGCCGTCGCAGAAGGGGCAGGTGTGGCAATGAACGACAAGTTGGCTTATTTCATCCAGCAGGTGCGCCAGCGCGAAGGTGAGCACGAGCAATCGCTGTTGCGCGTGTTCTTCACCTTCCCGATTTTCATTTACCTGTTCGTCGAATTCCATTTCGTCACCCCCACTTCGATCGGGGTGCCGATATTCGCATTCTCGGTAATCTGTGTCACCAGCGCCATTCTGATGGCGCTGTATATTCTGTACAAAGGCGACACCTCCAGAAAACGCCAGTGCATGGCAATGTATTCAGATATCGCCGCAATCAGTTTCGGCATGATGATGACCGATGAGGCCGGCGTTTTGTTCTACGGCATTTACTTGTGGGTCATCACAGGCAACGGCATCCGCTACGGCAAGGAGTCGCTGATCAACGCCTATGTGGCCAGTATGATCGGATTCTCGGCCGTTATCCTGTTCAACGGCTACTGGCATGATCATCTGCGCATCGCCGTGGGTCTTTGGCTCACCCTGCTGTGCATACCGCTATATATCCTGAAACTGCGCGGTCAGTTGAACGATGCCCTGGAAAGCGCCCGTGCTGCAAGCAAGGCCAAGAGCGATTTCCTGTCCAACATGAGCCACGAAATGCGAACGCCACTTAATGGCGTAATCGGCGCCAGCGACTTGTTGATCAGTACGCGACTGGACGATGAACAGAAGGATCTTGTTGGAACGCTGAAGAAATCGGCGCATCTCCTGCTCAAGCTGATCGACAACATCCTCGATCTTTCCAAAATCGAGAGTGGAAAACTGGTCTCGGAGAAGGTCGATTTCGATCTGCATAAGCTGGTCAACACCACGCTGGAAATGTTCCAGCCCCAGGTCGAGAAAAAAGGGATAAGCATGTCGGTCCGCTTCACGCCGGAGACATACTTCATGCTGCAGGGCGACCCGTTGCATCTGCAACAGGTCATCATCAACCTGATGGGCAATGCGATCAAGTTCACCGGCAAGGGCAGCGTCGAGCTCAGAATCGGCACCTTGCAACAGGATGAACACCATACCCGCCTCCGCTTCGAGGTAATCGATACGGGCATCGGGATTTCACCGCAAGCCCAGGCAAAGATTTTCGAGAGCTTTACCCAAGCCGACCAAAACATTACCCGAACCTACGGCGGCACCGGACTGGGCACGACAATTTCCAAGCAGTTGGTCGAGTTGATGGGCGGCAAAATGGGCCTGCAGAGCGAACCGGGGATAGGCAGTATTTTCTGGTTCGAGGCTCCCTTCGCCAAACAACCACCCTCCGTCCTGATCGAAATCAAACCGACGCTTGAACAACTATACCTGCTGACCATAGGGTTGCCGCTGAACGAGCAACTCGCTGTCACCGGTTATGCAACCACGTGGGGAATCCGTTGCGAACATGCCGCATCGCTGACGCATTTCTTCACGCATCTGATCAACAGGGATGATGCCCGCACCAACCATCTGGCCATCCTGTGCGTCCCCCAGCACATCGGGATAACTGCAACGGACTTTGCCGCAAACATACAGGAACTGCAGGGCAAACAGAAATTATCAACAATCCTGCTCAACCCGGATCTTCACAACCACAGCGAAAAAGACTACCTCGATGCCGGGTTCTCCTGTTTGCTGCGTACCCCGCTCGACAAGACATTGCTGTTCAACGCCCTGCACGGGATCATGGCACCGCGGCCTTCCGAGGGTGTGATTTCATTCAAGGAGCATTACGAGCGCAGCACAGCCGGCAAGCGCGGCGTCCGGATCCTTGTCGCCGAGGATAACGGAACCAACCGGCAGATCATCGAGAAAATATTGCTTCACGGCAATCACAAAGTCGATCTGGTTGAGAACGGCGAGCAGGCGCTTGACAGGCTTGAGGAGCATACCTACGACCTGATGATATTGGACATGAACATGCCCCAGGTAGGCGGCCTGGAAGTCGTCAATATGCACCGCGCCTTATCCAGGCAACCGCTGGACACACCGGTAATCATTTTGACTGCCAATGCCACACTGGAAGCGAAGCGGGAATGCGAATCCGCCCATATCGATGCTTACCTGACAAAACCCGTCGATGCGCTGACCTTGCTGGATACCGTGGCCCGCCTGACGCTCACCCCGGCCAAGACAGATGCGCCGGAACTGGCCCACTCCGCCAGTCAACTCAAGGAACAAAGCCTGTCAGGACTGATTAATGAAAATACCTTGCACCATCTGGCTGTGCTGGGCGGCCATCAGGAAGATTTTTTGCGCACGGTGATCTTTGGATTCTTGTCCGAAACGGACAAGCTGCTCGAAGCCATGCGTTTTGCACTATCGAGGCAGGAGTACGCCACGTTCAGAGAATTGGCTCACATTCTGAAGGGCAGTTCGGGAAACGTCGGCGCGGAAGCATTGTTCGCCGTATGCAGCCAAATACTGACACTCGACGATTCCAAGCTGAAAATTTCCGCTACAGGGCTAATGAATGAAGCACTGGACAGTTACCCCGCCACCCGGGCCTCGCTTCTGCGATATCTGAACGGGGCCAACCAGGCAACCTTGTAAAGGTCAGGCAATTCTGGAGATGTGCGTTTGTACTTGCGGTTGCAGGAACAGTTTTTCCTGGGAGCGCACAAAACGATCCATTACCTTCAAGTCTTTCTCACCGAGCTTGAGCGCCGCATCGACCCACACGGTGGTGATGTCGATCAACTCCTGATAGCTCAGCGGGTTAAATCTGTGACGCGCCTTCTGAACGGCCAGATAGCCGTTGGAACGTCGTTCCTGTTTTCTGATGTAGTCGTTGACAGCGTCAATTCCTTTGCCGTCTTCAGCCAGAATGTCGACCAAACCCGCCTCATATAGCTCTTCGGCACTGTACATCTTGCCGCCCAGAATCATTTTTTCAGCAAACTTCTGGCTCACCTTTCTGGCAATCATGCTATACGCGCCCATCCCGGGGAAAAGATTGAACAATATTTCGGGGAAGCCCATCTGACAATTACGTTCTGCAATAATTATATCGCTTGTCAGTGCCCCCTCCATACCGCCACCCAGCGCATCGCCCTGCAGCAAGGAGATTGTCACCAGCGGCAATTCGTAATGGCGAGTTCTGGGATAAATGACATCGATGCAGGCAACCGCATATCTCAGCAATGCGTCGCGATCCTGATCCCGAATCAGCTCTCTGAAAAGCGAGAGCTGCCCACCGAGACTATATACTCCCGGAGTAATGGATGTCAGAACAGAAAAACGGATATCGTGCAATTTCTCGCCAACCAATATTTTTCCTTGGCTGTTGGCTATAGCACTCTGATGCTCGCAGAGTTCCTTCAGAAATTGCGGCGTGACGCACGGAACGTCATCCTGCTTGGTTATCGACCAGAGTACGCCGTACTCCACATCGAACCGGGTGCGAAACAACGAATATTCTGTCTTCAGTAAATCGTGTGGATTCTGAACGAGTTTCATTTTTTATCTCCCCCTGCATCCGGTCATGGTGTTGCGCATCATAATCGCAGGGACCGAATTCGAGAAGCCAAAAAATACACCTCTAATGACAGAAGGTATTCACTACTAGACCAACGGTAGCTCACCCTCGCGCATGCCGATGTCGGCAACCGCGTGTAACGCCTTGATGAAGTCGGCATTTTCATGCAACTGCACCAGTGTCCAGGGATGCGGATGTCCGCGCATTTGTGCCAGTCTGGCTTTGCTTTGCGCGGTCATTTCCCACTTCAATCCGGCCAGCAATTCGTCGGCAAATTCCGGCTTGTTGCACACCAGCACCATATCGCACCCGGCATTCAGCGCAGCTTCGGCGCGCTTTACGATCCCGCCTGCGACCGTCGCGCCTTCCATGGAGAGATCATCGCTGAAAATGCAACCCTCGAAACCGAGTTCGCCGCGCAAAATGTCTTTCAGCCAGACTTTGGAAAATCCCGCCGGACTGGAATCGATCCTGGGGTAAATGACATGTGCAGGCATTACAGCGGTAAGGCCGTAATTGACCATCTGGCGGAACGGAATGAGGTCGCTCAATTCAATATCTGTGAAGCTGCGTTCGTCCACCGGGATGTCCAGATGCGAATCGGCACTGACGAAGCCGTGACCCGGAAAATGTTTGCCCACGGAGGGCATGCCACCTTGCCTCAAACCCATCAGAAGACTGTGCGCCAGTTCGGCAATGGCCTGCGGGTCGGTGTGAAAGGCGCGGTCGCCGATGACAGAACTCGATCCATAATCCACATCCAGCACAGGGGTAAAGCTGAAGTCCACACCGCAAGCGCGCAGTTCAGAAGCCAATACGAAACCCGCTTGCTGGGCCAGATGTCTGGCGCGTTTTGGATGTTCGTCCCACACTTTGCCCAACTCGCGCATGGGCGGCAGCCTGGTAAATCCATCCCGAAAACGCTGAACCCTGCCGCCTTCGTGATCGACTGCAATAAGCAACGGCGGCGTGCGCAGCGCATGAATGCTTGCCGTCAACTCGGAAAGTTGAGCCGGCGATTCATAGTTGCGGGAAAACAGTATGATGCCGCCCACCAGCGGATGACGCAGACGCTTTTCATCATCTGTAGTAAGCGTCTTGCCGATTACATCCAGCATCACTGGCCCGTTGCCCATCAGCCTTCTCCTTCCAGGATTACAAATGCGACGGCGGTATCGCGTTCGTCGCTGATACTCAAGTGGTGGCAAACGATGCCGAGTTGCCGCAGATGCGCGGATAACTCCGCGTCGAACAAAAAGACCGGTTTTCCCAGTTCGTCATGGCTGACGGTAATGCGGCGTAAGCTCACCGGATGGCGAAGACCTTGTCCGGTCGCTTTGGCAAAGGCCTCTTTGGCGGCAAAACGCCTGCTCAGGAATCGCGCCGGATGGGCTTGGGTGGCGTATTCGGCCATTTCCTGTTCGCTGAGAATGCGCGCCGCAAATACCGCCCCGTGGCGAGTACTGGCCGCTTCGATGCGCGCCACTGTGACGATATCGGTACCGATGCCGAATATCATCCGTCATTCCGCGCATAACCAGCGACTTGGCTGGCGTTGTTTGCCAGCTTAGTCGAATGGCTAGTAGTTCCATCAGGCGGGAACCCAGCAGTCAAAAGGTTTTTCATGTTTTTCACAGCCTGTTCCAGCCCGATGAACACCGCTTCTGAAATGATGGCGTGACCGATATTGAGTTCGGCGATGTGCGGAATCGCCACGATGGGTCGGACGTTGTGGTAATTCAAACCATGTCCGGCATTCACCTGCATCCCCAATGCATGAGCATGTATAACCGCATGGCGGATGCGCGCCAATTCCTGTTCGCGCGCCGGAACACTATCGGCATCCGCATATTTCCCGGTGTGGATTTCAATCACGGGCGCTCCCGCTTTTTTCGCCGCATCCAGTTGGCGCTCATCGGCATCAATAAACAGCGAAACGCGAATACCCGCTTCCGTACAGAGATGCGTTGCACGCTGCACAGCATCGAAATGTTTGACCACATCCAGCCCGCCCTCGGTAGTCAGTTCTTCGCGCTTTTCCGGCACAAGACAGATGTCATGCGGCTTTACGCGCAGTGCATTGGTGATCATCTCGTCCGTCACCGCACATTCCAGATTCATGCGCGTCTGCAACATGCCGCGCAGGATGTCGACATCGGCATCCTGGATATGGCGGCGATCCTCGCGCAGGTGGATGGTGATCGCATCCGCTCCCGATTCTTCACAAATCAGCGCGGCTCGCACCAGATTGGGATAACGCGCACCGCGCGCCTGGCGCAAGGTGGCAACGTGGTCAATATTCAAACCTAACTTGATCATAATTTCTGCAAATCCCTCATCAATTCGCGCGTGTGCAATGTCTTCCCGGCAAGGTGGTGATCGAGCAATATGCGTATCAATTGTTTGCTCTGGCGCGCGCTGTTCACGTCGCGGTAATCGTCGGAAGCCATGTCCAATAAGGTCTTGCCGGATACCGGTATGCCTTGCGACGAATCCGCCGTTTCCGCTATCGCTCCACGCTCAAGTATATAGCGGTAATTCCGGTCCGGCACAATAGGCTTGCCGCCATCTGCCTCATTCTCAAGCAACAGCGCATAACCCAACTCTTGCAGCATGTGCTTCTCAAAACAGCGCAGTGTGAACGCATGATCGTCTTCCTGCGCCAGTCGCTGCAGGGTCTGCTGGTAGTAATCGAACAGGCTTTCGTGCGGGTCGTCGCGCGCCATCAGGTTCAGCAGCAATTCGTTCAGGTAGAAGCCGCATAGCAGCGCGGTGCCCTGCAGCTGTGGCTGGCCGCCCTGCCATTCCGCGCTGTGCAAGGTGCGCAATTCGTGCCTGCCGAACCAGCTCAACAGCAAGGGCTGAAAACCCATCAGCAAGCCGCGCAATGCCGACCTGGGCCGCCTTGCTCCGCGCGCCACCAGCGCCACGCGCCCATGCTGACGGCTGAAAACTTCCAGTATCAGACTGGTTTCGCGGAACGGGTAGCTGTGCAGAACGAAGGCCGGTTCGTCCTGAATGCGTTGTTTGGATGCCGCGTTACTCATACCCCAGCGTCTTCAACATGTGGGCGCTGTCCGCCCAGCCGCTGCGGACCTTGACGAACACTTCCAGGAACACTTTGCCGTCGAACAGTTTTTCCATGTCGAGGCGCGCCTGGGTGGCAATCTCCTTGAGCTTCTCGCCCTTGCTGCCGATGAGCATGGCCTTGTGCGCTTCCTTGTCCACGAGAATGGCGGCATGAATGCGGCGCAGCTTTCCTTCCAGCTTGAACTGTTCGATCACCACACTGACCGAATAAGGCAACTCTTCGCCGGTGAAGCGGAACACTTTTTCACGCAGCAACTCGGCGGCAAGAAAACGTTCGTTGCGGTCGGTGATTTCGTCTTCGGCATACAGGTGTTCGCCCTCGGGTATATAGGGACGTATGGCGTCCAGCAAAGTATCGAGTTGCTTGTTTTGGCGCGCGCTGACCGGAACGATGGCGGCGAAATGGCGCAACGCTGAGATTTTTTCGATAAAAGGCAACAGCTCGGTCTTGTCAGCCAGCAAGTCGGCCTTGTTGATGACCAGTATCACCGGCCGGTCTTGCGGCAACAACTCCATCACCTGCTGGTCGCGTTCGTCGAATTGACGCGCTTCTATCACAAACAACACCACATTCACTTCACGCAGACTGCTGGTCACCACGCGATTCATGCCGCGATTCAAGGCATTGGTGTGCTGCGTCTGGAAGCCCGGAGTATCGACAAAAACGAACTGGGTCTTTTCCTCGGTAAGAATGCCCGTGATGCGGTGGCGTGTCGTCTGTGCTTTGCGCGAGGTGATACTGATCTTTTGCCCGATAAGATGATTGAGCAAGGTCGATTTGCCAACATTGGGACGCCCGACGATGGCGATAAAACCGCTGTGGAAGTTTTGGGATTCGGTCATGGGTTTTCTTTGATTTGTTGATAGGCGCGCTCGGCGGCAATTTGTTCTGCGATGCGGCGGCTTGCGCCCTCGCCCTGGGTAGTCAGACCGAGTTGTGCGATTTCGCAGGAGACCACGAAGGTCTGTGCATGCGCTTCGCCCTGTATCTCGATCACGTTGTATTGCGGCAAGGCCAATTTGCGGCTTTGCAGATGTTCTTGCAGCAGGGTCTTGGCATCTTTGCCCAGCGTTTTCAGATCGGTGCGTTTTATGAACGGCACGTACAGCCCCAATACCACTTTTTCCGCTGCCGCAAAATCCGCATCCAGCAACACCGCGCCAAACAGGGCTTCCAGGCCATCCGCCAGAATGGAAGGGCGGCGATGTCCGGCACTCTTGCGCTCCCCCTCACCCAGCAGCAGTTGCTCGCCCAGATTCAACTGTAGCGCCAGAGTCGCCAATGTTTGCTGGTTGACCAGATTGGAACGCAAACGGGACAAATCGCCTTCCGGCAAGTCTGGGTAGGTGTCGTAAAGATATTTTGCGATGGTGCAGTTCAGCACGCTATCGCCGAGAAATTCCAGCCGCTCGTTATGCGCGGCACTGTAACTGCGGTGGGTTAACGCACGCTGCAACAATTGCGGCTGCACAAATTGATAGCCGAGTTGTTTACACAATGCCGCATGCTTCATCGGAAAATTATGAACTGCTCGGGTTGAATTCAAGCAACAGTGTGACGTTGCCTGCAATCGGAATCTTGACAGAATAGCTGGCACTGATGCTTAACTGGCCATTTTCCTTGTTGATATCGAGGTCGTCAGCGGTAATGTCGGAAATATAGTTGATGTCTGCGCGTTTGGTGTAAGACTCCTTGATTTCCTTGATTGACGCTCCCCGCATCTCCGGATCGTCGGCAATCGCCTTGAGTATCTGCGCAATCTGGGCACTATGCATATAGGACGGCACCAGCTTCAAACTCAATATCGCGACCAGAATCACTCCAGCCGCAACAAAAATCATCCCAACCATGCTGATACCGCGTTGCCTGCCTGCCAATGCTTTCATCTTCATTCCTTTCTGCTATCTTCGTCTACTCGATCGATAAACCGACCCGTTTCAGTTCACCAAAATTCATCCAGATGAAAAACGCTTTGCCCACAATCATCTCATCCGGCACAAAACCCCAGTAGCGGCTGTCGCGGCTATTATCGCGGTTGTCGCCCATCATGAAGTAATGCCCGGCGGGAACAGTACAGCGCACCTCTTCATCACTGTAACTGCATTGCTCATGCTGCGGAAAGTTTGCCACATTGCCCAGATGTACCTGCGGCATTTCCGGATTCAGCAGCACAGCATGCTTCCGGCCACCCAGATTCTCGATATAACGTTCTGTGTGGATGAAACGCAATTCGCTCTCGACATAATTGTAATCTCCATCGTGCAGCAATGCCTGCTCTGCGCCATTGATCGACAATTTTTTGTTGCGATAGACCAACACATCCCCGGGCAATCCGATCACACGCTTAATATAATCCACCGACGGGTCTTCCGGATAGTGGAACACCATCACATCGCCGCGCTGCGGCTGGTTGATGTCGATGAACTTCTTGTTGATGATGGGCAATCGCAGGCCGTAAGTATAGCGATTGACCAGGATGAAATCTCCCACATGCAGGGTCGGGATCATCGATCCGGAAGGAATCTTGAACGGTTCGACCAGAAAGGAGCGCAGCAGGAAAACAATCAGGATCACGGGGAAGAAGCTCTTGGCGTATTCCACCCACCATGGCTCGGCCACACCCGCAGAGCGTCCGGCACGCAGCGTGAAACGATCCAGCACCCAGATCACTCCGGTCAATACCAGCAAAGAAAACAAGATCAAGGCAAAGGTCATCTCTACTTCCTATCCGGTTATTTGTCGTCCACGCGCAGGATGGCAAGGAAGGCCTCCTGCGGAATTTCCACGCTCCCCACCTGTTTCATGCGCTTCTTGCCCGCCTTCTGCTTCTCCAGCAGTTTTTTCTTGCGCGAAATATCGCCGCCGTAACACTTCGCCAGCACGTTCTTGCGCAAAGCCTTCACGTTCTCGCGCGAGATGATGTTGGCGCCGATAGCCGCCTGGATGGCCACGTCAAACATCTGGCGCGGAATCAGTTCGCGCATCTTCGCGGCCACTTCGCGCCCGCGATACATGCTGTTGGCGCGATGCACAATGATCGATAACGCATCTACTTTTTCGCTGTTGATCAGCATATCCACCTTCACCACGTCCGCCGGGCGATATTCCTTGAACTCGTAATCCATTGACGCGTAACCGCGCGACACCGATTTCAGCTTGTCGAAGAAATCCATGACGATTTCCGCCATGGGCATCTCGTATTGCAGCAGTACCTGCTTACCGTGGTATGTCATGTCGATCTGCAAACCGCGCTTTTGCGTACACAGCGTGATGACCGAACCGACATACTCCTGCGGCATGTACAAATTGACATGCACGATAGGCTCGCGGATTTCTTCGATCTTGGACGCATCCGGCAATTTTGACGGATTATCCACCATCAACAATGTACCGTCGCGCTGCACCACCTCATAAACCACAGTCGGTGCAGTGGTAATGAGATCCATGTCGAACTCGCGCTCCAGGCGTTCCTGCACGATTTCCATGTGCAATAACCCCAGGAAACCGCAGCGGAAGCCGAAGCCCAGCGCCTGCGAAACTTCCGGCTCATATTGCAACGAGGCATCGTTCAGTTTGAGCTTCTCGAGAGAGTCGCGCAGCGCTTCATATTGATTTGACTCGACCGGAAACAGTCCGGCGAATACCTGCGGTTGCACTTCCTTGAATCCCGGTAACGGGCTGCTGGCGGGCTTCGCCACCAGGGTGACCGTGTCGCCCACCTTGGCATCCTTCAATTCCTTGATGCCTGCGATCACAAAGCCCACCTGGCCGGCGGACAGCGACTCGCGATTCTGCGATTTGGGTGTAAACACCCCGACATGCTCGGTCAGGTGCTGTGCACCCGTCGCCATGAGCAATATCCTGTCCTTGGGTTTGAGTGTGCCGTTCATGATGCGCACCAGCATCACCACGCCGACATAGTTATCGAACCATGAATCGATGATCAGTGCCTGCAAAGGCGCAGTGACATCGCCTTTGGGGGGCGGCACTTTCGCGATGAGTGCATCCAGCACGTCTTCCACGCCCATCCCGGTCTTGGCCGAACAATGCACGGCATCCTGCGCACCGATGCCGATAACGTCCTCAATCTCGGCGATGGCGTTTTCCGGATTGGCCGAGGGAAGGTCGATCTTGTTCAGAACCGGCACCACTTCAACGCCGAGGTCGAGCGCTGTGTAGCAATTGGCAACAGTTTGGGCTTCCACTCCCTGCGAGGCATCCACCACCAATAGCGCACCTTCACAGGCCGAAAGCGAGCGTGAAACTTCATACGAAAAGTCCACATGCCCCGGGGTGTCGATAAGGTTAAGGTTGTATACCTGCCCGTCGCGGGCCTTGTAACTCAGGGCTGCGGTTTGCGCCTTGATGGTAATGCCGCGCTCGCGCTCGATATCCATTGAATCAAGCACTTGTTCTTCCATCTCGCGATCGGACAAGCCGCCGCACAAGTGGATGATGCGATCTGCCAATGTGGATTTGCCGTGGTCGATATGGGCAATAATGGAAAAATTACGGATATGCTGCATGAGGCTCATATATAAAATCCCGCTCCCTCCCCCCAATATTCCCCCGGCGGGAGAGGATTGAGGAGAGGGAGCGGCGGTTTCGCAAAGCGCGAATTCTAGCCGATTTTGACGGGATACGCTGAGCTACAGGTACTGCCTACTTCTCGTCCATCTTGATCGATACGTACACGGTGCCTTCGCTGCGGCGCACCAGCAAGGCAATGTTACGGCCTCGCGGCTCCTTCCTGAGTGCCTCATTGAATTGAGCCGCGCTGTGTACTTCGGTATTACCGACTGCCAGGATCACATCACCGCGCTGCAACTGACTGCGCGCAGCCGGGCCTTTCAAATCCTCCACAATCAAGCCACCTTCAACCTGCAATTCGGCTTTTTGCTGGTCATTCAACTCGCTGACAACCAGTCCCAGGCGGGTTTCACTTTCCGATGAACCTGCAACACTGCCGCCGCTGCGACTGCCACGCTGGGCAACGGCGCTTTCGTCCTGCAACTCACCAACCACCAGCGAAATATCCTTGGTACTACCCTTGCGCCACAATTGCGCGCCGACTTTGGTGCCCGGCTTAATGGATGCGACGATACGCGGCAAATCAGCGGATGAATTCACTGCCTTGCCATCGAACTTGAGAATCACATCGCTGCGATGCACGCCAGCCTTGTCGGCCGGACCACCCTTTTCCACACCGGATATCAACGCTCCACCGACCTTGGGTAAACCGAAAGAATCGGCAAGTTCGCGCGTCACTTCCTGAATGGTCACGCCGATTCGTCCACGCGTGACCTTGCCAGTACTACGCAACTGCTGCACCACGTCCATCGCCACATCAATGGGAATGGAAAACGACAAGCCCATATAACCGCCGGAACGACTGTATATCTGGGAATTGATACCCACCACTTCGCCCTTCATATTGAACAGCGGCCCCCCCGAGTTACCGGGATTGATCGCCACGTCGGTCTGGATGAAGGGAACAAAATTCTCTTGCGGCAAGGAACGCCCCTTGGCGCTGACGATACCGGCCGTCACACTGCTATCGAAGCCAAAGGGTGAGCCGATCGCCAGCACCCATTCGCCGACTTTGATCTGTTCCGGATTACCCAGCGTTACCTTGGGCAGACCGGTCGCATCGATCTTGAGCAAAGCCACATCGGTACGCTTGTCGGCACCAATCACTTTCGCCTTGAACTCTCGCTTGTCACTCAGGCGGACAGTAATTTTGTCTGCACGATCCACCACGTGGGCGTTGGTCAGAATGTAGCCGTCGGGACTGATAATAAAACCCGACCCGAGAGATTGAGATTCCTGTTCCTGCGGAACCTGGGGTGCGAAACGGCGGAAAAACTCATAGAACGGGTCGTTTTCCGGCACGTTGGGCGCGCCCGGAAACATTTGCGGGATGCGAACAGTTTGCGTGGTACTTACATTCACCACTGCTGCCCCCTGTTTTTCCACCAACTCGGTGAAATCAGGCAAATTACTTGCAACTGCCGTTTGCGCAAACAGCCCGAACAATGCGAAAAAAAACAATCTTCTTAGCATAAATACTCTTAGCCTCCTGATGGATCGATGATTAAGAACCGGACCGCGACACAACAATGGATGAGGCGACAGCCTGCCCGACTCCGGGCGATAGCCTTGCCAGAATAAAACCCAGCAACAATCCGATGACTGCTCCTGTAACAGCATAGGCATCACGTCTGATCGTCTCGTCCGCCAGACCGACACCCGCGATACCGCCAACCAGCAACAGGACCAGCGGCAACACATACATCTTCACAGCTCCCCGCAACAACACGCCGTCCGGAATGGATACCTGAACCTCGTCGCCGACCTTGGCATGCACTGCGTTGCTTACTTTGAATTGGCGCGGTTTCGTGCTGCAGAACAATTTTGTCAGCTTGCCGCTGCCGCACCCGCCTTCACTGTTGCAATGGCCGCACCCGCCAGTACTCAAGGGTTGCACCGAGGCTTCATCCCCTTCCACCTGAATAACAATTGCGCGCATCTCCAGCATGTCATTGCCCCGCGTATCGAACCGAATCACCCACTTGAATGACCGTCAGGGGCGGCACTTCTCCAACCACTGTAACCAGATTATCGCCAACGATGCGGTTATATACATGGGCCGCGCCTTGCCCGGACAAACCGGAATGCAGATATGTCGTATCCCTGGCCTTTTCAATAAAAACCGAGATGCCTGCCAAACCGTCGGAGAACACCATTTGAATCACGGGCTCCTTGTTTCCGCGGAAGGGACGGCGCATTTCCAGCACTTTCCTGAAGCCAGCAGGTAAAGCATCGACCTGCCAGCCGCTCGACTCCGTCAGGAGTTCAACTTCAGGCGAGGGCGGCGGATTGATTTCCTTGGCAATCGCTGTTGCGGAAGAATTTTCCGGAACGATCCATTTTCGATCAATGTTGTTGCCGATGCTCAACTGCATGAAAGCATATTGTTCGATAATGTTGCCGTGATCGTTCAGCACCACCGCCTTAAGCAACAATCCCGAGCCGCTTTCCGCCCACATCTTGCGCGCATAGCGCAAGCTGTCCCGCGGCACGAATACAACCGAACGGGCGTGATAACCGGCAATTTCGTCTTCCTCTGCCTGATTGACCGAATAATTCTCTTTCAATATGGAAATCTGTTCCGGCAGCAACGCGGGAAATGTGCGTTTGATTTGACGCTTTTCGATCCTTACCTTGTGACCTTCCGAGTACAGCCAAACCTGATCGTTGTCACGGATGATTTCGCGCTTGACGCCGATCAACCCTTCCACGCGCTCATGTTCTCCGTCCTTGTCGGTAACGTGCGTGACACGCGACACCTCAACGTTCTCACCCGACTGGTAGACAAACACCCCGCTGTAATTTGTCTGGTGTGCCGCAATTGCCATGCTTTTCAGCCATTCCGCGTCTTTTCCCTGCAATGGATCGGCGATGGCTGTTGCAACACCCAGTTGCAACATTATGAAAAACAGATATCTGGACTGTTGCATCAAGACTTCCACTATCGGCCTGCCACCGCATGAATATAGGGAGCGGAAACATGTACCTCGGCACTGGGCGAGAACTCCTGATGCGCCATCAGGTAGTCGTTCGCCTGGACGGAAGCGGGTTTGACTGCATTAACCTGCGGTATCGGAGCTGCCGCAAGTTGTGGAGCGGGTTCGTTGCCGACCTGTAGCGACAGCCACGCCACCAAAGCCAGCGCCATTACCGAAGCAACAGCAGAAAGAGCGAAATTACGGACACGCTGGGAAGTGCGTTGATAAGGGGCGAATACAGTGGGTTCGGCTTGCAATCGGTCATGAAAAGACTTTCCGAATCTTTTGCAGACATGGTCGGGTTGTCGCAAGGTATCGCCGATTAGATGATAGGTTTCCCATTCCTGCTGCTGCTCCGGATGGCGTTTGAGTTTATCCAGGAAGGCATCCGCCTGATCCTCGAACATTTCCCCGTCCATCAAAGCCGAAATTTCCTGTTTCATATTCACCACCTTGTATTTTCACTTGTACCCAACAAAGGACGCAGATTGGTAGCAATCGCCTCGCGCGCCCTGAAAATCCGCGATCTGACCGTTCCAATCGGACAGTTCATCACAACCGCAATCTCCTCGTAGCTGAGACCCTCGATTTCACGCAGCGTCAGTGCAGTACGCAAATCGTCCGGCAACTCTTGCAACGAGGCATTCACCACCTCAACCACCTGCTTGCTCATCAGCTCGTTTTCGGGCGTCGCCACTTCATGCAACAGCGCCGCATCCTCGAAATCTTCAGCTTCATCCGCATCGAACGGTGTGCTGGTCGGCGCCCTGCGCCCCTGTGCCACCAGATGGTTTTTTGCAGTATTGATGCCGATCCGGTACAGCCACGTATAAAACGCGCTATCCCCGCGGAACGCGGGCAAGGCACGATACGCCTTGATAAACGCATCCTGAGTAACATCCTCGGCTTCTGCGGCGTTTCTGACGAAACGCGAAATCAATCTGCCCAAGCGACGCTGATATTTTGCCACCAACAACTCGAACGCATGCTTATCGCCGCGTTGCGCACGCTCTACCAGTTGTTGATCGACCTCCCTGTCACCCATTCCGTTTTCCGGTTTATTGAATTGAACCGCCTATCAGCGGCCCGTCAGTATAACCGGACGGGTACACAAACGTCAGCCTCGCAAGTTTCAGGCAAATTGACCGCCGGGCTGGAAATAAGTTCACTCTGCGGGCATTGTCCCCGCCCAAGTTTGATATAGTTCGTCAGGTAAACAACTCGATTGGACAAGTGGCGTGTTGCGTTTCGATACTCTCATCATCGGTAGCGGACTGGCTGGACTGTCATTGGCGCTCAAGCTGGCAGACAGGCAAAAAGTCGCCGTTATCACCAAAAAATCGCTCCTGGACGGCGCCAGCGCTAAGGCTCAAGGCGGAATCGCTGCCGTGCTTTCACCCGACGACTCTCTGGATGAACATATCCGCGACACCATGGTCGCCGGAGCTGGGCTGTGCGACCCCAATACCACGCGCTTTGTCGTTGAACGCGGCGCGGCAGCAATCAACTGGCTGATCTCCCAGGGCGTACCCTTCACCCGCGATGAGGATTCGGAAAGTGGCTACCATCTCACCCGCGAAGGCGGACATAGCCACCGCCGCATCATTCATGCCACCGATGCCACCGGACAAGCCGTGCAGGAGACCATCGCCGACAAGGCGCGCATTCATCCCAATATCACCCTGCTGGAACAGTATATTGCCGTCGATCTCATCACCTGCAAAAAAATGCAAAAGGATGGCAATTGCTGCTACGGCGCCTATGCGCTGAACAGCCTGAGCGGCGAAGTCGTCACCATCGCCGCAGAAAACACCGTGCTCGCCACCGGGGGAGCCGGCAAGGTATATCTGTACACCACCTCTCCCGATACCGCCACCGGCGACGGCATCGCCATGGGCTGGCGCGCGGGTTGCCGCGTTGCCAACATGGAATTCATCCAGTTTCACCCGACCTGCCTTTACCACCCCCATGCCAAATCGTTCCTCATCAGCGAAGCGGTGCGCGGAGAAGGTGGCATATTAAAGCTGCCCGATGGCACGCGCTTCATGCCCTGGCACGACGAACGCGCCGAACTGGCTCCCCGCGATATCGTTGCAAGAGCCATCGACTTCGAAATGAAAAAGCGCGGCCTGGATTGCGTCTATCTGGACATCTCGCACCAGCCGCTCGAATTCCTGCAGGAGCATTTCCCGACCATCTATGCGCGCTGCCTGGCATTGGGCATAGACATATCCAAACAACCGATCCCGGTTGTTCCGGCAGTGCATTTCACCTGCGGCGGGATACTGACCGATCTGCATGGTCGAACCGATGTAAACGGACTGTACGCAATCGGCGAGACCGCCTGCACCGGCCTGCATGGCGCCAACCGGCTGGCCAGTAACTCGCTGCTCGAATGCCTGGTTTTTTCCGAAGCTGCCTCCCAGGACATTCTGAACAGTTCGCCCAAAAAAATACCCGATCTTCCGCGTTGGGATGAAAGCCGGGTAACCGATGCGGACGAGACCGTGGTGATCTCGCATAACTGGGACGAACTGCGCCGCTTCATGTGGGACTACGTCGGGATTGTTCGCACGACCAAACGTTTGCAACGAGCCCAACATCGCATCAAGTTACTGCACGAGGAGATTGATGAGTATTACAGCAACTTCCATGTCAGTGCCGACCTGCTGGAGCTGCGCAATCTGGTTCTGACAGCCGACCTGATCGTGCAAAGTGCGCTTTCCCGGCACGAGAGTCGCGGATTGCACTTCAGCAAGGATTATCCGCAGATGCTGCCGGAGGCCGTTCCGACCGTACTGATCCCGCCTGGCTACGTTGCAACCTGATCGGCTTTATCGCCCCATTTCAACGCAACGCGCAAACGCCGGAAACTTTCCGCCCCCATGGTATCTGGCAGAATCAACAGGCTGCGCCTTCCGCTCTGCTCTTTCAATGCCACGTTCAGGATGACCAGCGCCGGGGTCACCAGGCTGTCCATAGCCACCCGGCCCGGGAGATGTCTGCCGCTGCGCAATACCAGCACGATCTCTTCCTGACCTTCCAGACGGAAAGCCACACACGAATGCCCCATGCGCAAGGTCGCGTCACGCAACAGGTAATAACCTGTCCAGCACAACACGCCCACCGTCAATGCCAATAAACCCGCAACCGGCAAGGGCAGCATCCATATCGAAACCAGCAGCAAGACACAGAGTAGAAAAAACAGCAGCGCGAGAGAACGGGATGGGCGCAGTTTGTAGTTCAGCTGCATTCCCATCGAGTGTTGGACAAGCTAGAACAGAAGCGCGGAAATCAGCCCGATCAGAATCAAGGCAATGATGGCCATCAGTATCAGCCCCCCTCCCCTGGTTGCTCGAGCTTCTCCGTCGGGATGCGCAGGCAAACGCCTGCTTTGCGACTGCGGGGCCGCACTGTTGATTTCTTCGATGCTGGGCCGGGCCATCTTGAAGGTCCTGGACAACTCCTCCACATCTTCCTTGCTGGCCGTCATCGCGGCCAGACGCATTGTGGCGCCGGCGGAATCAAAAGACGGAGACAGGCGCATGGTCAGGACGGGCTCGGATTCATCCTCCGAACCCAAAACCACGGGGGCTGCTTCCTGCATTAAACCGGCAATGGCAGACTTGCTTGCATCAACTGTAACTGCAGTACTCGGCACGGTACCCCGGCAGGCTCGCAGATCATTCGCCAGATCCCGTGCGTTCTGGTAGCGGTTCTCAAGATCTTTAGCCAGCGCCTTGGCGACAATGAAATTGAGCATATCCGGCACTGCCGGATTCAGCGAACTGGGCGCTTGCGGGATCGCGTTCAGGGTCTGGTACATGATGGCATTGACATTCTCCCCCGTGAACGGCGGCAGTCCTGTCAGCATCTCATACAGCATCACCCCCAGCGAGAAGATGTCGGAACGCTGGTCGGTCAGTTTTCCCATCACCTGCTCGGGGGACATATACTTCGGCGACCCGAGCACCATGCCTGTCTGCGTGCGCACTGCAGCAGATGCCATGCGCGCAATCCCGAAATCGGTGATCTTCGCGTGGCCATCGCGCAATATCATGATGTTTGAGGGTTTGACGTCGCGATGAATGATGCCGTGCTCATGGGCATAGGCCAGCCCCAGCGCCACCTGGGCAACGATATCGAGCACCTGGTCAACCGGCAACAACTTGCTGTCATTGAGAATGTCGCGCAACTCCCGGCCCTGCAGGAATTCCATCGCGATATAGGCGATGTCGCCGCTACGACCCACGTCGAAGATGGTGACAATATTGGGATGACTCAGGCGACCGGCGGCTTTGGCCTCCTGATAGAACCGTGCCTCATATTCCTCACGCTCCTCCAGAGCAAGGCTCAAAGTGATGGTCTTGATCGCGACGATGCGGTCAATCAGCGGGTCGGTTGCCTTGTAAACGACCCCCATCGCCCCCTGACCGAGTTCGCCGACAATCTCATAACGTCCCAGATGACTGATCATGGTTCCGGCAAGGAATGGTTATTTGCCAACTTTAGATTTGGCTTTTGCACTGCGGAACACCGGCCCCCACACCGGATGCCCTGCCTCTGCCGGTGTCAGTTCGAAACTCGGCTTCAAAGCCAGTGCCCTGCGGAAGGATTCATAGCACATCTTCTCCCTGCCGGAGACGCAATGTATGAAGGCTAGATATTTATAGGCACTCACCTTGTCTTCCTTTTCAGCCAGCTTCGTTTGCAGCACGTTGTTCAACGCTTCCACCGAGGCATAATAATTTCCTTCTTCATAGCTCTCGACGCCCTTGTTCAGCTTGTGACCGGGAGTCCTGTTGTACCACCAGCACTCGTCACAGGAATTCAGGGCTTTGCAGCCAGTCAGAATCCAAATCAACATTACGCCCAGTAACGTACTCCGGCGACCCGACATCCAAATGCTCCTATTCTTTCAATCGCCCTATCTACTTGGCGAAGTTATACCTGATTTTGATTTTTTCGCCGGATTTCACCTTGATGATCTGGGTAAATGCCGGGAATGTCGTATTGCGTATCTTGATCTCATGCTTGCCCGCCAATACCTGCAACTCCATCAGCGGCGGGCTGACCCCCTGCATTCTACCATCCAGATAAACCTCACCCCACGGCACAATCACCAGATTCAAAACCGCCGGGGCACCCGTCGTTTCTTCCAGTGTCCGCACGCGGGAACTCTTCTTGACGCCCTGCACTTTTTTCTCGGCAGGAGAGAGCTTCTTGCCGGCAGCATTGCTTTCCTTTTTCTCCGGATTCGCAGCCTTGGCATCCGTTGCGGCTTGTGCTTCCGCCGGCTTGGTCCGCTCGGCATCGGACTTTTCCTGCGAAGCCAGCAAAACCGGACTCTGCGCAGCCGGACGATTCGCTATCTTGAACGTCAGTAGCGTCAACAGCGAGAGCAGCACGACCGCCGCTGTTCCGATAATCGCCATGCGCTGATTGCGGGATGCATTGGCGTACACCTCAATGGCACGACGCTCCCACCTGGACATACTAACGACCAACCTGTCCCAATGATTTTCAAGCCTGAACAGCACGGCATTGAATCCGGTGGCTCCGGCATGTCTGGTCTGTTTGGCGAGGCTGCGCTGCGTCGAGGTGAAATCGCCGGGATAGCCGATCGCGTAAACCTCGTGTTCGCGCACATGCTTGTCGGTGCGCGAACCCTGATAGTGGAACATGCCTGCATATTCCTGCGACAAGCGCGACACCGCATCGTAATAGGAACGCGAGACCAGAATCTGCCCGGGATCGGAGAATCCCATCACGCGCTGCGCAACGTTGATTCCGTCGCCGACGATATTCGGCTGTCCGTTGATATCCTTGACCAGACGCACCGGCCCAAGATTGATACCGATACGCACCAGCAACGGCGGCTCCATACGCACGCCTTCATTCAGCAGGCTGCTGTGCATGCTCAGTGCAGCGTGCAAAGCATCGCTGATATCACCCAGAAAGCTGATTGCCGCACCGTCACCCGTATCGAGAATAATGCGGTCGTTGACCGGCACATCGCGAATGGCGATGGACAGAAAGGCGTTGAAACGCTCTTTCAGCGATATCTGCCCTGAAACGGATTTCTTTGAATATTCGACGATATCCAGAAAAAATACGCTACAGATAATGGTCTTGTTGCCCCGCTCTTCCATTTATTCCGCTCTAATTTATCGTCCGGTTTGCTATTTTCTCTAACAATGCTGCTCAAGTCTCGGATTTTAACGATAGTTTCGTCAATTTCGCTAGCTTTAATTTTTTCGCGGCCGCGCGCGTTGCAGCTTTTTATGACGGCCATCGTCAACCACCTGCCTGGCAACCCCGGCCGGCAGACCGACCCATTCGAGCACTTTCCTCACTTCGCCCTCGCCAAGTTCGGCCATCATCCCGCGTTTCAGGCGCGGCGGCAGGTGAACGATCCCGAAGCGCACCCGCATCAAACGGCTTACCGGCAGCCCCAGCGCCTCAAAGGTGCGGCGAACCACGCGGTTGCGCCCTTCCTTGAGAACCAGGCGATACCAGTGGTTATAACCTTCACCCCCCTCATCGGTGAACTGCTCAAAACGCACCTGACCGTCTTCCAGCTCGATGCCGTCATTGGTCATCTGATGAATCTGATCCGGCGTCATCTCGCCCTGTACGCGCACTGCATATTCGCGCTCCACCTCGAAACGCGGATGCATCAGGCGATTGGCCAATTCTCCCGAAGTCGTGAAGATAAGCAGGCCGCTGGTATTGAAATCCAGCCGTCCGATGGCGATCCATTTCTGTCCACGCAACTTCGGCAGCGCATCGAACACGTTGGCACGTTCCTTCGGATCGTCGCGGCTGACGATCTCGCCTTCCTGCTTGTGGTACAGCAGGACGCGCGGCATGATTTGTTCCTCCTGCAACTGAAGGCGGATATTACGGCCGTCCACCTGCACCTTGTCGCCTTCGGAGACCCGCCCCCCCAGCTTTGCCACTGCGCCGTTCACGGTCACGCGCCCGGCACTGATCCACTCTTCCATCTCGCGGCGGGAACCAATGCCCGCCTGTGCCAACACCTTTTGCAGGCGCTCGCCCGGCTGCGCGCTTGTTTCGGCCTGGTCTGTGTCTGTCATTCTGTCACCGCTCTTCTTTCCAGCACAGCCTGCGCCAAGGTCCCGCTATCCACATGTTCCAATTCGCCGCCCACCGGCAATCCGCGGGCGATACGCGACACTTTGATGCCTTGGGAACGCAGCAAGGTGGCAATGTAATGAGCGGTCGCCTCGCCCTCCACCGTAAAATTGGTCGCCAGGATCACCTCGCACGACAATTCCTGCGCGCGTTTGAGCAAGCGCTCCAGCGGCAGTTCCCGTGCCCCCAGCCCATCCAGCGGCGAGAGCCTTCCCATCAACACAAAATACATACCCCGGTAGCATTGCGCCTGCTCCATCATCAACAAGTCGGCAGGCATCTCCACCACGCACAACATGTCGGTCTCACGCCGCGACGAACTGCACAGGGAGCAAACTTCTTCCTCGGAAAAATTGTTGCATTTGCTGCAGTGCCTGACGCTCTCCACCGCATGATCGAGCGAGCGCGCCAGATGCAAGGCACCCTGCCTGTCGCGTTGCAGCAAGTGATAAGCCATGCGCTGTGCGGATTTCGGGCCCACGCCCGGCAAGCAGCGCAACGCCTTGATCAAGTCTTCCAGACTGGAAGGTGTGTTCATTTATCGAGGTGCTTAACGTCCGTTAAAACGGCAAGCTCATACCCGGCGGCAGGTTCATCCCGGCAGTAAACCCGCTCATGCGTTTCTTCGATGTCTCATCGGCCTTCTTGTTGGCATCGTTCAACGCTGCCACGATCAGGTCTTCCAGCATCTCTTTATCGTCCAGCACGCTTTGATCCAGACTCACCCTGCGCACTTCATGCCCGCAGGTCATGATCACCTTGACCATGCCGGAGCCGGACTGCCCTTCCACCTCGACGGTGGCCAGTTCGTCCTGCGCCTTCTTCATGTTTGCCTGCATCTGTTGCGCCTGCTTCATCAGCCCGGCCAATCCGCCCTTCATCATTTCCACTTCCTCCGGTTTAGTTATACGGGTCTGATCGAACTTTCGATCACCTGCGCACCCAGATGCGCTTGTGCTTCGCGTACGAAGCTGTCTTGCATGATTGCTTCTTCCGCCTGCTGCTGGCGCGTCTGCTTTTCATGCTGCTCGACGGCGGCAGGGGTAGCGGCATCCTTTGTCTCACCCAACTGCACGGCCAGCCTGATCGGCTTGACGAAATACTCGCTAAGCGCCGCCTGCAGCTTGTCCTGCGCAATCTTGTTGCTTTGCAGATGTTTATGCTGCGGCGCGAGATTCAGCACCACACGGCCCTCGCTAAAGCTCGCCAGTACGCTGTTCTTGGCCAATTCGCGCGCCATACCTTGCAGGTTGAGTTGCGACAACAGGGTATTCCAGTCCAGATCGGTGCCGCTTGCAGCAGTCTGCACCGGCGCTGACTGCATCACGGGAGCTGGCTCTGCAGCTATATGTTTTGACGCAGTGGGTGCAGCTTTGGGCACCGTTGCCGGTGCGGGTTTCGGCGCAGCCTGCCCCACACTCGCCGCCGCACCTTGCGGCGCAAAAGCCAACATGCGCAACAGTGTCATGGTAAAGCCCGCATACTCATCCGGCGCCAGGTCGATCTCGTTGCGCCCGTGAATAACGATCTGGTAATTCAGCTGTATCTCTTCCGGCGTGAACTGCTGCGCCAGTTCCAGCAGGCGCGCGCGCTCCGGTTCGTCGTCCGGGATGGCATTCGGAATGGTCTGCGCCAGCGCGATGCGGTGCAACAGCGTGGCCAGATCCTGCAATGCGGCCTCGAATGCCAGACTGCGAATCGCCATGTCGTCGGCAATGCGCAACAGCCCGGCACCGTCCCCGGCACGCAGCGTTTGCAACAGGTCAAACAGGTAACCCTGATCGATCGCGCCGAGCATGGTGCGCACCAGCGCCTCGTCCACCTTGCCGGAAGAATAGGCAATAGCCTGATCCAGCAGGCTCAATGCATCGCGCATACTGCCCTGTGCGGCACGCGCCACCAGATTCAGCGCGCCGTTCTCGAACGGGATGTTTTCCTGTTCCAGCACGTATTGCATATGCGTGTTGATCAGCGCAGGCGGCAGTTGCTTGAGATTGAACTGCAGGCAGCGCGACAGCACGGTAACCGGAATCTTCTGCGGGTCGGTGGTGGCGAGGATGAACTTCACATGTGACGGCGGCTCTTCCAGCGTCTTCAGCATCGCGTTGAATGCTGACTTCGACAGCATATGCACTTCGTCGATGATGTACACCTTGAATCGCCCACTGGTCGGCGCATACAGCGCGCTTTCCAGTAGTTCGCGCATATTGTCCACCTGCGTGTTCGACGCCGCGTCCAGCTCGATGAGGTCGACGAAACGCCCGCTGTCGATCTCGGTACAGGCACCACACACGCCACAAGGCTCGGCGGTTATGCCGGATTCACAATTCAGGGATTTTGCAAAGATGCGCGCGATGGTGGTCTTACCCACACCGCGCGTACCGGTAAAGAGATAGGCGTGGTGCAGACGGTTCTGCGTGAGCGCATTGGTCAGCGCCTGTACCACATGCTCCTGCCCCGCCAACTGGGCAAAGCTCCTGGGACGCCATTTGCGCGCTAGCACTGAAGTCGCTGACATACCCCCTACCCCCTCTTGCCTGTCGAGTGTGACACCCTCGATAAATAAGGAGGCGAGCCTTACCCCCGGCACTTGCACCGCTTGGCTGTGGCTGCTTCCTTCCGGACCTGACCAGGTTCACCAAAGTGCAATGCGGGGAGACCCG
>JBAQDF010000031.1:0-106640 GCA_049286265.1 Sideroxyarcus sp.
GTGCATGGTGCCAACATGGGGGATGCTCATGTATTGCCTGAAAGTCTCTTTTGCCTGCTCCCATGGTTCGCCTATTGAGCGAGACGATTTCCTGTCCTCGCCGATCAGCATAATTTGCCCGTATGCCACGCGAGTGTTTTGCGGGATATTTTGCAGATGTACAACCATTTTTTCCAGTACATCAGGTGCCCAGAGGAAATCATCAGCACCGAGAAAACAAATCCATTCGCCATGCGCCTGTGCCAACCCCTTGTTCCAGGCGTTGTATATTCCGCGATCAGGTTCCGATATCCAATAATTGATATTTTCGGCATTTGCTGCCAGCAGATCGACAGTGCCATCGATCGATCCACCGTCAATGAAAATCAACTCCTTGTTTGGGTAGGTCTGCTGCCTAATGCTGTCAATGCATTGCTGCAATGTCGCGTTGCCGTTGAGGACGGCAATGATGATGGAAACGAGTGGAGTATTCAGCATTGGCGAATTCACTTGAACCCCAGCCTGTTTCTGATGCGCCATGTCCAATCGATTACTAACTGTTTCAACAGATAGGCTCGCACAGCTTTTTTTATTTCCGTTGGTAAAGGAACGCGTCCCAGTATTTGCCGGCGAATGCGATCCATTTCCTGGAAACCGATATCCGAAATTTCCGTCGATGTCTTTTGACGTGGGTGAACCCGGAATCCACCCAGGAAGCGAGGCAACCGGACAAAGCACGCGCCTGCATCGCGGAAACGCACCAGCATGTTCCAATCCATGGCGAAACGAAAAGATTCATCAATACGTCCGCCGGCCTTTTCCCATATGCGCCTGCGCCAGAATATGGTTTCCTGCGGGACGTAATCTTCCCACGAAAGAATCCGGCCATCGTGCGCCGGCATGATCCATCGGCCAATTTCCCGGTCGTCTTCATCGATCAGGACGCGGTAACCATAAATCACGTCCACATCAGGATGGCGACAGAAATATTCTGCCACGCAGGCCAGTGTTCCTGGCAGCAAAATATCGTCCGAGTTCAGCCATGCCATGATTTCACCTGAGGTTCTGGCAAAGCCGCGGTTGATGGCCTGGGATTGCCCATTGTCCGGACATGACTCCCATCCGGTCAAACGATCTGTGTATCGATCAAGTATTTCAATAGTGCCATCAGTCGAACCGCCATCCTGCACGTAATACTCCAGATTGGGATAGGACTGATCCAGCACACTCTTTAGTGTGCGCTCAATGAACTCGGACTGGTTAAATGAAGGGGTGACAATGGAAATATTCGGGGCAACGCCGAGCGAAAAATCTTTGTTGTAGCTGGCGGGTATTTGTAACTTACGCGGAGGATACTGGTAGAGAACCCCGAGCCGAGGCTTAAGGCCTCGATATATTGGGCGAACAAACCCGATCAATGGCCGAAGAATACGAATGTAAGCGGGCACTTCATCTTTGGTTTTCAGCGGTTGGTGTTGATCAGTCATGAGCGGGAACTCCATCGGCCTTGTCTTTCATGGCAAAGAAGCAATAGTCGCCTTGACCAAGCCGATCCCAGATTACTTTCTTCCAGAAATTGATTTTTCGCGCTTCCCTGGATATTCGACGTTCGAAATTTATCGCATGAGAGACACTTCCGCCCAGCCCCATCCGGTTCTGGGCAAGTGACATGCTGGTCCAGTAAGGATTTGAAAAGGTCTGCAAGCAAACTGGCAGGAATCCCGCCTGCCGTGCTAGAGAACGAAGTCCCTTCCTGGAAAAAATATAACGATGATAGGGGGGGTGCCAGTGTGCCCAAGTGGGGCCAAACCAATCTATCTCGCGCGAATCCAGGTTGGGCGTACTCACTACGAGCAAACCTCCTGCGGCAAGCAAGCGGCGCAAGTGTCCGAGTACGCTGACAGGATCGTCAACATGCTCGATGCTCTGGCCCATATAGATGACATCAAACCGTTGCTCTGGCGGAATCAACGAATCCGCATTCTCGGCATGTCCGCACCACACGCGGAGCCCTTTTCTATTCGCCGCTTCAACGGCGTGGCTGTTAGGTTCCAGTCCAAAAGATTTCCAGCATGTGCTGCTGCGAATCTGATCCAGCAGATGGCCTTCAAAACATCCAATGTCGAGGAAGCGAAGGGTTTTTGAAATGTCCATTCCCGACTTTTCAAGTACCGAAATCAACTCGCGCAAGGTATTGTCCGACCCCGCGGCAGGAAACAGGAGGCGGGACAATACACCAACGGGAAGTCCGAGCAGAAACTTCTCCCATATTCGTTTCCCGCTGAACCGTCTGTAGGGAGATGTGCTTTCCGGCAGTTTTAGTTCGGTGGGCGGGGACGAATAGTGATTTCGATATAGTTCATCCAGTTTGCTGGCTGCAATATGTGGATGCGAGATCGCAATTCCATGGCGCTCATCAAGATAGATATAGTTGAGTTCCTGTTCTCCAAAGCGCGTGTCGGGTGTGGTGAACAACAAACGCTCTGCGGGCCTTCCATCGATCGGACTGCGCGGCAATTTATCCGTGCCAGAGGGTATTGTGGCGGCTGGTGGTGGAAGAATGCCAAAATCGATCGGAAAGAAAAGTCTTTCACGGTGCCATTTCTGGGAGAGCTCTCCAAAGGCCTTGTGGAATGTCCTCTGAACAGCCCACAACACTCGCCTGACTATCGGTTGGGACGCGGAAAAGTCTGCAACAGATTGGCCCATTTCGCGGCGGTAGCGATCCATCCCTGAGCTTAATTGATTGGGGCGCATGCGGAAACAGCTTACATGGCCCGGGCGTCGGACTAAACGAAAGCGGGCTGAGAGACGCAACCACAAGTCGAAATCCCCAGCCAGTTGAAGGTCCCTGCGGATTCCACCCACTGCATCGAATGCCGAGCGCCGCCAGAACACGCCATCCTGAAAGAGGATGTGGCCATTGAGTAAATCAACAGTATCAACTCCGTTAGGCTGGCGCACATTGGGGAATTTCCAGCCATCCACAAGTACAACGTCCTCGTGATAAATAACCTGGGTTTCGGGATGTTGCGAGAAATATTCTCCAACTGAAAACAAGCCGTTGCATTCAAACAGGTCGTCTGCGTTCAGATAGCAGTATATGTCGCCGCTTGCGCGCTCAAAACCCTTGGCAATTGCGTCATACATTCCCTGATCCGGCTCGGAAATGACAAGAGAAATGTGCTGGGGAAAATCGTTTCTTGCTTCATAGCTGCGAATTATATCGAGCGTCCCATCGGTCGAGCCGCCGTCCACAACGATGTATTCCAGTTTCGGGTACTCCTGACGCAGAACCGATTCCAGCGTCTCTGCCAAGTGTGCCGCGCCATTGAAAACAGGAGTAACGACAGATATTCTGGGCAAAATCATCATTGGCGTGCCGGAGCTGTCATCGCATGCCGTCAATTTGCATTCGACTTGAATTTGTTAATGTCCGAAAATGCATCCATGTTCTGCCGAATCTTTTCGATTGGCCAATTCCACCACTCGCTCGTCAACAGGCTTGCGATCTCTTCATCTGAAAATCTGAATCTGATGATCTTGGCCGGATTGCCTCCCACCACTGCATAGGGCGGAACGTCTTTTACAACAACAGATCCTGCTGCCACGATTGCACCTGTCCCAATTTGTATTCCGCCCGGAATGATTGCGCTTGAACCTATCCAGACATCATGTCCAATGCTGGTTTTCGGCACGGAATCATCGAATATTTTGTCTTCCCGCAAGCATAAAGAGCAACACTCGTTCTTATTGCTATAGAACGCCGGGTAAGTTGAAACGAATCCCCTTGAAGGATGTCTTGCAAGTCCAATTTGCACATGCGGACCAATGGAGCAAAAGTTTCCCACATTCGTGTTGAGCAGGCAGGAATCGTATGTGACGAAGCTGAAGTCTCCCACGCAAACTTCTTTCAGGATTGTCCGGTCAAGAATGGTGACATTCTCTCCCAGGCGCGCGCCGTAAATATCCGGAGTCATGATGGTGCAGCCGGGATTATCGACACGCAGTTTGTCCAGCAGTGCTTGACGCTGGCGGGAGGCGCTGTTTGTGCGCAGTAATCGGCTGAAAACTTCGAGAATGATATTCATTTTTTCACGGCCAAAACAGAGCGAATGGACAGGATAAGCCTTTTTAGAACGAGGATAACATTGCGGAAGAGTTTTTCCCGGAATGAAGCAGAGGGGCGATAATCATGCCGAAAAAAAACTTCGTGTCGAGTGACCACTTCCGCAGACTCCTTTAGTGGAATGGGTGCAACTCGGATGCCTGATACAGCGGGCTCCACATCATTGCCAAAATTGCTTGATCCACAATGCGTACCTGTGCCGTCGAAACCAATGTTCTTGACAAGCGATCTCCCTGGGAAGAGTGCCAGACCACCCCGCAAAAACAGCGCCGCATACCAGTAAACAAACCAGGTGTTTATCACCCCTTTTTTGTTTAATTCAAGCTGTTCCCAATAATGATAAGAGTTATTGAAACTGAAATCGCTACGCATTTGCCGATCAAATTTCAACATGACATCATTGTTTTTGCTGAAATGGCGCCATGCGCGGTCCCATGTTCCCCAACCCCAGCATAACGGCACACGAAGGAAAAAAGTCTCGATTTCCAAGCGTTCAATAGGATATACAGAACCGGAAATGTGCATTACCTGATCTTCGAGTTTGTACAACTCCAATGCATCATTCAAGAACCGTAAAAATTGAGGGGAAGTAACCAGATCGTCCTCCAGCACGATGATGCGCCCATGCTCATTTATCACCGATGTCACGCCTTCAATGATGGAATTGGACAACCCCAGATTTTTTTCGCGTTCCACAATGCGGACTGAACGGAAGCCGCTGATCAATTTTATGTATTCACGTACCTCACGGACGGCTTCTGCGGTTTCCGGACTGCCCGGTGCATCAGAAAAAATATACAAGTCACTTTCATTTGCCAACTCATTTTTCAGTAATGCCTCAACAGTCCGGCGTGTGTGTACTGGACGGTTAAAGACAAATAGTGCAATCGGCGCATTCTTCAAATTGTAATCCCGTATTGTGCAAAACGGTAAGCATGTGGCAAACGTGCATCATATCGCCTATAGCAGTTGTTACCTGCTGCGGCGCATGCTATTCACTTTCGAACCAGGTAGAATTTCTGCTCGTCAGCGGTATATGCAAAATCCTTGATTAGGTCAGGATAGCTGTCAATGAAGTTCCAAAACACCTGCTTGGCCATGTTTTTTTTGTAGTCAATAAAAAAACCGATATCCTTCTTGTGTAGTGCTTCATTTAATCGAATTGCAAATTTCTCCCAAAAAGCGCTTGGGCCGATCCAATGCGAATGGATTTCCATGGCTTCTCCTTCTTTCAGGGAGCAAAAGCTCTTTGCCAACTCAAGCGCCAGCCAAGGGTCTTCATGCAAACTCAGGCTGGCTTTGATTTTTCCATCCAGGTACAAAAGGGCAGGCCTCTCGCTTATTTCTAAAAGCCGCCCCATTTTTTCCTGCTCGTTTCTATTCTCAATATTTGCGTATTCTCCAAAATGAAATAACGCCTGGGTCCAATAGCCTGAGGGCATAAAGGAGGAGGTGGTACTGTTCTGTATGGGATGCCACTGGTGATACAAGGGGTACTCATCTAAGTCAAGAAACTTTGTTTCGAAGCCGATTCTATTCAATCGCTGTTCCAGGTCGGCGTCTTCGCGTCCCCAGAATTTGTAGAACTCGTCATATCCTCCGAGGCGAACCAGAACCTCCTTTGGTATAAGCAACAAACCGAGAGCATGTGGTACTGATTTCTCACATTTGGACCTGCTTGCATACAGGTTATCCCAATGATCAAATTTACGGGGCAGGTAATAGCAGCCTGGATGTAGTGCTGTTCTTCCATCATAACCGTCGACCAACTTTGCCAGCGAGAATTCGCTAAAGATCAGATCAATGTCGGTCATCATCACAAATTCGGCTTGCGCCAGGCGAATACCAATATTTAGTGCATGAGCCCTGTTCCAGGGCCTGCCGCGCATTTCGCAATAAATGTACTTGGCAAAACTGTAGCCTTTTACAATAGGTTCTATTTCCTTGCGGCATTCTGTTTCGCTGCCATAGTCGACGAAGATGACTTCGAATTGATCAAATTCCTGCTTGGCAAGAGATTCCAGGCATCTGCGCACGCGCAAGCCGTCTCTGTTTTTAAAACCAAACACCAGAGATATTCTCACCATTTTGCCATTCCAACCTTTGCAAGTGCAGACTTGATTTTTTTAGTGATATTTCGGGGTACAGATTCTGCAGGAGGTGCTGGGTACATGTAAGGCAGGCCTTTCAGCTCGATTGGGGACTTTGCTCCTGGATGGGGTAACGCCATGTCCTCCAATATCTTATTGGCTATATATGGGAAAAATTGATAATTATGAAGGACCAGATTTCTGCTGTACTCAATTGCATCAAGATGTTTTTCCCACAAACATTCGTTGACTGCCTGTTTTATTATTTCGGCAGCTTCTTCCGGCTTGGAGATATCGATGCTTATATAGGACTCCTTTGGGAAATACGCATCAATATTGGTGCAACCATAGTAGATAGGCATCGACCAGGCTAGAAAACAATCCGACAATTTTTCCGTCCAGTAGAAGTTGCCACTAAAGTTCTCAACAGCCAGCGTGTATTTGTAGGGGTATATGCCGGAGAATTTATCCTCGATCGCATTAAATCCTCTGCCAAATAGAT
Source organism: Sideroxyarcus sp. (assembly GCA_049286265.1). Classification (GTDB taxonomy): domain Bacteria; phylum Pseudomonadota; class Gammaproteobacteria; order Burkholderiales; family Gallionellaceae; genus Sideroxyarcus. The sequence goes on from JBAQDF010000031.1 coordinate 6,701, forward strand.
CAAAGCCAAGTTGTCCTTGCATGGCATTCAGGAATTTTATCCTTTGTTGATGTCCGCGCCTGTTATCCTTGTTGCTGGTTATCCAGGAGATGAATTTGGGCTTATCCGCAGGTCGTTCCAGGTTGACCAATTCATCATAGCTTTTGTTGATATGCCAAGGCAATGCAAGGGAGTCGTGCACAAAGCGAGGGCCGTTTAATGACGTGTCCGGCGTGATAATCCTGGAAAATTTGTCATAGCCAAGCTGCAACCACTCATATTCTCCGACAGGGGGCTCCTGCATTATCGCCCAGATATTTTCTGGCGGACAAAATACTTCTGTGTCTTCGGGTACGCGATTTAATATAATCACATAGTCGCATTCCCGAACGGGGGCGAGAGTAAATTCAATGTTATTCCATACTCCGGAAATATGAGGGGTCTGCCTCATCAAGTCGGGTGAGCTCCAGTCTTTTATTATTCTTACGAGCATATTCTTACTTGCTTGTGGCAGCTATTGACGGTTAAAGAGTTTCTCTAGGGCTGGCTCAATCGAGTAGAGCTCATCAAATACCCAATCGCCGTAGTTATTTCGGAATGATTCCCGTTCATGCCGGTAAGAATCAGTCAAGTTAATAACCTGTTGGTCGTGCTTTGTTTTCCTTTTCAGTTCTTCCCTGGATACCTGAGCCAGCGCCGAATCTAATTTCACCGGGTCAAGATCGGCTCCAATATGGGCACAAACTTTTTCGATTTCCTTATGCATGTCAGCCTTCATTCCTTCATAGGTGACGACTGTTTTCTTCTTGGTGAAATCGTCGTGGATCAGCCATTTTGAAAGATGCCGCGCATAAAGGTTGGTCCAATGTTGTCGCCTTTCCAGATTATCCGGTTCTTCCTTGTAATAGCAGAGTTGCGAATACACGGTCTCGACCGGATCGCGGTATAGATAGATCACATTATTTCGGCGCAACCCCAGATCCATGTCGTGCCGGTGATAACAGGTAAAATCGGTCGCATCATTGAAATAGAAAATGCGCGACAGAGATGGTTTTTCAAAATATAGCTCCATAATCATGCGTAGCCAGTGGCTGCCGGTTCGAGAAAAACTCACCAGATATGGGAAGTCTGGATTGTCAGTAAATGCTTTGATGATTTTCGGGTCATTTACCGAAACTGAGCCATCCTGGTTCAGGATCCGGGTAACATAAGTTTTGATCAAGTGGATTTCCATCACAAATATTTGCTGTTCAGATAAACGGCATCGCCGGCAGTCAGTTGTCCATTCGGGTGAGTATACAACTCATACAAATTAAGCATACGGAACCCATGCGACCTGAGAAACACGTCGATGTCGCCGAACAGGGGTTGTCCGTCATACAGCGTGACGAATTCAATTTCGGTTGTGATGATTTTTATATGATCAAGCAGTTTTCCACATCCTTTTAATGCTTCCAGTTCGTAGCCCTGTATATCCAGTTTGAGCAGGTCAATTTCACTGTGCTCATGTATTGCTTCTTCCAGCCTGATTTGTTGCACTTCTACTATCTGACGGATGTCCATCTTCTTTCCGTGTATCCCCCTGTTAAGCGCAGACGGGTTGAGCACGGAAGATGAAGACAGTTGGTTTGTAATATTGAAGCTGATGTGCTTTGCCTCTGCACCTATGGCTGCGCAGTAAATGGTGACGTTTTTATTATCCGAGAACTTTTGCCTGAGTGCATTTGCCAATTCCGGTATTGGTTCGAAGGCATGTATGACGGGGGATCTGTATTGCCGCAGGAACAACTCGGTAATCGCCCCCTTGTTAGCCCCGCCGTCAATGATGGTCGGCGATTCGGTCGCCAACCTTGCTTTTATGTCAGCAAAGCGATCTCTAACGGCCATCCGCCCGAATGGTTTAACTGCTGGCTGCTCGGTGGGTCGGCATGCTATTGCACGTACCCATCGAACCAGAGGTTTTATTAGTTCTTTTATCACAACGCTTCTTTCATCCTGCCCACAAGTTGTTCAGGAATGCAGAAATCGATGTTGCCGAAAACCAGTAAACCCCAGCCACACAGAGGATGATGTGTCGAGGTTTTATCTGTATAGGTCGGATAATACAGATGATAGGTCTTGTCCGGGTTCAACACATCCTTTACGTAGTCGTAAGAACAGATTTGCTCCTGATAGATGTCATATTTAAAATCATCTAAATCTGGAACCTTGAAGTCGTCAATCAAAATATAACCGGAGTTGAAGTGCCTGGTGATGAATTCCAGTTCCTTTTTCAAAGGCCATTCGAAACCGTAGCCGTGCGCATCCAGCCAGAAGAAACATTGCTCGGGGAAAATATCCGGTTCATGCTTGGACAATTGTTCGATGAATTGCTGTGACGTACTGTTAAACAATGAAACGTTGCCATACTTTCCGGCGTTTTCGTAAGCTTGCGCGAAGGCTGATTCATCTGGCTCGCAAGACAAACAGCGTAGCCACGGATAGTTTCTTGCAACGTATGCAAGAGTAGTACCCACGTTGGTCCCCGTCTCAATGAAAACCTTGCTGGTGGATGCGAGATATTCGGCTAGAAATAACAAGTATTTGTCACCATGGAAGCCGACATTGATGAACTGGGACAATTGCCTGCGCGGAGCAAGTCCACTTTGGGCTGAGAACAACTGTTTGGTTAACCAAAAAAACATAGAGCCGCCATCTTTCCGTGAATTAATTGATGCAATGCACTCAGGTATTAACAACTAAGCGGCTCCATGAAGAATTGACCAATATATCTCCAAGAATATATGTCTCTTGGCTTCTGCTATTGGCTGAAACTTCACTAACCTCAAAATGGACTGCTTTTGCAACATGATCAAGCGTCACTCTGTTGCTTCTTACGCCGAGGGTCAAAGTGTATATTCCCGGTTTGAGATGGAACCCGGGTAGTTTCAGGTTTATGGTTATAACGGCATTCTTGTTGGCTGCAAACAGTTGCCCTGCCTCTTCGCTTAATACAGTCGTAATCCGATAATCCAGATAGGTATTCACTCCTGCGATGACGGACAGACTGTCAATTTGCTCAAATGCCTTTATTCTCAAATTGAAGGCAATATCCTCTTCCGTCTTGAAGATGGAGGTAATTTCCCCTTTATTGTTTACCGGATATGCATCGATGAATCTTGCGACAACACCGTAGTCATGACGGGTGCGAGGCATATCTCCTATGCAATCTTTACAGATTGATGTCGAATCATTGAGATAGGATTCGATCACATTCACAATGGGGCCCGTGTCGCGCACCATGCCGTCGCGGAGCAAAATACCATTGCTGCATAGCTGCTGAATGGACGCCATGTTGTGACTTACAAACAATACTGTCCTCCCTTCTTTGCCAGCGTCTTCCATTTTACCCATGCACTTTTTCTGGAATTGTGCATCGCCTACTGCTAGCACCTCGTCAACTATCAGTATCTCTGGATCAAGATGAGCGGCTACAGCAAAGGCAAGCCGGACATACATGCCGCTGGAATAGCGCTTGACCGGTGTATCGAGAAATCGTTCGATTTCGGCAAAGGCGACAATTTCATCAAATTTATTCTTGATCTCCGCCTTGCTCATACCGAGAATGGCGCCATTCAGGAAAACATTTTCCCGCCCGCTAAGTTCCGGATGAAAGCCTGTGCCGACTTCCAGCAGACTGGCTACCCGGCCTTTGATCGAGACTCTGCCCGATGTGGGTTCTGTAATGCGGCTCAGTATTTTCAGCAGGGTTGACTTGCCGGCGCCATTGCGTCCAATAATGCCCACTCGGTCGCCTTGCTGAATGCTAAAGCTGACATCCTTAAGCGCCCAGAATTCTTCTTGCGTCAACTCTCTTGCAGGAGTTGAAAATGGATGGAACAACTTATGGGTGAAATGTTTTGCGCCATTTGCCAATGCGTCACGCAAAGTTGTATTGCTCGCCTGCTTCTGATGGCCGATGAGGTATTTTTTTGAAAGACTCTCGACGGTGATGACTGTGGACATCAGATTATGTCCGCAAAGGTTTTTTCCGTTTTACGGAAATATATTATCCCGGTGACTAACATCACCATAACCAGAGATAGGGAGAGCAGAAAACCGGGCAAGTAAAGCTGCGTATTCCCGCCCAATATTGCCCAGCGAAAACCATCGATCACACCTACCATGGGATTCAGGGAATATAGCAAGCGCCATTTTTCGGGAACGATACTGCTGCTGAACCCGACCGGCGAAATGTACAGTCCGACCTGCACCACGAATGGAACAATGATGTGGAAGTCGCGGTATTTGACGTTGAGTGCAGCAATCCATAATCCTGCGCCCATTGCAGCAGCAAAGGTAACAAAGACAAATAGCGGCAAGGTGAATATGCGCAGGCTAGGCATGAATCCGTACCAGATCAGGAGCCCCAGCAGAATGATTCCGGATATCAGGAAATCCACAAAGCTGACAATCACTGCGCTGGCGGGTATGACCAAACGCGGGAAGTACACTTTGGAAATCAATCCGGCATTGTTGATCAGGCTGTCTCCAGCACCGCTAAACGAGCTGGAAAAAAGTTGCCATGGCAGCAGCGCAGCAAAAACCAGGATTGGATACGGCACGCCTTCGGAAGGTAATTTCGCCAGTTTGCTGAATATTAGCGTGAATACCAGCATCATCATTAATGGCCGACCTAAGGCCCACATCAGGCCCAAGGTGGTTTGTTTATAGCGCACCAGAATATCGCGCCAGGCCAGGAAAAGAAACAGCTCGCGGTAACGCCACAGGTCTCGCCAGTAATGGCGTTCGGCTCTGCCTGCCTCGATTACCAGTTCACTTTGATTTTCCATCATCCTTTTCCTGAGGAAACACGGCTCAAATATGCATTTCGCGCTGAGATTCTACGGTTTATGTCAGGCTTTTTGTAATTCGTGCCGGATTAATGCCTGAGTGCCAATTGAAAATAGCGGTTGCGCCAGATATCGGCAGAGATGTGCAGTGGATTAATGGCCGTTGCGTTCATCGCGGTAAAGGAATAATTCCGCTGGTCTGCAGATGGCTGATGATTTGGTCGATGCATCGTTCCAGCGGCATGCTGCCTGTATCCACGATGAGTTCGGGATTTTCCGGTTCTTCGTAGGGCGAAGAAATTCCGGTGAAATTGGAAATCTCGCCCGCTCGAGCACGCTTATACATGCCCTTTACATCGCGTTTTTCGCAGACTTCAAGAGGACAGCGACAGTACACCTCGATGAAATCCCCCGGTTCGAAAAGCTGGCGTGCGCGCAGACGGTCGGCCCTGAAAGGCGAAATAAAGGCGGTTAACGCAATTACTCCCGCCTCGACAAATAACCTGGCGGTCTCTCCAATCCGGCGAATATTTTCCGTGCGGTCATGTTCCGAAAAGCCAAGGTCGCCACACAGCCCATGACGAACATTGTCGCCATCCAGAACATAGGTGCGGCATTTCATCTGATAAAGCGTCTCTTCAACGGCATGAGACAGGGTAGATTTTCCCGAGCCGGACAAACCGGTAAACCAAATCGCCGCACTTCGGTGGGCATTTAATTGTTGCCGGCGATCGCGTGTCACAGTCGCATGATGCCAAACAGTATTTGAACTTTGTTTCATATGCCAAGATGGTTGCGAGTGTGCTGAAATGTCCCGCGGTATTATAACTGCAAGCAGGTGTATGAATTAAAAAGCGTCCAGGTGTTACAGCCGCCACATTCTTTATCCGACCGGATTCAGCCACAGAACATAATGAGATTTTCAGTTTGGCCCCAGGCTACTGCCCATTTAAACTCGAATTATGTAAACAGGCATTTTGGCGATTTTTCGAATCAAGTTCTTGTAACTTATAAAAAAATCCAATCAGATGGGAAAATTTCAAATTTTCCCTAAAGTTTTCAAAACATCTGCCGATACATCATTTGTGCGCCTTACTGCGTCCCCTCGCGTAAGTTTGCACAATCCACGACACCTCAACCGACTCGATATCGGCTGAGGTGTCGTGGTTATTTTGTAAGTCATATTCCTACACGATAATCGGAAAACGTCGGATATTTTCCTTGGATTATTTCGCTGAAGATGCAACCGTCGTAACAGGACATTACATTGTTTAAGCGAGGGGACCGCAATGAACACCAATCAATTGCATGAAGAAATCAAGGAAACCAATCTTTCCTACATGCTGCTGGCACAGCAAATGATACGCGACGACAAGGCCAGCGCAATTTTCCGTTTGGGTGTGAGTGAAGAGTTGGCTGATCTGATCGTCGGGCTTTCACCGGCGCAGATGCTCAAGATGGCCGGGGCGAACATGTTGCTGTGCTGCTTCCGCTTCGACGAGCGCCTGCTGCTCAACATGGTTACCGATTACAACAAGGACAGGATGATGTCGCAGGCGCATGCCACCATCCTGATGGCAGGACAACCCGCCGAAGCGCTGGCGCTCTGAACGGGCGGGCATCATGAAAAACAAGAGCGTAGTGAACGAAGCCCGCGAAATACAGATTGCGGTCGATCTCATCCAGTTGGGCGCGCGCCTGCAGTTGTTGCAGGAAGAAACGGGGCTGAGCCGGGAACGGCTGCTGCGACTGTACAAGGAAGTCAAAGGTGAATCTCCATCCAAGGGCATGCTGCCCTACTCAACCGACTGGTTCATGAGCTGGCTGCCGAATATCCATTCCTCCCTGTTTATGGGCATTCACCAGTATCTGATCAAGAATACCAGCGTGACCGGCGTCGAAGCACTGATCAAGAGTTATCGTTTGTATCTTGAGCAGGTGGCTGTCACGACGGGCGAGTCTGTGCTGAGCATCACCCGCGCCTGGTTCCTGATTCGTTTTTTTGATGCCAAGATGCTGCAACTGACCGCATGCAAAGAGTGCGGCGGACATTTTGTGGTGCATACCAACGAATTGTGCGACGACTACACTTGCGGGATTTGCCGCCCGCCTTCCAGAGCCGGGAAAACGAAAAAAGCAGCACAAGCTGAAGCAGCGACTGCCTAAAGTTCTTTCTTCGAGCGCCGCTACTACTGATGACAGGGATCAGCAGTGGCGGCGTTGTCGCGTCTGTAATTGCTGAAATGCGGAAATGCCGGTGAATTCGCGCCTTGTTCAAGGCATGCGGAAGGGGTGCAGCTGCTACGATGCCATCGTAAATTCAGGCAAGTATCGACTCAGGGGGCGTAATTATGCTGGTGATCATTGGATATATTGTGGTGGCGGCCTCCGTGTTCGGCGGCTTTGCCATGGCGGGCGGGCATCTGGCTGCGCTGCTACAGCCAATCGAATTATTGATGATCGGCGGCGCTGCTTTGGGAGCTTTCTTTGTGGGCAACAGCATGAAGGTGGTCAAAGCGACTCTCAAAGCGCTGCCGACCGTGCTGAAGGGATCCAAATACAACAAAGAAAACTACATGGAGTTGATGGCGCTGATGTATGAGCTGCTCGGCAAAGTGCGCAAGGAAGGCCTGATGTCTATCGAGGGCGACGTGGAGAATCCGCATGAGAGCCCGGTGTTTGCCAAATATCCGTTGATAAGTTCCGACCACCACGTGGTCGAATTCATGACCGATTACCTGCGGGTGATGGTCAGCGGCAATCTCAACGCCATGGAAATCGAAAATCTGATGGACATCGAAATCGAAACGCACCATCACGAGGCGATGGTGCCTTCGCACGTGGTTTCCAAACTGGGCGATGCCATGCCGGCATTCGGTATTGTGGCTGCGGTGATGGGTGTGGTGCATACCATGGAATCGGTGGGTATTCCCCCGGCCGAGTTGGGCATACTCATCGCGCATGCGCTGGTGGGAACCTTTCTCGGAATTTTGCTGGCTTACGGTTTCGTTGGCCCGCTGGGCGGGTTGCTGGAACAAAAAGCCGATGAAAATACCAAGATGCTCCAGGCCATCAAGGTTGTTCTGCTGGCCAATCTGAACGGCTATGCCCCGGCGATGGCGGTGGAATTCGGGCGCAAGGTGCTCAACTCGACCGAGCGTCCGGGCTTCCTCGAACTGGAAGCGCATGTCAAACAAAAACGCTAACCGTTACCAACAAAACAGTCGATAGCACAGCATCATGGCGAACGAAGAAAAAAGACCCATCGTCATCAAGCGCATCAGGAAGGTGATGGGCGGCGCCCATGGGGGCGCCTGGAAGATTGCTTATGCCGACTTCGTTACGGCGATGATGGCGTTCTTCCTGCTGATGTGGCTGCTGGGTTCCACCTCAAGGGGCGACCTGAACGGTATTTCTGAATATTTCAAGACGCCCCTCAAGGTTGCGTTGATGGGCGGATCGGGCAGTGGCGACAGTTCCAGCATCATCAAGGGCGGCGGGCAGGATCTCACGCGCAGCGAAGGCGAGGTGAAATCAGGCGACCTGCCGCAGGAAAAACGGATTATCAATATCAAGGCGACGCAAGAAGAGTTCATGCGGCTGCAGCGAAAAAAAGAACTGGAAAAGCTCAAGGAGCTGAAAGCAAATATCGAAAAGGCGATCGAGACCGACATCAAGCTGAAGAAATTCAGGGACCAGATATTGCTTGATCTCACCAGCGAAGGTCTGCGCGTGCAGATCGTGGACGAGAAGAACCGCCCCATGTTCCAGAGCGGCAGCGCCGAGCTGGAACCATACACCAGGGACATCCTGCGCGAGATCGGCAAGATGCTGAACGAAATGCCCAACAAGATCAGTCTGTCCGGGCACACAGACGCGCAACCTTATGTCACGGCGGATCGGCATTACAGCAACTGGGAGTTGTCGGCAGACCGGGCCAATGCCTCGCGTCGCGAGATGATCGGTGCGGGTTTGGCGGAGGGCAAGATCGTGCGCGTGGTCGGGCTGTCGTCGGCGGTGTTGTTCGACAAGGCGCAGCCGCTCAATCCGATCAATCGCCGCATCAGCATTATCGTGCTGAACAAGAGGGCGGAAGAGGCTGCACTGAAAGACGGCGGCAGCGTCGATATCGACGCCGAGACGGGTGACCCGATAGAAATGGATGCGGCATCGGGTGTTGCCATGACTGCCTCTGCGCCATTGGCGGTTTCAGCAGACAAGGGATTGCCGGCGACGGGCGTGGATTCAGGCGGGCAGCCCGCATCTCGTTAAAGAATCGCGACCCCATGCCGCTATGGAACTATGCGGCAGTCCGGCAGCAGGGAATGGAGCAGATGCGCGGTAAATGATGAATAACCATGTAACAGGTGAACAAAATGAACGAATGGTGGAGCAGTCTCTCAATTAGAAACAAATTGCAGATTCCCATCCAGCTGATACTGCTTTTGGTGATGGTTTTGGCACAACGCTGGGCGTTTGACCGCTACGAGATGCGCGTGCTGGAAGATGCGAAGAACCGCGCGGTGATACCGGCAGACGGCGTATTCAACGGTTTGAACATGATGATGCTGAACGGCACCATTTCAGATATTGAGCAGCGACGGCTATTCGTCAAAAAGATGGCCGTGTCCAGCAATGCTGAAGAGTTGCGACTCATACGCGGCAAGGGATTGGAAACACAGTTTGGCGCCAGCATGGCCGAAGAACAGGCCAAGGATGATCTGGATCGCGCGGCATTGAATACAGGCAAACAGCAAAGCGAATTTTTCGAAACAAACGGCAAAAGCATTTTGCGTGTGGTTGAACCGATCGCCGCGGCACAGAATTTTCGCGGCACCGGAACGAACTGCCTGCAATGCCACGTGGTGGAAGAGGGTGCCGTGATCGGGGCGGTTACCGTGAGCCTGGACGTGACAGGCGAGTACGAGGCGATGAGCAGAGCCAGTGCGGTACTATGGATAGGGCAGATTGTGGTGCAGATGGTGCTGTTCTTTGTCATCGGTTGGCTGATCAACCAGGTGACGCGCCCGAGCCGTGAATTGCAGCAGATCATGCTGGCGATGCAGGCCGATGGAGATTTGACGCGTCGCGCTGCAGTGCACAGCAAGGACGAGGTTGGGCAGACCGCCGTGGCATTCAATGCCTTGCTCGATAGTTTTACCGCCATCATCCGGCAAGTGCTTGAGGGTGTGGTCAAGATCAACAAGACCACCAACCATATTGCGCTCACTTCGGCAGAAGTGGCGGGAAGCTCCCGCGCGCAGAGCGAGGCGGTTTCCTCTACGGCGGCGGCAGTGGGGGCGGTGACATCCAGCATCAACTCGGTCGCGGCGAACACCAACGCAGTGCGCGGATTGTCGGAAAAAAGCCTGCACCATACCGAACAGGGTAACAGCAGCGTGGCGGAGATGGTGCGCGAGATACAGATCATCGAGGATGCGGTACAGCAGATATCTCTTTCCGCCAACGAGTTCGTGGAGAGTGCGCGCACCATCGCCAACATGACGCAACAAGTGAAGGATATTGCCGACCAGACCAATCTGCTGGCGCTGAATGCGGCAATCGAAGCCGCCCGTGCCGGAGAACAGGGCCGCGGATTCGCCGTGGTGGCCGACGAAGTGCGTAAGCTGGCGGAAAAATCCGCACATTCGGCCAGCGAGATCGACAAGGTGACCAGCAATCTGGACGAGAAATCCGCACGGGTCGAGCAATCCATTGCCGCAGGCGTGCAGTCTTTGCAGATCACGCACAAACATGCCGAGCAGATGTCGGTCGTGCTGAACGAGGCCGGTGCCGCAGTAAAAGAATCGAACGTAGGCGTCGGTGAAATAGCCGTGTCGGTGGGAGAACAGGGTGAGGCGAGCAACGAGATTACACGCAACATCGAACAGATCGCCCAGATGGCGGAAAAGAACCATGCCGCAATCGAACAGACGACGCTCGACATTGCCGAACTGGAACGTATGGGTGCAGAGCTGCAGAACGCAGTGGCACGCTTCAAAGTTTAATCAAAAGCAGCGGGGTGATGAAATGCTTGGAAATATGACCATCAATGCCCGTTTGATCCTGCTGGTGAGCGCCATCATGACAGTGATCGTGTTCAACCAGGCAGTGAGCTACTTCGGCATCAGGAATCTGCAAACGACGACGCAGGATATTGGCGAACGCCGCGTACACCAGATTCATGTTGCCGATGCCATCATGTTTCTGATTGCCGAAAACCGTGCCGAAATCATGCTGGCTTTGCAGCACGATCCGGCAGCGCCAACTTCCGCATTGCACGACCATCCGGCAGCCAAACACTTCGACAAGATCGCCGGCAACACGGCCAAACTGGACGAATATCTGGACGATATGGCAAAAACCACCTTCACCGACAAGGGGCGCAAAGTTCTCAAAGACTTGAATGAGGCGCGTGCGGCATTCGCAACTGAAGGGATCGCACCGGCCGAGGCGGCGATCAAGGCAGGGGATTTTCATTCCGGAGCGAAGCTGCTGTTGAGCAAGATCAATCCGTTGACAATGGCGGCACTTGAAAAATCGCGCGCCTTGATCGAGCAAAAAGATGAAGGCGTTCGCCGTTCGCTTACGAGCTTGAATACAGCAGCACTCAATCTGGAACTCATGCTGCTGCTTGGCATGGTGCTGGCGGGTGTCATCGGATTGGGGCTGAGCTACTCCATTATTTCCGGCATCTCGCGCTCCATGGGCGAGATGCGCGATGCCATGATGCGTACCGCAGCCGATGGCGACCTGACACGGGTTGTACCGATACGCGGCAAGGACGAAGTGACACAGGCTGCCACGGCATTCAATGCGCTGATGGACAGCATTCGTCAGAGTATCCGGCAGGTGCTTAGCAGTGCGGATGGCGTGATCTCAACAGCGGCCCAGCTTTCGGCCAGCTCCGCAAAAATCACCCAGGGTTCTCAGGTACAGAGCGAAGCGGCGGCTTCCACCGCGGCGGCAATTGAAGAGATCACCGTGAGCATCAACTCGGTGGCAGCGAACACCGAAGACGTGCGCAAGATGTCGGAACAGAGCCTGCAGCAGACCCGCGAGGGCAATCAGAGCGTGACCGGAATGATAGGCGAGATACAAACCGTGCAGGATGCGGTGAACCAGATCGCGGGATCGGTCCAGGAATTTGTCGAAAGCACACGCGCCATCGCCGGCATGACCCAGCAAGTGAAGGATATTGCCGACCAGACGAATTTACTGGCGTTGAATGCGGCAATCGAGGCTGCACGCGCCGGGGAGCAGGGACGCGGATTTGCCGTGGTGGCCGACGAAGTGCGCAAGCTGGCGGAGAAATCCGCCCAGTCTGCCAATGAAATTGATCGGGTCACCAACTCCCTGAACCAGAAATCCACGCATGTCGAATCCACGGTGCAGGGCGGCCTGCGTTCCCTGCAGGCGACCCAGGAACAAGTGGCGCGCGTTTCGGCGATGCTTGTACAGGCGGGCGAATCGGTCACCAGATCCAGCCATGGCGTGAGCGACATCGCCGCATCGGTCAGCGAACAAAGTATTGCCAGCAACGAAATCGCGCGCAATGTGGAAAAAATCGCGCAAATGTCGGAAGAGAATCACGCTGCCGTCAATTCCAACTCGCAAGACATCGAGCGTCTTGAAAAATTGGCCGGCGAATTGCATACGGCTGTCGGGCGATTCAAGACATAAGCCCGTATCGGGAGATAATCATGCAAAACAAGAATGCGTACGTGTCGCAAAAAGAGGCCCCCTTCCCGACCGGGGCGGTGCTGGTTTCCAAGACAGACACCAAAGGCATCATCACCTATGCCAACGACGCCTTCGTGGAAATTTCCGGCTATGCACGCGAGGAGTTGATCGGCAAGAGCCATAACATTGTGCGCCATCCGGACATGCCGCCGCAGGCATTCAAGTGGCTGTGGGACACCCTGAAATCGGAGCATCCATGGCGCGGGTTGGTGAAGAACCGTTGCAAGAACGGCGATCACTACTGGGTGAACGCCACCGTGGCGCCAATCATCGAAAACAATGCCATCATCGGCTATGTGTCGGTGCGGCGTCCGCCGACGCGCGAGCAGGTGGCCGAGGCAGAGGCGCTGTACCGGGAACTGAACCGGAGCGGCAACCAGGTCGCTTCCCAATACGAGCGCTACAAGTTCAAGAACTGGACATTGATCGCCAAGCTGCAATTCCTGATCCAGACCTCGCTTCTGGTCGTGTTGACGGTAGGACAGGTGTTTATTTCTTCCAACCTGCGCGAGGAATCCAGGACGCTGGCAGAAGAAAAGGGCGCCCAGATCGCCAGCGAAATCATCAACAGCTCCAATATGTTGATGGTGACTGGGCAGATCGGGGACGCCAATAACCGGAACATGCTGATCCAGAAGATTACCTCCGGCGTGCATGTCAAGTCGGCGCAGATCGTGCGCGCCAAGCAGGTGGTCGATCTGTACGGTGCCGGGTTGCCGGATGAGGTGATCAAGGACGATGCGCAACGCCGGGTGATCGAGAACAAACAGGCCAGCGTGACCTACTTCAAGGACGCGCAGGGCAATCATATGCTGCGTGTTATTACGCCCTACAAGGCGAGCAAGGACTTTCACGGCACCGACTGCACCGTTTGCCACCAGACTGAAGAAGGCACTGTGCTCGGCGCATCCGATGTGGTGATCGACTTGCAGCCGGATTTGAACCGCATCGGACGCATGGAGATGCAGACCATACTGGGGCAGGTTGCATTGCACATATTCCTGTTCTTTTTCATCGGATACAGCGTGAAGCGCTATGTGCGCCGTCCGGCGAACATGGTGCGCACGGAATTCAGGAACATCATGGAAGGCAATCTGGATGGCGAACTCGATATTTCCGTTCGCGACGAAATGGGTGAGTTGCTGTGCGAGATACAGACCATGCAGTGTTATCTGCGCACCATGGTGGATGAGATCGTCACCCCGGTGAAGAAAATGCAGGAACGCATCATGGATATGGATGCCAAGGTGACCGGGGTGGCGCACAACGCCGTGACCGAACAGGATCATATCCAGAAGATCGCCGCGACCATGGAGCAATTCAGCCAGTCCGTGGCGGAAGTGGCGCATATGGCAGCGGATTCTCTTGATGAAGCCAGGCTTATGCGGCAGATCGTCGACGAGAACAACCGGAATATGGAACTCAGCATCGTGGCCACCGGCAAGGTGGCGAGTACAGTGCAATCTTCCAGCAAGACCATCTCCGATCTGGGTGAATCCATCCGTCGCATCGGTATTATTGCTAATGCCATCAAGGAGATAGCCGAACAAACCAATTTGCTGGCCTTGAATGCGGCCATCGAGGCGGCGCGCGCCGGTGAACAGGGCCGCGGGTTTGCAGTCGTGGCGGATGAGGTGCGCAAACTGGCGGAACGCACGGCAACCAGCACCAAAGACATCGCCAAAACCATTGCCGAGATCAACGCGATTTCTGATGCGGCGGTTGTTTCCATGCAATCTGCGGTATCCGAAGTCGAAGGCGGCATCACACTGATACGCAAGAATGGCGAGGGGTTGAAGCAGATCATGAGCGCGACGATGAACGTTTCCGAACGTGTCGATCACATCGCCACCGCCTCGAAAGAACAGTCGGCGGCGGGCGAGAGCGTGGCGCAGAGCCTGGAAAGCATTACCGGACTGGTGGATAACAACACGCTCTCCGCCCAGGACGCCAAGCTATCCGCTGAAGAATTGGCAAAATCTGCCGATGAACTGAGCAAGGCGGGGTATCCGTTGACAAAATGTGCAGTTGGCAAACGAGGGTAGGGACGCGGCGGCAGCTACCCCTGTTGCCCGAAGGAGAAAAAAATGTCAGATCTGTTAAAGAACATCGATGCCCGCACCAAGCTGGCCGGCACCAACAAGCTGGAGATCCTGATGTTCACGCTTGGACTGGATAAACGCACCGGGCGCGAGGAAACCTACGGTATCAACGTGTTCAAGGTGCGCGAGGTGATGCGCATCCCGCCCATTACCCGCGCGCCGGAAATGCCGGAATCAGTGGTAGGCATGGTGAGTTTGCGTGGTGCATTGGTGCCGGTAATCGATTTGGCGAAATACGCCGGCATTCAGACGGACGACCAAGCCGACATCATGATCGTCACCGAATACAACGGGCGCACCCAGGGTTTTCTGGTCAAAGGGGTGGAAAACATCCTGCGCCTGGACTGGTCGGCAATGCGCGTGCCGCCCGCGATGCTGGCCGCAGAAACCGGCGGCCTGGTCACGGCGATCACCGAACTGAAAGACGGTCGGCTGGTGATGATGATGGATGTGGAAAAGGTGCTGTCTGAAACCGGCCACTTCGATGAAAATGAAATGCTCTTCAAGGGCGTGAAGCCGCTGGGCAAGGAGCGCACCGTGTTCTTTGCCGACGATTCCACGGTGGCGCGGCATCAGATCCAGCGCACGCTGGATGCGATGGGAGTCAAATCCATTGCGGCCATCAACGGACGGCAGGCATGGCAGGAACTGACGAAGATGGCCGATTATGCCGATGCCTCGCACACAACGATGAAGGACCTGGTGCAAGTAATCCTGACCGATGTGGAGATGCCGGAGATGGACGGTTACATGCTGACGCGCAAGATCAAGTCCGACAAGCGCTTTGCCGGTATTCCGGTGTTGATGCATTCGTCTCTGTCCAGTTCATCCAACCAGCAACTCGGCAAAACGGTGGGCGTGGATGAATACGTACCGAAGTTCGAGCCGCAGAAACTGGCACAGACGTTGACCCGGCTATTGGCGTGAGGGGGAGGAGAAAATGACATACGCAGAAGACATGTTGAGCACCGGGCCGGACGGGATGCTGAACCAGATCGATGCACGCACCAATCTGGCCGGAACCAACAAGATGGAAATCCTGCTGTTCAACCTGGGGGGCAGCGAGAAGTTCGGCATCAACGTGTTCAAGGTCAAGGAAGTATGCAAGATCGGCAAGATCACGCGCACGCCGAACATGCCGGGTGGCGTGGACGGGATTGTTAGCCTGCGCGGGCATGTCATGCCGGTGCTGAATCTGGCCAACTTTATGGGCATGAATCCCGAGAAAAGCCACGAAACGATGCTGGTCGCAGAGTTCAACCGCCATATTCTGGGATTCCTGGTCGAGGGCGTGGATCGCATCATCCGCGTCGACTGGGACAAGGTGCATCCCACCGAGGGCATGCTCTCCGACAAGGGAGCACTCATTACCGCCATTACCGAACTGGAAGACGGCACCCTGGTTTCCATACTCGATGTCGAGCAGATTCTGTCAGACGCCTTCGGCGAGGCAGTGGTCGGCAATGTTGAAAAGATCGAGTCGGAACACGAATTGTGCGTCTTCTTCGCCGACGACTCACTGGTGGCGCGGCGCAAGATTGTTGAAGTGCTGGACAAGATGGGCATCAAGCATGTTCAATCGAACAACGGACGCGAGGCATGGGACAGGCTGAAAGCCATGGCGGATGCGGCGCAGAATGCGGGCCTCAACCTGCACGACCAGATTCAGGTCATTCTCACCGACGCGGAAATGCCGGAGATGGACGGCTACGTGCTGACCCAGAACATCAAGGGAGATAATCGTTTCGACAACATCCCGGTGGTGATGCACTCATCCCTGTCGTCGGATGCGAACCGGGCCATGGGCAAGCGGGTCGGCGTGGATGCCTACGTGCCCAAGTTTGACTCGGCAATGTTGTCGTCAACGCTGAGGCCGTTGTTGACTTAGCGAGTGCCGAGTAGCGAGTGCCGAGTTTCGAGTAGGTGCAGCTCTCAGCACTCAGTACTCAGCACTCAGTACTGAAATTAGGAGAAGGTAATGGGCATTGAAAATACAAAATTCCTGGTGGTGGACGATTTCTCCACGATGCGGCGCATCGTGCGGAATCTCCTTAAAGAGCTCGGGTTCGCCAACGTACAGGAAGCCGAGGATGGCGTGGACGCCTTGAACAAGCTGCGCAGCGAACCGTTCGATTTTGTCGTGTCGGACTGGAACATGCCCAACATGTCCGGCATCGATATGCTGCGCGAGATTCGCGCCGATGCCAACCTGAAACATCTGCCGGTACTGATGGTGACGGCGGAAGCGAAGAAGGAAAACATCATCCTGGCGGCACAAACAGGGGCTTCCGGCTATGTGGTGAAACCGTTCACTGCGGCGACACTGGATGAAAAACTGAAGAAAATTTTTGCGGCATTCCCGCAACTCAACAAGTGAGGCAGGTCATGGCTACCAATACTGCAACCCAGGATTCCGACGATCTCGAAGCGCTGTTCGACAGCATCATTGCGGCGAACGCGCAAGAAGGCAAGCCGGCGGCATTGGCCGCAGTCAAAACACCGGCGGCGACAGGCGAAGGCGACCCGGCCCAAGTCATCAACCGCATCGGGCACATGGCGCGCGCCTTGCATGACACACTGCGTGAACTGGGCCTGAACAAGGAGATCGAAAAGGCGGCGGCAACCATTCCCGATGCGCGCGACCGCCTGAATTATGTGGCGACGCTGACGCAGCAAGCGGCAGAACGCGTGCTGAATGCGACAGAGGCGGCGCAGCCCGTTGTCGAGAAAATGGGCAGCGATGCGCAACAACTGGCCAGGAAATGGGATTTGCTGTTCGAGAAAAAACTCGATGTGCCGCAATTCAAGGACCTGGTCACGCAGACGCATGCCTACCTGCACGAGTTGCCCAAACAAACCAGGACGACAAACGCCCAACTGACCGAGATCATGATGGCGCAGGACTTCCAGGATTTGACCGGGCAGGTGATCAAGAAAATCATTGAGCTGACGCAGAGCATGGAGCAGCAACTGCTGGCGCTGCTACTGGAAAATGCGCCCGCCTCGGTGAAGGCGGAAGTGAACGCCAGTCTGTTGAACGGCCCGGTGATCAATGCCAAAGGGCGTACCGATGTGGTGACGAGCCAGGATCAGGTGGACGATTTGTTGGAAAGCTTGGGGTTCTGAGAAACAGGATTTTGGAACTGGGATTTAGGAATTTGGGGGATGACTGGACTCAATCCTAATTCCCAAATCCAAAATCCTAAGAGGAGATAGACATGAACGATTTCGTTGGAATGGAAGAGCTGCTACAGGATTTCCTGATGGAGGCCGGTGACATGTTGTCCGATGTGGACAGCAAGCTGATGGAACTGGAAAAGAATCCGGATAACGCCGCGCTGCTCAATGAGGTGTTCCGCGGCTTCCATACCATCAAGGGGGGCGCGGGTTTCCTCAATGCGGCGGAACTGGTGACGCTGTGCCACCTGACTGAAAACCTGTTCGACAAATTGCGCAACAACGAACTGAAGCTGACTGCCGAGCTGATGGATGTGATCTTTGCCGCCACTGCCGAAGTGCGCAAGATGTTCGGCGCCTTGCAGCAAAGCCAGCAGCCCGCGGCTGCGCCTGCGGAGGTGATCCAGGCGCTGAAGGATGTGCTGGGTGGCAAAGCCATTGCCGCTGTTTCCAGGAGTGCTGCGGCCAAACCTGCCCCGGCGAGTGCGCCGCCAGCGCCTCCTGCAGCGCCTGCGGCAACTACGCCTGCAGCCGGAGCGGACAACGTGGACTGGAACGCGCTGTATAACGCGATCACCGGCGGAACCGACATTGTCAAGGAAGTCGGCGCAGTGCGCGACGAGAAGAAGATCGCCGTGGCGATCAATGAAGAAGAATCCACCAAAAAAGCCTTCGGCCGACGCAGCACGGATGTGCCGGGCGCTACCGTTGGACGCCGGGCAGGCGATGTGCCCGCTACCGAAGCGAAAGAAACGACCATCCGCGTCGATACCGACCGCCTGGATCAGGTGCTCAACCTGTCCGGTGAGATCGGCCTGACCAAAAACCGTCTTACCCATCTGCGTTCCGACATCCTGCAAGGCCACAACGATGCCGACACGCTGCGCGAACTGGACCAGTCGGTCAGCCAACTCGACATGCTGGTGGTGAATCTGCAAAACGCCGTGATGAAGACGCGCATGCAGCCCATCGGTCGTCTGTTCAAGAAGTATCCGCGTCTGGCGCGCGATCTTGCGCGTTCGCTGGGCAAGGATGTCGAACTGGTGCTGGCTGGCGAAGAGACCGAGATGGACAAGACCATGATCGAGGACTTGAACGACCCGCTGGTGCACTTGGTGCGCAATGCGGTGGATCACGGCGTGGAAACGGTGGAAGAGCGAGTTGCTGCCGGCAAGCCGGAAAAAAGCTTCGTCGAACTCACAGCACGTCAGGAGGGCGACCACATCCTCATCACCATCACCGATGACGGCAAGGGCATGAGTCCGGAAATGATACGCAACAAAGCGGTCGAAAAAGGACTCATCACGCCCGAGATCGCCAATACGCTGGACGAAGCGCGTTGTCTGGAATTGATCCTGCTGCCCGGCTTTACCACCAAGACCGAAATCTCCGCCGTTTCCGGCCGCGGCGTCGGCATGGACGTGGTGAAGACCAATATCCAGAAACTCAACGGCACGGTCAGCATCCATTCCGAAGTGGGCAAGGGTTCGACATTCTCCATTTCGCTGCCGCTCACGCTGGCGATACTACCGGTACTGGTGTTGCGATTGGCCGACCAATCCTTTGCCGTACCGTTGTCCATGGTGCGCGAAATATTGCCCGTCACCCAGGAAGGGCTGCAAAAAGTTTCCGGCAAGGCAACCATGGTCGTGCGCGGCGAAGTGCTGCCGGTGCTGCCTCTGGCGCAGTTGATCGGCTGGGGCAGCAACGAGAAATCCGAAGTCGGCGTGCTCATGCAGTTCGGCAACAACAGCTTCATCCTGACTGCCGACGGCTTCGTCGGCCACGAAGATGTGGTGATCAAATCGCTGGATACCTTCCGTCCCAAGGGTGTGGCGGGCGTCACCATGTCCAGCGAAGGCGATATCGTACTGATCCTGGATATCAAAGAGCTTTTGAGTGGTGTCAGCGGGAACTAGGCAGGAGGCGATCATGGTTGATAAAAAGACCGTTTTGCTGCGGACAAAACTCCGTGGGTTGACTGTAATTACAGTAGTGGGATTGTGCGTGTTGTTCGCGGTCCTGTTGCTGAACGAAAGAGCGCAATTGCTGAGCGACCGGAAAGAAAAGGTGCGCAACCTGGTGGAAGTCGCCCAGTCGACGGTTGCTCACTACGAAAAGCAGGTAACGCAAGGGAAACTGGAAGCCGGGGAGGCCAAAAAGCTTGCCCTCATCGCCTTGGGCCAGATGCGTTATGACAAAAGTGAATATTTCTGGGTCAATGATCTCAATGCCACCATGGTTATGCACCCGATCAAGCCTGAGCTCGACGGCCAGGATTTGTCGCAGTTCAAGGACAAGAACGGAAAATACATTTTTGTCGAATTTGCCAACACCGTGAAATCCGGCAGGGCGGGTTTTGTCAGTTATGTATGGCCCAAACCCGGTTTCAATGACCCCGTACCGAAGATTTCTTATGTCATGGGTACCCAGGTTTGGCCCTGGGTGATCGGCAGCGGGATTTACCTTGACGATGTTGACGCGCTGTTCCGGCGGAATGCAATAAAGTTCCTTGCCTGGGGATTGCTGATTGGAGGTTTTATCTCCGTTTCACTCATGTTGCTGGGCCGCAATATCAACAAGACAATCGGTGGGGACCCGAACGAAGTGGCTGCCGTGGTCAATGCGATGTCTACCGGCGATTTCTCGCAGCAACCGAGTAAGCAACCGGCGCAAGGTAGCTTGCTGGCCAATGCCTACCAGATGCAGGGCAAGCTGCGCGACATGATTGTCGAGGTAAAAAGCCAGGCCAGTCAGGTTGGGGAAATGGCACATAGCGTTGCCACGTCCGCTAACCAGATCGCCGAGAACGTCAATCAGGAATCGGATTCCGTTGCAAGCATGGCCGCGGCCATTGAGGAATTAAGCGTCTCTACCACGCACATCAGCGATCAGGGAAGCAATGCCAAGCGTATTGCCAACGATTCGCTCTCTAACGCGGGAGAGGGGGCGAAAGTGGTGAACAAGACCGTGACCGGGTTACTCGACACCGCGCGCGCGATTGAAACCGCATCCGGCGACGTTTCACGCCTGGGCGAAGACGCCTCGCGCATAAGCGAAGTGGTCAATGTGATCAAGGAGATTGCCGACCAGACCAACCTGCTGGCCCTGAATGCGGCCATTGAAGCCGCGCGCGCGGGAGAGCAGGGGCGCGGATTCGCCGTGGTTGCGGACGAAGTGCGCAAACTGGCCGAGCGTACCGCCAACGCCACCAATGAGATCAACCTGATGTCCGCCAAGATCGGGGAGGTGGCAAAAAATGCATTGGGCGGCATGGATAAGGTGGTACAGACCACCCGGCAGGGCATGGGTGATGCGGAGACTGCGCAGGATTCGATCAACAAGATTCAATTCAGTTTCAAGGAAGTCAGTGGTGTGATTGACGAGATCGCTCCTGCGCTGGCGGAACAAAACGCCGCGGCATCAGAGTTGGCAAAGAGTACCGAGCGGGTTTCGCAAATGTCGGAAGAGAATGCAGGCGCAGCTCAAGGCTTGTTAAACCTTGCGAATGTGCTGGAAGGTAAAGCCAATGAAATGCATAAGGCTGTGACAGTGTTCAAAGTGTAATTATTAACACATCGTGTTTTGAAGTGTGAGCGAAAAATATGAGATGACGACATGAGCGCCATCCGTCAGTCCCGGGAGGGGAATCATGAATAATTTAAAACTTACCCAAAAGTTTGGGCTTCTGGTTGTTGCGAGTCTTGCCGGATTTATTGTGGTAAGCATTGCCGCTTTCTGGGCCTTATCCGAAATCAAGGTGAACGGACCGCTTTACCAGCGCATCGTCCAGGGGAAAGACCTGGTTGCCGACATCCTGCCGCCTCCCGAATACATTATCGAGTCATATCTGGTCACGCTCGAGATGCGCGACGTGGATTCAACGGAGCAGCGGGATAAAGACATCGCCAGACTGGCGGCATTGCGCAAGGACTACGATACACGCCATGAATTCTGGTTGAAGGAGTCCCTGGGGGCGGAATTGCACAAGGCACTGCTGGTCGATGCCCACGGATACGTTCAGGAGTTCTACAAGAAGCTGGATGAGCAATATCTTCCGGCCGTCCGGGCGGGAGACAGGGATCGGGTCAGAAACGTGATGCTGGAGCTGCAGTCGGTTTACGACAAGCATCGTGCGGCAATCGACCGGGTCGTGACGATGACGAATGTTCGCAACCAGGCGGACGAGGCCAGGGGGCGGGCGTTCATCAACCAGGTGAACCTGTTGTTGGGCATCGTTTCCCTTTTGACGATGCTCGTCTCGATCGGGCTTGCCGTCTATATCAGCCGCAATGTGTTGCGCCAGCTCGGCGGCGACCCGAGTGATGTTTCGGCTGTGGTGAACACCATGGCTGCCGGCGATTTTTCGCAGCAACCGGGAAGTGAGCCGGAGCCAAATAGCTTGCTGGCGAATGCTTACCAGATGCAGACCAGACTGCGCGACATGATTAATGGGGTTAAAAATCAGGCCAACCAGCTTGGCGACATGGCGCACAGCCTGGCCGCGTCGGCCAATCAGATCGCCGAAAACGTCAATCAGGAATCCGATGCGGTCTCAAGCATGGCCGCCGCCATCGAGGAGTTGAGCGTTTCCACCTCGCATATCAGCGATCAGGGCGCGAATGCGAAACGCATCGCCACCGATTCGCGCAGCAATGCGGAGGAAGGCGCGAAAGTGGTCAACAAGACCGTGGCCGGTTTGCTGGAGACCGCGAAAGATATCGAAACCGCCTCGGGCGAGGTGTCACGCCTGGGCGAAGATGCCAAGCACATCAGCGATGTGGTCAAAGTCATCAAGGAGATTGCCGACCAGACCAACCTGCTGGCACTCAATGCGGCCATTGAAGCCGCGCGTGCCGGAGAGCAGGGACGCGGTTTTGCCGTGGTTGCTGACGAAGTGCGCAAGCTCGCCGAGCGCACCGCGGGCGCCACCAGCGAGATCAGCAAGATGTCGGGCAAGATCGGCGACGTGGCCAACAATGCCCTGAGTGGCATGGACAAGGTAGTGAATACCACGCGGCAGGGTGTTTCCGATGCGGAAACCGCCCAGACCTCTATCCGGAACATTCAAACCAGTTTTGGTGAAGTGTCCGGCGTGATCGACGATATCGCCACCGCGCTGCTGGAGCAGAATGCCGCCGCAACCGAGCTGGCAAACAGTACCGAGCGCGTTTCGCAAATGTCGGAAGAGGACGCGGGCGCCGCAAAAAATCTGTTGCAGCTTGCCAACGAACTTGAAGGCAAGGCAGGTGAAATGCGTCAGGCGGTTGAAGTGTTCAAGGTATGAGAATTAATCCCTATAAAAACCTTTGCCCGCAGATTGCGCAGATTAACGCAGATTAAAAAGCAGATTTTCATGCGGCTATCCGTGGAGACTGTTTTACCCCAAAGATGAGTAACGGGATCGTTGTAAAGGTTTGTTTTAATCGGTGTCAATCTGCGTAATCTGCGGGAAAATGCTTTTCTCCAAGTTAAAATACGAGCATGAGTACCGTACCCGTTCGCGAGTTTCAATTTACCGACCAGGACTTTCAGCGCATCCGCAAGCTGATCTACGAGCGCGCGGGCATCGCGCTGGGCGAGCAGAAACAGGAATTGGTATATAGCCGTTTGGCGCGCCGTTTGCGCGCCACCGGCAAGAAGAGCTTTACCGAATATCTGGATTTGTTGCAACGCCGTGATGAAGCGGAATGGGAATCCTTCATCAACTCGCTCACCACCAACCTCACCTCGTTCTTTCGCGAACCGCACCACTTTCCGCTTCTTGCCGCACATCTGCGCCAACAGGCGCCGGGACAGTCGCTGACCCTGTGGTGTTCGGCCTGTTCCACCGGCGAAGAAGCCTACTCGATGGCGATGACGGCAGTGGAAGCGCTGGGCGGTTACGATCATGCCGTGCATATCATCGCTTCCGACCTGGATACTAAAGTGCTGCAAACGGCGCGCGAAGGGCTCTACAAGGCCGATGCAGTGAACAAATTGCCCGCGCAGCAGGTCGAGCGCTTTTTCCTGCGCAGCGCAGGCAAGCAGCCCGGCTATATGCAGGTGAGACCGGAATTGCAGAAGATGATCGATTTTCGCTGCATCAACCTGCTGGATGCAGGGTGGCCGATCCATGCGCCGCTGGATGCGATTTTCTGCCGCAATGTGATGATCTATTTCGACAAGACCACGCAACTTTCCATTCTCGGGAAATTTGCGCCACTGTTGCGCAGCAACGGCTTGCTGTTCGCCGGGCATTCGGAAAGCTTCTACCATGCCGCCGCGATCTTCAAGCTGCGCGGTCAAACCGTGTACGAACTCGCCAACAAGGGAAACTGATGGGAGAAAAGATCATCGTTGTCGGCTCCTCCACCGGCGGCACGGAAGCGCTCAAGGAGTTTCTGTCCGCCATGCCCAAGAACTCGCCTGCCATTCTCATCGCCCAGCACATGCCGGAACTGTTTACCAAATCCTTCGCCGAGCGGCTGGATCATCTGTGCGAGATGCGGGTCAAGGAAGCGGAACAGCATGAGGCCATTGTGCCCGGTTGCGTCTATCTCGCGCCCGGGCATTCGCACCTGTCGCTGGAGCGCGTTGCCGGGAAATACCGCACCGCGCTGAGTCAGGATCCGCCGGTGAACCGCCATCGCCCCTCGGTAGAGGTGCTATTCCTTTCGGCGGCTAAACACTTGGGCCGCGACGCCATCGGCGTCATGCTCACCGGCATGGGCAAGGACGGTGCTGCTGCCATGCTGGAGATGAAGCAGGCGGGTGCTTACAACTTCGCCCAGGACGAAGCGAGCTGCGTGGTGTTTGGCATGCCGCGCGAGGCCATTGCGCGGGGCGCGGTGGCTGAGGTTGTGCCTTTGTCCAGGATGGCGGAGCGGGTGTTGGCGCGATTGGCAATGACAAGATAAGCAACTGTAGGGTGGGCACGTCTTTCGTGCCCACGCGGAATAATTTTGCTACAGCGTGGGCACACAAAACGTGCCCACCCTACCGCTGAATTGTTTTGGATTGGTTGTATTTTCCCCCGCTGTTCAGCGCATTGAATTTCCCGGTATTGCCGATAATCGCCATGTACAAAGGACCAAGACATGGCCGAACAAGACAGCGACCTGGAAAAAACGGAATCGCCCTCGCAGCGGCGCCTGGATCAGGCGCGCGAGGAAGGGCAGGTTGCGCGCTCGCGCGAGCTTTCCACGTTTGCGGTCGTCATGGCGGGTGGGGCCGGTATCTGGCTGATGGGTTCCGCGCTGGCGCAGCAACTCATCATAACGATTCGCGAAGGCCTCACGCTGGATACAGGTCTGGCTTTCCATACCGAATTGCTGATACCGCGCTTGCATGAACTGAGCGAAGCGACACTGCTGGCTTTTCTGCCGCTGCTGGGAATCATGATGATAGTCGCGATGTTCTCGCCGTTGCTGCTGAACGGTTGGCTGTTCACGTTCAAGCCCTTGCAGCCCAACTTCAACAAACTCAATCCGCTCAACGGCATCGGCCGCATGTTTTCTACCAACAGCCTCATGGAACTGGCGAAGGCCATCGCCAAATCGGCGGTGGTGGGTGGCATCGGCGCCTGGGTGATCTGGCACAACAAATTGGAAGTGCTGCAACTGGTGAGCGAACCCATTGTGATCGCGATTCCGCATCTGGGCGGCCTGATATGGGGCAGTTTCGCCGCCATCATGGGCGGCATGCTGCTCATCGCTGCAGTGGATGTGCCATTCCAGTTGTGGGAACACAACAAAAAACTGAAGATGACCAAGGAAGAGGTGCGTCAGGAAGCCAAGGAGACCGAGGGCGATCCGCAGGTCAAGGCGCGCATACGCAGCATGCAGCGCGAGATGGCGCGCCGCCGCATGATGGCCGAGATACCGACCGCCGACGTGGTGGTGACCAACCCGACGCACTACTCGGTCGCACTGAAATACAGCGAAAACAAGATGCGTGCGCCGGTCGTGGTGGCGAAGGGCTCGCATCTGATGGCGGCGAAGATCAAGGAGATCGCCAAGGAACACAATGTGCCCATCCTCGAAGCACCTCCCCTGGCGCGCGCGCTGCACAAGCATTGCGACCTCGGCGAGGCGATCCCGGAAGCCTTGTTCAACGCGGTTGCCGAAGTGCTGGCCTACGTCTATCAACTGCGCCGCTTCAAGCAGGTAGGCGGCCAATATCCGCAGGAACCGCATGAATTGCCGGTGCCCAAAGAACTCGATCCGGAGAGTGCGTAGGGTGAGTTTTTGTGGGAGCGCCGAGGTCCCGTCGGCAGTTTTTGAATGATCCTTAAAAACTGCAGTTCAGCCCGCAGATTACACAGATTAACGCAGATTATTAGGCGGCTACAGACACGATCTTAATTACCCAATCGGTGGAAATTCAAACCATTGGTTTGTGTTATTTAATCTGCGGAAATCTGCGTAATCTGCGGGCAACTGTTTTTTTAGGATGATGCCGACGAGGACGTCGGCGCTCCCCCTCGAATTGCCGCCTAAATCCCCCTCTATTCACCCCATCGATTTGACGCCCGTTTCAGATAATACGCACAAGAGAAGCAGTCAGCGCAGGCTGCAGGAATGGAATCGGGAGTGCGGAAATGTTTGAAATGCTGAAGGTTGCAATGTTGCGCGGCGGGATACGCGGTTTGGCAGGGCCCATCCTGATCGTGATGATCCTGGCGATGATGGTGCTGCCGCTGCCGCCGTTCCTGCTCGACATCCTGTTCACCTTTAACATCTCACTGGCCATCATGGTCCTGCTGGTGGCGATGAACACCACCAAGCCGCTCGACTTCGCCGTGTTCCCCACGGTATTGCTGATCTCCACCCTGCTGCGCCTCTCGCTCAACGTCGCTTCCACCCGCGTGGTGCTGCTGGAAGGCCATACCGGTCCGGCAGCGGCGGGCAAGGTGATCGAATCGTTCGGCCACTTCCTGGTCGGCGGCAACTACGCAGTCGGTATCGTGGTGTTCGTGATTCTGGTGGTCATCAACTTCGTCGTGATCACCAAGGGCGCCGGGCGTATCGCCGAGGTGGGCGCGCGGTTCACTCTGGATGCGATGCCGGGCAAGCAGATGGCCATCGATGCCGACCTCAATGCAGGACTGATCGGCGAAGACGTGGCGCGCAAACGCCGCGCCGAGATCGCGCAGGAAGCCGACTTCTACGGCGCGATGGACGGTGCCTCCAAATTCGTGCGCGGCGATGCCGTCGCCGGCATCATCATCATGCTGATCAGCATCATCGGCGGTCTGGCTGTCGGCGTGATGCAACACAACCTCGATCTGGCCACTGCCGCCAGGTACTACACGCTGCTCACCATCGGCGACGGTCTGGTGGCGCAGATTCCCGCGCTGGTGATCTCCACCGCAGCCGGCATGGTGGTGAGCCGCGTCGCCAGCGACGACAGCATCGGCCAGCAACTGGCCAAGCAATTGATCTCCAGCCCGCAGGTGCTCATTCTCACTGCCGCCATCATCGGCATGCTGGGCATGATTCCCGGCATGCCGCATTTCCCCTTCCTGCTGCTGGCGGGCGCACTGGGCTGGTTCGCCTATTACCTGTTGCAGCGCACCAAACTGGAAGAAGAACAGGCAGCGGCTGCGGAAAATCCGGTGGTCGTGCCGAGCACCGAAGCGCCCGAGGCCAGCTGGGAAGATGTGGCGCAAGTCGATGTGCTGGGACTGGAAGTGGGTTATCGCCTGATCGCACTGGTGGACAAGGCACAGGACGGCGACCTGCTGCGGCGCATCAAGGGTATCCGCAAGAAATTCACACAGGACATGGGCTTCCTGCCGCCCGCCGTGCATATCCGCGACAACCTGGAACTGCGTCCCAATGCCTACCGTATCACGCTGAAAGGCGCCGAGATCGGCAGCGGCGAGGCATTCCCCAACCTGTTTCTGGCGATCAACCCCGGCAATGTAAGCGGCACGCTGCCGGGCAATCCGACCAAGGATCCGGCCTTCGGCTTGCCCGCCATCTGGGTGGAAGCTGCGGTGCGCGAACAGGCGCAAGTCATGGGTTACACCGTGGTCGATGCGGGCACGGTTGTGGCAACGCACATGAGCCATCTCATCCATATGCATGCGGCGGAGTTGCTGGGCCGCCAGGAGTTGCAGCAATTGCTCGACCATCTGGGCAAGATTGCCCCCAAACTGACCGAAGACCTCGTGCCCAAGTTGCTGTCGCTGGCGACGGTGCAGAAGGTGATGCAGAACCTTCTGGACGAAGGCATGCACATCCGCGACATGCGCACCATCCTGGAAACGCTGGCCGAACACGCGCCACAGACACAGGACACCAATGTGCTGACCGGCCTGGTGCGCATCGCGCTCGGTGCGGCCATCGTGCAGCAGTTCTACCCGTCGGCGCAGGAACTGCAAGTCATCGGCATGGACAAGGAACTGGAATACGTGCTGGCGCAAGCCTTGCAGGCAGGCGGCTCCGCGATCGAGCCGAGTCTCGCCAACACCCTGTTGCGCGAGGCGCGCAACGCGACGCAGACCCAGGAGCAGATGGGTCTGCCCACGGTGCTGCTGGTGCCGGGGCATATCCGCGACTTGCTGGCGCGCTTCCTCAAGCGCTCGCTGCCGCAACTCAGAGTGATTTCACAAGAAGAAGTACCGGGTTTCAAGACGGTACGGTTTACATCCATGGTAGGGGGTAGAGCATGAACGCCAGAAAATTTATTGCAGCCAGTTCGCGCGACGCGTTGAAGCTGGTGCGCGTCGAACTCGGCGAGGACGCCGTAATCCTGTCCAACCGCAAAGTACCGGAAGGCGTGGAAATCGTGGCGGTGGCCGGCGCCGAACTGGCCCACTTGAGCGAAACGCGAACGGTTGAGAGCACGGCAAAACAGCCGGTGCGTCCCGCCAAAATGTCTGCGCAGGCGGCTAACCAGGCTGCCGCGCTGGGAGCCAAGGTGCTGGAAGCGAATACCCAGCGCGAGACCGTGGCGGTGCGCGCGAGCAAGGATACGACTGCAGAACAGCAAACGCTGCTGACCGAGATCAAGACCATGCGCAACATGATGCAGGAACAAATGGCGCGCCTCTCCTGGTCGGACATGCAGAAAAACGACCCTGCGCGCGGCGGCCTGTTGCGCGACATGCTCAATGTAGGCTTCAGCCCCATGCTGTCGCGGCAGTTGCTGGAGAAGATACCCGCAGGCGGCGGCCTTGACTGGCTGCGCCGCCTGCTCGGTCACAACCTGCGCGTGGCGACAATTCAGGAAGATGTAGTGGCGCGCGGCGGCGTGTATGCGCTGGTCGGTCCCACCGGCGTGGGCAAAACGACGACGACGGCCAAGCTGGCGGCCCGTGCCGTGGTGCGTTACGGCGCGGACAAGGTGGCGCTGGTCACCACCGACAGCTACCGTATCGGCGCCCACGAACAATTGAAGATCTACGGCAAGATACTCGGCGTGTCGGTGCATGCCGTGCGCGACACCGAAGACCTGAAGCTCACCCTGTCCGGCCTGAAGCACAAACATCTGGTGCTGATCGATACCATGGGTGTGGGCCAGCGCGACAGCCGCGTGGCAGAACAGGCGCAGATGTTCGACGCGGTGGGCGTGCAGCGCCTGCTGCTGCTTAATGCGACCAGCTCCGGCAATACGCTGGACGATGTGGTGAAAATGTACGGCGGCACCAGCGTGATCGGCTGCATCCCGACCAAGCTGGATGAGGCGGTGACCCTGGGTACGGTGCTGGATGTGGTGGTGCGCCACAAGCTGACCATGCACTATGTCGCCAGCGGGCAACGCGTGCCGGAAGATTTGCATGAAGTGAACCTGGAATACCTGTTGCATCGCGTGTTCAAGGACGTGGGCAAGACCAACCCGGCGCTGGCCATGCAGGAAACAGAATTACCGACCTTCATGGCCGGGATGGGCAGCGCACAGACCATGCGGGGGCAATATGCGATCTGATGTTCATGACCAGGCAGCAGGCCTGCGCCGCCTGCTGGCGCGCACCAGTTCGCGCGTGGTGACCGTGGTCGGTGCGCGCGACGGCCTGGGGGCGACCAGTATTGTGGTGAACCTGGCCGCCGTGCTGGCGGGTTCCGGCAAGGACGTGCTGGTGCTGGACGAAAACCTGACGCACGACAACGTAGCCAATACGCTGGCATTGAAGTCGCGCTACGACCTGTTGAATGTGGTGCGCGGCGACAAGACCTTGCAGGACGTGCTGTTGCATGGCTCGGAAAGCGTGCGCGTGTTGCCGGTGGCACGGGCGATCCAGAACCTGCCAAAACTGGACGATACCCAGCGCGAGTGCCTGCTGGAATCGCTCAGCGCCGCCGCCAAGGATATGGATGTGGTGCTGGTGGATGCGGCGCGCGCCGGTCATTCCGTGTGCGCCAGCCTGTCCGGCGACGAGCCGTTGTTGCTGGTGCTGAACGCCACCGCCAGCGGCATCACCGAAAGTTATGCCTTGCTCAAGCAAATGGCAATGCATAATGGCAGACAGGCGTTCGACATCGTGGTCAACAAGGTCGGCAGCGAACGCGAAGCGCTGGCCGTATTCGACAATATGTCGCTGGTTGCGCGGGTTCACCTGCAGGTACGTTTGGAGTTTCTGGGCTATATTCCGGTTGATGAAAAGCTCAAACGTGCGACACAATTATGCCGTCCGGTGATTGAAGCCTTCCCGGCGGCCCCGGCGTCCTACGCGATCCGGGAAATTGCACAGGGTTTGATGCGTGTGCCGAGTGTGGCAGACCAGGGGCACGATGCACTGGGTAGCGTGATGCAACGCCTGATGCGCCAGGCGCGTCCGGCAAACAACAGAATGGCGACGCTCACATGAGAATCGCCGAAAATCTTAAGACGAAGGCCATGTATACGCCGAACGGACTGAACGATAAAGAAGAGTGTCTGATGGAATATGCGCATCTGGTCAAGCGCATCGCCCATCACATGATGCTCAAGCTTCCCGGCAGTGTCGAAGTGGATGACCTCATCCAGGCCGGCATGATGGGCCTGCTCGACGCCGCCAGCCGCTACGACGAGCTGCGCGGCGCGCAGTTCGAGACCTATGCGGCACAGCGCATACGCGGTGCCATGCTGGACGAATTGCGCGGGGCGGACTGGCTGCCGCGCAGCATGCGCCGCGACATGCGCCGCATCGAGGCGGCGGTCAGCCGCTTGCAGCAAAAACTGGGCAAGGCGCCAAGCGAGAGCGAGATCGCCAAAGAACTGGGCGTATCCCTGCCGGAATACCAGCAATTGCTGCAGGAAGCGCGCGGTGCGCAGCTGTTCTATTACGAGGATTTTCACGGTGAAGGCGATGAGGACTTTTTCGACCGCTTTGTCATCGACAGCGAC
The DNA here is from genome assembly GCA_049286265.1 of Sideroxyarcus sp. Classification (GTDB taxonomy): domain Bacteria; phylum Pseudomonadota; class Gammaproteobacteria; order Burkholderiales; family Gallionellaceae; genus Sideroxyarcus. The sequence continues at coordinate 37,848 of JBAQDF010000031.1, forward strand.
AGCAACCCGCTGGAGTTGTTGCAGGACGGGCGTTTCCGCGAAGCGCTCATTCATGCCATCGAACGCCTGCCGGAGCGCGAGCGCCAGCTGATGGGCATGCACTACGAGCAGGACATGAACCTGCGCGAGATCGGCGAAGTGATGGGCGTTTCCGAGTCGCGCGTGTGCCAGTTGCATAGCCAGGCAGTTGCACGATTGCGGGCGTCAATGAAGGGTTACTAAACCCAGACTCCGCAGTTGACCGCGCCATGAGAGACGCAAGTAAAATGAAAAGAAGAAAATTTGGTTTTATATTCACGCTCACCCTTATGGCGGGGCGCTACGAGGCGTATTGCACGTCCCTCGCGGCACATGGCAGCGTTGCTTCTCCTCGGAATGGGGCGACCATTCCTCGTCGTCGCGCCTTGCCCTGCACCGCGATGAACGTACACTACGCCCCGTCCAACTACGGAGTCTAGGTTTATGGACAAACTCAGCCTGTTCGGCCTGATCGTAGCCGTTACCGGCATCCTCGGCGGACAATTACTCGAAGGCGGCTCGGTCAATGTGCTGATGCAGCTGGCCGCATTCCTCATCGTGTTCGGCGGCACGATCGGTGCGGTGATGCTGCAACACCCCATTAATGTGTTCATGACCGGCGTCAGGATGGCGCGCTGGGTGTTCATCACGCCCAAGATCGATCCCCAAAAACTGGCTTACCAGATCACTGCCTGGGGCGGCGTCGCGCGCAAGGATGGAATACTGGCACTGGAAGCCCAACTGAAAAGAATTGACGATCCTTTCGTGCGCAAGGGTTTGCAACTGCTGGTGGATGGCAACAGCGCCGAGAAAATACGCGAGGTCATGGATATCGACCTGCAAACCTACGAGACCCTGCGCTGGCAGGCTGCCCGGGTGTGGGAATCGGCCGCAGGCTATGCGCCGACCATCGGTATTTTGGGGGCGGTGCTGGGGCTGGTGCATGTGATGCAGAGCCTGGCCGAACCGGCAAAACTTGGCGCGGGCATTGCGGTTGCGTTCATTGCCACCATCTACGGCGTGGGCTCCGCCAACCTGATATTCCTGCCCATCGCGGGTAAATTGAAAATACTCATCGCCAGGGAAGTGAATATGCGCGAGATGCTGATCGACGGATTGTGCATGGTTGCGAATGCCGAAAATCCGCGCTTCATCGAGAACAAACTCAGAGGCTACATCGAGTCCTGAAATGGCGCGCCGTCCGAAAAGACCGGAACACGACAATCACGAGCGCTGGATGGTCTCCTACGCCGACTTCATCACCCTGCTGTTCGCATTCTTCGTCGTCATGTACGGCATCTCGTCGGTGAACGAAGGCAAATACAAAGTCTTCGGCGCGGCCATCAACAAAGCCTTCGGCACCAAATCCAGCGAAACGGAAGGCGGGTCCATGCACCTGACCGAAGAAGAGATCTATTTCAAATCACTGGTGGACCGGCGCAACGCGCGCCTGGCGGAAATACAGCGCAAGCAGAACGAACGCATGCAGAATCTTGCAAAGACGCTCAATGAGACCATGGACAAGTTCGTAAAAAGCGGACAGATGAATGTGTCGCAAACCGGCCGCGGCGTGGAACTGGAAATCAACGCCAGCGCGCTGTTCAATCAGGGCGAAGCCGACATCCAGCCCGAAGCGAAGAAGACGCTGGCCGATGCCGCCAAGGTGCTGGCGGACAATGACTATGCCATCGAAGTGGAAGGCCACACCGACAACCTCCCCATCAGCACCGCCCGTTTCCCCTCCAACTGGGAATTATCCTCGGCCCGCGCCAGCAGCGTAGTGCGGCTGTTCATCGATCAGGGAATTGCCGCCAAGCGTCTGAAGGCGGTAGGTTCAGCCGACAATCATCCCGTCCTGCCAAACGATTCCGCAGAAGGCCGCGCCCGCAACCGGCGCGTGACGATCACCGTGTTGAATCCCGAGCAGGAAGCGGATACAACGCAGGCGACCCCGCCATCTCCGGAACAGCAGTAAACTCAGCTCGGCAAAGAGGTCGGGGTAAACGTGGTCGAGCCACGGGAGATAAGAGGCATTGCGTCATCCAACTTTGAACGGGCAGAATGCGGGTCACAAGCTGTCATTCGTGACCCTTCTCCATTGTGGACGTTTGAGATTAAGTGGATATTTCAGAAGCAGGGCTACGACCGCAGCTTGGTTATATAACTTTTTATCAATCAAGAAATGACAACCAATGAATATATCTGAATCTAAAACCCTGATTACTCTGGCTGGCATCTTCTCTTTGGCATTGCGCTGCATGGATGTATTTGCGATCGACAATCCCAATCCTATTCCTCAGGCAACAATCGATTGGTGCAATAGTGCTTTAAAAGATGTTGAGGCGGGCAATTCTGGTAGGCAGGGTGATTTGGCTCACTGCTATGAGTATGGACTCGGTATACAACAGGATTTAACGAAATCAGTTGCATTGTGGGAGAAAGCCGCCTCATGGAATCCGGATGCCCAAGTGCATCTTGGATTGATGTATGAAAGGGGCAAAGGAATTGTGAAAGACAGTGTTAAAGCCGCGTATTGGTATCAGAAAGCCGCTACAAAAGGATATGGCCCGGGGCAGGTTTACCTTGGATTGATGTACTCAAAAGGCGAAGGTGTACCTAAAGATTCTTCCAAGGCTGCTGAGTTATTCAATAAAGCAAGAGCTCAGGAGGTCAACAATCGTACCGATCCCAATGGGAATACATTTCGAGCTTTTATTTTGGATCCCGACAAAGAAGTTGAATGGGTAGAAGTACAGGCAAAAGATGGAAACGTCCAATCACAAATTCGCCTAGGAGATTTATTCAACAGCCGGAATTTATATCAGCAGTCCTTTGGTTGGTATAAACAAGCTGCGCTGCAGGGAAATTCGTATGCCCAGTTCAAACTTGGCATGGCATATGAGTACGGTTGGGGCGTACCAAAAGACGATGCCAAGGCTGCGATGTGGTACGAATCTTCTTCAGTATCGGGAAATCAGAATGCTCAACGTACACTGGGTGAGTTTTACGAAAAAGGTCGGGGTGTTGTAAAGAATGAACAAAAAGCGTTGGAATGGTACTTAAAAGCGGCCCAGCAAAAAGACTTTTGGGGGATGATGAAAGTAGCAAGGCTATACCAAGAAGGCATTGGTGTTCAGCAGGATGGAAACAAGGCAATAGAGTGGTATGTGAAGGCTGGGATTCAAGACCCAGCATTTGGTGTCGAAAAAAACGTAGGTCTCATGTACGCTTTTGGACTTGGCGTTAGTAAAGATCCTGCTAAGGCGGATGAGTGGTTTGAAAAGGCAAGGGCAAAGTGGGCTGTGTCGCACAAGCATGTGGTGGAGAACACCAACATCGGTTTGATGTATGAAAATGGTCTCGGAGTAAGGAAAAATAGTTCGATAGCTGTTGAATACTATCGGAATGCAGCCCAAGAAAACTATGAGCCCGCCCAAGTTTATTTGGGAAGGATGTATGAGAGAGGGGACGGAATAGCGAAAGACGAGACCAAAGCTGCCGAGTGGTATCAAAAAGCAAATACAACTGATGCGCATGTTTATCTGGCGCAGCTCTATGAAAAAGGGAGCGGAGTTCCAAAAGACACGAAAAAAGCAGTTGATCTTTATCAAATCGCAGCTAAAGTCGGGAATGAACAGGCACGATTCAGGCTTGGAGAGATTTACGAAAATGGCTTGGGTATAGAAAAGGATGTTCCTAAAGCGATCGAGTGGTACGAGAAAGCCTCAGATAGCAACAGCATACGCGCCCAATGTAAATTGGGAAAAATGTATGAAACTGGAACCGGTGTCAAAATGAATGATGACACTGCCGTTTCCTATTATCAGAAAGCTGCGGCCCAAGGGGATGCGAATGCTCAAGAACGAATCGGCATGCTGGTTTTAAAGAATTCCGCGACAGAGCTCGACATGGTTTGTTCGTATGCTTGGTTGCAGCTTGCAGAACGTCAAAGAACGTCCGAAGAGATTTCCAAGGCAGAAGCATTGTTATATTCAAGAATTGTTCTAAGCGGGTATTTCGATCAAGTTCAACAATTAGTTTCAAGCTGGAAACGCGGAGACGAGGCTATGATTGTTTCTGATCCGCACAATCGAAATAGGGAGGCCTCAAATCCCGCCTGTCGAGATATGGGGGATTGACAACATTGTATCGACAGACTGCTTGAGTTGGGAGCGGTAGTTCGCGAATGTCCGGTTTCGGGAAGTTGCCATGTCCGCTTCGGTTAGAAGCGGTCAATCAAGATTTTTCATCAAGCAGAAGTTGGGTCGCAGCTTAAGGGGTGTTTCAGCCGTTGAGGATTACCGTTCTAGCTATCGGGAACGCCGTGAAGTAAATCAGTATCTTCCTGGAATAACAGTGAGATTGTTCAGACGCTACCCAGCGTGCGGCTTGCGCTGGGCTGGTTGGGTTGGCCGTCGGCGCCGTAGAGGCCGGCGGCGCTTTGTGCGGCGCTGTAGAGTACGCCGAGCGCCTGTTGGTTGTAGCGCAGTTTGATCTGGATCAGTTCGCCGTTGGTCTGGTTGAGGCGATGCACATGGGTTGCCAGTTGGCGGGCTTCTTGCCATAGAGGGAGCCCTTGCGGCGAGTTTTTTTTGATCCACTCTTCCACATCGCGGGGGTTTTCCGGCAGGTAGCGGCGGCGGGCTTCGGAGAGCGTTGCGATGTTGTTGGCGAGTTGTATCTTGGCTTCGGCCAGGGGCAGCAGTTCTTCGGAATGCTGGCCGAGCAGGGTGCGCTGCTCGTTATCAAGCAAAACGACGAATGCCCGCAAGCTGGCGCATTCGTCGTTCAGGCTGGACAGAAATTCTGTCGCGGAAAAGGGCTGTTGTTTGTCGGTCAATGCTGGCTCGCAGTGATCAGTTCTTTCACGGTGTTGATCAAGCGATCAGCCACCACTTCGGAGTTCACCTGGAAACGTCCTTCGGTAATAGCCTGTTTGATTTCGGCGATCTTTTTCGGATCCACTACCGGGGTATTGGCCATGCTGCTTTCGATGGTGTGCAGCTGCGCGGTGGTGGTGCCCAGATGCACACTGGTTCCGCCGGTTTCGGCGGCATTCGTTTTGTTGCCCGTGGTGCGCGCTGCCGGTGCGCGCGAACCCGTTTCCCCAACTTTGGGGGCGGGCGTCGGACTGCTGGTTTTTTCGATTTTCATGGGGTATTCCCTTTACACTGACTCGGTTAAATCCATTATCGGCAGTCGGTCTGGAAACTTTAAGATGCTATGTAACTGTTGGGCATTATAGACGCTTCAGGGACGCACTTCCACGCTGCCGTCTGCGGTAGCGGTGCCGCTGATGACCTGGCCGGAGGCCATCCGCACCTGCACATTCTGGCCTTCCGCGCCGTTGTTGAGCGCCTGTCCTGTCGAGCGGACGGAGAAGCCTTTGCTGTTTACCCGCACTTCAGTCGTTTGCCCCTGCGTCACGACGTAGGGCGCGCGCAGCATGTCCTGCCGCAACACTTGTCCCGCGCCAATACCGAATTTGAGCGTTTTGCCGATGGCTTGCGCCGGATCGATCAGGATGCCGGGTTGACCCAATTCGCCGTTTTGCAGGCTGAAGTCATTTGCGCTCAACACCGTGTTCTGCGCCAGGGGCCGGTTGGCGACCAGCATGTCGGCGCTGACCCTGATGTTTGCCTGCACGAAAACGCTCCAGCCGGGTTTCTCGTTGCAGCGCACGCCGATGCTGGTTTTGCCGATCAATTTTGCGCCGCTGGGCGTGAATGCTTCCAATGCGCTGCACGCGCGCAGTACGGTGCGCGAGTCGAGTTCGCCGATCTGCAGGCTGACTTTACCGGGCAGAGACCGGGTCTGTGTTTGCAGGTAAGCAAGCGCAACCTCGCGTATTTTTGCGTGGCTCTGCTGTACTGCCGCCTGCGAAGGCGAAACGCACAGCAGGAGTGATGCGAGCAGCGCTAACCATAAGTTTTTCATGGTCATATTGTGTAACCGGCGGTGTGTTTTTTAAAGCGCGAAATAAAACGGGTTTCCACCCTTATTCGTCAGATAGCGGATGACGCCGGGTGCTTAGTATGCGAGCTATGAGAAAAGCCTGTATTCATTCGGGCGGGAGAACATCATGAGCAGCAGGATAGACGATATGTTCCGCTTGCACCAGACGGCGCTGAATCTGCGCGCTGCGCGGCAGGAATTGATTGCGTCCAACATCGCCAACGCCGATACGCCCAACTACAAGGCGAAGGACATCGATTTTGCCAATGCCCTGCAAGGCGCATTGACAGGCAGCGGCGGCAAGTTGACGGCGACCGCGCCGGGTCATCTGGCAGGGGCGGCAGGAGAAAGCGTGATGGGTGCGCCGGTGATGTACCGCAAACCCTTGCAGCCGAGTGCGGACGGAAATACGGTGGATATGGATGTGGAGCGGGCGCAGTTTGCAGACAACGCATTGCGTTATGAAGCCAGCGTTCGGTTTGTCAGCGACAAGGCCAAGGAAGTGCTGGCCGCATTGCAAGGCTAGAGTTAAAGATTGCCTTTCTCGTTTGTCCCCTCGCCCGCTGGCGGGAGAGGGTTAGGGAGAGGGCGAGGGTAAAGGAGAAACGAAATGTCTCTATTCAACATTTTCAACATCGCCGGTTCCGCCATGACGGCGCAATCGCAACGGCTCAACGTGGTGGCGAGCAATCTTGCCAACGTCGACAGTGTCACCGGGCCGGATGGCAAACCCTACCATGCCAAGCAAGTGGTTTTCAGCACCACACCCATCCCGGGGCAGGTCGGCGCAGGGGTCAAGGTCTCGGCAGTGGTGGAGGATACTTCGCCCATGAAGGTGATTTACGACCCCAAACATCCGATGGCGGATGCGCAGGGTTATGTGACCCTGCCCAATGTGAATCCGGTGGACGAAATGGTGAACATGATCTCGGCTTCGCGGTCTTACCAGAATAATGTGGATGTCATGAATACATCCAAGAGCCTGTTGCTCAAGACGCTCACCATCGGACAATAAAGGAGAAAGAATATGACCACAGTTCAGAGTACGACTTCATCCACTTCGGCGGCGAGCGCGGCAACCGTGGCTTCGCAGACATCGGCGATTCAGGACCGGTTCCTGAAGCTGCTGGTGACGCAGATGAAGAATCAGGATCCGCTCAATCCGATGGATAACGCGCAGGTCACTTCGCAGATGGCGCAACTTTCCACAGTGAGCGGCATCGACAAACTGAATGCAACGGTGCAGGCGCTGAGCGACAGCATGGCGGCGGCGCAATCCCTGCAGGCGGCTTCCATGATCGGCCATGCGGCGCTGGTGCCCGGCTCGGAGATCGATCTGTTGAAGGGGGCGTCGAATGCAGCGGTGGAATTGGACCAGGCGGCGGACACAGTCAAGGTGACGATCTCGGATTCCAATGGTAACGAGGTGCGCACTTTGCACCTGGGCGCACAGGACGCGGGCGTCATCGGTTTCAAGTGGGACGGCACAGACAATAACGGTACGGCGGTGGCGGACGGCAGTTACAAATTCAGCGCCACGGCAGTGCTGGGCGGGAAGAGCAGCAGTCCGACGACGCTGTCGTACGGGCTGGTGAATAGTGTGTCGTTGACTTCCGGCGGCGCCTTGCTGAACATGGGTACTCTCGGTGAAGTGGAATTGGGCGCAGTCCGGCAGATTTTGTAATACGCGTCGCGCCAATAGTGTGTGATCGATATTAATTAGGAGGTTGTCATGGGTTTCCAACAAGGTTTGAGTGGTCTGAATGCAGCAGCCAAGAGTCTGGATGTGATCGGCAACAACATTGCCAACGCCAGTACTGTCGGCTTCAAACAATCGCAGGCACAATTCGCCGATGTCTATGCCAGTTCGCTGGCCGGTTCCAGCGGCGGGCAGGCCGGTATCGGCGTCCAGGTGGCGACGATTGCGCAGCTGTTCGGTCAGGGCAATATCACCACCACCAACAATTCGCTGGATATGGCCATCAGCAACAGCGGTTTTTTCCGCATGAGCAACAATGGTTCCATCACTTATACGCGCAACGGCCAGTTTCAGCTGGACAGGACCGGTTACATCGTCAGCAGCCAGGGCTATCGCCTGACGGGCTATTTGCCTAATGCGCTGGGTGTGATCGTGCCGACCGCGCCGTCCGAGATCCAGATATCCACCGCCGACCTGTTGCCGAATGCCACCACGGAAGTCGCGGCGGGACTTAACCTGAATGCAAATTCGACGCCTATTGCGGCTGCCTTCGATCCGACCCTTCCGGCAACTTTCAACAACTCCACTTCGACGACGGTCTACGACAGTCTCGGCGGGAGTCACGTGGCTTCGTTGTATTTTGCCAAGCAAGCTGCTCCAGCGAACACCTGGAACGCCTTCCTGACAATTGACGGAGTCAATACTCAGGGGGCCGGGGTTGCCTTGACCGCGATGACCTTCAACACCAACGGCACCCTGGCGGCACCGTTGGCAGCAGTGACTGCAACGGGCTTTCCCATCGCTGGCGCGAACAATCTGGTGTTAGCCATAGATTTTGCGGACACTTCCCAGTTCGGTAGTTCTTTCGGCGTGAATTCGATGAGTCAGGACGGTTACACCTCCGGCCATATGACCGGATTCAGCACGGGAGCGGATGGCATGATTTCCGGCCGGTATTCCAACGGCCAGACCCGGACACTGGGTCAGGTCGTGCTGGCCAACTTCAGCAACCCCCAGGGCCTGCAACCTTTGGGCGCCAATAATTGGGCGGAGACCGCAACTTCGGGCACGCCGCTGGTGGGCACGCCGGGATCGGCCAGTCTGGGTGTGTTGAAAACCTCGGCCGTGGAAGATTCCAATGTCGACCTGACTGCCGAACTGGTCAACATGATCACCGCACAGCGCGTGTACCAGGCCAATGCGCAGACGATCAAGACGCAGGACCAGGTGCTGCAGACGATCGTGAATTTAAGATAGTACTGAGTATTGAGTGCCGAGTGCCGAGTGCTCAGCACTCACGACTCAGAACTCAGCACTGAATTAGGAGAGTGACATGGACAGACTGATCTACACCGCGATGACCGGCGCTTCGCACACCCTGCAGCAGCAGGCGTCGGTGTCGCAGAATCTGGCCAATACCAATACGCCGGGATTCCGTGCCACCATCGATGCGTTCCGCGCTGTGCCGCTGGTGGGCGAAGGTCTGGCGACGCGCACCTTTGTGGTCGATTCGACGGCGGGAACCGATTTCACGCCGGGTGTCATGCAAACCACCGGTCGAACGCTCGATGTGGCGCTCGACGGCAAAGGCTGGATCGCGGTGCAGGATGCCAACGGCAATGAGGCCTACACCCGCAACGGCAGTCTTAAAGTGATGCCGGACGGTATCCTGCAGACGAGCAGCGGGATGACGGTGGTGGGAGACGGCGGACCGATCACGATTCCGCCGGACACCGAAGTGACCATCGCCAAGGATGGCACCATTTCGACCGTTCCCAGCACGAACCAGAAAAACACGGTGATCGTGGTCGGACGCCTCAAGCTGACCAATCCGCCGGAAGAGCAATTGGTGCGCGGTGAGGATGCCTTGTTCCGCACCAAAGACGGCAATCCCGCCGAAGCCGATGTCAATGTGACGGTGATGTCGGGCAGCTTGGAAGGCAGCAACGTGAATACCGTGGAGGCGATGGTCAGCATGATCTCGCTGGCACGCCAATTCGACATGCAGATGAAGATGTTGAAAACGGCGGACGACAACGCCAAAGCAGCCAGCGGACTGCTCACCATCAGCGGCTGATCCTGATTTGCATTCCTTAAATTCTTAAAACCGCAGTTCGGCCCGCAGATTACACAGATTAACGCAGATTTTCATGCTGTTATCCATAGTAGCTGTATCACCTAAATAGTGAGCTACAGGATCGCTGCAATGGTTGGTTTTAATCGGTGTAAATCTGCGTAATCTGCGGGCAACTGCTTTTCCGGTTTATCTGCCGGCATCGGCCAAAATTCTGAATTGAGTTGTTTTTTCGCGAGTGTTCATTGAATGGCTTTGCCTGCGGGCGCGTAATGTGTCAAGCACAGGACACTGAAAGGACGCTCATCATGATTCGCTCACTCTGGATATCCAAGACCGGTCTGGAAGCACAACAGACACAGATGGATGTAATTTCCAACAATCTGGCCAACGTCAGCACTACAGGCTTCAAGCGGTCGCGCGCGGTGTTCGAGGATCTGCTGTACCAGAACCTGCGCCAGCCCGGCGCGCAGTCGTCGCAACAGACACAGGTGCCTTCCGGCTTGCAGATCGGTACCGGCGTGCGCCCCACCGCGACCGAACGCATTCATACCCAGGGCAATCTGCAGCAGACCAGCAACCAGCTGGATGTGGCGATCCAGGGCGACGGTTTCTTTCAGGTGCTGATGCCGGATGGTACGACGGCGTATACCCGCGACGGTTCTTTCATGCGCGACAGCCAGGGACAGATCGTGACTGCCAACGGCTTTGTGGTGCAGCCAGCAGTCACCATCCCGGCCAATGCCACCTCGGTCACCATCGGCCAGGATGGCGTGATCACCATCACGCAATCGGGTGTGGCAGCGCCGGTGCAAGTCGGCAGTTTGCAACTGGCGACTTTTATTAACTCATCCGGTTTGCAGAGCATGGGGCAAAACCTGTATCTGGAGTCCGCCTCCTCCGGCACTCCCAGCACCAACGTGCCGGGAACCAACGGCGCGGGCTCGCTGAGCCAGGGCTATATCGAGACATCCAACGTCAACGTGGTGGAAGAACTGGTGAACATGATCCAGACGCAGCGCGCGTATGAGATCAATTCCAAGGCCATCACTGTCTCGGATCAGATGCTGCAAAAAATTTCGCAAATGTAATGCCATGAGAAACGCTCTTGAAAAAGCAATCGGAATAATGGTGCTGGCGTCGATGCTGGCGGCCTGTGTGCCTTCCACCAACATCAAACAACCGTTGACTGCGCGTCCGCTGCCGCAAGCGGCCCCGGCTGCGACGGGCAACGGTGCGATCTACCAGGCGGGGGTGAACGAGCGTCCGCTGTTCGAGGACAGGCGGGCGCGCAATGTCGGCGACGTGCTCATCATCAACATTGTCGAAACCACTTCAGCCTCCGGCAAGTCCGGACATACCGACGACAACAGCGGCAGCATCGCGTTGAGCACACCCAACATCACGGCGGGTGCGTCAGGCACCACTGTTCAAGTGGCGCCGGTCGGCGTGACCGGCAGCAGCAGTGTCAAATCCTCCGGCAAGAGCGACAGTTCGGGCAGCAATACTTTCTCTGGCGCCATTACCGTGACGGTGACCGAGGTGCTGGCCAACGGCAACCTGCGGGTGGCGGGCGAGAAGCAGGTGGCGATCAAGCTTTCCGAGGAATATGTGCGTTTTTCCGGGGTGGTGAATCCGGCCACCATCAGCGGCAGCAATACCGTGCAATCCACCCAGGTGGCGGATGTGCATGTCGAATACAAAGGCGCGAACAATATCGATACGGCGGCGGTGGTCAGCATGTTTAACCGCATCTTCTTCTCGGTGTTGCCGTTCTAAAGAGGTGGAGACGTGATCATGAATTTCAGATCGTTTGTATTTGCTGTGCTGATGCTCGCTTCGATGGGCGCCGCAGCGGAGCGTATCAAGGACATCGCCACCGTGCTGGGCGTGCGCGAGAACCAGTTGCTGGGCTACGGTCTGGTGGTCGGGCTTGACGGCAGCGGCGACCAGACCACGCAGACGCCATTTACCGTGCAGAGTACGGTCACCATGCTGGCGCAGATGGGGGTCACGCTTCCGCCCGGCACCAGCCTGCAATTGAAGAATGTGGCAGCCGTAACGGTGACGGCTTCGCTGCCGCCGTTCGTGCGTCCCGGACAGACCATCGATATCACCGTGTCGTCCATCGGTAACGCCAAAAGTCTGCGCGGCGGCACGTTGCTGATGACGCCGTTGAAAGGAGCGGACGGTCAGGTGTATGCGATGGCGCAGGGCAATTTGCTGGTGAGCGGTGCGGGTGCGGCGGCGGGCGGTTCCAAGACACAGGTGAACCACTTGAGCGTGGGGCGCATTCCTGCCGGGGCGACAGTAGAGCGTTCCGTGCCGACGGCATTGGGCCAGGGTGAATATATTTATCTCGAATTGAACACGGCCGACTTCACCACGGCGACGCGGCTGGCAGATGCCATCGACCGCGATATAGCAGCGCCAATCGAAACTGCAGCGGCTCTGGATGCGCGCACGATACAAGTCCGGGCCCCGGAGGGCAGCGCGCGCGTCGTGTTCATTTCGCGTATCGAGAATCTCGTAGTGGACGCCGCGGCGGGCAGCGCCAAGGTCATCGTCAATGCGCGCACCGGTTCGGTGGTGATGAACCAGCATGTTGCACTGGATGACTGCGCGGTTGCGCATGGCAATCTCACCGTGGTAATCAGCGCCGAAAATGCAGTGAGCCAGCCCGCACCGCTGGCGCAGGGGCAGACAACGGCAGTGACCAATGCCACCATCGATATCAAGGCGGACAAGGGCAACCTGTTGTTGATGAAACGCGGCGTGGATCTGGGCGAAGTGGTCAAGGCACTCAATTCCATCGGCGCTACACCGCAGGACATGCTGGCGATCCTGCAGGCGATGAAAGCGTCGGGCGCCTTGCGGGCGGAACTGGAAATCATTTAGACATCATGGATACATCCGGCACAAGCATCGGCAGTCTGGCAATCGACAGCCAGAGTCTGAACAAGCTGCGCCTGCAAGCCAAACAGTCTCCCGATCAGGCGCTGAAACTGGCTGCCCAGCAATTCGAGACGGTGTTCCTGAACATGATGCTGAAAAGCATGCGCGAAGCGACGCCGCAGGACGGCGTGTTCGATAGCGAACAAACCAAAATGTTTACCGGCATGCTCGATCAACAGCTGGCACAGAGCATGGCGTCATCGCGTGGTGTGGGCCTGGCGGAAATCATGGTGAAGCAACTCAGTCGTAACCAACAGTCCCCAGTGCCGAGTACTGAGTCCCGAGTTCCCGGCGCCGAACACTCAGCACTCAGCACTCAGAACTCAGCACTCGGTTCCCAGTACTCGCCATTGAAAGGCGATGTGCAACAGGCGTTCGTGGATAAATTGCGCGTGCCTGCCGAGCAGGCGAGCCGCAGTACCGGCATTCCGGCACACCTCATACTCGGGCAGGCGGCGCTGGAAAGCGGTTGGGGCAAGCGCGAGATCAGGATGGTCGACGGCAGTGACAGCCACAACCTGTTCGGCATCAAGGCGGGCAAGGATTGGACCGGCAAAGTGGCCGAAGTGACTACTACCGAATACCACAATGGCGTGGCAAGTAAACAAGTAGAACGTTTTCGTGCCTATGCTTCTTACGCCGAATCATTTGAGGATTACGCCAGATTGTTGAGCGATAACCCTCGTTACGACGCGGTAACAGGAAAGGATAATGCCAAGGAATTCGCGCAGGCATTGCAACAGGCAGGGTATGCCACCGACCCACGTTACGCGGAAAAACTGGTGGGCGTGATCGGCGGCATCCGGGCGCGTGCCTAAAGTATGGAAGTATTTTGCCGATAACCAGTCCATGTAGAGTTGCCATGCGGCAAAAGGATCAAAAATGAACATTTACGGCATCGGAGTAAGTGCACTCAATGCGGCACAGGCCGGAATTGCCACGACCACGCATAATATTGCCAATGCGAGCACTGCCGGTTATTCGCGGCAGGAAATCATTCAAACCCAGCAGTTACCGCAGAATTTGGGCGGAGGATACTTCGGTCAGGGCGTCAACGTGACGAACGTGGTGCGCCGTTACGATCAGTTCCTGAGCGCGCAAGTGCTGGAGGCCCAGACGCAGGCATCCAACCTGAATACACAGCTTGGGCTATCGCAACAGGTAAGCAATCTGCTTGGAGATTCCAGCGGTGGATTGACACCGGTGCTGCAGGATTTCTTCAGCGCGGTGAACGCCGTTTCCAATGCCCCGCAATCCGTTCCGGCACGACAAACCATGCTCGCCAGCGCGCAATCGCTGGCAAACCGTTTTCAGGTGCTGGACCAGAACATGGACCAGATACGCGAAAGTCTCAACGGGCAAATCTCCAGCAGCGTGACTTCGATCAACAGCTACGCCAAGCAAATCGCCGCACTCAACGACAAGATCGTGCAGTTGCAGGCCAATACCCCGGACCAGCCGCCCAACGATCTGCTGGATATGCGCGATCAATTGGTCAGCCAGCTCAGTCAGGAGATACGCGTCACGACGCTTAAACAGTCCGACGGCACGATGAATGTGTTCATCGGCAGCGGACAGTCTCTGGTCATGGGCAATCAGGCCTCGACCTTGCGAACGGTTGCTTCCGAGACCGATCCGACCGCACTGGAGGTCGCGTACTACAATGCGAGCAGCGGCACGACAAGTACCATCCCGCAGAGTTCGTTGCAGGGCGGCACGCTGGGCGGCTATCTCAGTTTCCGCCAGGACGTACTCGATCCGGCGGTGAATGCGCTGGGCCGCATCGCGATGGGGCTGGCCGACACCTTCAATCGGCAACAGCAGCAGGGAATCGATCTGAAAGGCGCACTGGGTGGCAGCCTGTTTACGTTGGCCACACCGAGTTCGACACCTTCATCCGCTAACGTTGGCAATGACGTGCTCACGGCAACCGTCAACAGTACCTCGGCATTGACCGCCAACGACTACAGCGTGAGGCTGGAAGCCGGTGGTTATAACGTTTACGACTCCGCTACCAACGCTTCGATTGGCGGTCCCTATTCCGTTGCGGCCTTGACGGCGCCGGGCGGGGTGGCGGTTCCCGGAACTGGCATCACACTGCAATTGACGCTGGGTACAACTCCGAATACAGCGGGAGATTCTTTTCTCGTCCGTCCTACAGTGAATGGCGCGAGCGGTATCTCGCTCAGCATCACCGATCCGACCAAAATCGCGGCTGCGTCGCCCATCCGTTCCAATGCGCCGACCGCCAATCTGGGAACAGGCGTGATTGCTGCTGCAACCGTCGTTCCCGGACTGCCGTTGAATGCGAATTTGCAGCAACCCGTTACCATCACTTTCAATAACCCGCCCACCACTTACAACGTGACAGGCATTGGAACCGGCAATCCGGTCAATGTGCCCTACACAGCCGGGTCAACCATCACCTATAACGGCTGGACGACGCAAATCAGCGGCACGCCGTCGGCGGGAGACACGTTCACCGTGTCCCAGAATACCAATGCCACCACCGACGGCAGCAACATCCTGCTGATGGCCGCATTGCAGACGGCCAACACCCTGGCAAATGGCACAACCAGTTATCAGGGTGCATACGGGCAGTTGATCGGCCAGGTGGGCAGCCAGACGCGCGAATTGACTGTCACCAGTCAGGCGCAAACCAACCTGCTGGAGCAAGTGACCAAGTCGCAACAGGCGGTATCCGGCGTCAACCTGGATGAAGAAGCAGCCAACCTGTTGCGGTATCAACAGGCGTATCAGGCAGCGGGCAAGGCGATACAAATTGCCAACTCGATGTTTGAAACCATTTTGAGTCTGAAATTGGGGTAGATCATGCGCATCAGCACAAGCCAACTCTATAACGCGAACATCACCTCCCTGAATAACATCCAGGTGCAGATTGCCAATACCACACAACAGATGGCGACCGGACAACGCATCCTGAGTCCCGCCGACGATCCGGTGGGTGCGGCCCGGGCGGCAGAGATCACGCAATCCGATTCGACGAATACCCAGTACACAACCAATCGCACTGCCGCGATCAACACCTTGTCGCTGTCGCAGAGTGTGCTCGAAAGCGTGACGTCGCTGTTGCAGGATGTGCAGACGACGGCCTTGACTGCGGGCAACGGAACCTTGAGCGATATCAGCCGTCAGGCCCTTGCGACGGAAGTGCGGGGCAAGCTGCAGGATTTGCTGGGCTTGGCCAACAGCACCGACGGTGCGGGCAGCTACCTGTATTCCGGCGCGCAGGGCAGTGTGAAACCGTTCGCCGAAACTGCGGGCGGGGTGGTCTATCAGGGCGACGATGTGCAGCGCAAAGTGCAAGTGGCTGCATCGCGCCAGATATCCAGCACCGATTCCGGTGCCGATATTTTTGTGCGTATCCGCAACGGAAATGGAACGTTTCAGACAGCGCCTGCCGTGGCCAATACGGGCAGCGGTATTATCAGCCAGGGCGCGGTGACCAATCCGACATTGGCAACCGGGCACAACTATCAAATCGCTTTTACCGTGGCACCTCCGACAACCTACACAGTCACCGATGTGACAACCGGGCTGCCGGTGGCAGGCATGAGCAATGTGGCCTACGTGAGCGGACAAGCCATCAGCTTCGAGGGCATCCAGTTTGATATCAAAGGCACCCCGGCCAACGGCGACACCTTCACCGTCGCGCCCAGCAGCAACCAAAGCATATTCGACACGCTCAACAATCTCATCACGACATTGAGCATGTCGCTGCCGACCGGCAATGCGGCTGCCGCGGCCACGTATTCGCAAGGGTTGAGCAATGCTTATGCGGCATTGAATCAGGACTTGAACGCCGTATTGGGCGTGCGCGCCACCACGGGTTCGCGCCTGAACGAACTGGATGCATTGCAGGTTACCGGCGATCAAATGGGGCTGCAATTCAAGGATACCTTGTCGAAGATACAGGATACGGATTACGCCAAAGCCATGACCGATCTGACGCAGCAGAAGCTGATCTTGCAAGCGGCCCAGCAATCGTTCGCGCAGGTATCCAAGTTGTCGCTGTTTAATTACCTGTAAGTTTCCATATCGCATTAAGCGGCGCGCAAAAGTTTTGCGCGCCGTTTGTATTTTGCAAGTTTGAAAACACCGCTTGAGACTGTTAAACCTGAAAAAAGCAGTTGCCCGCAGATTACGCAGATTACGCAGATTACGCAGATTACGCAGATTAAAACCGATTAAAACAAACCATTACAGCGATCCTGTTACTCATCTTTTGGGTGATACCGTCACTACGGATAACAGCATGAAAATCTGCGCTAATCTGTGTAATCTGCGGGCTGAACTGCGGTTTTAAGGTTAAAACATGAGGCGCGATTCGAAACAAACATGTTTCATGATGGGCGGTTAGAATGCTGAAACAGGTAATCACGGAGATTGTCTATCGCTGCCATGAACAAGCAAAAACGTGAAGAAGCTGAAGCGCTTTTTTATCAGGGGCTCCGCCTGATGGAAGCCGGCGATGCGACCAACGCTGAAGCCTGTTTCGGACTGGCAGTGAAAATGGCGCCTGATTTTGCAGAAGCTTATGCAAACCTTGGCCTCCTTCTGGAGAAGCGCCACGACACGGAAATGGCGGAGATGTGCTACCGCCTGTCCATCGAAATCAACCCGACCTATTCTGAAACTCATCTGGACCTTGGCGCGTTACTGGCAAGCAAAAAGCGCTTCGACGAGGCCGAAGCGGCCTACAGGCAGGCTATCGCGCTGACTCCCGACTCTCCGGTTGGCTGGTCGAACCTGGGCGTGCTCTATGCCTGCATGAAGCGGGAAGCGGAAGCCGAACAGTGCTATCGCACGGCGATGGCGCTGGATAATGCTTACGCGATGGCCAGATACAATTTGAGTTACCTGTTGTTGCGTCAGGGCAGGTTCGAGGAAGGGTGGGCTTGTCTGGAAGCGCGCAACTGGTATGCGCCATGGGCCGCCCACCTGGGCTGCCCGCGCTGGCAAGGCGAAAATCTGGACGGGAAGTCCGTGCTGATCGGCTACGAACCCGGTCACGGCGACATGATTCAATATTGCCGTTACGCCGCAGTGTTGAAGGCGCAAGGTGCGGTCGCCATCACCCTGATCTGCCATCCGGCTTTGAAGACGTTGTTCGCGACAGTGGAAGGCGTGGATGCCGTTCTTTCTTTCGACGATCCGATGCCCGCCTCCGGCTGGGATTTCTGGACGCCACCGCTCAGCATTCCCTACCACTGCAAAACGCGCCTCGATTCCATTCCGGCAAAAATACCCTATCTGCGGGCAGCGGCAGACAGTATCCGGAAATGGGCCGCGCTTATACCCAAGAACGGGCTTCGCACAGGTTTGGTGTGGAAAGGCAACCCGCTGTTCGACAATGACGCCGATCGCTCGCTGCCTTCGCTTGATGTGCTGGCCCCGTTGGGAGCGGTGGATGGCGTGAAATTCTTCAGCCTGCAAAAAGGCGCGGGTGAAGACGAAGCCATGCATCCACCCGGTGGATTGCATCTCACTCATCTTGGTTCGCAGTTGACGGACTTCGCGGATACTGCCGCCGTGATAGCCAATCTTGATCTGGTGATTTGCGTCGACACGGCGGTAGCGCATCTGGCGGGAGCACTCGGCAAACCCTGCTGGGTCATGTTGCCGGACTACAAGACGGATTGGCGCTGGATGACAGAACGCACAGACTCGCCGTGGTATCCCGGCGTCATGCGACTCTTTCGCCAAACAACCATGGGGGATTGGAGTGGCGTAGTTGCCGACATGGTTGACGCGCTCAAGCTGTTCACCGACGGGCATGGCAAAAATGGCTGAACAGGATCGTCAGTGTCGAAAGACTGAATAACCCAGGCATCAATTCCCGAAGATTGACGATGTGGCGAATCCGGATGGTTAGCACGGATATCAATTGTACCTACGTACTCATACTGATTTCGCCGTGCTTTCGTTTGGTGTTAGTTTGCAAAAATAGATTCAAGTTGTTTTGAAAAGCAGTTTTCTTCCCATCTACGGCAGCAACATTCAGTATTTCCATATTAATCAGGGAGGTTCGTCATGATGAAATTTACCTTGAAGCGCTTTGGCGGTGAAACATTCGAATTCGACGAGAAAAGCGTCATCACCTTCCCTGAGGGGCTGCCCGGATTTGAAAAGTGCAAACGCTTCAAATTGATCCATGAAGTGGACAAGCCAACATTTTTCTTTTTGCAATCGCTGGACGATCCGGCAGTGCTGTTCTCGCTGGGCGACCCTGCATTGCTGAATATTTCATACGAAGTGACGCTATCGGATGCGGAGCAAAAGCTGCTGGATTCCGGACCGGGCGATGAGCTGGCTCTGGTGGTGATTGTGTACACTGATGAAAAGGCAAAGTTCAAACCCGCAGGCATCAAAGCCAACATGTTTGCTCCCATCGTTCTCAATATCACCAAACGTCGCGGACTTCAAAAAGTATTGCAGGTGTTGGACGCCCAGGTAGCAATCAAGGGGGCATAAGTAATTCTGCGGATTCAATCTCTTCGGGTCAAATTCCCCGCTGCTTGCAGCGCCAGATTTTGTAGGATGGGTTGAGCGCAGCGATACCCATCAAATTCCGGGCGGCAAACAAACGATGGGTATCGCTGCGCTCAACCCATCCTACACAAGCAATACCCCGCAGCTTGTTGCGGGGTGCTTTATTTCCCCGCTCCCCGGTTTGCAGGTGACTGCCGGAAGCGGATTGAAGAGCAATGTTGGTGCCGGGCAAAAACTGTATGCTGTCCGGCTAACCAGTTCCTCATAAGCTGATCGCTTTCACGCTCGCGCCATAGCTTCGGCAGTGGTCATGTTCCCCCAAGCGCCATGTGCTCACGATCAGCCCTCAAATTTTCCATAGCCTTTCGCGAACTGCACCGGGTATCGCGGGTTGTTGACCCCGCATCAGGAGCAGGTTAGGGTAAGCGCTGATGATCCTTGCTGATGGCTGCATGAGAACAAGCATCGGTCATGTTACGTTTATTTAGAGGGGAAAGTATGTCTGTCAAAAACAAGTTCCTGCTGGATTCGGCAAAGGCCGTACTGGTTGTTATCGATGTGCAGGAAAGACTCTGCGCCGCCATGGATGCAAATGTACTGGCACTGCTGACCAAAAATGCAGGCATCCTGCTGGAAAGCGCAAAGGAACTGGCAATACCGGTGATTTACACCGAGCAATACGTGAAGGGGTTGGGGCCTACCCTGGCCGAGTTGAAGGAAAGGGCGCCTGCTGCTCCCTGTCATGAAAAACTGACTTTCAGCTGCTGCGGTAACGAGGCTTTCGTCAAACAGCTGAAAGAAAGCGGCAGGACACAGATCATCATCACCGGCATGGAGACGCACGTCTGCGTGCTACAGACCGTCATCGATCTGCTGGATGCCGGGTTTACTGTGCATGTGGTCAAGGATGCGGTGATGAGCCGCAGCAACGACAATCGGCAGACTGCCATCGAAGCCATGGTATTGGCCGGGGCTGTACCAACCTCTACCGAATCGGTCGTGTTCCAGTTGCTGAAAATCGCCGGGACCGATTCGTTCAAGAAGCTCTCGAAGCTGGTCAAGTAAGACGGTTGCAGTCATCCCGCCCTGGCGGGACGGCTGCGGCTGCCCATACCAGAGCTAATATCAGGGCTATTCACATTCAAAGGCATACTGAGCATAATGGTATTCCGCCTTGCAAGCGGAAGAGAGATTCGCTTATCCACTTCAACAGGAGATACCAATGAAATCTATCAGTATTGCTTCAGTTGTCCTTTCCGGCCTGTTCCTTGGGGCAAATGCATTTGCTTACGATGTCGAGATGGCAGCCAAGATCGAACCGATCGTGGCAAAGATGGATCAGGCTGCACTGGCTAAGGGTGGTAGCAAAATTGCTCCCGAGGATGTGCTCAAGATGCTGGCCGAAAAGAAGGATAAATTCACCATTCTGGATATTCGTACCAAGCCGGAACGTGACGTGGTGGGCCTGACTTTGCCGGGCGCGCTCAATATTTCGCTGAACGATCTGTTCAAGAAGGAAAATCTGGATCGCCTTCCCAAGGACGGCAAGATCCTGATCGTTTGCCATTCGGGAGCGCGTGCAGCGGGAGCCGCAGCACTGCTTGGCGCGATCGGATTTGACAACGCGTACTATGTCAACGGCGGCTTGATCAGCATGGTGACAGCCGTGACACCGAAGTCGATGCCGCTGGAGAAATAGGCAGTCGGCAAAGTCGGCTCACGCCGGACTTCGCAACGGCCCGGAAAGTGCTACGGCGCTTTCCGGGTCGTGCTATTTGAGGGGAGGTGATAGCGGCGAAGAATCGCCGTGCTCTTTCCAGGTAATCAGGCGAATCAGTGACTGAAGCCTGGCAATTTCGGCATCTGCGGCCATTCCACCGCATCCAGCATGTTCTTCACCACTAGCCCGAGTTCGGTGTCGCCCTCGATGGACAGTTCGCGGTTGAAGAACAGGGTGTCGGGATCTTCCTGGCGGGCGACCATCTGCATAAAGGCAGACAGGTTGGCGCGGAAGGACAGGTCAGGGGTCTGTGGTGCCGAAAATAATGGACGGAACAAGCCGTTGCGGTAAGTGAAGTTTGCCTGTCCGCCGGTATCCAGCACTTCGACCAGGAAGGTCTTGCCTTCCAGCAAAGCCAGGCTGTCCAGCGGCAGCAATTTCATCTTGACGGCGGCATTCAGTCCGGCGATGAGCGTCAGGGAGTGCGGCCATTGCGGCAGTCGACCGCCTATGCGTGCGACCAGTCCGGGCAATTTGAATTTCGGGATATTCATTTTTTACTCCTTGCGGTTCGTCAATTCAGCCGAGGTGATGCTGCGTAATGCCCGCATCGCCAAACCAGTAACCATCCACCAGACCGTCGATACACCATGCGCCGGTATCCGGATGCGGCGTCTCGCCCCTTCTTGCCGCGTCGAAGGCGGCAATGATTTCCGGCATGTGCTGCGACTGCGGACTGACGCGGATGATGTCGATGCCCATCTTCAGCATGTCCGGTACTTCGTTGAGCAGATTATAGCTCTGTGCCGACATGGTCTGGATGCCGTTGATGGTCAGGAAGGGCTGGCCCTCGCGCGTTTTCAGCGTGATCCCGTCCGGATGCTCCATGCACTTGAACTGGCAGTCGTCCTTGTTCAGGTCGTAATGGCGGGCGGTGAAGCAGCGTGCCGAGAAAGCCAGCGCCAACTTGCCGTACACGAAAACCTCGGTCTCCATTCCAGTCGGGCGGCTGCTATGCAGCATCTCGATCAGTTTGCGGTCGGCTTCCAGCGGCGGTACCCAGCGCTGCATGCCGTAACGCGCGTAAGTGGCCATCGTGCTTTCGTTGTAGATGTTCAGGTGCGGCCCGGCGACGAAAGGACGCCCGGCGGCAATATTCACCGCGCCGAGGTCGTTGGCTTCGACCTTGCAGTTGGCTTCGTCCATCAGGCGGCGCAGCGACTTGAGGTCGCTTTCCGATTCGAGCAACGCCTGCGCCGAGACAACGACTTCCTTGCCTGCGTCGGAGAGTGTACGCGCCAGCGCGATCCAGTCGGCCACGCGCAATTGCTGGCGGCGCGAGCAGACCACTTCGCCGACGTAGATGATGTCGATGGCGGGGTTCTGCGCCATTTCGGCGTAGAAATCCAGCACGGTCTGTTTTGGCCAGAAATACAGCAGGGGCCCCAGAGCGAGTTTCATGTGCTTATCTCCAGGGGCGGCTGTAAGCGCCCAATGTTGCCTGACTGCCTTCCGACACTTTGGCCAGTTCCACCTGCCATGCCTGTTTCACGAGGTAGCGCTCACCATCGCGGGCCAGCGTATCCAGCGCGGCACGCATGGCCTTGGTGACCTGCGCCACATAGGTAGGGCTACGCTGCCGACCTTCGACCTTGATGGCCGCTACGCCGATCCTGGCGATCTCTGGCAGTATTTCCAGCACGTTCAGGCTGGTCGGTTCTTCCAGTGCGTAATAAGTCGAGCCGTTCACTTCGAAGCGCCCCTTGCACAATGTCGGGTAACCGGCAGATTCATTGTCGCCGAAGCGGTCGATCAGGATGCCGTTCAGGCGCGTGGACATCATGCCCGGCGACTTCTCCCATTTGACGTACTTGGCCGGTGAGCAGGCGCCCACTGTGTTGGGCGATTCGCCGGTGGCGTAGGAAGAGAGCCAGCAGCGGCCCTCATTCATCACGCACAGGCTGCCGAAACCGAACACTTCGATCTCGACCGTGGTGTTTTTGATCACGTTCTCCACCTGTGCCAGCGTCAGCACGCGCGGCAGCACGGCGCGGCGTACGCCGAATTCGCGTTGTGCAAAATTCACCGCCTCGTAACTGGTGGCCGAGCCCTGCACCGAGAGATGCAGGCGCAGATCGGGATGGCGTTTGCAGGCGTAATCGAGCAGGCCGACGTCGGCGAGGATCACCGCATTCACGCCGAGCGCGGCGGCGCCATCGACGGCGCGCTGCCAGTCCGCGACGCGGCCCGGCTGGGCGAAGGTATTGATCGCCATCAGTACTTCGCGTTTCTTCGCTTGCGCGTAGCGTATGCCTTCGCGCAACGCCTTGTCGTCGAAATTGAGACCGGCGAAGTTGCGCGCGTTGGTGTCGTTCTTGTAGCCGAGATAGACGGCGTCAGCGCCGTTATCGATGGCCGCCTTCAGGGCGGGCAGGCTACCTGCAGGGCAGATGAGTTGGGGTATTTTGTTGTGCGACATGGAAACGTTCTTGGTGCAAAGGGCGCAATTATAACTAGGCCCCGACTCAGGCAATTGATTATTGTCAATTCACTATGGCAACAAGAACAGGCTCCGGTGCAGGGGAAATCAGCCGAACAACTTGCCGAAAAACCCTTTTTTATTGTCCGAGAAATCATCCAGCATGGACAAATTGCCGGGTATTGAAGTGACATAATCCATATCGTCATGCTTGATATGGCCAAACAGCCAGTTGAACATCATTGTGTGCAATTCTTCTGAAATATTCTCGCCGCGTTTGAATCGTTCCTGATAGCCACTCACGCGTTTTATAAAGAGTTGATGGACATTCTGGTGCGCTTTCAGGAAGGGATACTCTGCCTGTTCGAGCATTCTTTCTTCATATTCGAAGTGAGAAATCGTGTAGTCCACCAGGCTGTCGATCACCTTGGCGACCAGCTCTTTTTTTCCGCCGCCGGTTCGCGCATCGTCAAGCTGGTTGATGTATTCCACAATCCTTTTGTGTTGCCTGTCGATCGCTTCAATACCGGTGTTCAGATTTGAAGTCCAAATAGTTTTTGCCATGACGTACTCTGTATTTTATGGGGTTGATCTGGAACGGCCGCCATTTTGACCGCAATCCCTTAAAGAGGAAAGGCCTTCAGATAGTATTGTTATGCAAGACATGTGCCAACCCTGAGTACGCTCCGGGCACAGGCAAAATCACAGGGGGAGAGCTTAGTGATTGTTTAAATGACGAATCAATGACAGTTTTCGACGAATTGTTGACCGGAAAATCAGATTATGACAAGTCAGTGCAGGTCGGGCTCAATGCCCCCCGAGCTGCTTCATGATGCGCGATACGGTATCCAGTCCGGTGTGGGTGAAATATTCCATCAGTGGGGCGAGATAGGGGATGGTGAGCATCAGGGCAGCGAAGCCGATGGCGAGGGTGAGGGGGAAACCAACGGCAAAGATATTGAGTTGCGGTGCGCTGCGGGTGAGGATGCCGAGTGCCATATTGGTGATGAGCAAAGCGCCGATCAGCGGCAGGGAGAATTGCAGCGCATTGCTGAACATGCTGCCGCCCCATTCCGCGACGGAACGGAATGCGTTGGCGGATGGGATGCTCGTGCCTATCGGGAAATCGCGGAAGCTGTCTGCCAGCGCGGCCAGCATGTAGAGGTGTCCATCCATGGTGATAAAGGTCAGCGCTGCGATGATGCCGAGGAACTGGGCAATCACGGGCGTGTAGGAGGCATTCAGCGGGTCATAGAAGCTGGCAAAACCCAGGCCCATCTGCATGCCCGCAAGATCGCCGGCCATTTCAACCGCGCTGAAAATGAGCCGGATGGAGAAGCCGATAATGAGGCCGGCGACGATCTGTTGCATCAGGACGAACAGGCCCTGTGCCGAAGCGGGATCGATATCTGCCGGGATATCGAGGGTGGGCGCGATGACGACAGTGATCACGAAAGCAAGGCCGACCTTGATGCGCGCGGGAACCTGCTTGTTGCCGAGGATGGGTGCGCTGGCGATGAGCGCAAGGATGCGGGCGAGCGGGAAGATGAAGGCAGCGAGCCAGGCGGAAAGTTGGGCGCTGGTGAAGCTGATCACGGTTTATATTCCCCGTGATGTCGATGAAGAACCGTGACGAGCAGATCAAGATGCAAGGCGCACGGAGCGCAGCAACCGGAATGTGCTTTAAGTACATGAGGATTGCGAGTACCGCGCAACGCAGCAGATTGATCGCGCAGTAGGTTATTCACGACATCATCCAGCCAGGTACGGAATGCTGCTGTATAACCGCGTCATGTAATCCAGCAGGATGCCGATCATCCACGGGCCGGTGATGATGAGCACGACGAACATGCCGACCAGTTTGGGGATGAACGAGAGCGTCATTTCGTTGATCTGCGTCGCGGCTTGAAAAACACTGACGATCAGGCCGATGATGAGTCCGGTAAGCAGCATCGGCGCGGACACCATCAGCGTCAGCTCCAAAGCCTGTTGACCTATGGTCATTACCGATTCGGGGGTCATGTTTCCTCCAGTCGTTAGTTATTAGTCGCTAGTCGTTAGTTGGGGTTGTCGCTGCGCGGTTTTGTTTTAACTAACAACTAGCGACTAACGACTAACGACTGCCTCAAGTATAAAAGCTCGACACGAGCGAGCCGATCAGCAGATTCCAGCCGTCCGCCAATACGAACAGCATGATCTTGAACGGCAGCGAGATGACGGCGGGCGACAGCATCATCATACCCATGGACATCAGCACGCTGGCCACCACCATGTCGATGATCAGGAAGGGGATGAACACCACGAAGCCGATCTGGAACGCGGTCTTCAGTTCGCTGGTGACATAAGCCGGAACCAGTATCTTGAGCGGTACATCTTCCGGACTTTCCAGTGCCTCGCTGTTGGAGATGCGCACGAACAGGGCGAGGTCCGCCTCGCGCGTCTGGCGCAGCATGAAGGCCTTGAGCGGAGCGCTGCCCTTGTCATAGGCCTGCTCCAGCGAGATCTTGTTTTCGCTGTAGGGCAGGTAAGCATCGGCGTACATCTTGTCGAATACCGGCGCCATCACGAAAAACGTGAGGAACAATGCCAGCCCGATCAATATCTGGTTCGGCGGCGAGGAAGGCGTGCCGATGGCGGAACGCAGCAGCGCCAGCACGATGATGATGCGCGTGAAGCCGGTCATCATGAGCAGGATGGCCGGCAAAAACGTAAGCGATGAAATCAGGATCAGCGTTTGCAGGCTGAGCGTGTAAGTCTGTCCGCCGCCGGGGGTGGGTGTGCTGTTCAGCGCGAGCAGTCCGGTTTCGGCGGCGAACGCCGACGCGCTCAGTGTCAAGAGCAGAACGGCAGTGATTATCCTTTTAACGGGCATTGCGCTTCTCCATCATCTGCTTCAGCCAGTCCTGGAATTTATTGTCAGTGCCGGTTGTCGCGCTTGATGCGGAAGGCAGTGCGCCTTTCGGCATGGTGTGCAGTGCGCTCACCTGTCCGGGGGCAACGCCCACCACCAGCCAGGTGTCGTTCACTTCCACCAGTACGATGCGTTCACGCTGTCCGACTGCGACGCCACTGACGACTTTAAGCGCGTTGCCTGCGCCATGCTGCGGCAGGTTGATGCGTTTCAGCAGCCAGCCCACCACCACCACGGTGGCCAGCACCAGCAACAGGCTCAGGATGACTTGCAACACGCTGCCGGTAGACATAGCCGCTGCAGGCGGCGGCACGTAGGCCGGGCGCGTTGCGTCTGCGGCCAGGACGAGCGGGGAGAAAAAGGCTGCAGCAAGGGCAGCAAAGAGACGTATCTGCATGATGGTTATTCCGGCTATTTGTTGATGCGGCGCAGGCGCTCCGACGGCGTAATGATGTCGGTGAGGCGGATACCCAGCTTGTCGTTCACCACCACCACTTCGCCCTGCGCGATCAGGAAGCCGTTGATCAGCACATCCAGCGGTTCGCCCGCCATGCCGGCCAGTTCCACCACCGAGCCCTGCGCCAGTTGCAGCAGGTTCTTGATCGGCATCTTGGTGCGTCCCAGTTCCACGGTGAGCTGTACCGGGATGTCGAGGATCATGTCCAGGTCGTTGTGCGCAGTTGCGCCGCCGCCAGCGCCGAACTGTTCGAACACGGCCGGTTGTGCCGCGGGCGCTGCCGCAGCTTGCTCCGCCATGGCGGCACCCCAATCGTCCGCACTGATCTGTTCTTTGGTTTCTTCAGCCATGATGTTTCCCTCCATTAAGCGGCTCGCCAGGCTCCGTAGCCAGCATCTTTTCTACCCTGAGCGCGTACTGTCCATTGGATGCGCCATATTTGCATTCCATCACCGGCACACCATCGACCTGCACCTGGATGTTCTCGTCCACGTCCAGCGCGATGACATCGCCGTTGTGCATCTTCAGCACCTGATCCAGAGTCAAGTTGGCATGGCCGAGCACGGCAGTGAGTTCGATCTCGGCAGACTGTATCTGCTTGGAGAGCATGTGCAGCCAGCGCTTGTCGGCGATGAAGTGATCGCCCTGCATGGTGCTGTAGAGCAGCTCGCGGATCGGCTCGATCATCGCGTAAGGCATGCAGATGTGGATGGAGCCGCCGACGCCGGTGAATTCAACTTCGAAAGTCGTCACCACAACCACTTCGTTCGGGGTGGCGATGTTGGCGAACTGCGGATTGACTTCCGAGCGCATGAATTCGAAATCCAGTTTGTATACGGGATCCCAGGACTTGCCGTAGGTCTGAAACAGCACTTCCAGCAGTTTCTGGATGATGCGGTGTTCAGTCTGGGTGAACTCGCGGCCCTCGACGCGTGTATGGAAACGGCCGTCGCCGCCGAACATGCTGTCGACCACCATGAACACCAGATTGGGGTCGAGAATGAACAGCGCGTTGCCGCGCAACGGCTTGACCTGCACCAGGTTCAGGTTGGCGGGGACAGGCAGGTTGCGTATGAACTCGGAGAACTTCATCACCTTCACCGGCCCGACCGAGACTTCGGAACTGCGGTGGATGAAGTTGTACAGCGCGATGCGGAACAGGCGCGCAAAACGCTCGTTGATGATCTCCATGGTGGGCATGCGCCCGCGCACGATGCGTTCCTGCGTCGCCATGTTGTAAGGGCGCACCCCTCCCTTTGGCTCGTCCGATTTTGCTTCTTCGGCTTCGCCCGTCACGCCCCGCAATAGCGAGTCGACTTCATCCTGGGAGAGGAATTCCTTGCTCATGGCTTCAATTCGTCGTCATTGGATAATGAATGAGGTGAACAACACGTCCACCACGCCTGTGGTTTTGGGCTCCACAACCGGAGCAGTTGCCGGTGCCGAAGCGGCTGCTTCCGCCTGTCCTGCTTCGGGTGCCGGTGTGGCAGCGGGAGCGCTGCCCAATCCGAGCGCGCCATCGACTTCGGCGATAATTTCGGTGATCAACTTCTTCTTGCCTTCCACCGTTTGCAGTTCGGATGGTTTCTTGGCGGAGAGCAGGAACAGCAGTTTGCTGCGGATTTCCGGCATCGTGGCCTTGATCTTTTCTTCAAGTTCCGGCTGCATGATCTTCAGCGTGATGCCGGCCTGCAGATAGCGGTCGCCTTCTTCGCGCTGCAAATTGACGGTGAAGTTCTCGCCCAATGGGACGAATTTCGCTTCGAGCGCAGGTTGGGCTTCTTTCACAACTTCTTCATGGGCTGCGGATTCTGCGGACGGGGCAGAGCCTTTGCCGAAGAACCAGCCTGCACCCACAGCGACGGCGACCAGCAATACAGCGCCGACGATGAGCAGCATTTTCTTGCTTTTGGGAGGCGCAGCAACGGGCGTTTCTTCCTTGGCGGCGGGTGCTGGAGCTGATTTGGCGGGTGGTTTTTGCATCTCGCAATTCCTTGTGGTTGATTGGCATTATGGAGTTGAACGCTCGCCTGCCATCGGTGGAATAAGACGGAAAACCGGCCTTATTTATCGAAACAAGCCTTGCGGCACGCAGGGCTTGTTTTCACGCTCAGGCGAACGTATCCACTATACCGTTATGACGCGAGATTGGGGATGCCCTTGCCGCAGTATTGCCGACCGCTGCGGTGTCCGGGATGTCGTTGGCGGACTGGGCGGCGGTGCGCTGCGTGCCGGTTTGTCCCTGGTCGCGCGGAGCATGGTCGCTGACCGTGGCGTTGCCCAGCGTGATGCCGTTGTCGGCCAGCATGTCGCGCAGCCTGGGCATGGCCTGTTCCACCGCTTCGCGCACGGCAGCGTGCGGCGAGGTGAACAGCGCGGTCGCCTGGTCGCCGCTGACCTTGATGACCACATCCAGCGGCCCCAGTTGCGGCGGATTGAGATGCAGTTCGGCCGTCTGGCTTTGATTGGAAGAAGCCAGCCAGGTGATTTTCTGGCTGAATTCGTCGGCCCATCTGTTCTGGTTGACCGGCGTGTTGACCGTTATTTGCACTGGCTGCAGGGCGGGTGCGGCAACGCTCGCGGCGGTGTTTTGCAGCGAGGCGAGCGCAGCGGCATTGGATTGCGGTGCGGCTGTCGGTTGTTGCGCAGTCACGGCGATTGCCTCGCGCATCGCGGCGTTCAATTCCACGGCAGGAGCAGTGCGATTGGCCGATCCAGCAGGCGCGGCGGCAACCGGTATTCCCCTGGACGGGGTTTCGGCAACCGCAGCCGTTGCAGTTGCCGATTTCAGGGTGACGCCGGTCTGCTGCGTGCCGGGTGCGGTCGTGTTCGATGTGGCGATACCGCGCTTGCCCCTATCCGCGGTGGCATCGATTGCACTGCTGTCTGTTTTGACATCGGGGCCGGAAGTATTCGCGGAAGTTGTGTTCGATGTGTTCATGGCCTGCGGCAGCAGGGCGGCCAGCATGTCGGCTGGCAATGTCGTGGCGCTATCCGCCGCGACGATGCCGGGATTTTTGTCGTCGGATACTTCTTTCTTGCCGGTGTTGGAATCGGCGCCGAGTTGCGCCAGCGCATCAGCGGCGAGTTTGTCGGCAACTTTCGTGTCCTTTGCCGCCGGTTCGCCAATCTGGCGCGCCAGCACTTCGCCGAATGGCTGGGTATTTTGCGTGTCGCCGGCATCGGCTGCATTCGCGGTCGGTTTGGAAACCGCTGCAGCTTGCGGGGTGCTGGAAGAAATGGGCTGGTTGGTCATGGTGTTTGCTCCTGAGATTATTTTTCACCGTCCTTTTCCGCCGCCCGGCGGGCGGCGAAGCGTCCGGTGAATTCGTCCTGTATGCGTTGTTCGCTCTTGGCTTCCAGTTTCTTCTCCGCATCGGCATGGCGCTGTGCCAGAGTGTCGAATGATTTCATCTTGCGCGTGGTGTCCATCAGTTCGGTGCGTCCGCTTTGCACGCCGACCTTGGCCTGCTCGATCACTCTGGTCTGCTGCTGGATGGCCTGATCCAGACGGCCGATGAAGTCCTGGAAATTATTCATGTCGGCCGGCGCCATGCCGCGCTTGGCTTCTTCCTGGAACTTCAGCTGGTAGTCCTTGCGGTATTGCTGCAGGGCATCCAGCTTCTCCTGCGCGGTCTGGTGCTGCCGGTTGAGCTGGCCGAGTTTCTTCGTGGCGGCATCGTTCTTCTGTTGCGCCAGGTGAACCAGGGGTTGCAGTGAAAACGGTTTGATCATTTATCGACTTTCATTCGGAAACAGCGCGGAGAATTTCTCCATGCTCGATGCAAAAGCTTCGGATTCGTACATGCCCTGCTTGAGAAAATGCTCCAGCTGCGGATACAGCGCGATGGCCTGATCCAGCAACGGGTCGCTGCCTGCAACGTAGGCGCCGACGCTGATCAGGTCGTGATTGCGCTGGTAGTGCGCATACAGATGCTTGAAGCGTTGCACCTGCTGGAAATGTTGCGGACTGACCAGATGGTTCATGGCGCGACTGATCGAGGCCTCGATGTCGATGGCGGGGTAATGGCCCGCTTCGGCCAGGCGACGCGACAGCACGATGTGGCCGTCCAGAATCGCGCGCGCACTGTCGGCGATGGGATCCTGCGGATCGTCGCCCTCGGTCAGCACGGTATAGAACGCGGTGATGGAGCCGCCGCCTTCAGTACCGTTGCCCGCGCGTTCCACCAGTTGCGGCAACTTGGCGAACACGGAAGGCGGATAGCCTTTGGTGGCAGGCGGTTCGCCGATGGCCAGCGCGATCTCGCGCTGTGCCATGGCGTAGCGCGTGAGCGAATCCATGATGAGCAGCACGTTCCTGCCCTGGTCGCGGAAATATTCGGCGATGGTGGTGGCGTAGGCCGCGCCCTGCAGTCGCATCAGCGGGCTGGTGTCGGCAGGGGCGGCGACCACCACCGAGCGAGCCAACCCTGTCATGCCCAGAATGTCGGTGATGAATTCCTTGACTTCGCGGCCGCGCTCGCCGATCAGTCCGACCACGATCACGTCGGCGCTGGTGTAACGTGCCATCATGCCGAGCAGCACGCTTTTGCCGACGCCGGAACCGGAGAACAGGCCCATGCGCTGGCCGCGGCCGACGGTGAGCAGGCTGTTGATCGAACGCACGCCGACATCCAGCGCTTCATTGATCGCCGCGCGCTCCAGCGGGTTGATCGGGCGGCTTTGCAGCGGGGCGCTTTTGCTTTCCAGCAAGGGGCCTAATTGGTCGAGCGGACGCCCTGCGCCGTCGAGCACGCGTCCCAGCAGATGTTCGCCAACGGGAAGATGCCGCGCGAGATCGGCGGCGCGGCGGCGCGGCGCTTGACGTTGTCCGATGGAAACGGGAGCGCGCACCGGTTCGGCAGGCGTCACGCGCGCACCGGGAACCAGGCCCTGCACATCGTTTTCAGGCATCAGGAACAGTTTGTCGCCCGCAAAACCGACCACTTCCGCTTCGATGCGGTGGTTCGGCAATTCGATCCAGCAGGTGCTGCCCACTGCCATGCGCAGGCCGACCGCTTCCATCACCAGTCCGGTGACCTTGGTCAGATGTCCGCTCACCAGCAAAGGGTTGCTCTGTGCGACGATGTCGCGGTTCAGGTGCAGCAGTTCTTGCCAGCGTTGTTGGTGGATATTCATTTCAAAACCTTTTTAGCCACAGAGTACACAGAGATCACAGAGAGTGAAGCAAATCCCTCCTGTGCAGCGGCTTTCTCTGTGGGCTCTGTGATCTCTGTGGCTAGTATTATCATTCCTGTATCAACCATTTTGTGTCTTGCCCCAATGCGGCAACCACGCGATTCCAGCGGGTCTCCAGCGATGCGTCGATCTGGCTGTTGGCGGTCTCGATACGTGCGCCGCCGCGCTCGATGCGGGTATCCTCGATGATCTTCCAGCCGGTATGCGTCAATTGCTCGCCCATGCGTTCCCGTACCAGCGCGGCATCGTCCGGATGCAATATCAGGTGCGCGCCCTGATTGACGTGCGGCAGCGTACCGATGGCTTCACGCACCACACCCAGCAACAGTTCCGGATTCACCTTGAGCGCCTGATGCAGCATCTGGCGCGCGATATCCAGCGACAGATCGAGCAATTCGCTTGCGACTTGCTCGTCCATTTGCTGTTCGAATGCGGCTATCAGTTCGGCAAAACGCCGATTCTCCTGACCTGCTTTCTGCAAGCCTTCGGCATACCCGGCCTGAAAACCTTCATTCTGTGCCTGCCGCTGTATTCCTTCGACCTGCGAGGCTGTGGGAAGTGCCACGCCGCCTGCGCGGAAGACAGTTCCCCCGTCGAAATTGGGGGCTTCCCAACGTTGCCAGGCGGTGAGATTTTCCGGAGCCACCTCGGGTGCGGGGGCGGTGATGGGATCAGACATATTCTTCCTCTCCCTTGCCGCCCAGCATCACCTGGCCTTCGTCAGCCAGGCGGCGCACGATCTTGAGGATTTCCTTCTGTTCGGATTCCACTTCGCTGAGCCGGACCGGGCCCTTGGCTTCCAGGTCTTCGCGCAGCATTTCGGCGGCGCGTTGCGACATGTTCTTGAATATCTTCTCGCGCAGATCCTCGCTGGCGCCCTTGAGTGCGACGATGAGGGATTCGGACTGTACTTCGCGCAGGATCAACTGGATGCTGCGATCTTCTATTTCCAGCAGGTCTTCGAACACGAACATCTCGTCCATCATCTTCTGCGCCAGATCTGCATCGTGGCCGCGCACCGATTCCAGCACGGCTTCCTGGTTGCCCATGTAGTTGAGGATCTCGGCGGCGGTCTTGATGCCGCCGCGTATGCTCTTCTTGCCAACGGCATTGCCTGCAAGCAGCTTGGTGAGTACATCGTTCAGTTCCTGCAGCGCAGCCGGTTGCACGCTGTCCAGCGTGGCAATGCGCAGCATCACGTCATTGCGCAGGCGTTCGGACAATAGCGCCATGATGCTGGCGGCCTGATCCGCCTCCAGGTGCACCATGATGGTGGCGATGATCTGCGGGTGTTCATTGGCGATCAGGTCGGCGACGGAAGCGGGATCCATCCATTTCAGGCTTTCGATGCCGCTGGTGTCGCTGTTGTGCAGGATGCGGTCGAGCAGGCCGGCGGCCTTGTCGTCGCCCAGCGCCTTGGTCAGCATGTCGCGGATGTATTCGTCGGAATCCATGCCGATTGCGGTTTTTTCGGAAGCGACCACATGGAACTCGTCGAACACGGTGGAAATGTCCTCGCGCGACAGGTTCTTCAACGAGACCATCGCGGTGCTGATTTTCTGCACCTCTTTCGGCTCCAGATATTTCATCACCTCGGCAGCCTCGCTGGTGCCGAGCGTCATGAGCAGGATGGCGCTCTTGTGGGCTCCGGCGTCACTCATCTTTGCTCACCCATTGTTTGACGACCGAGGCGACGATCTTGGGCTCTTCTTTTGCCAGTTGTTTGGCGAGCTGAAGGTTGTCCTCGTAAGAGCCACCCTGTTGTGCGGCGTACATTGCGGATGCGCCACCCGCACGGTGCGTCACCTGCTGTGAAGCCCATGCCTCTTCCTGGGCGGCGCTTTGGGTGGTGATGGTCTTGAAAGCCGGTTTGATGACGCCGAACAACAGGAAGCCGATGCCCCCGGCAATCACCAGAAACTTGAAGATATCCTTGACCATCGCGATGGTATCGGGCTGTTTCCATATCGGCACTTCCGGCAGGACTTCCTGCGCTGTGGTGTTGAAAGCGCTGTTGAGCAGGTTGAAACTGTCGCCGCGTTTTGCATCGAAGCCGATGGTTTCCTTGACCAGCGCGGTAATCTGCGCTTTTTCGGCTTCGGTGTAGGGACGTGAAGTCACCTTGCCATCCTTGCCGGTGCTGCCGGGATTGTTCACCACCACGGCGATGGACAGGCGCTTGATGCTGCCCATCGGCAACTTGGTGTGCTGGATAGTACGGTCGACTTCGTAATTGGTGGTTAGTTCCTTGTGCGTATTGCTGGCAACTGTGTTGGTACCGGCACCGGTGGCGGCATTGGCCGGGGCGACAATGGGCGCGGTGGCGGGAACCGGCGGCTGGTTGGTCAACGCGCCGGGGACGCCGCCCGTGCCGGTAGTGCCGTTCAACGATTCCAGCGTTTGCAGGCTGCGCACGGCGGCCTGATTGGGCGGCTGGTTGGGTTTGAAGGTCTCGGCGGTTTGTTCGGTCAGCGAGAAATCGAGGCTGGCATTGACCTGCGCGCGCACGTTTTGTACGCCGGTAATCGGGATCAGGATATCTTCGATGCGTTTGACGTAATCCTGCTCGATCTGGCGTACGTATTTGAGCTGGGTTGCGTCCATCAATTGCTCGGCGCTGCTGTCGCGTGCCGAGCTCAGCAGCGTTCCGCTTTGGTCCACCACCGTTACGGCTTGTGACGGCATGTTGGGTACGCTGCTTGAGATCAGGTGCACAATCGAACTGACCTGTCCGGCTTCCAGAGAGCGCCCGGCGTGCAGCGCCAGCACGACCGAGGCGCTGGGTTTTTGCTGCTCCCTGGCAAATACCGACGGTTTGGGAATGGCCAGATGCACGCGCGCACTGGCGACCGAGGCCATGGTTTCCACCGAGCGCGCCAATTCACCCTCCAGCGCGCGCTGGTAATTCACTTGTTCGAGGAACTGGCTGGTGCCGAATTTCTGGTTTTCCATCAGCTCGAAACCGACCGCTCCGCCCTTGGGCAGGCCTTTGGCGGCCATTTGCAGGCGCACTTCATGCACCTTGTCGGCAGGCACCATCAGCGTGCCGCCTTCGGAAAATTTGTAGGAAATGTTCTGTTGCTGCAGCGATTCGATGACGGCGCCGCCGTCGCGTTCGGACAGGTTGGCGTAGAGCACGCGGTAATCCGGCGTCTGCCCCCACATGAACAGTCCCGCCAGTAAGGCAACGGTGGAAGCCACGGCGACGATCAGGCCAAGCTTCTGCTGGTTGGGCATGCCGAAGAGCAGCCGGGTCAAGGAAATATTCGTATTTTCAGCCATAACATAGAGTTCCGAGTGTCGAGTGCCGAGTCGTGAGTGGCAGATCACGAGTGCTCAGCACTCAGAACTTGCGACCCAGTACTTCATTTGTTCATGCTGGGCATTATCAGCCTGCGAGACAAGATTGGTAGGCCGAAAAGCGGGGGAAATCGGGTGCTTTTCCCCGGCTAGATTGACGTTTTCCGCGCGTACAGTGCGGTCATGAAAGAAGGAGGTGGATCATGACGATGAACGTTTCCAATGTGGACAGCCTGCTGGCCCAGATGCGTGCCGCCATGGCGGCGGCGCAGGGACAGCCGGTGCAAACGCCTGCTGCGACCGGCGGCGTGGATTTCGCCAATGTGCTGAAATCTTCGCTGGACGGCGTCAACCAGGCGCAGCGCCAGGCGGAAAGCCTGCAACAGGCCTTTGTGCTGGGCGACGACAAGGTGAGCTTGAGTGATACGATGATTGCCATGCAAAAGGCCAATATCTCGTTCCAGACGGCCGTGCAAGTGCGCAACAAGGTGGTGGCTGCTTACAACGACATCATGAACATGCAGGTTTGATCAATCCGATCCTGGTGGTTGCTTGCCGCCGGGATGCCTTGAGACGTATCGACAAGCGGCGGGCCAATGACCATTGACACTTCCCAACAACAAACCAGGTCGCAGGCGATAGAAGAGGCCATGCAGCAGGCAATAGCCCAACATCGGGCGGGCCAACTGCAGTTGGCCGGGAAACTCTATCGCGCCATCCTGCAACTCGAGCCAAATCATCCGGAAGCAAATCACAATATGGGCGTCTTGTCGGTGCAGATGAAACAGCCGACAGCCGGTCTGCCGCACTTCGTGGCTGCACTGGAAGCCGACCCGACGCGAAGGCAATACTGGCTGAGTTACATCGACGCCTTGTATCAGGCAGGCCAACTGGACGAGGCGCGCCAGGTGCTGGCGATTGCCAGGCAGCAGGGGTTGGACGGAAACGAGATTGATTCCCTGTTGAAATTGCTGGAAAAACCATCTGAAGTGAAAGCTGCGGGGGGGCAGAAGGAAGCACCGTCGATTCCGCATCAAAAAAACATCAACATCAGGACAAAACCGGGAAAACCAGCCGGGCATCAGGGAAAAGAGCCTTTGCCACAGGAGAAAACCGCCATTGTGACGCTGTTCAATCAGGGGCGGTATGCGGAGGTCGCGACACTCGCCAGCGCAATGACGCAGCGCTTTCCCCGTTACGGCTTCGGTTGGAAAGTGTTGGGTGTGGCGCTCAAACGGATGGAGAAGAATGCCGACGCACTGGCGCCCATGCAAAAGGCAATAGAACTATTGCCTGACGATGCCGAGGCATACAGCAACCTGGGAGCCAACCTCCAGGACCTCGGACGGTCGAGCGAGGCGGAGGATGTCCTGAAGCGTGCGCTGAAAATCAACCCGAACGACGCCGGGGTTCTGTGCAATCTTGGCATCACGCTGCAAAGCCAGGGGCGTCTGGCCGAGGCGGAGGACAGCTATCGGCAGGCGCTCCGGATCAGGCCGGATTTTCCCGAAGTGCATGGCAGCCTTGGCGCCATCCTGCAGGCCATGGGTCGGCTGGATGAGTCGCTGGCCCACTTTCAGCAACGGGCAAAACTGATGCCCGGAGATGCCGTGGACCAGCATCTCATCGCATCCTTGTCCGGAAAAAATACCGAGCGCGCACCGGCACAATACGTCGAGAAGGTTTTCGACAACTATGCCGACAAGTTCGATACTCATTTACAGCAAGGGCTTCAATATGAAGTCCCGGGAAAACTGCTTGCGCTTCTCAAGCCGCATGTTCCAAAAGCGGAAAAATGGGATGTGCTTGATCTGGGTTGCGGGACCGGACTGGCCGGAGTGGAGATCGCACCTTTCGCGAAACGATTGGTCGGGGTCGACCTTTCCGCGAAGATGCTGGAGCAAGCGCGGGCGCGCAATCTTTATCAGCGGCTTGAACAGGCTGACCTTGTGCCGATGATGCGGGGCGAGCCCGCATCGAGTTTCGAAGTGATCGTGGCGGCCGATGTGTTCGTCTATCTGGGCAAGCTGGATGATGTGTTCGCCGAAGTCAAACGGCTGCTTGGAGCGGACGGCATCTTCGCATTCTCTGTCGAGGACTGCGATGTATCTCCGAACCAGTCTGCCGTTCCCGGTGATGAGCCGGACTACCAACTGAAGAGCACGGGGCGTTACGGGCAATCGCTCAGGTATCTCGACCGTCTTGCAACAGCCAACGGGTTGAAGATGCAGGAGCGGGTCGCAGCCCAAATTCGCAGTGACAACGGCAAGCCGATCAAGGGGCATATCTGTATTTGCAAGGTCGGCGCCGATATGCCGCAACCAACAGCCCCGTTGGACGCTGATCGGTTGCTGCTGCAAGCAGTTGCTTTGCACCAGGCGGGTAAATTGCAGGAAGCAGAAAAGCAATACAGCGCTATTTTGCAAATCGACAGAGCGCATTCCCGGGCAAACCATAACATGGGGGCGTTGTTGCTGCAGTTGGAGCGGCCAGCCGCAAGCCTTCCCTATTTTGTTGCTGCACTGGAGAGCGAGCCGACCAGTGCGCAATACTGGTTGAGTTATATCGATGCGCTGTATCAGGCCGGGCAGGTGGACGACGCGCGGCAAATGCTGGCACTGGCCCGACAGCAGGGACTGGAAGGCGACGAGGTCGAAGCGCTGGCCAGGCTTGTGGGAAGCGGTGCCGCAAGTCATCAGCCTGTCGCCAAGGTATCCAAACCGGCCAAAGCAGAAGTGCGCCGTGGCAATGAACCTTCTCCGCAAGAGAGAAACAGGATCGTGGCCATGTTCAACGAGGGGCGCCATGAAGAGGTCGCCGCGCTCGCGAGGACGATCACGGAACGGTTTCCCAAGAACGGATTCGGCTGGAACGTGTTGGGCGCGGTACTCAAGCAAATGGGGCGGTCGGCAGATGCTCTGGCACCCATGCAAAAAGCGGCAGCCCTGTCGCCGGGAGATTCCAATGCCCATTGCAATCTGGGCGCAACCTTGCAGGATCTGGGCCGGTCAGCGGAAGCAGAAGCGAGCCTCAGGCGCGCGCTGAAGATCAATCCGGACAACGCCGAAGCATTGTGCAATCTGGGCTATGCCCTGCAGAGTCTGGGACGGCTGGACGAAGCCGAGGCCAGTTACCGGCGGGCACTGCGGATCAAGCCGGATTTCGCGGTCGCACATTGCAATCTGGGCATGACACTGCACAACCAGGGGCGGCTGGACGAGGCTGAAGCCAGCTATCGAAAGGCGCTGCAACTCAACCCGGGCTTTGCGGAGGCGCATTGCAATCTTGGTATTACGCTGCAGAGTCTGGGACGACCCGAGGCGGAGGCCAGTTTCCGGCGCGCGCTTGAGATCAACCCGGACTACGTCGACGCGCACAGCAGCCTGGGCGTGTTCCTGCAGGAGACCGGACGGCTGGAAGAGGCACTGGAACACTTCCGGGAATGCGCCAGACTGTCGCCCGGCAACGTCGTGGCGCAGCACC
The DNA here is from genome assembly GCA_049286265.1 of Sideroxyarcus sp. Taxonomy (GTDB): domain Bacteria; phylum Pseudomonadota; class Gammaproteobacteria; order Burkholderiales; family Gallionellaceae; genus Sideroxyarcus. Next base: position 76,611 of record JBAQDF010000031.1, read on the forward strand.
TGATCGCATCGCTGACCGGACACAGCACGGAGCGAGCCCCGGACCAATATGTCGAAAAAGTATTCGACAACTACGCCGACCGCTTCGACACCCATTTGCAACAAGTACTGCAATACGACATCCCGAAAAAACTGGTCCCGCTGATTGCGGCGCACCTGGCGGCGGGAGCGAAATGTAATGTCCTGGACCTGGGCTGCGGAACCGGCCTGATCGGACCCGAGATCGCACCCTATGCAAAACAACTGGTCGGAGTCGACCTGTCCGCCAAGATGCTGGACAAAGCCCGCACCCGCAACCTGTACCGGCGCCTGGAACGATCCGACCTGCTGGGCATGATGCAGGGCGAACCGGCATCGAGCTACGACCTGGTCATCGCTGCCGACGTATTCGTCTACGTGGGCAAACTCGACGAGATTGCCGTCGAGATCAAACGGCTGCTGACAGCGGGCGGCATCTTTGCATTCTCCACCGAGACCTGTGCCGCCGGGGCCGCCGGTCCCGGATACCAACTGGAGCACACGGGACGCTATGCACATTCCGTCGAGTACCTGTCCCGGCTGGCGGCATCGAACGGCTTCCGCGTGCTGGAGATGGTCGCCACACAAATTCGCACGGAGCACGGCAAACCGGTGAGCGGTCATATGGCAGTGTGGCAAGTCGGAACGAACATGCCGACAGGGCTTTCAGAATGAACAGCACCGAGACACCGCAAGCGATCCCCGCGTCGGCGATCGCACAGGAATTGCAGCAAGCCGTTGCCCTGCAACAGTCAGGCGATCTGCAGGGAGCCGAAAAGTGTTACCGGGCCCTGCTGCAAGCCGAACCGGCTCATCCGGAAGCGAACCACAATCTGGGTGTCTTGCTGGTGCAAATGGAACAGCCAGCCGCCGGATTGGAACACCTGTTGGCGGCACTGGAGGCCGATCCGACCCGTGGCCAATACTGGTTGAGTTACATCGAAGCGCTGTATCAGGCCGGGCAATTGGACGATGCGCGGCAGGTGCTGGACGTCGCCCGGCAGCAGGGGCTGCAAGGAGATGAAGCCGAAGCACTGGCCCGGTTGGTGCAAGGCGGGGCACAGGGCGCCGGGCAAGATGAAAATGCACAACGGCCTGCCGATATCAACGAAGAGTTCAGCGGAACCGAACCTTCTCCGCAAGAGATCGATGCACTGGTGGCACTGTTCAATCAGGGGCGCTTCCCGGAAGCGGCAACGCGTGCGCAGAAGATGACGGTACGCTTCCCAAGCCACTGGGTCGGCTGGAAGATGCTGGGTGTGGTCTTCAACCAGATGGGACAGAGTGCGAACGCATTGCTCCCGATGCAAAAGACAGTAGAGTTGTTGCCGGGTGATCCCGAGGCGCACAACAACCTGGGCATCACGTTGCAGGATAGGGGGCGGCTGGACGAGGCGGAAGCCAGCTACCGGCGCGCGCTGCAGATCAGCCCGGAGTATGTACAGGCGCTCAGCAACCTGGGTTCTGTGCTGCAGAACAAGGAGCAGTTGAGCGAAGCAGAGGCTTGCTACCGGCGTGCGCTGATGATCAATCCGGGATACGCCAAGGCGCACAACAATCTGGGCTCCGTACTGCGGGACATGGGGCGACTGGACGAGGCAGAAGCCTGTTTTCGGCGAGCGCTGCAAATCAAGCCGGATTACGCCGAGGCACTAAACAACCTGGGCCTTACCCTGATGGATCTGGAGCGTCCTGCCGAGGCCGAAGCCAGTTACCTGCAAGCGTTGCAAATCAAGCCGGACTACGCCGAGGCCAATTACAACCTCGCTGCCGCATTGAAGGATATGGGACGGCTGGAGGAAGCCGAGTCCAGATGCCGCCGGGCGCTGCAACTCAAGCCGGACTATGCGGAGGCGCATGGCGTGCTGGGCCTCATTCTTTACAGACTGGGTCACCCGGATCTGGCAGAAGCCAGTTACCGGTATGCGCTGCAGCTCAAACCGGATAGCGCCAACATACTCAACAACCTGGGCATCATCCAGAATGATCTGTGCAGGCTGGGTGAGGCCGAAGCCAGCTACCGGCGTGCGCTGGAGATCATGCCGGATTACGCTACGGCACACTGCAATCTGGGCGGGGTGCTGCACGATCTGGGGCGGCTGGAAGAGGCGGAAGAGTGCTGGAGACAAGCATTGAAGTACAGGCCGGATCTCGCCGAGGCACACAGCAACCTGCTATTTTGCCTTGCTCAAGTCGGGGCCATGGATGCGCAGGCATTGTTTGCCGAACACTGCCGGTTCGGCGACCAGTTTGAAGCGCCATTTCGCGCCAATTTCCGGCAGCACGGCAATACACGCGACCCCGCACGCTGCTTGCAGGTCGGGATCGTCTCGGGCGATTTTCGCAACCACGCCATGGCCTACTTTATCGAGCTGGTCATGAGTCATCTGTCCGCCTTTCCGCAGTTGTCATTGCACGCCTATTCCAATCACGCTATTCAGGACAATGTAACGCAGCGCCTGCGGGGCTACTTTGCGCATTGGCACCAGATCGAAATCCTGTCGGACGCGGCGCTGGCGGACAAGATACGCGCGGACGGAATCGACATCTTGATCGATCTGTCTGGCCACACCGCCAAGAATCGCCTGCTGACCTTCGCGCGCAAACCGGCGCCTATCCAGATCAGTTGGATGGGCTACCCCGGCACCACGGGCCTGCGCGGCATGGACTACTTCCTGGCCGACCGCTTCCTGCTGCCACCCGGACGCTTCGAAGACCAGTTTACGGAAATGATCGTGTGCCTGCCGGCGACCGGCCCCTTCCTGCCGTACAAGGACGCACCGCCCGTCAGTCCGCTGCCTGCCCTGAAAAACGGCCACATCACTTTCGGCAGCTTTAACCGTCTCAGCAAACTCAGCCGCGAAGTCATCGCACTATGGTCGCAACTGCTGCGCGCCTTGCCCGATTCCCGGCTGCTGCTGGGCGGCATGCCCGAAGAAGGAAAATACGACACACTGCTTGACTGGTTCGCGCAGGAAAATATTGCGCGGGAACGCCTGGACTTCCATGCGCGCAGCGACATGCCGGGTTACCTGCGCCTGCACCAGCAGGTCGACATCTGCCTGGATACCTTCCCCTACAACGGCGGCACGACGACCTTCCACGCGATCTGGATGGGTGTTCCGACACTGTCACTGTCCGGCAAAACTGCGGCAGGCCGCTCCGGCGCCGCGATACTCGGCAATGCCGGACTGGAAGCGTTTGTTGCCGACGATGCGGCGGAATTCGTGCGGAAGGGCGTGTCCTGGGCGGGCAAGCTGGACGAACTGTCGGCTATCCGCGCCGGATTGCGGGAACGTTTTGCGAATTCAGCGGCCGGCCAGCCGCAACTGATCGCGGCCAGTCTGGCGCGCGCGTTACGCATCATGTGGCAACGCTGGTGTGCGGGCATGGAGGCAGAAGCGTTCGAAGTGACGCGCAAAGAAATCGAGGATGCTGCCAAACTCGAACCGCATGCTCAGGCAGCCGTGCATCAGGCCGTAGAGTCTGAACCTGATGCCGAGGCATACAACAACCAGGGCATCGCGTTGCAGGAGACGGGCCGTCTGGATGAGGCCGAGGCCAGCTACCGGCGTGCGCTGCAGATCAAGCCGGATTTTGTACAGGCGCATAACAATCTGGGAAACACCTTATGCGCATTGGGGCGCCTCAATGAGGCGGAGACGAGCTATCGGCAGGCATTGCAGATCAATCCGGATTACGCCGAGGCGCACAGCAATCTGGGCGCCACACTGCACGACATGGGCCGACTGGGCGAGGCGGAGGCCAGCTACCGGCGGGTTCTGCAGATCGACGCAGGCTTTGCCGAGGCACATTACAACCTGGCCAACACGCTCAGGGACATGGGCAGGCTGGACGAGGCCGAAGCGAGCTACCGGCGGGCACTGCAGATCAAACCGGACTATGCACAGGTGCACAGCAATCTGGGCATTCTCCTGCATGAGCGGGGACGTCTGGAGGAGGCCGAGGCCAGTTACCGGCGGGCGCTGCAACTCAGGCTGGATTACGCGCAGGCGCACAGCAACCTGGGCCGCACCCTGCACGATATGGGGCGTCTGGCCGAGGCCGAGGCCAGTTACCGGCGGGCGCTGCAGATCAAGCCGGATTACGCCGAGGTGCACAGCAACCTCGGCAATACGCTGCATGATCTGGGACGTCTGAATGAGGCAGAGGCCAGTTTCCGCCAGGCGCTGCGAATCAAGCCGGAATATGCCGAAGCGCACTGTAATCTGGGCAGCACCCAGCATGACCTGGGGCGCCTGGAAGAGGCCGAAGCCAGTTGGCGCCGTGCGCTGCAGATCAAGCCGGATTACGCCATGGCATACAGCAACCTGCTTTTTTGCCTGGCCCAAACTACAGCCGTGGATGCGCAGACATTGTTTGTCGAGCACTGCCGGTTCGGCGATCAGTTTGAAAAGCCGTTTCGTGCCAGTCCCCCGCAGCACGGCAATTCGCGCGACCCTGCACGGTGCTTGCAGATCGGTTTCGTTTCCGGCGATTTGCGCAACCATGCGGTGTCCAATTTCATCGAACCCATGGCGGAGCAGCTGTCCGGCTACCCGCAATTGTCATTGCACGCCTACTTCAACCACAATGCAGACGACAGCACTTCGCGACGTATCCGGAAATATTTTGCGTACTGGCACCAGATCGACAGCCTGACGGATGCGGCACTGGCGGACAAGATCCGCGCAGACGGAATCGACATCCTGATCGACCTGTCGGGCCACACCGCCAGGAATCGCCTGCTGGCTTTCGCGCGCAAACCGGCGCCGATCCAGATCAGCTGGATGGGCTATCCCGGCACCACGGGCCTGCGCGCCATGGATTACTTCCTGGCAGATCGTTACCTGCTGCCGCCCGGCCGCTTCGAAGACCAGTTCACGGAAAAGATCGTGCGTTTGCCGGCGACCACGCCGTTCCTGCCGCACAAGGACGCGCCCACCGTCAGTCCGTTACCGGCTCTGGGCAACGGCTATGTGACCTTCGGCAGCTTCAACCGGCTGAGCAAACTCAGCCGCGAAGTCATCGCCCTGTGGTCGCAGTTGTTGCGCGCCTTGCCCGATTCGCGGCTGCTGCTGGGCGGCATGCCCGAAGCAGGAAAATACGCCGCGCTGATCGACTGGTTCGCGCAGGAAAATATTGCGCGGGAACGCCTGGACTTCCATCCGCGCAGCGACATGCCGGGCTATTTGCGCCTGCACCAACAGGTCGACATCTGCCTGGATACCTTTCCCTACAACGGCGGCACGACGACCTTCCACGCGATCTGGATGGGCGTGCCGACGCTCTCGCTGTCCGGCAAAACTGCGGCGGGCCGCTCCGGCGCCGCGATACTCGGCAATGCCGGACTGGAAGCATTCGTTGCCGACGACGCGGCGGAATTCGTGCAGAAGGGCGTGTCCTGGGCTGGCAAGCTGGAAGAGCTGTCCGCTATCCGTGCCGGATTGCGGGAACGCATGGCGAACTCCGCAGCAGGCCAGCCGCAACTGATCGCCGCCAGTCTGGCGCGCGCCTTGCGTATCATGTGGCAGCGCTGGTGTGCGGGCAGAGCGGCGGATTCGTTTGAAGTAACGCGGCAGGAAATAACGGAAGCATTACCGGGGGGTAAAAAATGACTGAACAAAAAAAGACACCGCCGATCTATGTGACGCAACCCCTGTTGCCGCCGCTGGAAGAATTCATTCCCTACCTGCAGCAGATATGGGAAAGCAAGCGCCTGACCAACAATGGCCCCTTCCACCAGCAACTGGAGCAGGCATTGTGCGATTACCTCGGGGTCAAACACATCGCCCTGTTCAGTAGCGGCACCGTCGCCCTCATTACCGCGTTGCAGACCCTGCGCATCACGGGCGAGGTCATCACCACGCCGTATTCGTTCGTGGCAACCGCGCATTCCCTGCTGTGGAACGGCATCAAGCCGGTGTTCGTGGATGTCGATCCGGTTTCGCTGAATCTGGACCCGGGCCGCATCGAAGCGGCCATCACCCCGCAAACCACGGCCATCATGCCGGTGCATTGCTACGGACACCCCTGCGATGTGGACCGCATCGAAAAGATCGCCGACAACTACGGGCTGAAAGTCATTTACGACGCCGCCCACGCTTTCGGGGTGCAGTGGCGCAACGACAGCGTGCTCAACCACGGCGACCTGTCGGTGCTGAGTTTCCACGCGACCAAGGTGTTCAACACCTTCGAAGGCGGCGCCATCGTCTGCCAGGATGCCAAGACCAAGCAGCGTATCGATCACTTGAAGAACTTCGGTTTCGTGGACGAAGTGACGGTGGTCGCGCCCGGCATCAACGGCAAGATGAGCGAGATCAATGCCGCTTTCGGCTTGCTGCAATTGAAAGGCATCGATGCAGCCCTGCTCAAACGCAAGGCGATCGATGCGCGTTACCGGGCGGCGCTGGCCGGGGTTGCGGGCATTCATTGCCTGTCGGACGCCAGCGAGAAGATCGCCAATTACGCCTATTTCCCGATAATGGTGGGGCCGGACTATGCGCTCGGTCGCGATGCGTTGTACGAGGTGTTGCAGGACAAGGGGATCTACGCGCGGCGCTATTTCTACCCGTTGATCAGCGATTTTCCGATGTACCGGGGCATGCCGTCGGCGGCACATGCCAACCTGCCGGTGGCGAAGGCTGCGGCGGAGCAGGTGATTTGCCTGCCGATCTTTCCCGATCTGCAACCGGGCCAGGTCGATTACATCATCGACGTGATCAAGAGCGGGGGGCGCGCGTGAAAACAATTATCTACGGCAATGGCGCGATCGCAAAACTGCTGTATTCCTATGCGCGGCGCAGCATGGATATTGCGGGCTTTACTGTTGACGATGTATGCATTGCCGATAACGCCGACACCTATCTGGGTTTGCCGCTGGTGCCGTTCAGCCGGGTGGAGCAACGGTTCGATCCGGCTTCTCACAATATGATCATTGCGGTCGGTTTCATCGAGATGAACGAACTGCGCGCCAGGAAATATCTCGAAGCCGGGCAAAAAGGCTACCGCTTTGCCAGCTATGTGCATGAATCGGTCCTCATGCACGACGATGTGGTGATAGAAGAGAACTGTGTGATCCTGGACCATGTTTCCATCCATCCGGGTTGTCGGATTGGGCGCGGCACATTCGTGTCGAGCAACGTCAACATCGGCCATGGCTGCAACGTGGGCGAGGCCAACTGGATCAACTCGGGCGTCGCTATCGCGGGCGGATGCGAGATAGGCGAGGGCTGTTTCTTCGGCGTGAATTCTTCGACCGGTCACGGTTTGCGCATCGGGGCGCGCAACTTCATTGCGGCAAACACCTTCATCAACAAACATACGGAAGCGGATCAGGTGTACCTGTCCGAGCCGGGTCAGTTGTTCAAATTGAAGAGCAAGGCATTCCTCAAGTTCAGCAGGATATTCGGATAAGGGTATGGGATCGGCGATGCACAGCGTATTGTCAAAAACAGGGGCAGCCAAAACGTCCGGCGCGGCAAAAATCGCCCCGGCCTTTTTTGCCCATGCAAGCCGCACGCCGGACAAGACGGCGATCTGGTGCGACGGCGCGAGCGCGAGCTACAGCGACCTTGCACGGCTGGTCAGCCGCTGGTCGAACGCCATGGCGGCAAGCGGCGTCAGGCGCGGCGACCACATCGGGGTAATCCTGCCCAACGGTATCGAGTTCGTGGCGTTGATGCTGGCGGCAGCCGACCTCGGTGCGGTGCTGGTGCCGCTGAACACATCGCTGACGCCGGATGCCGTGCATACGGCATTCGCGGCGGCAGAGGTTAAGCATGTGGTAGCGACTGGCGTGTTGCTGAAGCCCTTGCTGGCGAAACCGGATCTTTCAGTTGCGAACGGCCTGTGGCTGAGCGTGGACGAAGCCGTCGCAGGCGCAACGTTGCTGGCGGATCTGCTGCTCAAGGCGGCGCCGGATGCACAACCGCTCGCCGCAGCCATGGAGGAGGATGCGCTGATCCTGACCATGACCTCGGGTTCCACCGGCGATCCCAAGCCCATCATCCTGACGCAGCGCACCAAGTTCAACCGCGCCGCCGCCGCCGTCGCGCTGTACGGCATCACTGAAAAGGACAGGACGCTGGCGGCCACGCCGCTCTACCATTCGCTGGCGGAGCGGCTGGTGCTGATCCCGCTGCTGACCGGCGGCACGTCGGTGCTGATGTCCAGGTTTTCCGCATCGAGCTGGCTGGATTGTGTGAGCCGCGAGGCGGTCACTTTTACCATCGCCGTTTCGTCGCAACTCAAACAGATCGCCGAAGTGCTGGGTAAAGATGATGAATACGATATTTCCAGCCTGCGCTGCATCGTGTCTTCGTCGGCGCTGCTGGATCACAAGATCAAGGTTGAACTGCTGGCAAAGTTCGATTGCGAATTCCACGAGTGCTATGGCACGTCGGAGATTGCGATTGCCACCAACCTCGACGGCATTTCGGCAAAGGCCAAGCTTCAGTCCGTGGGTATCCCGGCGCCGGGCGTAGACGTCAAGATCCTCGGCAAGAACGACGAGGTCTTGGGCACGGGAGAAGCCGGAGAGATCGTGTGCAAGACCCCCATGCTGTTTGGCGGTTATTACAAACGCCCGGAACTGACGCGGGCTGCCATGTGGGGCGAATATTTCAGGACGGGAGATACGGGCAGGCTGGACGAAGACGGTTTCCTGTATTTTCTCGGGCGCACCAAGGACATCATCATCTGCGGCGGCATCAACATTTACCCGGCGGATATCGAGGCCGTGGTCAACGCGCATGGCCCGGTGCTGGAAAGCGCCGCCTTTGCTTTTCCCGATGCAAACCTGGGTGAGGTGGTCGCGGTTGCCGTGGTGCCCGCCGACAAGGCCGCGTTCGACTTGCGGCAACTCCGGTTTCATTGTTGCGAGAAACTGGCTGATTTTCAGCAGCCGAGAAAATATTTCATCGTGGACGATTTGCCCAGAAATGCCATGGGCAAGGTGATGAAAATGCAACTGATCAAAACATTTGCGCCACTCTCCTGATTTTTGAAAGGCCTGGAATATTTATGCAAAACGAGACTTCCCCCGCTCATACAGAACCGCTGAAATTAGGCGTTATCGGCGGTTCCATCAGCTCTGCAGCTGGCTACTTGCACTTCGCCGCCAGCGCAATGGATGCGCAATGGCGGCTGGTTGCGGGTTGCTTCAGCACGAATCCGGCGCTGAATCATGAGACTGCCGAGACCTACAAGGTCAGCCCCCAGCGCACTTATGAAACCTGGCAGGACATGCTGGACAAGGAACGCGGGCAACTGGACGCCGTGGTGATATTGACGCCCACACCGGCACATTTTGAAAGCGTCATGGCATGCATGCGTGCGGGCATTCCCGTCATCTGCGAGAAGTCGCTTGCCGTCAGCAGCAGCCAGGCGCGGGCCATACTCGATTTGCGAAATGAGCTGAAGGCGTTTCTTGCCGTCACCTACAACTATTCCGGCTACCCGATGCTGCGCGAACTGGCCAAACGGATTGCTGACGGCAAGCTGGGCAAGATACTGCATTTCCAGGCCGAGATGCCGCAGGAGGGATTCATCCGGGTGGATGCGCAGGGCAACAAGCCCGTGCCGCAATCATGGCGGCTGTCGGACGGCGATATCCCGACCCTGCACCTGGATCTCGCAGTACACCTGCATCAGATCATCCATTACGTGACCGGTCAGAAACCCGTGGCGGTGGTATCGGACCAGAATCACTACGGCTGGTTTTCGGGCGTGGTGGATAACGCCAGTTGCCTGTGCCGCTATACCGGCGATATTCAGGGCCAGTTCTGGTTCAGTAAATCGGCGCTGGGCCACCGGAACGGGTTGCGGATACGCGTCTATGGCGATCATGGTTCGGCCGAGTGGTATCAGGCCAATCCCGAGGAACTGTCGTTGTCGTTTATGGACGGCCGCCGCGAGATACTGGATAGGGCTGCTGCGGTGGAGATATCCAACCAGCGCCGCTATAACCGCTTCAAGGCAGGTCACCCGGCCGGTTTCGTGGAAGCCTTTGCCAACCTTTACAGCGATATCGCCGACGGACTGCGCCTTTACAAAAAAACCGGTGAATGGCAATCGAGCGAAGTGTTCAGTGCGGAGCTGGCTTTGGAAGGCATGCAGTTTCTGGAAGCCATGGTGTTGTCGGTCAAGACCCGTGCCTGGCAGGATATTGGCGACGTATCGCGGAATAGCCGCTGAGATCAGATCAATTCTTTAAAGAGAAACGATATGCAAGACAGTATTCGAACATTTGTGCTGGCGTTGCTGGAAAAGAAATCCAGGTTGCCCAAGGGTTTCGACGACGCGAGCGATTTCATCAAGGCAGGCATCGTGGATTCGGTCGCCATCATCAAGTTTATTTTGGAGATCGAGTCCCGATTCGATATCGAGATCAGCGAAGCCGATATCGAGTCCGACGATTTCCGCACGGTGCAGGGGCTAGTCGCGCTGATCGGGCGAAAAACGGCGGGGAGGGTGAAATGATGCTGCGCAACTTTCCCGGTATTCGCATTTTGCCAACGCAGGCTTTGATCCGGAAATAAATATTCATGGCCTATACCAGACTGCTCGTTTTTCCGCTGGATATGGATAACGCCGAACCGTTCATCCGGGTCGCTTCCGCTTTGGGCGTGGAAATTGTCGGCGCCAGTTCCGCCATGGTGGATGCGGGTGAGCGGACGGTGGATCATTTCATCCATCTCCCTTTCGTTACCGATCCGGCATTCAACCAGGTACTCGGGGATGCCATACGCCAATACGGGATCACTCATGTTTTTGCATCGCATCAGGTTGTTTGGCGGCACCTCGACACTCTGTTGCGCACGGCGCCCGACAGCTGCCGCTTCGAGCTGTGCAAACCGGATCCCCTTACTGCTACCTGGCAACTGTTCTCGCGTCACGATGTGTGGGCCGTGGCCGCCTGTCTCAGCACTTTCCCCGAATGGATAGGCGCTACCGCACCACGCCAACTGCTGAGCCGGGGAGGCTATGCCGCACTGCACCGCCAGTTCCTGAACACGCCGGGAGACAGCGACGAAGGCAAACTGCAAGCCCTGTGCGATATCGCGCGCCTGCTGCCGCCGGGCGATTTGCTTGAAGTCGGTTGTCTGTACGGGCGCTCCGCCCTCGCACTGGGGTATCTGGCGGGCCGTCACAAGATCGGCAATCTCATCTGCGTCGATCCCTGGAATACGGCGGAACTGACCGACCAGGGCACGCAAGTCGCCGCGTTGAACGTCGAGCGGAATCATGTGGACTTCGAGAAGATATTCCGTATCTTCCTGTCCACCGTCGCGATGCTGGACAACGTCGGCTATATCCGCAAGACGTCGGAAGCCGCCCGCCCTGTCTACGAAGTTGCACGCCAAAGCGGCCGGCTGGACAGTCCCGAGTTGGGCAGTCTCGTCCTGGCACCCCACCTGAGCCTGGTTCATATCGACGGCAACCACCGCTACGACCACGTGTTGAAGGACATAGAGACCTGGAGTCCTTATCTGGCTCGCGGCGGATGGCTGCTGCTGGACGATTACGTATGGGCCTTCGGGGACGGCCCCAAACGCGCAGGCGACGAACTGCTGGCCAGTCCCTTGTATGACACGGCTTTCGTCAGCGGCGACACGCTTTTCCTGCGCCGCAGCAACGCATAACCCGCGCCCCTCGAAGACTTCCGGAGACGATTCATGCCAAGAACCATTCAAGCCCTCACCCCCGATCAGGCGGCCGCGTTCTTCCGGCGTTTCTGCGGGAAAGAGAAGATCAGGCGCTATGTTTTCGGCATCAATGAGTATGCGGAGAGCGTTGCCAAAATCTGCAATATCGACGGTTTCATCGATGACTTTTCCAAGGCCGCCACCCACATGGGCAAGCCCGTGTGCAAGCTGGGCAGCGTCGCGCCCGACAGCCTGGTTGTTTCCTGCGTCACGGCAAGTTTCCCGGTATCGGCGCTGGACAATCTGCAGAAGGCGGGCATCCGGCACTTCGCCGATTATTTTGCACTCGCCGATGCCAGCGGCGGGCGGTTGCCGCAGGTCAGTGCCATCGTCGAGACCCGCGACGATTACCGCGAGCATGCCGCAGAATATTTGTGGGTGCGCGAGCGTCTCTGCGACGAACCGTCGCGGAACATCCTCGACCGTCTGATGAATTTCCGCCTGAACGGCGATCTGCACCCGATGTCGGTGTTCGAATATGCCGCCGACCGGCAGTATTTCGAGCCGTTCCTCGGGTTGCGCGCGGGGGAGGTGTTCGTCGACGGCGGCGGGTTCGACGGATTCACTTCGAGGGAATTCGCCAAAAGGTGTCCCGACTACAAAGCCATTCACCTGTTCGAGCCCTCGGACAGGATGCTGGCAGTGGCGCGGAACAATCTGGCCGATCTGGCACGGGTTACTTATCACCCGCTGGGACTTTATGACCGTGCCGCCAGTTTGAGCTTCGATGCCAGCGGCGGGTCGGCCAGCCGCATCACCGTGAACGGAACCGAATCGATTGATGTTGGCCGAATGGATGATGCGGTGAACGAGGCCGTCAGTTTCATCAAGCTCGATCTCGAAGGCGCGGAACAGGCAGCTCTGAAAGGCGCCAAAGATCACATTCTTGCGGATCATCCGAAACTTGCCGTTGCGGTCTACCACCGTCCCGAGGATTTCTGGAAGATTCCAAAATACATATTGGGCCTGCGCGATGATTACAAACTTTATCTGCGCCACTACACCGAAGGCTGGACCGAGACGGTTATGTTCTTCATCCCGGACTGATGCAGAGCGCACGGAGCCGATCAATCCTAAAACCGCAGTTCAGCCCGCAGATTACGCAGATTAACGCAGATTTTCATGTTGTTACTCGTAGAGACTAGTGTATTGCCCAAAAGGTGAGCAACAGGATCGCTGGAAAGGTTTGTTTTAATCGGTGTTAATCTGCGTAATCTGCGGGCAACTGTTTTTATTGGATCAATTTTTGCGGGGATAGACGCGCGACATGAATCACCTGATCGTCATGCCAAGGATCGTCAGCAAGATCGGCGAGTGGTACCAGTTTCCTCTCGGTATCGCCTATATCTCTGCCGCCTTGAAAAAAGCGGGTTTCAATGTCCACACACTGAACCTGAATAACGAACACGGCTCGGTTGCCGATATATTGCGCGAACGCATGGCAATCCTGGACATAGGCACGGTTTCCACGGGCGGCGTGACCGGGCAGTACGGCGCCATACGCGAAGTGCTGGAAAGCGCGAAACAGATCAAACCCTCCGTGATCACGATTGCCGGAGGCGGCCTCATTTCCAGCGCTCCGGAAGACGCCATGGCGGCATTGGAGTGTGTCGATTACGGGGTCATCGGGGAGGGGGAGGTCATCATCTGCGAACTCTTCGCTGCGCTGGAAAATGCCGCAGACCCGAGATTCATTCCGGGTATCGTCTACCGGAACGGGCGCGTCTACGTCCAGACCGTAGGCAAACCCGCGCCGGTGCTGCTCGAAAACGTGCCGTTCCCGGATTACGAGGGGTTCGGTTTCGCCAAGCTGCTGGAATCGGTGCCGAACATCATCGGCATGTCGGAATACAACACTTTGCCTATCGTCACGGGGCGGTCCTGCCCGTTTCGCTGCACGTTCTGTTTTCACACCAGCGGCCAGAAATTCCGGCAGCGCAGCCTGGACGACGTGTTTGCGGAGATCGACTATCTTGTCGAAAACTACGGCGTCAAATACCTTTCGATCCAGGATGAATTGTTCCTGTATAAAAAAAACCTGCCATGGGTCCAGGAATTCTGTCGCCGCATCAAACCGTACGGCATCAAATGGCTGGCCCAATTCCGTGTCAACGACATCACGCCCGAACTTGTCGAGAGGCTCAAGGAGGCAAACTGCGCGACGATGGCTTTCGGTATCGAAAGCGCCGACAACACGATCCTGAAGAGCATGAAAAAAGGCATCACCATCGAGCAGACAGAATATGCGCTGGATATTGTTTACAAGGCCGGTGTGGGGATACAGGGCGTGCTGATCTTCGGCGATCCGGCGGAAACCATTGAAACCGCAACGAGGACGTTGAACTGGTGGAAGGCGCACCGGCATTTCGAGTTGCAGTTGAGCGCGGTGATCACTTATCCGGGAACGGAGATATACAGGCATGCCTGCCAGAAGAAAATCATCCCGGACCCCGTGAAGTACATCCGGGACGGTTGTCCCCTGGTGCGTCTTGCCAAAATGTCCGACGCAGAATACGCCTGGCTGTTCCAGCAGATCGCTTCGCTTCCGCGTTCCAGCCACAGCCAACCGGACAATGCGAAGATACTCAGCATCGACTTTCAGGGCTCGCGCGTCGACGTGGAGGGCAATTGCGTATCCTGCGGGCACAAGAATCGCTGGGAAAAAAACCGGTTGTTCGTCACGGAAACCCTTGCCTGCAGCAAGTGCGGACGCAAGCACGTTTCGCCGATACCTGAAGAGGTGGTCGCCAGAGTTTCACGCGGCATCAACAAACTGGTGGAGGAATACGGCAAGGTGGCGATTTGGGGGGTCAATGCCTATATCTACGGCCTGGGGGAGAAGCTGACCTATGCATTTCCCGAGCGGGTCGTTTTTGTGGACAAGTCCGAAATGCGGCACGGGCTTGCGATCTCGGGGCATACGATTCAGCCGACCGACATTATCAGGGACGAGAACCTGAAATGCGTCGTCGTGGCGGTCGTGCAGTATTACTCGGCCTTGATCAAACCCATACACGATGAATTTCCGGGTGTCGAACGACTGTTGTGCATCAGCGATCTGCTTGCCGACGATCCGGCTTCATCCTGAGTTGTTGAGTTAAGCGGACAGGGGTGAAATCAGCGTTTCATGCTGGCCAGTTGCTGCTGCATCTGCGCCACGTAGCGTTGCAATAACATGCTGGTCTTGCCGTCCGGTTTGACGAATACGCAGCCTGCGCGGCGTTTCACCTTGCCGCTGCGGTCGGTGATCTCGAAAGCGTTTTTTACCTCAATGGCGGTTTCCACTGTGCCGACGCCCGGCAATTCGATCTGGCAGTGCTCGTACACCATGCCCGGCTGCAATTCAACACCGGTCTGCTCGCATACCAGCGCCACGCCGCCGATACTGATGTCCATCACTGTGACTTCCTGCTGCATTGCCTGATTGGCAACGGGATGGATGATGCAATTGAGCGCTCCGGTCTCGGCAGTGATGAGACGGTAATAATCGCGGCGTTGCAGACGCAGCAGTTTGCGCGGCAAGCCCATGCTGAATGCAGGCGCGTCTTCATAGGTTCCCAGCACGACGTCGCCCGCGACGAACTGCACCTTGGCCTGGTTGTGCGTGCTGACGAAAATAATGCGTTTGCTGCGTTCGATGAGACGATTGTCCTGGGGGTTGGAAGCCGCATCTATCCAGACGCCATTTTCGTCCACCGCCAGGATCAAGGTCAGCACCATGCTGATGCCTTCGTTGTAGTACAGGGCTACGCGCGATTTACGCAGGGCAATATCATGCAGGATAGAGGCGATCTCCCTGGGATTGGTGATGAGGTATTCGTTTTCCTCATCGCTGGAGAACAGTTCTATTTTCAGCGGAATTTCTTTGGTGCGCATGGGGCAATCGTCAGCGTAGTTTTACCTGTGACGATTGTAGCGGGTTTGCAATTGGCTCAGTACGGGGAATTGCAGTGGTTTCCCCCCGTTCCAGACGGTATAGCCAGGCCAGCAGTTCGGCCACGGCCAGATAGAGTTGCGGCGGGATGTGCTGATCCAGCTCCACCTGCATCAGCATGCCAACTAATTCTTCAGATTCATGGACATAGACGCCGTGCTCTTTGGCTCGTTCGATGATGGCCTGCGCGATCAGGCCGCGACCGCTGGCGACCACCTTGGGGGCTGCATCGCCGTTGCGGTAGGCAAGGGCGACTGCCATTTGCCGGTTCGGGCGTTTATCCGGCGTGTTCATTCTGGGTGATCTGCGTATGTACGACCGGAATGCCGCGCTCGGTCAGGGCTGCCAACAATTGCGAACTGGCATTGCCCAGCCGGTCGCGTGTCTGGGCGTCGGACACCTCAAACGACAGATTCAGCGCGTTGCCGTTGAAACTCAGGCGTGCGGAAACACCGCCCAGGTTGGGCAGGTCCAGATGGATCTGGGTGATCCACTGTCCTTCTTCCATGCCCTGCGCATTGCGGTGCGGCGAGTCCTCGCGCACTTCCCAGCGCATCTCCTGCCCCTGCCAGACTTGGCCCTGCCACAGCACCTGATGCGTTTCCAGCGCCCCCAGCTGTTGCTTAACCAGCGTCTGCAGGTGTTCCGGGATATTGGGCGCAATGGCGCGCGCCTCGCTTGCCGTTTGGGCTGTCGGGAGAGGCGAGGCCGGGTTGTCGGCCATATCCGAACCTTTGATACTGGTGTTTTGCGGCAGCGCGTTTTGTGGCGGCTGTTTCGGAGTCAACTGGTTTTGCGGTTCCAGCAGCAATTGCGTGGTGGGGCGCGTCCCCGCGATCCATTGTGCCTGGTGCGATTCATAGAACAGGCCGCTGTGACTCAGGGCATCATGTAATTTATTGGCGAGTAACGTTGTGTCCGGCAGTGCCTGCGCGCCAGTCCACAGCGGCGAGCTCTGGATGGGACGCACATAGCTTCTCTCCAGCGGCTGCTGCGACAGCGAAGAGAGCAGGCGCGAGGTGGCGCTGAGCGACTCGGGGGTGGAAACCGGGTTGGAAGAGGCGGCCAGCGTGAAGGTCAGGCGCGGTTGCAGGGAGGCGACTTGCAGGGAGATGACGTCACCGGAGCGGATGAAGGCGGGGAGTTGCATTTGCAGCAACTGGTCGGCAACGCGAACATTGAAAATGTTGGGTGCGACTTGCGCTTGCACCGTGCCCTGCACTTTTTGCCCTAACTCGAACTGTTTGCTGACATTCGCGGCGTTCTTGTCCGGTGTTGCCGTGATGAGCGGCTTATCGGTTAATGCGAGCGCGCTGAGGGTGGAGATGAGGTTGGCGGGGAGCATGCATTGCTGATCAGGTCAATAATTGGACAGGTAGGTCTGTTGCAGGCGCTGTTCGCTACGCGGGCTTTGCATGATGCGTTGCAACTGCTCCATCCAGCCTTCGGTGCGGCTGCGTATGTCGGCATCGTCGGCGAGGATTTTCTTGAGCAGAGCAAGTTTTTGCGCGCGTTCGTCCGGATTGGATGGGATAACGTCGCGCGGCTTGATCTCTTCGACCTTGCGGTGGCATTCCTGCTCCAGTGAAATCAAACGATCCCACTCGCCCCCAACGGCGGCTTCACGCATTTGTCCGGTGATGCCGGAAAGACGCTGGTAATCTTCGAGGAGAAGCGACATCGTTAGCCCTTTCCGTAGACCAATGCGGCTTGTTTATTGACCGGGCCGGTCTGTTGCGCAACAGGCGCTGGTGCGGCATTCGGCTGGCGGATGGCTTCCCAGGCCCCCTGGAGTTCGGTCAGCAGCCTGCTGACTTCGTCCAGCATGACAGGATCGTTGTTCAGGTTTGCCAGGAACAGGCGGTTGTTCATGTAGTCGTAAAGCGCTGCCAGGTTCTGCCCGATCTCGCCGCCTGCTTCGAGGTTCAGCGAACCCCTCAGGCCTTCGCCGATGATCATGATGGCCTTGCTGATGGCTGCACCCTTGGCCGCGGTTTCGCCGCGCAGCATGTGATTCTTTGCGGTGGCGATGGAAAGCAGCGCACCCTGGTAAAGCATCAGGATCAATTTGAGCGGGTCGGCAGCGGTCAAGCTCGATTCAAGACCGACGTTCGAATATGCTTTGATCCCTGTTGCTGCATTCATGATCTGCTCCTAAAATTTATGCATTATTTTGTGCATTCATCGCTGCGAACTGTTGAGTCAGGTAAGCGCTGGTCTGGTTCATGCGGGTCAGCGCGACATCCAGCGCGGTGTACTGCGCGGAATATTGTTTCTGCAAGGCCGTCATCCTGACTTCCAGCGAGCTGATCTGGTCGCTGATCGCGGTTATGCGCTGGTTGATCGCGGTGGTGTGATTTGCCAGCGTGCCGTCAATGGACAGCGTCGTCGTCGCCCACTGGTCGAACCGCGTGGCGAAGCCGGTCGCGGAATTGAACAGGCTGGCGACATCGCTGAAACTGGCGGTCATGGCGCTGCCGAACTTGGTGCTGTCCAGCAGCATGGTGCCGTCCGCCTTGAAACTGATGCCGACCTGAAACAGGTTGGTCAGGTTCCCACTGCCGACCGCTGTTGCCGCAATGTCGCGCATTTGCGTCTGCATTGAGCGCAAAGTGGCATCGCCTGTCAGCGCCGAGCCGGATTTGTAGGCCGTGGAGTTTTTCATCGCGGAATACAACTCGTTGTAAGTCTGCACGAAAGTGGCTGCCGCAGTGCTTACGGACGCAGTGTCTCTTGCCACAGTCAGCGTGGCGGCCGCTTCGGCGCCCAGTGTCAGGGTGACACCCTGGATGGCATCGGTAATCGTGTTGGAAGACTTGATTATGTGGATGCCGTTTACTGTGAAATCGGCATTCGCGGCCGCTACGGTTTGTGCCATGGGAACACCCGGCGCGGGCGAGGGGGCGTTTGTTGTCGGGTTGTATGCCAACAAGTCGTTTATGGCTGCGTCCCCGCCGGCCTGTACGGTGATGCTGCTGACCGCATTGCTTGTGCCTTCGTTGTTGGCAGACAGCGAGAGGCGGTAGGGTGTGCCGCTACCGTCGTTGACGATTGTTGCCGATATGCCGATATTGGCGGCATTGATGGCGGTACGGATATCCTGCAGCGTAGCGCCTGCTGCTATCGCGATGTCTGTGTTGGTGGTGCCGACAGTGAATGTGACGGTTGATGCGCCAGCGGATATGGCGCTGGTGTCGCTGGTCTGACCAGCCGCCGCCAGCCTTTGTGCTTTGGCCAAGGTGGTCACATTCACGGAATAAGTGCCCGCAACTGCAGTGGTGCCGGCAGTTGCGGAAACGGTAGCCGCATTGGAAGAACTGGCCGTAAATGCGAGCAGACTGCTCGAACTCGTGCTGCCCAGAGCCTGCACCGCAGTTTGAAAAGCGGCCACCTTGCTCGTAATGAGTCCCAGTGCGGAGATTTGCGACTGGTAGCCCGCCGACTTGGTGTTGAGTTTATTGATGGGCTGGCGCTCTGCCGTCATCAACTGCGAGACGAGCGCAGGCACGTCAAGTGTCATACCCGTTGTGGATGCGTTTATTCCGCTGGTAGCCATGATGCTTTCTCCCGGCCTAAGCCTTTTGTTTCAACAGCAAACCCTGCTGGAATTCGTCTATTCCCTGCGAAATAGCCAACACAGCTTCCGATGGTATTTGCACAACAGTCTCGCCTGTTGCCTTGTCCATCAGTTTGATGACTTGTCTGTTGGTGGCTTGGTCCACGCTAAAGTTCAATTCCAGATTCTTGTTGGTTTGTTGCAATGCCGCATTGATCTTGGTTAATTCCTTTGCCAATTGGGCATTCGTAGGCTGCTGCGCAGCCTCCGGCTTCGCTGCGACTTTCGGCGCTTCTGCCGGCACACCGGTATGCACCGCAACGGCAGCAGGCTCGCCGTTGCCGGGGAGCCTGACCGGCGTTGAAGCTGGTGCCAGGTTGCTTGTGTTCTGGATGAGCATTTTGCCTCTCCTTGGTGAAAACCCCCAGCCGATTAACTGGCTGGGGGTGTTGCTTGATTACCTTCTTACTTCAACAGAGTCAGAACCATGTTTGGAACCTGGTTGGCTTGAGCCAACATCGCCGTACCAGCCTGTTGCAGAATCTGGTTGCGGGTCATGGCAGTCGTTTCAGTCGCATAGTCGGTATCCATAATGCGGCTATAAGCAGCAGACAGGTTCACCGATGCGGTCTGCATGGTGGAGATTGCAGATCCGAAAGTCGCCATGTCGGCACCGTAGTTGGCACGCGCTGTGGTAATGGCCGTGAGGTCGGCAGCGATGCCGGTAACGGTAAGGGCGGTTGGAGCGACAAGCTTGGCGCTCTTGCCCGTCAGCAAGGTTCCTATACCGTCAACCACGGTAGCCACGGCTGAAGTCGTCTTGTTCGAGATACGCAGATTCTCGGCGACCAGCGCGGTGGCTTCAACACCGGCGGCAGTCCCGCCTGCCTGAACCGCAATTTCGTACAGGCGCTGCAGGTTCTCAATGACCTGCCCGGCATAACCGTCGTTGGTTTGCGCAACCGAGATCGCGTCATTGGCGCCGCGGATGGCGACGTTGGTGCCGCGCACCTGGCTGTCATATGTTGTGGCTGTAACCAGGCCGGTGGGGTCGTCCTTGGCGCTGTTGATGCGCAGGCCGGAAGACAGGCGTTGCATGGCAGTTTGCAAGGCCAGGTTCGATTTGTTCAGCGCTGCTCCTGCGAACAAGGCCGATACGTTTGTGTTGATGACTTGTGCCATTTTAGTTCTCCTTAACTTTTAATTGGATTGACTCGTTTATTTCAGCAGAGTCAGAACCATATTCGGAACCTGGTTGGCCTGTGCCAACATCGCCGTACCCGCTTGTTGCAGAATCTGGTTGCGGGTCATGGCAGTCGTTTCAGTCGCATAGTCGGTATCCATAATGCGGCTATAAGCAGCAGACAGATTCACCGATGCGGTCTGCATGGTGGCGATCGCAGATCCGAAAGTCGCCATGTCGGCACCGTAGTTGGCGCGCGCTGTGGTTACCGTCGAGAGATCGGTGGTGATGGCAGCGACAGTCGATCCGGTAGGTGCTGCAAGCACAGCGCTCTTGCCGGTCAGCAGGGTGCCCACGCCGTCAACTACAACCGCAGTGGCGGCAGTCGTTTTGCCTGCAATACGTGCGTTCTCGGCGATCAGCGCGGTTGCTTCAACACCGGAGGCAGTACCGCCGGCCTGAACCGCAATTTCGTACAGGCGCTGCAGGTTCTCAATGACCTGCCCGGCATAGCCGTCGTTGGTTTGTGCAACCGAGATCGCGTCATTGGCGCCGCGGATGGCGACGTTTGTGCCGCGCACCTGGCTGTCATATGTGGTGGCAGTAACCAAGCCAGTGGGGTCGTCCTTGGCGCTGTTGATGCGCAGGCCGGAAGACAGGCGTTGCATGGCAGTTTGCAAGGCCAGGTTGGATTTGTTCAGCGCTGCTCCTGCGAACAGGGCCGATACGTTTGTGTTGATGACTTGTGCCATTTTAGTTCTCCTTAAAAGCTTGGTTCACTTTCGCGGCTTGGTTGCCGCTCACCTCGGTTTGCCGTTTTGTGAAGCTTGGCAGCCGCTGTTGAACCAGTTATCGGAGCTTTATGGGAAAACTTTAGAGCCGGATGAGGATTGCGACCGGGGAAAAGCCTTATTACGCCGCACCCGCAAAGGGGTACGCCGCCAGACGCTCGCCCTGCGGGCGGTCATGGCGCAGCCTCAACCCGGTTTTTGCCGGCCTGTTTGGCTTGATACATGGCTTTGTCCGCGCGGCCGACGAGGTCATCGGCATCTTCATCTTCGCCGCGCAATGCGACACCGGCACTGAAGGTGACCAATACCCGCTCGTTGTTATGCAGGAAGAATTTCTTGGTCAGGTCGCGCTGCAGGCGCTGCATGGCTTCGATTGCCGATTTCAAGTCAGTGTCGGGCAGCACGATGAGGAACTCTTCACCGCCATAACGTCCTACAGAATCGGCAGGACGCAGCGTTTCTTTAATGACGTTGGTCAAATGTTTCAGCGCGCGATCACCGACCTGATGGCCGAGCGAGTCGTTCAGTTGCTTGAAATTGTCGATATCGAGCAGGGCGACGCTGACGGAGGTCTTGCTGCGGTTGGCGCGTTTCAGTTCGCGTTCTATGGTCTCGTCCAGTCCGCGCCGGTTAAGCGCGCCGGTGAGCTGGTCTTCGCGCACCAGTTCGCTGACTTGTTCCAGTTCATGCTCCAGTTCCCTGATGCGCGTCTCGGCTTCGTCGGCTTGTTTCTTGGAAGTGAGCAGTTCCTCATGCGAACGCAGGGCGCTGGCCTGGATAACGCGCGTGTCGTACATCACATC
The DNA here is from genome assembly GCA_049286265.1 of Sideroxyarcus sp. GTDB lineage: Bacteria > Pseudomonadota > Gammaproteobacteria > Burkholderiales > Gallionellaceae > Sideroxyarcus. The sequence continues at coordinate 98,603 of JBAQDF010000031.1, forward strand.
CTTGAGGATATGGCCGAGTTCGGTCAGGTTATCGGCCTTGCCGATCTTCTGGGTGTAGCCTTCGATCTTGTTGTGGTATTCGCCGGTGCTTTCGGTCAGGTCGCCCAAGCGGTCGATGAAGGTGGTCATCAGGCTTTTCAGTGTCGCTTTGGCGTCAGTCAGGCTTTGCTTGAGGGTTCCCTGTTTGATGACGGCATCGCGCAGATTGCGCTCGGCATCGGCGATGGCGCGCTTGTCCAGTGGCTTGGCGATGATTTCCTGCAGGGCAGCGATCTGGCCGTGCAGCCATTTGTCGTCTTCCACCATCTCGCTGACGTTTTCCACCAGCAGTCGCAGCAGGCGCACCAGACCTTCCTGAATTTTGGCCTTGTCACCGCCGCGCAGTTCCAGTTTTAGCCAGAATTGGCGCAGTTGTTTGGCGAGGTCGTTAAGCCGGTCCTTGTTGTCGCTGGCGCGGACTTGCGCTACCAGCGCGCGGATATCGCTCTCCAGTTCGGGTTGGGTGGCGAGCGTGTTTTCCAGCGTCTGCGCCAACAGTTCGCGCAGTTGGTTGATCAACTCCTGGTGTTCTGCCTGCAACGGCGATGCGGCAGCAGTTGCAGCCGGTGGCGCTGCACTGACGGCGGGTGCTACGCCCGGCATGACAGAAGGCACCAGTTCGTCGGGGCCGGGGGCGGTGGGCGCCGATGACCAGGAACGCAACAGGCCCTGCAACTTGTCGAACAATACGTCCGGATCCCTGGCGAAACGATTCAATACGGTTTCCAGGCCATCTTTTTTCCGGGTGATGGTGATGCCTTTGTGCGGGGTCTCCAACTGGCGCAGCAAGTCGCGGATCAGTTCCGGCCAGGCGGGGATGGGCTTGCCAGCGTCGGCGGAAGGGGGCTTGCCCGCCTCACCGCTGATCTCGTGGTACATCTGCGCGTAATTTTCCGGCGTCGGCGCAAGTTTGCGCGTGGCGAGCGTGGTGAGCGTTTCGCGAGCGAGGTCTGAAGGGTTATCGGACTTGTTCATGTGCGGATGGTTGCTGGGATTTCATGCAGGGTATTATCCTGCGACAAGACTGTCAGGAAGCGACGAATAGCGGGTATTTAACGCGCCAATTTGGCTGGCTATTCAATCAAGTGGTTACTGATGGCGTAATGAATCGCTTCGGCGTTGTTCTTCAGTTTCATTTTTTCCAGCAGACGCGAGCGGTACACGCTCACCGTCTTGGGGCTGAGCGTCATGATCTCCGCCATCTCGCTCAGTTTCTTGCCCGAGGCCATCAGGCACAGCGTCTGGTATTCGCGGTTGGACAAAGTTTGGTGCAGCAACTCCTGGTAGCCCTGCGACAAGCCGTTGGCCAACTGTTCCGCCAGTTCGGTGCTGATGTATTTTTTGCCGCTGGCGACATGGCGGATGGCGGTCACCAGTTGCGCCGGCGCGCTCTGTTTGTTGAGATAACCGGCAGCCCCGGCCTTCATGGAGCGCAACGCATACTGCTCTTCCGGGTGCATGCTGAGCATGAGTACGGGCAATTGCGGGTGGTTGATCTTGAGTTGCTTGAGTACGTCGACGCCATGTTTGTCCGGCATGCTGATGTCGAGCAGAACCACGTCGTAAGGCGTTTCATCCACCATGCGGATGGTTTGCATGCCGTTCTCGGCCTCGCCCGTGACGCGCATGTCGTCAGTGTCATCCAGCAATTGCTTCAGGCCTTTGCGGATGAGCGCGTGATCGTCGGCTATCAGCACTTTAATCATTTTGCGTCGCTTTTCAGAATAGGTTCTGTTGTGCCAGCAGTTCGTCCGTCGCGATATTGCCGTGCGCGTGCGGGATGAATACGCTGACTTTGGTTCCCTCTCCAGGGATGCTGTCGATACGCACGTCCCCGCCAAAGTATTCTACCCGTTCGCGAATGCCGCGTAATCCGAAAGAACGCGGTTTGGCGCGGTCGGCTTCCGCGATGCCGCGCCCGTTGTCCTGAACTGTCAGCACGACACCCTCTTTGCGATTGTGGATGTTGACGGCGACCTCGCTGGCGGAAGCATGTTTGATGATATTGGCCAGTGCTTCCTGCAGGATGCGGAACAGGGCAATGGAAATATCCGGCGGGACGGCAGGGCCTTCATCCCTGGATTCGAGGATGCAGGGGGTATGCGTACGCTGCTCGAAATCATCCGTTTCCATCTCGATGGCTGCAATGATGCCGAAGGTGTCCAGCACGCTGGGGCGCAGGCTGCGCGAGATGTTGCCTGCTGCTGCAGTGCATTTATCCACCAGCGATTCTATGCTCTTGGCTTTTTCGGCGAGTGCCGGGTTGTTGGCCAGGCGGCCGCCCAGCCAGGCGATGTCCAGTTTGATGGCGGTGAGCGTGCTGCCCATGTCGTCGTGTATCTCGCGGGCAATGGCGATGCGTTCCTGTTCGCGCACGTCCTGGATGTGCGAGGAGAGTTCGCGCAATTGCGCCCTGGAGTGCCTGACCTCCATTTCCGCCTCTTTGCTTTGCGTGATGTTGAAGATGATGCCTTCCCACTGCACTCCCTGCGGAGTCCTGCGCGGGCTGCAGCGCACATTGATCCACTTTACCTCGTTGTCCGGCATGGTCAGGATGCGGCCTTCCCAGTTCCAGAATGACAGATTCCTGGCCGAGGTTTGCAGACTTTGCTGGTATGAGGCGAAATCTTCCGGATGAACCAGTGCCTCCAGCAGGGACGAAACACGGGTGAGGTCTTGCGGGGCGATGCCGAGCAAAGCCTGGCAGCCTTCGCTGACATAGGGGAAAGTCACGCTGCCGTCATTTTGAAGCAACATCTGATAAGCCATGCCCGGCAAGTCGGCGATGAAGGCATGCAGGCGGGTCTGGTTTTCCTGCAAGGCCAGTTGCGCAGCACGGTGCTCCTGGCGGATGCGCGCTTCACGCAGATTATGTTCGATGGCGGGAGAGAGCCGGTTCAGACTGCCCTTGAAGATGTAATCGTCCGCGCCATGTTGCACGGTGTAGATGATGGTCTCCTCGCGCAAGTCGTGCGAAAGAAACAGGAAGGGGATATCCACATCGCTGGCGTGCAGCAGATCGAGCGCGGCCAATCCGCCAAAGCCCGGCGGGTCGTAGCTGCACAATACGACGTCGAAGCGATCCTTTGCCAGGGCGGCTTTCATGCCCTTCGCACTGTCCACGCGACGATGTTCCAGCAGATAACCCGCTTGCGAAAGTTTATTCAGGGTGTGCTGTGCATCGGCGTTCGAGGACTCGACCAGCAATACGCGCAGTTGTTTGGCAGTCATTCTATTTTTCCATACAGGTGACTGGATTATAAGCGGCGTCCGCGCCCCACACTAGGCCGGATATTTCGGTAGAATACCGTCTGTTACCGAATCCGTCACATTATGTCCGCCGCCTGCCCAGCCGTCATCCCTGAAAACCCGCTTCGTCCCGAGGTGTTGGGATTGCATGCCTATCATGTTGCTCCCGCCAGCGGCATGATCAAGCTTGATGCGATGGAGAATCCCTATCTGCTGCCTCAGGCGTTGCGCGACGAGATTGCACGGCTGGTTGCGGATGCCGAGATCAACCGTTATCCCGATGCGGGTGCGCACCAGCTCAAAGCAGCTATCCGGCAGGTGACGAATTTGCCTCCCGGTATGGATGTGCTGCTGGGCAACGGTTCCGACGAGATCATCCAGTTGCTGGCACTGGCCGTTGCCCGGCCGGGTGCGACGCTGCTGAGCGTGGAACCTTCGTTCGTCATGTACAAAATGATCGCCACCTTCGTCGGCATGAAATATGTCGGTGTGCCGCTGGACGAAGATTTTTCGCTCGATCGGAAGGCGATGCTGGAGGCCATGCAGCGCGAACAACCCGCGCTGGTGTTTCTGGCCTATCCCAACAATCCGACGGGTAACCTTTTCGACGCAGCGGCCATCAAGCAGATCATCGAGGCGGCACCGGGCTTGGTGGTGGTGGACGAAGCCTATTACGCTTTTGCTCGCGACAGTTTCATTCCGCATCTGGCGCATTACGACAACCTGCTGGTCATGCGCACTTTCTCCAAGCTGGGAATGGCCGGGTTGCGCCTCGGGTTTCTGGCGGGTTCCACGGTCTGGTTGAGCCAGCTGGAAAAGCTGCGCTTACCGTATAATGTGGGCGTTCTGCCGCAACTGGTCGCGTCGAAGTTGCTGGAGCATCACGATGTGCTGCTGGAGCAGGCTGAAAGCATCAAGCAGCAACGTGCCAGGTTGCTGGCGGCATTGAATACGATTGTCGGCGTACGGACGTATTCCAGCGAAGCCAATTTCATCCTGTTCCGCGTGGCCAGGGCCACGCAGATATTTGAAGGCCTGAAGCAGCGCGGGGTACTGATCAAGAATTTGAACAACGGGCATCCGGCATTGACCGATTGTCTGCGCGTCACGGTGGGAACGCCGGACGAGAACAGGAATTTTGTCGTCGCACTGCAAGACACCATTAACCAACTCGCATAAGGCGAATCATGCGTAGCGCAAAAGTCAGTCGCAATACCCTGGAGACCAGGATCAGCGTCGAGCTGAATCTGGACGGCTCCGGCAAGGTCAAGCTGGATACCGGGCTGCCGTTCCTGGAGCACATGCTGGACCAGATCGCGCGCCACGGCCTGCTTGATCTGGACATCGACGCCAAGGGCGACCTGCACATCGACGCGCACCACACCGTTGAGGACATCGGGATAACGCTGGGGCAGGCCTTCACCAAGGCCATTGGCGACAAAAAGGGCCTGCGCCGTTACGGCCATGCCTATGTGCCGCTGGATGAGGCATTGTCGCGCGTGGTGCTGGATATCTCCGGCCGCCCCGGGTTGGTGTTCAATGCCGAATTCGTGCGTTCCAACGTCGGCGAATTCGAAGTCGACCTGATCCGCGAATTCTTCCAAGGCTTCGTCAATCACGCCCTGGTGACGCTGCACATCGACAATCTGGCGGGCGACAACGCTCACCACCAGGCCGAGACCATCTTCAAGGCGTTCGGCCGTGCCCTGCGCGTGGCGCTGGAACTCGATCCGCGCATGACGGGCGTCATGCCATCCACCAAGGGGACGCTGTAACCTCATCATGGTTGATATCGCAGTCGTAGATTACGGTATGGGCAACTTGCGCTCGGTGCAGCAGGCCGTGCGCAAGGTCGCGCCGGGTGCAAATATCATCGTGACGGGCGAGCCCGACGTGATCGCATCCGCCGCAAGGGTGGTCTTTCCCGGCCAGGGGGCCGCACCCGACTGCATGCGCGAAATTCGTGCCCGCCACCTTGACCGGGTGATCGCGGGTGTGGTCAGCGAAGGCAAGCCCTTCCTGGGAATTTGCATGGGGCTGCAAGTGCTGTTCGAGCACAGCGAGGAAGGCGATACGCCATGCCTCGGCCTGTTCCACGGGCCGGTCAAACGCTTCGCCTCCGGTTTGCATGATGCGCAGGGCAACAAACTGAAAGTGCCGCACATGGGCTGGAATCAGGTACATCATGGCGATCATCCGTTGTGGAACGGCATTGATCAGGACGCGCGCTTCTATTTTGTGCACAGTTACCATGTGCAGCCGGGCGATGCGGGGCTGGTGCAAGCCACCAGCGATTATCCGCAGCCCTTTGTCTGCGCTGCTGCGCGTGATAACTTGTTTGCCGTTCAGTTCCACCCGGAAAAGAGCGCTGCGGCCGGTTTGAAACTGCTGCAGAATTTTGTTAACTGGAATCCTGTTTAACCATACTCAATCATGGATACTAAAACGCTGATTATTCCCGCGATCGACTTAAAAGACGGCCAATGCGTGCGCCTGCGCCAGGGTGTAATGGAGGGCGCGACCGTGTTCTCCGACGATCCGTCCGCGATGGCCAAACACTGGCTGGCACAAGGCGCACGTCGCCTGCATCTGGTCGACCTGAACGGCGCTTTCGCAGGCAAGCCAAAGAACGAATCCGCAGTACGCGGCATCATCGAGGCTGTGGGCAGCGATATCCCGGTGCAACTGGGCGGCGGAATTCGCGACCTGGAAACCATCGAGCGTTATCTGGATATGGGCGTGACCTACGTCATCATCGGCACGGCTGCGGTCAAGGTGCCGGGTTTCCTGCATGAGGCCTGCGACGCGTTCCCCGGCCACATCATGGTCGGTCTGGATGCCAAGGGTGGCAAAGTTGCCGTGGACGGCTGGTCCAAGCTCACCGGACACGACGTGGCCGATCTGGCCAAACGCTTTGAAGGTTATGGCGTGGAAGCCATCATCTATACCGACATCGGCCGCGACGGCATGATGAGCGGCGTGAATATCGAGGCCACGGTGGAGCTGGCGCGGCCTTTGCATGTGCCGGTCATCGCCAGCGGCGGCATCACCAATCTGGATGATGTGCGCGCCCTGTGTGCCGTGCGTTCCGAAGGGATTACGGCTGCCATCACCGGCCGTGCCATCTACGAAGGCACGCTGGATTTCAAGGCGGCGCAAGCGCTGGCCGACGAACTCTCTCCCAAACTCTGATGCTGGCCAAACGCATCATTCCCTGTCTGGACGTGACTGCGGGTCGCGTGGTCAAAGGCGTCAGCTTCGTCGAACTGCGAGACGCGGGCGATCCGGTGGAGATCGCCAAGCGCTATGACGAACAGGGCGCGGACGAGCTGACCTTCCTCGACATCACGGCCAGTTCCGACGACCGCGGCATCATCTTCCGCATCATCGAACAGGTGGCGGAACAGGTATTCATTCCGCTGACCGTGGGTGGCGGCGTGCGCGAAGTCGGCGATGTACGAAATCTGCTCAATGCGGGTGCGGACAAGGTCAGCATCAATACTTCTGCCGTGACCAATCCGCAACTGGTGGCCGATGCGGCTGCGCGTTACGGCTCGCAATGCATCGTGGTGGCCATCGATGCCAAACAAGTCGCTCCGGGCAAGTGGGAAGTGTTTACCCACGGCGGGCGCAAGGCTACCGGACTGGATGCCGTTGAATGGGCGAAGAAGATGCAGACGCTGGGCGCGGGCGAAATTTTGCTGACCAGCATGGACCAGGACGGTCAGAAGCGCGGCTTCGACCTGGCGCTGACACGCGCCGTGACCGATGCGCTGGAGATTCCGGTAATCGCCAGCGGCGGCGTGGGCAACCTGCAACACCTCGCCGACGGCGTGAAGATCGGCGGTGCCGATGCGGTGCTGGCCGCGAGCATTTTTCACTTCGGCGAATATACGGTGCAGCAGGCCAAGGAATATATGGCGAAGCAAGGTATCGAAGTGCGGCTATGAATACGAAAAACAATTTGCCACAGAGAACACAGAGCACACAGAGCACACAGAGAGAGACCGCTGCACTCGAAAGATTAGCTGCATTCTCTGTGAACTCTGTGTTCTCTGTGGCTAAATCGGGGTTTATATGACTGAGAACTGGCTAAATAAAGTGAACTGGTCAGAAGATGGCTTGGTTCCCGCCATCGCCCAGGATGCAGCCACCGGTCGCGTGCTGATGGTGGCTTGGATGAACCGCGAGGCGCTCAAGCGTACGGCCGAGACCGGCGAGGCGATATACTGGTCGCGTTCGCGCAAGAAACTGTGGCACAAGGGCGAAGAGTCCGGCCATACCCAGAAGGTGAAAGAGATGCGTCTGGATTGCGACAGCGACGTGATCTTGCTGCAAGTGGAACAGCAGGGCGGCATCGCCTGTCATACCGGGCGCGAGAGTTGTTTCTACAGCAAACTGGAAAACGGCGCATGGGTGGAAACCGATGCGGTGTTGAAGAACCCGGACGAGATTTATAAAAAATAACTGGATTCCCGCCTGCGCGGGAATGACGAACATATGAGCAACGACATTCTGCAACGACTGACCGAGACGCTGGAGGCGCGCAAGCAGGCAGCGCCTGAATCGTCCTATGTTGCCAAGCTGTTCAGCAAGGGTGACGATGCCATTCTGAAGAAAATCATCGAGGAAGCTGGCGAAGTGTTGTTGGCAGCCAAGGATGCAGACAAACAACATTTGGTCTACGAAGTTGCCGATCTATGGTTTCACACGCTGGTGTTGCTGGCGCAAAAAGGCCTGAGCGCCGAGG
>JBAQDF010000032.1:0-8330 GCA_049286265.1 Sideroxyarcus sp.
AAGCAATCAAGTAAAGGGTAGCTCTAATTATCCCAGATTGTTCATTAGGCCATTTGTCCCCTCCCCCTTGCAGGGGGAGGGCTAGGGAGGGGGTAGAAATTCTGGAGATCAACGATCTCTACCCCCATCCTAACCTTCCCCCTGCAAGGGGGAAGGAACTGGTTCGGTTCTAATGAACTATCTGGGATTATGTGAGGTAAACCCCCGGCTATGCTGGGGGACTCACAAGTGTTTGACCTATGCGGCGGTCACCAGAAGCACAGTTGAAGTTCCACTGCATCATTCCCTCCCTCATGCAGGGGGAGGGGTAGGGAGGGGGTAGAAATTGAATATATGCGCGGTCAATCGTTTGTACCCCCATCCCAACCTTCCCCCTGTGAGGGGGAAGGAGCGAAACTCAGCCGCCTTCAGGCGGTTCACGGTTTTATCGGCCCCTTTGAGGGGCTCACCCAATAAGCCTCCGGCCTTCGCCGGATAACCAGCGACTTGGCTGGCGTTGTTTGCCAGCTTAGTCGAATGGCTAGTAGTTTCACCAATGACGGAATTTGAATTTTTAGAGATACCTTAAAGGAAAACATGCCAAGCAAAGGAAAACTCCTGATCGTCGAGGACGAGAAAGTCGCCCTGAAGGGCCTCATGCACGTCATGACCAAGGAAGGTTACGATGTTGCCGGAACCCAGAGCGGCGCCACCGCACTCGGGTGGATCGAGAACCAGTCGTTCGACGTGGTGCTGACGGATCTCAGAATGGAAAAAGTGGACGGCATGCAGGTGCTGAAAAAGTGCCGCGAGCGCAGCCCGGATACCGAGGTCATCATGATCACCGGCTATGCGTCGCCGGAATCGGCGGTGGAGGCCATGAAGCTGGGTGCTTTTTATTACATCGTCAAACCCTTCCGGCTGGACGAAGTGCGCAAAGTGGTCGACGAAGCGCTGGAAAAAATCCGCCTGAAGCGCGAGAACAGTCAGTTGCGCGAACAGATCGCAGGCTATGAAGGCAAGGTCAAGATCATCACCCAGGACCCGGCCATGCTGAAGCTGCTGGAAATGGCCCGGCAGGTGGCGCCGACCGACTGCAACGTGCTCATCACCGGCGAATCCGGCACGGGCAAGGAACTGTTCGCGCGCTACCTGCACTACAACAGCGGCCGCGCGGAAAGCCCCTTCCTGGCGCTGAACTGCGGCGCATTCGGCGAGGAGTTGCTGTCCAACGAAATGTTCGGCCATGAGAAAGGCGCCTTCACCGGCGCGCTGACGCTGAAAAAAGGACTCATCGAATCGGCTCAGGGCGGCACACTATTCCTCGACGAGATCACCGAGATGTCGCCGGCGATGCAGGTCAAATTGCTGCGCGTGATTCAGGAACACGAAGTGCTGCGCCTGGGCGGTACCGTGCCGGTCAAGACCGATGCGCGCTATATCGCCGCCACCAACCGCGACGTTGCGGCCTTCACCAAGGACGGCTCGTTGCGCCAGGACTTGTTCTTCCGCCTCAACGTCGTGAACCTCCACATTCCGCCCCTGTGCGAGCGCAAAGGGGATGTGGCCCTGCTCAGCTATTATTTCCTGAACAAGTTCGCCCTGCTGATGAAGAAGGAGGTCGCCAGTATTTCGCCGGAAGCAATCTCTCTTTTGGAAAACCACGACTTTCCCGGCAACGTGCGCGAACTGGAAAACATCATCGAACGCGGGGTGGCGATCAATACCGGCCATTCCATCGAAGTCGCGCACCTGCCGGAGAAACTGCGCGAGTCCGTCCCGCGCCTGTTCAGGAAAAAAGAAGGGCGCGTTCCCTCCCTCGAAGGGCAGGAAAAAGCCTATATCCGCTGGGTGCTCAACGAGGCGGGCGGAAACCAGACCGTTGCCGCGCAAATGCTGGGGATCAGCCGCGTTTCCCTGTGGCGCAAGCTGAAGAGCTACGACATTGACGACGGAACGATTCTTGATGAAACGCCGTGAACTCTGCAGGGCACGACTAAAAATTTAAAGGGCCGCTGACTTCGGATGCGTGGTTGGGGGTGGGAGTGAAGTGATGGCTGAAAAAACGTGGCCTGTCTCTAATTATGCCGCTAACGACGAAAGTCTGTATAGGACGCCTCTTCCAGCATTTCATCATTTTCCAGCCATAGCAGGCACAACACCTGTTCGGTCGATATTCGAAGAGCATCTTCGGTAATATCATATCGATCCGCATCTCGGTTATCAAACCACGTATCTGCAGTAATTTTTTGATGCCGCACACGCTCTTTATTGCCAAACAGCATGTCAAACGCCATCGAATCGGGGCTCAATTCTTTCTGGGGAAACCATCTTTCGGGGACATCCTTTGAGCGGCTAAACCAAACTCGACCGTTTTTTTTGTGGCTAACAAGGACCAACGGCCATACATTCATGTTTACCAATCGAATCGCTGTCGCAGTTAGACTGGTATTAAATTTATCTGCCAATTCCTTCACGCCATCGATAGTTGGCCGCTTAATTTGCTTGGATAGTGGGCCAAACATATATGCTGGCATTAAAAGCTCCGAAGCATATTTATCCGCCTCCTTCTCCTCTACTGGCTTGCTGCTATATCCTTCAACCCAATCATCGACGCGGCACTCAAAAGAGCGTCCGCGGTGATAATTCCAATGACCTAATTCATGCGCCAGTGAAAACCTTTTTCTTCGTGGATCTGATCCTTGACGGATTGTGACAATTGCTCGATCGTTGTATCCAACTAACCTGGCCTCACACCCATTCAAGTCTTTATATTGAACACGAACCCCTTCATCCCATGCAATTGCCTCTAAATCTATTGCAGAGGGATCGGAGATGCCAAGCTCTAACAATCGCCGCTCGGCCTTTGATGTGCTAGAAAGGTAGCTCAGAATTGCTCATCCTTTTTGATGGCACCCAATTCGACCAACTCCTTTACCAGCTCAATTGCATCTTCATCACTAATATTTTTCAAATTACGTGCAGCAAGAGTCAGGGTGGCATCATTAGCAGCAGTTAATTTTGCAATTACTTTACGTGCAGCATTAGCATCTATGCTGCCAGCATCTAAAGATGTTTGAGCTTGGGCGGCTTTCATTTCCGCCCTCGCAGTCTGGAGTTTTTTGGCTCCCACAGACTGAATGGCCTTTTGATAAGCATTTTCAACCAAGTTTCCAGACTCCTTCAAGGATTTATCCTTAGTAGCGTCTTGCAGTAATTCTGCATCAGACATACTGAACAAGTCCTCGATTAACAACTTCGAGATTTTGTTCAGCTCCACACGCGGGTCGTTTGTATTGGCTGTCATTTTATGACTCCTTTTTTGCCAGCTTGTCCACTTTGCGCCGAATTGCTCGAAGCGCAGTTGCGTACTGCGTTGAGTTTAGACCAACAGTTTCTTGTATTTGTTGCGGACTATACCCATCTAATTGCGCCATAACGACCATAGATTCGTCACCCTGCAAAGCTTTATCAATCGCATCAAGCGTCTGCTTGGCCAATAGGATTTCCTCTGGAGTATCAATTGAAGGTCGGAGGTCATCAATATCTATTGGATCATCCTCTTCTGCAGCCTGCACAGTTAGGTGAAGTGGATCATGCTTACGCATTTTTATGTAGGCGGAAACCAAACTTTGCATCGCACCATAAATAAAAACCTCTATAGGCAAGCTTCTGGGGCACCTCCGTTTACCTTCTAAAGCCCTGCAAAATGCCAAATGCAGCAGATCCTGCCCTTCGATTCCCAATCCCAAGCACAAAATCTCAGCTGATCTCCCAAGCCGAATCCGTTGCGCCTCAGACAACGAACCAAGGGTTCCCTTAAATTCGTCCACTGACAGGACTTCCAGAAGTTTTTCTGTGGTTCTCAAATCGCCCCCTTCCTGTTAAAGGCTCCAATTTCAGACTATTCAGACATCGAAAAGTTATTTTTTTACATTTTGTCTGCAAGGTGGTGGTTTTATAGCCTTACAAATTGAGAGCGCGAAATTCGATGCTGTCAATTTATAGGAGAAACCAATCATGAGCAATCTGAAAGATGAACAAGCGTCACACAATGAATCACATGAACACGGCAAGCCTTCAAGCTTCCACATCAAAATCAATGGGAGCGAGTTTGAGGTGCCAGGCCCCAAAATCAGTTATCGCGAGTTGATAGATTACGCGTTCCCAGGCGACCCCGGTGAGATCATTTACCTGATTCAATACGTCTCCCCGCATGGGCCCGATGGCCAGCTGCATGACGGCGAATCGGTCGATTTAGTTAATGGGATGAAATTCGATGTCGAACGCTCCCATCGCTCTTAGGCCGGACGTGCAGCGGCTGACCTCGGATAAATACGAGGTCAGCGTCTACAAGGGATACCTGATCGTCAGCGCCGTGCCATACGTCACGCCTAACCGCATGGTTGCTTATGGAACAATAGCCTGCGCATATGTTGAGACTGGGAAACCAGACCACACCGTCTATTTTGTCGGTGCCACCCCATGCAATAAGGTAGGCCAACCGCTCACGCAGATGATCAACAATAGCAATCCTGCGACCCTGTTTGATAGGTTCGTGGCTCAGCACTATTTCTCGTTAAAGCCCGATAATCGTGAGAATTTTCCCGCAGATTACTACGAGAAGATAACTCACTACGTCAATATACTCGGCGCCCAAGCAAGGCTTATTGACAAGGATGCCGATGCAAGAACGGGACGTGCTGTTGCCTCGCAGAACGACGACTCCGTGTTCCGATATGGTGATTCTGCGTCTGCTCGCGCTGGCATTGTGGCCGTAGCCCAAAAGCTCTGGTTACCACGCATTGCCATTATTGGACTGGGTGGTACCGGTAGCTACATCCTCGACCAGATTGCAAAAACGCCGGTAAAAGAAATCCATCTCTATGATGGTGACACCTTGAAACCGTATAACGCCTTTCGCTCCCCTGGCGCCGCTTCTCTTGAACAGCTGCAGGTAGAGCCATTGAAGGTCGACTACTTTAAAGCCATGTACGATCCAATGCGTACGGGGATCGTTCCTCATCCTGAGTACGTCACAAACGCCAATACCCAAAATCTAAATGGGTTGGATTTTGTATTCGTCGCCGTCGACAAAGGGCCTGCACGCAAGCTCATCTGCAACTTTCTAAAGAGCGCAGGAATGCCGTTCATTGATGTGGGTATGGGTCTAACCAAGATCGAAGACTCGATGAGCGTCCGTGGGAATTGTCGCGCGACCCTTTGCACGCCAGAGAAGAACGACCACTTGGATGTTTGCCTGGATGTGCATGATGAAGCTGCAGAAGGAATCTACTCAAACATCCAGGTAGCAGACATGAATGCAATGAATGCAGTCCTCGCAGTGATGCTTTGGAAGCAACACTTCCAGTTCTATTCAAATAGTGAACAGGCACACAATCTGAATTTCTCGATCGATCTTCAGTCCCTCGCACGTGGTGCGAAACCATCCGAGCTTAACGCATGAAACGCTCAACTATTACACCACTGTTCGTTGAGCTAATACCCCGCAAGATTCTAGACGGGGTACTCTACATAAGCGAAGAGCATAGAACTGCAACACACAATTGCTGTTGCGGCTGTGGAATGAAGGTCGTGACATCCCTCTCTCCTGCACGGTGGAAATTACACCGTGAAGGAAGTCTAGTTTCTCTTTATCCATCCATTGGCAACTGGGACTTCCCCTGCCGGTCGCATTACTGGATCAGAAGAAATCAAATTGTATGGGCTGGAGCGATGACATCCAAAACGGTTCAGCGTGTTAAAGAACGTGATCAACGTGATATCAAACGATATATAGCTGAAAACAACGCGCTCAAAAAGAGGGACGCAGTAAGGCACACTGAATCGGACGACACTTGGTATAAATCGTTGCAGATTTGGATAAAGACATGGTTTTGAAATATGTGGCCAAATGCTGTTCGTTACCTACCGAACTTACTTCCGATGCTTAGTTGACTGGAAATAAGGTGTTGGAACCGGTATGCATCCAAATGGAAAATTGCATCACATAATATAATTATGTTCAAAGTTCAGTTACGGGCCCAGTGTAATTCACATACAATTATTCAATAATCGCATAGGATCAAGAATGAATATCAATCAGGCATTTATTGTTGAGGTTGTAGACAATTTTTACGGTGTACTCAGTGCACGTAAAGATTTATGCAAAATATCACGAAGTGAACATACGGTAGAGTTTTACAAGAAACATGCATATCAAGAGTTGTATGCCTTGAGGTTTATTCCCGCGTATTACTTTGAGTACTGCGTGTTAGCGGAGGAATTGTATGGGCACGTCAAGGGCAACTATACTCAATTAAATATTGCGTCTTTTGGATGCGGACTATCACCAGATTACTATGCCCTTAGAGATAACCTTAACGAGGTGAAGTTCACGTACAGAGGGTATGACGCCGTAGAGTGGTCTTCGCAGAAGCACATGCCCAAGACTGCCAAGAACCATCAATTCACATTTGAGTGCGTCCAGAAAATTAAACAAGATGAACTTGAGAACATGGATGTCTTCGTCTTTCCTAAATCCATAGGTGATATTAGGAATAGCGGGGATAAGGTAATTGAAACACTGGCTGATAAAATCGCGGCGACCAAGAAGGATAAAATCTTCTTCCTTAACTCATACGTAACACGCTCACTTAACAAGCCAATAGATTTAAAAGATTTCGGTGCAATTCATTCCGCAATGCTGATGGCTGGATTTAAAACAACTGATGACCCGAATCGCACATACTACAGACATGATGGCGTGACCAAAGACAAGCCCATTGGGCTTAGGAAGATCGAATATGAATTCGTTTATCCGCCAGGAAAAAAAATAACTTGCGACCATAAAGACGATGCAGACGAAATATGTAATCTGTGCATCGTCCCGAAAAACCCTATTTTTACAAACCAATATATGAGCTTTCAGCTCTTGGAATACACAAAGAAATGATCATTAGTGCCAGCAGAAGGACTGACATACCTGCCTTCTATTCTGAATGGTTCATGAATAGGATTGAAGCTGGTTTTTTGCTAGTCAGGAATCCATTTAATACTCATCAAGTAAAACGCGTTTCTCTTCTACCCAATGATGTAGAGGCCATAGTTTTTTGGACTCGAAATGCAGAGAAACTCCTACCACATTTAGAGTTATTGGATATAAAAGGATATCGATATTACTTTCAATATACGATTACCGGTTATCCGAGGACAATTGAAAAATCAGTGCCTCAACCTTTGCGCGCAATAGAAACTTTCAGCAAAGTTAGCGAAATAGTTGGTAGCGGAAGGATTGTCTGGCGTTATGACCCGATTTTAGTTTCCTCTATAGTTGACCTCGCTGAACACAAAAGAGTTTTCGAGAAAATCGCTTCAATGCTCGTGGGAAAGACAAAACGGGTGGTAGTTAGTTTTGCGGATTTTTACAAAAAGACCGAACGGAACTTAATTTCAATCGAAAATTTCACATATAGTGATATTGCAACCAACAAGGATGCCGCACTTGAATTAGCTGATTTCATGGCTAGAGTGGCTACCAATTTCGGCATGCAGATTCAAAGTTGCGCTGAAAAAATTGACCTTTCAAGCTCGGGTATTGAGCATGGAAAATGCGTCGATGATGGCCTGCTACAATCAGAGTTTGGACTAGCGCTAAACCTGGAAAAAGACAATGGGCAACGTGAAGAATGCGGTTGTATTAAAAGTGTCGATATAGGTCAATACAACACTTGCTTACACGGTTGTGCATATTGTTATGCAACATTTAATGAAAAGGCGGTCGTTAACAATAAAAAAATGCATGACCCCTTGAGCCCGCACCTTGTTGGTGGCGTTTTAAATAACGAAATCGAACTATTGAACCCCGAAAACCTTTTGCAAGGTAGCCTGTTTGAATAAGCAACTGAGGCACACCTTTTTTCTGGCACTTGATTTGCACTAGTAAAGGGTCTGCATCAAAAGAGTCGCGAGGGTCAGGTCTAGATTCGTAGCATGAGACTACTTCGCTATCCGTTCCTGTGCTTGTGCCGCCGTGATGATTTCGATGCCCTTGAACGCGCCCAATCCAAGCAGGTGTTTGTCGCCCGATACAATTACCTCGGCATCTGAGGCGTGAGCACATGCCAGCACATGATCGTCGTCCGGGTCGGCAAGAATGGTTGGCGGAATCGACATCGGTTGAACGAGTATGGCAAGTTCTGAGTGAAGAATCGCGAGGGTCAGATCTAGATTTGTAGCGCAGTCGATCTACCATCAATCCCGCCGGGTCACGCTTTCCTTTGCCGAGCCAACTTGAAAGGCTCTGTGGCAAAACTGCGAACCTCAGCAACCACTTCATGTAGCGTCGGCGC
>JBAQDF010000033.1:0-138103 GCA_049286265.1 Sideroxyarcus sp.
CAGTGATAATGTTCATGGACTTCCCCTTTCGTGGTGTTGATGAAATGTGCAAATTCCATCATGGCACTTGTTGCCGTTTGCGGCTTCCGCCGCTACCTCGGGACGGGGAAGTCCCTTTCATTCGTTATGGGAGCCTCTAAAAATTCAAAGTTCTAAGCAAGACAAGGCGCGAGCAAAAAATTGCGACGCGGCATATGTGTGATATGTAAGGAGTAATTTTTTGTAAGCAACGCAGTATTGCGACGAAATTTGGATTTTTAGAGGCTCCCTTATGTCTTCTATCATCACAGCCACACAGTTGTTCAAACAGTATCCCGGTGTCACTGCCGTGGATGGAATTGACCTCGCCATTCCCAAGGGGATTTGCTTCGGCCTGCTCGGCCCGAATGGCGCCGGTAAAACCACCACTATCGAAATGCTGGAAGGCATACAGATGCAAACCAGCGGTAAGGTGCTATACAAGGGAGAGCCGCTGGGCACGCGCTATCGCGAAGAGGTCGGCATACAGTTTCAGCACACTGCGCTGCAGGAATTTCTGACGGTACGCGAGACGCTGGAGTTGTTTGAACGGCTCTATCGCCGTACGTTGCCCATTCCGGAACTGATCGAATTGTGTTCGCTTGCGGATATCCTGGAACGCGACACGCGCAAGATTTCCGGCGGGCAGCGGCAGCGTTTGCTGCTTGCTCTGGCCCTGATCAACGATCCGGAGCTGATCTTTCTGGATGAGCCCACAACCGGGTTGGATCCGCAGGCACGGCGCAATTTCTGGGACCTGGTCAAACTGGTCAAGTCGCGCGACAAGACCATCGTGCTGACCACGCATTACATGGAAGAGGCCTACGCGCTGTGCGATGAGATTGCCATCATGGACAAGGGCCGCATTGTTTCGCAGGGCACGCCAACGCATTTGCTGTCCGAGCATTTCGGCGATGTGATATTGCAGATTCCCCAAACCGATGCAGGAAGCAAACTTGCCGAATCAGGGCTGGGGGCGATTGAGGCGGGCGATATGCTGGAGATCAGAACCAATCGTCTGCACCATACCCTGCAGCAACTGATGGAACATGGCGTCAATCTGGATCGTTTGCGCATCCGCGCATGGACACTGGAAGACTTGTTCATCAATGTGACCGGAAAGAAGCCCAATCCATGAAAAAGTTTCTGGCCGTATTGCATGCCCGCAACATGGAATTCCTGCGTGATCGCTCGGCGCTGGTGTGGAATCTTGCGATGCCTTTCATGCTGGTGATCGGTCTGGCATTCACTTTTTCCGGCAGCAACAAGGAAATCTACAAGATCGGCATCCTGGGTGGCATGGGAAAAATGCACAGCGTTGCCCCCGCGCTGCAATCGGCGAAATACATCCAGTTCATCCCGTATGACGACATGAATATCGCCATCGACAAAGTGAAGCACCATCAAATGGACATGCTGATCGATGTCAGCGCCACGCCGAAATACTGGATCAATTCGAGTTCGCCCAACGGTTATCTGCTGGAACGCATCCTGTGGGGTACCGAGGGAAAGCAATTTGAGCGGCAGACAGTGGAGGGCGCGGAGATACGCTATGTTGACTGGTTCCTGCCCGGCATTCTGGGCATGAACATGATGTTCGCCTGCCTGTTTGGCGTCGGCTTCGTGATTGTGCGTTACCGCAAGAATGGTTTTTTAAAACGCCTCAAGGCGACGCCGCTGGGGGCTTTTCAGTTTTTGTTCGCGCAACTGGTCTCGCGCCTGTTGCTGATCATGGCGATTACCACGATTGTCTACAGCGGCTGCAACCTCTTTATCGAATTCAACATGCAGGGTTCATACTGGACACTGCTGCTGGTAACAACGCTGGGAGCGATGAGCATGATCTCCATCGGTTTGCTCATTGCGGCACGCACGGCCAGCGAAGAACTGGCTGGCGGCATCCTCAATCTCGTGACCTGGCCGATGATGCTGTTATCGGGTGCCTGGTTTTCGCTGGAAGGCGCGCAGGTCTGGGTGCAAAAGCTGTCGCTGATATTCCCGTTGACTCACATGATTACGGCAGCACGCACGATCATGAACGAAGGCGCCACGTTGTCACAGGTAATGCCGCAAGTCTGGGTGCTCGCGCTCATGAGCGTAATCTTTCTGGCGATTGGCGCATATGTATTCAAGTGGGAATGATGTCATCCTGAAAACCGCAGTTCTGCCCGCAGATTACACAGATTAACGCAGATTTTCAGGTGGTGACTGACAAGAGCTTAATCACCCAATCGGTGGGAATTCAACCATTGGTTCGTGTTGTTTAATCTGCAGAAATCTGTGTAATCTGCGGGCAACTGTTTTTCTAAGATTAACCGTTAGGAGTTGATTGATACATGTTTAGCAAAGCTACTTTCAAATTCCTCGACGAACTGGCCGCCAACAACAACCGGGCCTGGTTCGAGGAGAATAAACCGCGCTACGAAGCACTGGTGCGCGAGCCCGCGCTGGACTTCATTGAAGCGATGGATCCGGTACTCAAGACCTTCGCCCCCAGCTTCCGTGCCGAACCGCGCAAGATGGGCGGCTCGCTGATGCGGGTGTTTCGCGATACGCGCTTCTCACGCGACAAGACTCCATACAAGACAAATATCGGCATCCAGTTCCGCCATGCACTGGGCAAGGATATTCACGCTCCCGGCTTTTATGTGCACGTTGCCATGGACGAGTGCTTCTTTGCTGTTGGCTGCTGGCATCCGGAAGCCGATGCGTTGGGGAAGATACGTGACCTCGTCGCGGAAAAACCGGAGAAATGGTTTGCTGCGCGCGACAACAAAAAATTCACTGGCCAATGGGAGCTTTGGGGCGACACCCTGACGCGGCCGCCACGCGGCTATGCTGCCAATCACCCGGCAATAGCAGATTTAAAACGCAAAGACTTCGTCGCCATCGCTCCTTTGTCTGTTGCCGAAGTCACCGGAGCAGGGCTGGTCAAACTGGCGGAAAAACGGTTTGCCGAAACGGCGCCTTTCATGAAGTTTCTGTGCGAAGCATTGGAGGTACCGTATTGAGGGCTTTGGCAGGCTGTTGAAGAACGTAGCGAGCGCAGCAGTTTTTCAACAGGCTGTCAGGGTCATATCTTGAAGTAAGCCATATCTTCCTGAAGCTTGCCGGCCAACGCATTCAACTGATCCGCCGCCTCCGAATTGCTCTGGGTTGCGGCATTGGTTTCCTCGGTCATGCTGGCAATATTCTCGATGTGTCCGGCAATCTCGTTGGCCGTGACCGCCTGAGCCTTGGTGGCATTGGCCACTTCCTGCGCCTTCGACAATGAGTCCGTCGCCTGACGCTGGATATCGTCGAGCACCCCCGTTGCCTGCAAGGCCAGCTCTTGCCCCTGTTTGACCAGCGGCGTCGCGTTTTCCATGGCAACGACAGTTTGCTGGGTGTCAACCTGGATGGCTTCGACCATGCCGGAAATTTCGGCAGTCGCATTTGTGGTTCTTTCCGCCAGTTTCCTGACTTCGTCGGCAACCACCGCAAAGCCGCGCCCCTGTTCGCCCGCGCGTGCAGCTTCGATGGCGGCATTAAGGGCAAGCAGGTTGGTCTGATCCGCAATTTCCTTGATGACCTGGGTGATTTTGCCGATCTCCTGGGAACGTCCTACCAGAGACTGGATGCGAGCCGTGGAGTCGTGAACAGAAGTGGCGATATTTTCTATTTTCTCGGCAGCCTGGCGCACCACATCGCCGCCCCGGCCAGCCAGATCAGCCGTCTCGCGCGAGTTTGATTCTGTGTTCAGCGCGATCTCCGAAATTTCATTGATACTGACGGTGAGTTCCTCAATGGCCGCAGCAGTCGCGGCGCTGGATTCGGCCTGCTTGCGCGTCGCCAGACTGATTTCCTTTGCGGCCACGGATAACTCTCCGGATTCTTTCGCCAGTATTTCGGTACTGCTGCGGATACTGCGCACGATGCCCGCAAGCTTCTCCTGCATGGTTCCCAGGGTTCCCAGCAGATTGCCCGGCGCGTCGCTCGAAGAAACGATGCGCCGTGTCAGATCGCCGTTGGCAAAACCTTCCGCCTGCTCGGCTGCCATGGCGGGCTCGCCCCCGATCTGGCGCATCACGCTGCGTTCGATGGTCCAACCCAGCATACCGAGCAACACAGCGATCACCACGAGAAAGATGATCGACTTGATCGCGGCATGATTAAAGTCGGCATCGACATCCTCGATATACACGCCCGTTCCCAGCCACCAGCCCCATGGCTGGAAGACCTTGGCATAAGACACTTTGGGAATCGGATCCTTGGAACCTGCCTTGGGAAACATATAGTCGATATGGGCGCTGCCGTCCTTTTTGAGCAGATCGATCCATTCCTTGATGTAGTACTTGCCGTTCGGGTCTTTGGTATCCAGGAAGCTTTTGCCCTCCCGTTCGGGTTTCGAGGCATGCATGAGGTTGACGCCGTTCAGGTTGTAGATGAAAAAATAGTCGGCGCCGTTGTGGTATTTGCTCTTGCGCAAATTGTCCTTGGCCAGACGCTGTGCTTCTTCTTCCGTCAGTTTGCCTGCCTTGAACAGATCGTATTGTTCCTGGATAACCCCCACACCGGAATCGACCAGCGCCTCAAGGGCGAGCTTCTTTTCATCCAGAATGTGCGTGCGCAATTCAAATACCGAATACCCTCCCAGCAATATCAGCCCCAGCAACATACTGCCGAGCATCACGTAAAGCCGTGCCTTGAGTGTCAGGCCCTTGTTCTTATCCATGGTTATCCCCTGATTGGTCCGAGAACTGCAACATTCAATTCGATGCTGTTGGACTTATCGACCGCTTTACAGGAAAGATTAGAAAAAATTTCATGTTTCCCGGCTTTGCCGAAAATCATTGCCTGAAAACGGAAAAGCATTTATTTGACTGGGTTGCCAATAGTGTTTTCAGCAACGCCGTTTAGAGCCTGTACGATTTAAACACGCGCCGGACACACGGCCAATTCACTCCATTCGGTCGTATAACGTTTCGACCGATGGTCCCGTCGCATCGCCCAGGTTGTATCGGTTCCTTCGCCCAGCAGTTTGAGAGTGCCGCTGCCCATGCTGCGGTTGATGCGATCCAGCGTGTGCATGAGTGCGCGCGACTTTTCCTGCGCCGCCACATCGTCAAACAAGGTTAGCGGCCTGGCGGAGGCGGGGATGATCTCCGTCAGCATTACGCCAGCCTTTTGATAGGCGTAGCCCGCGCGGTAGATTTGGCGCAGTCCGTGCAGCGCCGCATGGCAGAGCAGGCGCGTATCGTCGGTCGGTTCGTGCAAGGGTACCAGCATTGCCTGCTGGTATTGCGGATCGCGCTCCTTGTGCGGGTTGGTGCGGATATAGACCTGGATGCCGCCGGACAGGGAATGCTGCTGCCGCAATTTTTCTGCGGCGCGGGTGGCATAGGCGACCACTGCCTGTTCCAGATCGGGCAAGAGCGTAGTCAGGGTACCGAAGGAGCGGGAGCAGATGATCTGCTGCTTGTCCGGCACCACGTCGTCCAGTTCCAGGCAGGCGACACCGTTCAACTCTTCCACGATACGTTCCTGCACCACGCTGAATTCGTCGCGCAGGCGTTTGGCCGGAGTGCGTTTCAGGTCGAGCACGGAACGGATACCCATCTCGCTCAGCCTGACTGCACTGCGTCTGCCCACGCCCCATACCTCGCGCACATCGATGGCGGCGAACAGATCATTCAATTCTTTTTCGGTCAGCGCATTGAAATCGCAGACGCTGCCGAAGCGCGGATTTTTCTTGGCCACATGGTTGGCGAGTTTGGCCAAGGTCTTGCTCGGTGCGATGCCCACGCACACGGGGATGCCGACACAGCGGCGGATGGTCTCGCGTATTTGCAGCGCATATTGCGTGTGGTCGGACGGGATGCCGGTCAGGTCGAGGAACGACTCATCAATGGAGTACACCTCCTGATCCGGACTGAACTGCGCCAGCAGCGACATCACCCGGTTGGAGAGATCGGCATACAGGCTGTAATTGGAAGAGAAGGCGATGATGCCGTGCTTCCTGGCCATCTCCTTCATTTGATACCAGGGTACGGCCATCTTCAACCCCAGGTCTTTTACCTCCTGCGAACGCGACACCACGCAACCGTCG
The DNA here is from genome assembly GCA_049286265.1 of Sideroxyarcus sp. Taxonomy (GTDB): domain Bacteria; phylum Pseudomonadota; class Gammaproteobacteria; order Burkholderiales; family Gallionellaceae; genus Sideroxyarcus. The sequence continues at coordinate 6,107 of JBAQDF010000033.1, forward strand.
TTATTGGAAAGCACCACCACGGGCTTGCCTTCCAGTTTGGGCTGGAATACGCGCTCGCAGGACACATAAAAATTATTGCAGTCCACCAGCGCGATGGCACGCGTCACGACCATCTCTAAAAATCCAAAGTTCTAAGCAAGACAAGGCGCGAGCAAAAAATTGCGACGCGGCATACAGCGGTCATGACACGGTGCGGCGGAGCCGTCTGGTGCGGGAATGACCGCCGGCGCCATCTCCCGCAAACGGCTGCTTCGCAGTAACGTGTCGATGGCGCTATATGTAAGGAGTAATTTTTTGTGAGCAACGCGGTATTGCGACGAAATTTGGATTTTTAGAGATGGTTGTCATACCTTATGCACATTCCACTGCACAACCCCCCAGATGCTGAACTCCTGCTCCGGCTTGATGGTCACTTCCGGATAATCGGGATGTGCGGCGCGCAACACCTTGCCCTGCGGCGTATACAGCAACTGCTTCACAGTGAACTCTCCGTCCACCACCGCCACCACCACGCTGCCGTGGGCAGCGGGCACGGAGCGGTCCACCACCAGCAAATCGCCGTCGAAAATCCCCATCTCACGCATCGAATGTCCCGCCACTCGCATGAAGAAGGTTGATTCCTTGTGCTGGATCAGGTGCTCATCCAGGCTCAGGCGGCGTTCGATATAGTCATCGGCAGGCGAGGGGAAGCCCGCAGGCACGGCCTTGCGCAACAGGGCGCGTTGCCTCTCGAACATCGATTTATTGGGATGCGTCAGTGAAAGCAACGCAGAATGGGCAGTGCGGCGCACGGTGCCGGCAAGGCTAAGGTTGAGGCTGGTCATGGCAATATATCCAACAGAACGAACGTTCTTGCATGGTAGAGAACGTTCGTTCTGTTGTCAAATGCATTATGAACTGGCTGATAAGCGTACAGAAATTCGTTCTGTACGCGCCCCATGCTTTGTTGAAACCATCCGGCCAATTGTTTTTTCTGCAATCTGCAGACATACAATTTGGCAAATTTGCACCCGCGACGGTCGGCCTATGGCTTGCAAGACTCTTTGCTGCTAGATTGCGCGCTGATGCATTGAGAGCTCTCCGTGCGGGGCGCACAATGGTTCACGGTACGGAACACTGGAAAGGAAGTCATGGAAATCTACATTTACTGGTTTTTGCTGGCGCTGATTCTGGTTGGCCTGGAAATGGTCACCGGCACGTTTTATCTGTTAATGGTGGGCATTGCGATGGCAGTGGGCGGATTGGCGGCGTTGCTGGGCATGAGCATTGCGTGGCAACTGCTACTCTGCGCAGTGATGGTAGTCGCAGGCACAATCATATTGCGGCGCTGGAAAGGTACACAGGTCACAGAGGCGGGTAGCTCAAGTTTTGACATCGGCCAGCCGGTGCGTGTCATAAAGTGGCACGACAATGGAAGCGTACGCGTCTTTTACCGCGGGGCGGAGTGGGATGCAGAACCCGAATCCGCCGATACCCCGCATGACGAAACGCTCTACATCAAGGCCGTGCAAGGTTCCGCTCTGGTTCTGACGCATCGAAAATCGCAGCAACAATAAGGAGGAAACATGGAAATCGCTCTGTTCGTACTGATTGCAGCCGTCATTTTCATCATCAAGGCACTCAAGGTCGTGCCGCAACAGAACGCCTGGGTAGTGGAACGTCTGGGACGTTTTCATGCTTCGCTGTCGCCCGGCCTGAACGTGGTGATCCCGTTCATCGACAATGTCGCCTACAAGCACTTGCTCAAGGAAGTCCCGCTCGACGTGCCCAGCCAAGTCTGTATCACCAAGGACAACACGCAATTGCAGGTGGACGGCATCCTGTACTTCCAGGTGACCGATCCCAAGCTCGCGTCCTACGGTACCAGCAACTACATCATGGCAATTACCCAGCTTGCCCAAACGACCTTGCGCTCGGTCATCGGCAAGATGGAGCTGGACAAAACCTTCGAAGAACGCGACGACATCAACCGCGCCGTCGTGGCAGCGCTGGATGAAGCCGCGACCAGCTGGGGCGTCAAAGTGCTGCGCTACGAGATCAAGGACCTGACCCCGCCCAAGGAAATCCTCCACGCCATGCAGGCGCAGATCACCGCCGAGCGCGAGAAGCGCGCCCTCATCGCCGCATCGGAAGGCCGCAAACAGGAACAGATCAACATCGCCACCGGCGAACGCGAAGCCTTCATCCAGCGTTCGGAAGGCGAGAAACAATCCGCCATCAACCGCGCCCAAGGCGAGGCCGAGGCGATTAAGGCTGTAGCTGCGGCCACTGCGCAGGCCATCCAGCAAGTCGCGCAGGCCATCCAGTCACCCGGCGGCATGGATGCGGTCAACCTCAAGGTAGCGGAAAAATATGTTGAAGCTTTCGGCAACGTGGCCAAGGAAGGCAATACGCTTATCCTGCCGGGCAACCTGGCGGAGATGGGAACACTGGTGGCCACGGCCATGAGTATTGTGAAGGCGCAGAAGTAGAACAAGAACGGCGCATGAGGATCAAGCGACGGGGGAGGTATTTCGCCCCCGTCTATTTATTTACCGGCCATAAAATGGAATAAATGCGTACTTCTGTAATCTTGTTTGCAGTGTTGTGTTTGGCTGGCTGTGCAGGTGGCATTTACCAGCCATTTTATCCAATTGCCGATCCCAATCCATCAACCCATTTGGAATTGCTAAAGCCCGGTGAAGAACCGAAGCTGTATTCATCGGAAGACATGGACCTCGATAACTTGATACTGATATCAAGGCATTACCGCCCGATCGGATACATGATGTTCGGCGGTAAATTCGATGAAGACGACAATATTGTTCTTGCTCAAGCAAAGCTTAAGGGTGCAACAGTCGTATTATTGAATCCCCTTTTGTGGAACAAGAACAAATCGTATCCATCCATTTACCATAGCGCGACCACCTCCTATTATTCCGATGTAATCAAATCGCGAAGACTTCAAAACGAACGCGCGTTTTATGATCAGAGCGCAAGATTTTTTGTCAAAACTTCGGACAAGTTCAAAGTGGGGGTCGCTCTGACCGACCTTACTGAAGCGCAAAAACGTGCTTTGGGGAGAAATACAGGTGCTTTCATCAATGTCATCATGGAAGACACACCTGCCTTTTCTTCCGGTCTCCTGCCGGGAGATGTTCTGATTAAAATTAACGAAGAACAGGTCACAGGAATAAAGCAGAGCCTGGATATTTTTCAGAAAATTGACCCGCTCGCCAAGGGTGTGGTGTTTACCGTGATCAGGGATGGCAAAGAACATGTATTCACGGTCAAACTCGACTAGCGTCAAAACCAGAGTGAGCCGAGAGCATGCCGTGTGAGCATCTGCGTATCAATGGCCAGAAAAAACCAGATACCGAAATTGCTGAATGTATTTTCCATGGGGTAAATGCAAATGTCTCTATACAGCAAAGTGTGTCGTTCAAATACGCATTATTACTTATTCCTTTCCGCAGCTACATTTCCTATTATCAAACAGAGTCTTGAGTTCGGTGTTAGATCGGAAGCAATGAGATCAGGAACGTGGAGTTTTTACAGGAAATCGCCATCATGAATATCAGACCATCAATCAAAGGACGAACCAGAGCGGCACAGAGAGTCATCAATGATCTTGGCTGGCTTGCATTTGTGTCATTGGCAATAGTCGCATTGATTGTCGTTTAGATAATCGGCCTATTCCAAATCCATTTGTGCAAGATGGCTTTGCCGGGCGGCTTTAGTGGCAGGTGCGCATGGATATCGTAAAATACAGGCGATTTAGCTGCTGCGATATATCTCGCCAGTCTCATTTAGTGCATACGACGCGTTCATGATAGAAGAAGACAAACCCAAATTGAATTGGGACATACAACTCAACTTTGACAAGCCTGTAATCGCCAGGGCTGAAACCCCTCAGGCGCCAAAAATCCCGCCACGGATAATAATCGGGGCGAAATTTCCCAAGATTCTGGCCCGTATAGAATTGCTTTGGGGCTCTATTGAACTGCACAATTATCTTGAACATACCCTGTTTACGGATCGCTCAAACAGACAGGGATTTCCGGAAGATGTGTTGCGGGCATTGGGCGAGATTCATACCGAACACATACGAGTGCTAAAACAAAAAAATTTGATCAGCGTCGACGTATGGGACGTTTACAAATAGCGATTCGCATCGTTTCATCCCGTCTGTCCTTCCGATTCGAACAGCCGGGGTAACGCAGCCATATATATACGCAGAACGGGGAAGGCGAAAGTCTTCCCCGTTTTATTTGTCCTGAAAAATAGACACCGCATTGGAAGGCTCATGTCTTTCGGCACCTTTCGCGGCAAGGACTATGTGATAGGCTTCTGCGCGCTGGATGATCAGCAAAGTGCGGCTTGCTGGTTGGGCTGTTATCGCGGTAGAGCACCGCCCAGTGCGGCGCGTAATAGCATTTCCATTCAGTGACTCCATGAAGACTCCCGACTTGACTGCCCGCGTGCCAATTGGCATATCGCAATAGTCGGGTAAAACCGGATGTCTGCGGCAGTGACCGAAGCATAAGGTCTATAATCTTTTTCGTATTTGTAGTCGGGGCGGCAGAAGGTAAGCAATGCGGGGTATGGGGAGCAGGCAGTAAAGCATTGCAAACCAGAGTTCTTTCATTTTTTAAACATTAGGATGCGTATGAATTTTTTTTATCTGATTTTGGCGTTAGCGCTCTCCGGTTGCGTGAACCTGGAATTTCCCGGATTGATTGCCGATACTGCCAAAGTCGGCAAGGATGCATATGGGGCCATCGTCGGCAAGAAAGAAGCTCAGGAACCAGCCAAACAAGAACCGGCAAAGCCGGTAGTTGAGCAAACTGAATACATAACGCATGCCTACATTGGGCAGGAAAGCCAATCAATCACCGAAATCAAACAACTTTGCGTAAGTGAGGCGGCGGAGAAATTATTTAAAATCGCCGGCAGGGAAGTTCGTTACACCGTGATTGAGAACACGATCGCTACGGTAAACAATACTGTTGTGGCGAATTGCAGGTTGGACATAGACAAGAGCTCAGTTGAAACCCCTGTCGCGCGCCAATAATCCCAATCAACAAAATGGGGTGAACAATGCCGATCAAAAGTGATCCGGATGAATCTCGGGAAATTACACTGCGCCGGTGGCGCGTAATCGAAATCGAAGCGCCGGATGGGACGCGCAGCCGCCATGTGTGGGGTCACGACGTAAAGAATGACCGGGGACGTGCATCCAGCCCGATCATGGAATTCAATCTCGAAACCATGATCGCCATTTCGCGCAGCGGCAGTAATTACAAGCTGCTGGGCTTGCCAGGCAACTCCCGTCTTGGAAAAGGAGCGTGGAACCGTTGGTGCCGCCACAATGAAATTGTTTCAGAAGTGGACGTAACCAACGAATACATGAACATCGATCAACTGTCGACAGCCAAACTCGCAAAGTTCAACAGCACTGTGGAATAAAAAGACAATCTGAAATAACCAGGAAAGATTGTGCAGTCTGTTGGCAGCCCCCTTTAATTGGCCACTTGAAACCTTCCCTCCCCATCGCCTCAGCCTCGTCCGCAACGGCAAGAAAACAGAGACAAATAGTCTATATCTCTTGGCATATGGCCTGGAAGAAGCTTTGCTGCTAGGCTTCGGGGTGTCAGGTGGCATGTGATGTGGGATGCGGGAATGGGCGCCCAGAAATTCCGAGCCTATCCCTTTTAATTCACTTCAGGAGGCGCATCATCAACTCAACCCAAATCATCAATTTGTTGCAGGAGTCGCCGTTATTCCAGAAGGTGAAGAACAGCACGCTCGTCACCCTGCTTGCGAATACCACTCAGGTCAAACTCGCGGCAGGACAAATTCTGCTCACCCCAAGGCAGCCCAATGACCGCATCTACGTCATCCTGTTCGGCAGGCTGCGTGCCCAACTCAACGTGGACGACGCCAAGCCGATCGCCCTGTTTGGCATAGGTGAATGTGTGGGCGAGATGTCCATGTTTGATGACCATCAGGTTTCCGCCTATGTCATTGCCGCCACCGATTGCGAACTGCTGGCCATCGAACACGTAGATGCATGGGCTGTCCTCAACAGATCGCTGGAAGCTTCGCATAACTTGCTGGCGCTGCTGTCCAACCGGATTCGCGCCACCAATCGGACACTGGAGGAATGGCTTGAGAATGCTCAAAGCTTTGGTGCGGTTAACTACGTCAACGCTGTCACCGGCATCCACAACCGCCATTGGCTTTCTGAAAATATCGGACGCATGATTCTCCGCCACACCAGGAACCTGCAACCTTGCGCCTTCATACTTCTGAAAATTGATAACTTCGGGTTAATCGACACCGGCTTTGGCAAACTCGGTAGCGAGCAGGCGCAGCGTTCTATTGTCGAAACCATACAACGACACCTGCGCCCAAATGATGTGGAAGTGCACCTCGAAGCCGACCAGTTCGCCATCTTCCTTCCTCAGACAGGAACGGACAGCGCCCGTGTAGTGGCAGATCGGTTGCTGGAAGAAATCGACCAGATGGTGATCGGTACAGCCAGCGGCGATGCGTTGCCCCCGGTTATGCTCTCTATAGCAATCGGACTGCCACAACCTGACGACACACTGGACAGACTGATCGCACGCACACTCCCCGCGATACGTCGTGCTCAAAACTAGACCTCTGTCTTGAGACCGTTGAGTCAATGGAGCGGGGAGGGGGAAAGTATTCCAAACCCGCCCCATAAATATTTTTGAAATTGATTTGAATTTTTCAAAAGTTAAGCGTATAAAATAACCGTGGTTCCAAATTACTAATAGCTTTGTAAAGTAACCATCAAGGGGGGCTTATCGGCAAGATTAATGATGATTATCCTTTGTTCCAAATCATGTCAGTATTAGAAGACTGACCATATCGGAATTTAATATGCCGATACATAACGCCGACTAGATCGGCGTTATTATTTTCAGCAATAACTTGAGGGAGCCTCTAAAAATTCAAAGTTCTGATGGAACTACTAGCCATTCCACTAGGCCGCCAAAGAACGTCGGCCAAGTGGCTGGTTATAAGCAAGACAAGGCGCGAGCAAAAAATTGCGACGCAGCATATGAGTGATATGTAAGGAGTAATTTTTTGTGAGAAACGCAGTATTGCGACGAAATTTGGATTTTTAGAGGCTCCCTTGAATTAATCCGCTTCTTCCTGGATTGGTACGGAATTTATTTTTTTCATAAACCACAGTATTTTCCATACGATGAGGCCGATAAAAACAACCGTAGATCCAAACACAATAAATAGCATCGAGTTATTCATTTTTTCTCCTTTAATTGCATTCCCAAATCCCTTCATCAGAGAATAGGAAATACAACCGTGCAAGTCAAATCAAACTTCAGCCTGCGCTCCTCGCCAAACCGATTTACATCCTGACGTCAAAATGGATAACCCAATGAATTCCGACCAAAGCAAAATAGTCCATATCATTTGTCCAATAGCGCAGAAGAGGGTTTTGCTGCTAATCTTCGCCGCAGTAGAGGAGTAGTGCCGTTAACACAGCATGCAAGGGAGGATGTGAGATGGTGGGTTTGTTACTGAAATTGCTGATCGTTGCGCTGTTTGCTTACGTGATCTACCGGATTTTCTTCGCGTCCGCGGCGGCGCCTCGTTCCGAATCGGTGTCTGACCGCCGCAACGAACGGGGCTATGCCTTCCTCTCAAACGGTTTGCTTTATTACCGTCAACGCAGCGGCGAATTGAAACAGGTGCACAGCCCTTACGTTCAGGAATCAATGGATCGCCGGGAACAACTCCGCGACAGGCATGGATGGAAGCAGGGCACCAGCTTCAACGTTGCTGCCGGGGGCGGCTCGCGCAGTTTCGAGGCGAACAATTCTGCAATTCAGACGACAACGGCCGCCTTCGAAGCCGATGGCAATCTGATCTATTTCCTCAAGAACGAAAACATGGGCGGACTGTTCCGTCATGAGACATCCTCCGGCAAGGAATTGCGCATACTATTCCAGCAGAACCTGCACCTGAGCGACCTGAACCCCTCGCCGGATGGGACCTTGCTGGCTGCATCGTCTCGGCATGAGAACGGGGTGGCCAACATCGTCATGTTCGACAACGATGGCAACAACTACCGTGAAGTAACCGGCGGGGACACGGTGGATACCGCGCCGGCCTGGATACCGGGCGTGCCCAACCGGTTGCTGTTCCAGTCAGCCGGATTTGCGCGCAACGAAGAGGGTTACATCATTGCGCAGGGTCCCGCGAGCATCCAGAAACTGGACAGGGACCTGGGCAGCGTAACGCCCATCCTCGACGATCCCGCTTTCGACCATCTGAAGCCGCGCGTTACCCAGGCCGGCAATCTGCTTTACATCCGCCGTCCCTATGAGGGGCCGAGCTATGGGCTCGGCAGCATGCTCAGTGATACGCTGCAATTTCCCTTCCGCCTGCTGCGCGCCGTGTTCCATTACCTCAACTTCTTCTCGCTGATGTACACCCGCAAGCCGCTCACCAGCGCCAATGGGCCTGCGGTGAAGGCCGATATCAAGAACATCCTGCTGCAGGGGAAACGCATCGATGCGGAAAAAGCGTTACGCAGTGCGCGTCCCGTACAAGGCGTGCCTTCCCTTGTTCCCGACAGCTGGCAACTGATCAGCCGCGATCAACAAGGCGTGGAAAACGTACTCGCCACCAACGTGGCGACGTTCGACATCAGTCCCGACGGCGCCATCGTCTACTCCAATGGCCGTGGCGTGTTCGTGCTGGATCAGGATGGCTCGTCACAGTTGGCGCATACGGAAGAACTTGTAGCAGAGGTTGTTGCGGCGGTGGCGTAGTGGAAAACCGTGATCTGACCTTCTGATCAGAGGACAACTGCATGATGAAAATAACCGGCGCCGAGCCGCTTTATCTGGACGACATTCACGTCGGGCAAAAATTCGGCAGCGCCAGTCATGCAGTGGACGAAACGCAAATCAAGGCTTTTGCCAGCCAGTTCGATCCGCAACCCTTTCACCTGGATGAGCAAGCTGCCAGCAATAGTCTCTTTGGCGGACTTGCCGCCAGCGGATGGCACACTGCCTCAATCACCATGCGGTTACTGGTTACCAGCGGCGTACCCATTGCGGGCGGCCTTGTTGGAGCCGGCTGCGAAATCAGCTGGCCCATCCCGACACGCCCCGGCGATGTGCTGAGTGTCGAAAGCGAAGTGCTGAAAGTGTCTGCATCGCGCTCGCGTCCAGATCGTGGCATCGTGACCCTCCGTAGCAAGACACTCAACCAGGCTGGTGAAGTCGTGCAAGAAATGACCTCCAGACTTGTCGTTTTTCGGCGACCGGCTCCCCAAAAGAAATAATGCAGCGGCCCTTTCCCCTTTGGTGAAATGGGAAAGGGGGATTAAAGGCAGGCGGTAGGTGGTCGGTGCCCTGCTAACCAGCCTTGCATGTGCCGTTTTTGTTATAAATATCCGAGTTAAAGCTTAATCTGGTCAGATCAATAGCGAGTCAAACCTCCGGTTATGCCGGGGGATACTTGCTTATTAGCCCGTAGCGAAAAATGGTTATTGCTGCTAGGCTTCGGGGTGGCAGATCGTGTGAGATGGCGTAGCGGGTGGGAAAGTAGTTCGAACCCAACGCCTTTGATTTCGTTTGATTTCCTTGATTTCGAATGTATCGCAACACAGCATTGATGACGATGAGTAATCAAAGCCAGACCGAGTTACAGCAGCTGCGCGACCAGCTTCAATCGCTGATGGATGCGGCCCGCCTGAACGAAAAGAAGTGGCGCCGCCTGGACCGGTTTGAAAAACAACTGATCGCCACGCGCACATTGCCGGAACTCATCGAGTTGATACTCGAAGATTACAAGACGGCCTGCGAAACCGACGTGGTGACGCTGGCACTGTGCGATCCCGAATACGAGATCAGGCGCATCCTGGCAAGATCGCAACCGGGCAGCGACGAAATTCCCGGCCTGGTGCTGCTGGAACGGCTGCCTGCGCCTGATGCCGAGCCTGCACCTTATCTCGGCCCTTTTGATGCCGAAATGGAACGCGCCATTTTTGATCCCTGGCCCGAGGGTTGCCGTTCGATGATGCTGCTGCCGCTGATGCGCCAGGGCGAACTGGTCGGCAGTCTCAACATGGCCAGCAGCACCGCCGAACGCTTTGCGGCCGACAGAGGCACCGACTTCGTCGAGCGGCTCGCGAACATATTCTCTATCTGCCTGGAAAACGCGCTCAACCATGAACGCCTCAACCTGATCGGTTTGACCGATCCGCTCACCGGCATCTTCAACCGTCGCTATCTCGAAACCCGCTGCCAGGAAGAAGCCGCGAACGTGCGGCGCCACCGCAGTCCGCTGTGTGCCATGTTCCTCGACATCGACAAATTCAAGCGCATCAACGACACCCACGGCCACATCATGGGTGACGAAGTGCTGCGCCAAGTCGCCACCCTGATCAAATCGGAATTGCGCAGCAACGACGTGCTGGCGCGCTATGGCGGCGAAGAATTCGTCGTGCTGCTGCCTCAGACCGGGCTGCACCATACCTGCGAGATCGCCGAGCGCATTCGCAACACCATTGCCGCACACCGAATCCATATTGACGGACGCAACGACCTGCAAGTGACCATCTCGATCGGCGTCGCCCAAACACCCGAGGAACCCGAAGGCTCGGACCGGGACATCGCCCACAAACTGCTCTCTACTGCCGACGAAGCCTTGTACCTGGCCAAGGAAAGCGGCCGCAACAAGGTCGTCGGCGAACATAACCGTCCCGCGTCAGTCGTGGCAAAACGCAGCCTGATCAGAATGCTGGGTTTCGGTACGGCGTGATCGAAAGCACAGGCCGTAACAGGCGCCAGCGGATGCATAGCGAAAACATTTCGAGTCCGGCCTTCAGGAATAGTCGATATCCTGCTCACTGCCCGCATACTGATCCTGCAGCTCGGTGAGCACGGTTTTGATTCTGGTTTTGGAAAGAATCTTTTTGACAATCGTGCCCCGAAGGTCTTCCATGCGTTCACGCAGCAGGGGCTGAAACTCGGGCGGGATCTTTTTCAGGAAATCGTTCCAGTTGGCCTCGACATCGGGCCGCGATTCACGGGCGCGGTTGATCAGGTTCTCGATCTCCCTCTGTCCCGTGCGCGCGACGATCCGCCCATCCCCCGATATTGCAAATATCACGGCAATTGAAATCACGGCATTGGCATCGAGCTCGGCGTCTTTTACGGGACCGTTGGAATTGTTCTTGCGTAACCATTTCGCGCAATCGATGATCTTCTGGTTGCGTTTCCGGTCCAGCAATTCATTCTGATAGACCGCATCCCCTGACCATGTCGAGGCGGGATCGGCGCTGCAGATCTCCATGAAGATCGCCTTGAGGTTGCGCTGCTGGATAAACGCATCGTTGTCGAAATCGGAAACGTAAGCCACATAGGGCAGGGCGGACAATTCCTTGATATGCCGGAAACCCATCTGGAAAACATATTCGGCACCGTGCTGCAGCAGAAATGAAAGCCTGGCTTCATTGTTGTCGGCAACACCGGCCTGGCTGATGGCGAGCGAAATGCATCCAACCGTCAGGTGAAATGCGTCGACCATCCCGTCTGCGGTTCTGTCATTGGTGAACTTCTTCGCGACCAGCACGGTGATGCCGCTGAGCTCATAGAAAAGCGTGGCGGCTGCATCCTGATTGTCCGCGCGCAGGGCCAGTGCTTCCAGCGCTTGTACCAGCTGGGGGGGGCGGGCGGTGTGGATGGCGATGTTCATTAATATTTATCTTTCCGCAATTCATGACAGATGCCATAAGGCAACCGTCATTCCCGCGAAGGCGGGAATCCAGGCAATCGAATTACCCTCACGGAGTGAGTCAATGCCACATAAAAATTATCTTGGTCCGCTACGCGGGATTTTTTTTAAAACTGGATTCCCGCCTTCGCGGGAATGACGACATAGTGGCCTACGAGAAAATATCCTCGCCCAGACTCGGCCGTCCGCCAGCTTTTGTCTGGCTGGCTGCCTTGCTCGGTACTTGCCTGCGCAGTCGCAACAACAATTCCTTGGTCGTGCGACCCATCGCATATTCATGTTCTCGATCTTCATCGTCACCATGATCGTCGCCGCTGTCGTGATCGTCCGATCCCGCGTGCAATTCATTCTCGCCGGGCTTCCAGTCTGGGAAAATCTCGAACAACACGCGGTCCCAGGCTTCTTCATTGCTGCGGGCGATCTCCAGTGCGAGCGGAATCACGTCGTGATCCGAAGTCGTCTGGCCGCTTCGGTGCGCGCCGAGATTGTGGATGTCGTTCGCGATCTCGATGATCTCCTCGGCCGCTGTCGAGAACAGCACGGCAAAAGCCGTCGTACCCCAGTCGGTCGCCAACGCTTCGTGCAGAAGTTCTGCACGGCGTTCTTCATCGTCGCTGGCAAACACCACGCCATGGATGTGCGCGAACAGCGACTCGGACAAAACCTCCGGCTCGTCCTCTATCCAGTCATCGTCCCAGGTGGCGGCGAAGTAAGCCAGACTCTCGGCCCAGGCTTTGGGCGGGATGAGCATGGTCGCCAGCGACATCTTGCCGCCGTCGAAGGCGGACAGGTGCAGCGACGCGACATGCGGCTCCAGCGTGTTCAGCACTTCCACGACAGCGAGGTCGCCGAACTTCTCGGCCGTCTCGCTGATGGCTTCTTCCGCATGCTTGGTCGAGCCGGCCAAAACCAGCTCGGTGACTTGTTGCCGGATCGCGGGAAGATTGGTCTTGTCAGACATTGTCGTCTCCGCGGGTATCGAACAGATGCTCTATGTTTTCTCCGTGCGAGACCTGCTCATCGTCATCCTCGATATTGTTTTCCTTGTCTTCCTCTTCCTGCAGGGCATCGAGAGAATGATCCTCGTCCGTCCAGCGCTTCGGATTCTTGAACAGGAACGCGGTGATGATCGCCTTGCGCGCCAGTTCCGGATCGGTTTCAAACACGGTGGCCAGAGCATCGCCCGAGGCGACATTGCTGCACGACACCATCTTCAATACTTTCGCGGCATCGCCCTTGTCATATTGGAGGCTTTCTTCCATCAGCCCCTGCGCATCGTCGAACACCAGATGATTGACCAGAGCAAAGCTCAGCAGATTCACATCGCCGAGTTCCAGACCGTTGGCAAATTCGCCGATCAGCGCATCGATGACGCGGTCATAGTTCCTTTTGTCGGGCGGCTCGCCCAGCGTGTCCTCGATCTGGATGCCCAGTTCGCGCGATTGGTACATGAATTCGGGATGGATGGTTTTCATAATAGTTGTCTTCAAGTTGATTAGCGGTCTTGTTGCGGAAGCTCTATCCCGCAACGATTGAACAGTGAGCGCCACAGACTCTGCGCTTCATTCTCGGGATCGATGATGATGCGATTGTTCAGGCTGTAGTTGTATTCGGCCCGCTTCTGCGGGTCGGAAAGAAGCTCATACGCCTTCTGTATGGCGTTGAATCGAACTTCAGCGCTGGAGTGGGGATTCCGGTCCGGGTGATGGCGCATGGCAAGTGCGCGGTATGCCTTCTTGATGTCTTCGGTCGAAGCGGTCGGCGAGACGCCAAGAATATTGTATGGATTATCCAAAGAAGCCTCCTGCGGGCGCGCGATTTTACACGCTTGTAACCGGTCAGGTGCAGATATCCCTATTCGTTCGGGCATTGATAAATCGGCGGCGCACAAACAAATGCCCCGTATCTATTGGCCACTACCGAGGCAGGGACTTTGCTGCTAGGATTCGTGCCGATGAATTTATGCCCCTGTGATAATTGAACTGGGGAGAAACATGACAATTCAGCTCAGCATTTTTTCCAAGCGATCCAGGGAGGATCAATAAATGTACTTCGTCACCAACGTGTTGCGCCTGTTTCCGCTCATCCTTCTATTCACCCTTTCCGCCTGCGGAGGAGGCGGTGGTGGCGGGGATAGTGGCCCATCTCTTAGCCTTTCTACCCATGCCTTGACGTTCACAGCCTCGCACTTGGACGCGGCTCCCGCCTCACAGACTGTTACCGCAACTCTGAATGGCAACGTAAGTGGAGTACTTTATGTTCGTATCGTAATATCCGATACGGCGGTTTCTATTCCTGCCAGCATATCGTTTATTGGGCGAACCGGTGTAGCGACTGTCCAGCCCGCATCACCGGGTAGCTTTGCGGGGACAGGCACTTACACAAGCACAATCACTGTCACCGCTTGCACATCGGACATCAATTGTACTTCGGGGGTAATAGGCACACCGCAGACGATAACAGTTACCTACAACGTGACATGACCAAAGGCGAGTGATTCCGCAATTTTAAATTCCCTTCCCGTACCCCTTTGCACTCGCAAGGGGTACGCCGGTGGGCAGTTCCTTGCTCGCAAATGACCTCCTGCGACGAGGCCATCTTTTTCCTCCGCAACTGTCCCGGCACGAAGATGGATGGAAACAACGACGGAGTGCCATGCGAAATGCAATGGTGCAAATAGCAGTACCGAACGTCCTCTCAATACCGTTCCCGCAACAGCAAACACCCTGAAGATTCCCGTATTTACTGGCTTGCAGGCCAATAGACATATCGAAACACTCAAGTACAGGTCTATATCTTTTGGCATATATGCGAGGTCGGACTTTGCTGCTAGTCTTCGGCGCGGTGGTGTTTCAGGGAAACTATCGAAGAACAATAAAGGGAAAAATAATGAAACTAAAGCACATCATGGTCTTCTGGCTTGCTTTTGCTTTGGCGGGCGTGACGAATCCTGCAAGGGCATACATATGCGATAACGCGCAGTTTTTCGACCAGTGCCCAACCGCAGACCCGGCATTCTTAACAATGATCGCTAATGATTTCAAGATACGCCGGGATGGCGTGCTGATCGATCCGACTACGCTGACTTGCACCGCGCCGATTTCAACCATGGCGATCAGCGCTTACACGGACGAAATCGTGCTATTGCAGGCGCTGCGGGCGATCTATTTCATGGACCTGGGCAGGAGCAACCATTTGCCCTGGACTACCAAGACGCTTTACGGCTGGCTGAAAGAGAAAGTGGGCGGGTTCGAAATTTCCACCACGTCCTCATATGATTATTGGGGCGGGCCGATGTATTCGGGCCAAGGCGATTCAGCCAACTATTTTGTGATTCGCGCGAAGAACGATACAACGCGCGAGTTCCAGAAAAAGTGGGCGGGGCCAGTCGGAATTTCCACCATGATCACGCTCATGATGCATGAGCGTCGGCATGGCGATGGCCCTGCGTTCAGCCATCTGCGCTGCTGCCCGGCACAGGACCCGGCAAACCCGAATAATGCCTGCGACCAGACCTATGAAGAGACGGCCAATCTTTCGGCCTATGGCATCCAGTACTGGCTGGAAAAGTACTGGGTCAACGGATTCATCAATGTCGGCGTGGGATGCATGACGCCGGTGGTCCAGGCAGACGCCATCAACTGGATGCGGCAGGATGGCAACGCACATGCTCACCCTGCGTCCAGTAACTATTGCACCAACACACCGCCGCTGCTTACCGCCGCCAACAACGCGCCGGCAGGCTGCAACTGCACCGGCCTCGCCGGCAGCTCGTCCGGCGAACCACACATCGCCACCCTGGATGGCCTGTTCTACGACTTCCAGGCCGCGGGCGACTTCCTGCTGGTTGAGAATGGCCCGTCGTTCATCGTCCAAGTGCGTCAGCAGTGGACCCCGAACCGGCCCAACGTGGCTTTCAACAAGGCCGTAGCAATGCGCATGGGCAAGACACGCGTGGCCGTGTTCCTCGATCCCACCCGGCTGGTCGTGGATGGCAAGCAGGTCGCGCTGGCAGACGGCAAGACACTCACGCTACCGGACAACGTCGAAGTCACCCGCAACGCCAATGTGTACGTAATCAAGCGTAGCAGTGGTGAGACCGTGCGCGTTACGGCGATAGATAACGCGTGGGTGAACATCCTCGGCGGACACTTCATGGATGTAGCAGTCTCCCTGAACTATAGCGCCTACGGCGGAATGCGCGGCCTTCTCGGCAACGGCAATGGAGACGTGCAAGACGACATCGCCACCCGCGACGGAAAAGTACTCGCGCAGCCGGTATCTTTCGAAAACTTTTATCATCAGTACGGCGCAAGCATGAGCATCCAGCCCAAGGAATCGTTGTTCGGGGAAAACCGCCGGATGGTCACCGTTGCGGTGCCGGATGTTGCGGTTAAAAACGTGTTCGAGGCCCCCAAGAAACCGTACACGGTGAAGAACCTGGCTCCAAGGGAATACAAGCCAGCACGCGCCGCCTGCATCAAGGCGGGCGTCAAGGATCAACCGCTGCTCGATGCCTGCACGCTCGACGTTGCCGTGCTGCGAAGCCCGGAGGTGGCGAAGCTATATACCGGAATCGCGCCCCCTGCCGCAGTCATGGAACCGGGCGTCGGCATTCGCAACATACTTCCCGCCAAATGCAGAATCAATTGCATCGAAAGGCGCGCTTCAGATATTCGTAGATGACTCAGATATCAATGGGCAAAACGGATAGAGCATGAGTACACTACTCATCACCGGCGCCAACCGCGGCATCGGGCTGGAATTCTGCAATCAGTATGCGTCCGCCGGCTGGCGCGTGCTGGCTTGTTGCCGCGATCCCGGCAGGGCGGATGCGCTCAACAAACTGGCAGCCCGCCATCCCGGCCTCATCGAACTCCACGCGCTCGATGTCACCAGCCATGTGCGGATCGGGCAACTGGCACGGATGCTGGCCGATGAAAGCATAGACCTGCTCATCAACAATGCAGGCGTCTATCCGGAGTCCGACAAACGCGGCTTCGGACAGACCGACTATATCGAATGGATGAACGCATTCAACATCAACACCATGGCCCCGCTCAAGATGGTCGAAACGTTCATCAACCAGATCGCGCGCAGCAAACTCAAGCTTATCGTGACCATCACCAGCCAGATGGGCAGCATAGACGACAACAGCAGCGGTGGAAGCTACCTGTATCGCAGCAGCAAGGCGGCAGCCAACATGGTGGTTAAAAGCCTGGCCGTTGACCTGAAAGAAAAGGGCATCACCGCCGTGGCCTTCAATCCCGGCTGGGTCAAAACCGACATGGGCGGCCCCAACGCCATGATCCCGGTCGAGCAAAGCGTGAGCGACATGCGCAAGGTCATCGACGGCCTCACCCTGGCGGACACGGGCAAATTCATCGGCAATGACGGGATTGTGATTCCCTGGTGAGTCCTGCGGCGACGCAGAGACAGCCGTCAATCCGGCTTGCCTGGCGCAAAGCGATGCAACACGTGGTTAAGCATGCCCTTGGCAAGTTCTTCTTCACCAAAAAATACCGTACCGACCGCATCTTGCCGCAACAGGTTTGATTCGTCCTCGTTGTGCGTACGCAGCACGATTTCGATATTCGGATTGAGCTTGCGCGCAGTGTTTGCCATCTGCCGCACATCAAGTTGATCGGGAGTGGCGATGACCAGCATCGCGGCGGTAGCGATATGCGCCTGAATAAGCACGGCCGGATCGGCAGCATTGCCGGAAACGGCTGCGATTCCCAGATTGCGCAGTATCTCAACCTGTTCCCGATTTTGTTCCGCAACAACATAGGGGATGCCTCGCTCGTGCAGGGCTTCCGCTATCCTGCGCCCGACACGACCGTACCCGACCAGGACGACTTGTCCCTCAAGATACTTGCGCTCTGTGCTCATCGGCAGTTCCGCAAACGGATCTTCACGAAGCTCCAGTCGGCGAGCCAGTTCGGATTGTTGCAGCAGCCATTTCCTGAGCGGAGAAATTATGGTGAACACGAATGAGTTAAGCGCAATGGAAATCAATGCCCCGGCAAGAATCAGGCTCATCCCTGCGGCCGGGAGCAGACCGAGCGACATGCCCAGCCCGGCCAGAATAAAGGAGAACTCGCCGATCTGGGCCAAACTGGCGGCCACCGTCAACGCAGTGTTGAGGGGATACCGGAACGCCAGCACCAGCAGCATGGCCGCCGCCGATTTGCCCAGAATGATGATGGAGACAATGCCAAGGAGATGCAGTGGCTGCTCGATCAACACAACCGGATCGAACAGCATGCCAACCGACACAAAGAACAAGACTGCAAACGCGTCACGCAACGGCAGCGACTCTTGCGCTGCGCGGTGACTGAATTCGGATTCGCGCATCACCATACCGGCGAAGAAGGCGCCCAGAGCAAAAGACACGCTGAACAATTGTGCAGAGCCGTAGGCAATGCCGATCGCGATTGTGATCACGGCCAGCGTGAACAATTCCCTTGAGCCGGTGCGCGCAACCTGCAGCAGAATCCAGGGCAGGGCGCGACGGCCCACGATCAACATCAATGCGATGAATGCCGAAACTTCAAGCAGAGTCAGGCCGACTGTTTGCCAGAGCGGTTTGCCTCCTTCCGCGACTGCATTTTCCCCCAGCATACCCGCCAGCGGTGGCAGCAGCACCAGCACCAGGACAGTCGCAAGATCCTCCATCACCAGCCAACCCACTGCGATGCGTCCATTCATCGTGTCCAGCAGGCCGCGTGACTCCAATGCCTTGAGCAGAACCACCGTGCTGGCACATGACAACGACAAACCCAGGATCAATGCCGCCCCCAGGCTCCATCCCCACCAGGTGGCCATCCCCATGCCCAGCAAGGTCGCCAGCCCCATCTGAACCACGGCGCCCGGCAAGGCAATGCGTTTGACCGCGAGCAGATCATCCAGCGAGAAATGCAGGCCGACGCCGAACATCAGCAGCATCACACCGATCTCGGATAATTGCGATGCAGTCGCCACATCCGCCACTAAGCCAGGCGTCGCAGGTCCCAGGAGGATGCCGGCGAGCAGGTAACCCACCAAGGCCGGGATCTTGAACCGTTCCGCAGCAAACCCCAGCACCAGCGCAAAGCTGAAGGCGGCGACAAGAGTGGTGATCAGGGAAATGTTATGTTCCATATCCTAATTTGTGATTTCCAGGCTATGACAAATGTTAAGGAAAACGGATATCGAGCGAGTTGAAGATTTGTCTCCATATTACTGCATTGGACGCTCTATTTCTTTTGGCATATAGGCGAGAAGGGGTTTTGCTGCTATTGATCCGGCCAATAGAAGTTTGAATCGGCAGTAGCAGGCGCACCCTTGAAATTCATTTGCCACAGAGGCCCCGCGATCATGTTGAAATATTTGAAACCGTGGTCTTCTGTTAATCCCGTGCGCTACCGCACAGAACAAAACTTGAATAAGGGTGACGATCTAATCTGCGATGCAGCATTTCGCTTGTCTGTTGGAATGCAAACACTCTGCTAATCCAAACTGCAATCGCACAACCAAACCGATAGGAGTTCACATGAGCAACAAAAAAGTGTTTGTTGAAAAGCGTACGGAAGGTGACTTTGCGGTAAGGCGTCCCAACTCGGAGCGGGCCAGCGCTGTATTGCCTACTCAGGCGGAAGCGATCACCCGGGCGAAAGAACTGTCAAATGGCGGGGCTCCCATAGTCGAGCGCGTGCGCAAAACAGAAGGCGGCAAGCCGGATCAATGGCGCAAGGCATAGCAACATAGCCCGAAGATGCACTAATTTACTGCCCTTCGGGGCAGTTTTTGTTTTTACCGGCTGGTCTGGAAGAGGCTTTGCTGCTAGGCTACGCGCGACCCCATTCCAGGGGGAAGGTCAGGATGGGGGTTGAATCGGCGACGGCACCACGACTCTACCCCCACCCTAACCCTCCCCCTGGTGCGTGGTTGTTGCCGCTTCAGCGGCTTTACAACCACGGCCTACCCCCTGCGGGTGCAAGGGGGAGGGAATGTTGAGGCTGATGGCAATTCTGGCTTAACCAAGTGCCATGAGATACATGCCCCATTAAGTTTTTATAAGACAGATAACGAAAAGGGAGGAACAATGAAAATTGGATTGGTAGTTGACTCAAGCAGTGATTTGCCGCACAGCTTTTTTGAGAATGGCGACGTGGAGCTGATGCCGAGCGTGATCACGGTCGGCGATCAGTCGTTTGACGATCTCAAGGATGACAGGCAAACCATCCAATACCATGCGGACACACTTGAGCGGACGAGGCAAAAGAGCGACATATTGGCCACATCCCGTCCCTACACGAGCGAAAAGATCGAAACCCTGTTTCTTGAAAAGCTGGTGTGCAAATACGACCATGTGTTCTGCATCATGGCATCGCCTGGGCGCAGCAATATCTATGATCACGCATTCAAGGCGTCGCGCGGCATCCTGACCAAATACAAGCCGATCCGGCGCAACGCGGGGCTTGATGGCCACTTTACGCTGGCTGTCATCAATAGTGAGACATTCTTTGGCGGTCCCGCCGTAATTGCAGTGGAGGCGGTTCGCATGATCAAGGAAAACCTGCCCCCGTCAGTAATCAACTCGCGCATTCAAGAAATAGTGCCGCACACCTACTGTTACCTGGTACCGCCCGATCTGGAGCATTTGTACAAGCGTGCATCTCAACGCGGAGACAAAAGTGTCGGCTGGCTTAGTTACAAACTTGGGGGGGTGCTCGACATCAAACCCATCATTCTCGGCCACAAGGACGAAACCATACCCGTCGCCAAGATGCGGGGCTTTGAACCGGCCGTTGAAACCATATTTGCCAATGCCACCCGTGCCGTGGAAGCGGGCCTGTTGGCCCCGGCAATTTGCGTCGCCTACGGTGGCGATCCAATCAACTTGCCGCAACTGCCCGGATTCAACCGCCTCAAAGAGGCCGCGGCAAAAGCCAACGTCAAAATGCACACCACCCCCATGAGCATCTCCGGCAGCGTGCATGCCGGCCCCGGCTGCGTTTCTGTGGCCTTTATTTCGGACAAGCATGTGTTTGAAGAAAGGGTGTAACTCGCAAGTGCGACCCGGACACTGCTTTTCGCTTTGCTTTTCAACACAAGACACAAGGTTATTATCCATAGGCAAATAGTATCCCGGCCCCTTTACTGCTAATCTCCGCCGCACAAGTTGTTATAACAAGCTGGGCTGTACGGGGGAGACTGAAGAAAATTTCGAACTCGACACCTTGGTTTCATCGGGAGAAAAGGTGTGGAAGATCGGAATATAGGGGCAGCCCCTGCGGGCTACTCGTGGAATGCATGGAAAAAGCTTGCCCGCTGCATCCGCTTCACACCGCTGCTCGCCGCACTCCTGTTCACCGCACCGTCCGGCGCGGACACCCTGCAAGGCCGTGTCGTTGCCGTCACCGATGGCGACACCGTCAAAGTGCTCGACGCCTCAAACACCCAGTGGAAAATCCGCCTGATGGGCATCGATGCCCCCGAAAAGAAACAAGCCTTCGGCGCCCGCTCCAAATCGAACCTGTCCGACCTGATCTTCGGCAAGACCGTCGTCGTCGAATACTCCAAAAAGGACAAGTACGGCCGCACCGTCGGCAAGATCCTCGTCAACGGCGTCGATGCCAATCTGGAACAGATCAAAGCGGGCATGGCCTGGCATTACAAAAAGTATGCGAAGGAACAAGCCATCGAAGACCGCGAAACCTATGCTCAGGCAGAAGAGCAGGCGAGGGCAGGGCAGCGGGGGCTGTGGAGCGAGGCTGAACCTGTACCGCCTTGGGACTGGCGGCAGTCAAAGAAGCGCTGATATAAAATCGTTCGTGGTGAACCTGTCGAACTATGAACACATATTCCCACCACCAACAATCAAAAGGGTCAGCGTCGCAATAGTTTTACCGATGCTGACGCCAGTTCCCTCGCTTGCCGAATTGTTTTGATATGGACTAACATTAGTCCACTCTGAGGAGCGGGGGGCTGTTCCTGATATTCAGCATTTGATTCTCGGGCTATACTACGGCTGACCTTCAACAATACGGGGTATATGATGGGCTACGCAGAACTGATCAGCAAGCTGGAAGCGCTTCCGCGCGAGAAGCAAGCAGAGGTTTTTGAATTCGTCGAATTCCTTTCGGCACGCTGTGGCACATCAACCGGCAAACCGCTCATTCATACTGAATGGACGGATGCCGAGTTCTCGGAACTATCCATGGCCCAGGCAATGCGCGGCATGGAGCAAGAAACCGTCACCTACACGCGTGAAGACCTGCGGGAACGCTGGCAATGAAACGTGCAGGACAGATCGTCCTCACACCCTTCCCATACTCCGACCTCACCGGAGCAAAATTGCGCCCCGTACTGATGTTGCGGCAAGCATCCAGGTTTGATGATTGGCTGGTCTGCATGGTGTCTTCACAAGTGCAGCAGGCAGAAGCCAACCTCGATGAGATTCTTACCCCATCCGATCCCGATTTCGCCAACTCCGGCCTAAAAGTCCCCAGCGTGCTACGCCTCTCGCGGTTGGCAGTGCTGGATGGATCGCTGCTACTGGGCAGCATCGGCGCGATCAGCGAAGAGCGACTGAGGGAAGTGCGACAGCGACTCGCAAAGTGGGTGGTAGCCGAGTGAAATTCGAGCCTCTCGTTCTGAATGTCGTAATGCAAGACCTGCCCCCACAGATGTGCAAGACCCCGTCATGTTACTTGATATGATCACAAAACAATCTAAATCGCAGAACGAACCGACGTCATCCCCACTATCACAGGCATCCTCGCATGCGAATTGGAAAGATCATCCGTTGGTTATCGCAGCGGTTGCAACTGCGGCAACCCTCAGCTTGTGTATTTTGTTCTTCAACGAGGTGGTTATACCAACACGGACGGCGTATTTGACCAACCAACTTGCTGCCCTCCCAGGATTGCCAAAAAAAATCTCCGATGCAGAAGCAAAGATTGAGTTGCTCGAAAAACAGCTGACAGAAACACGAATAAAGTTACTTGAGGCCCGGAATATTAATCTTTTCGCTACCAGCAATCCGTATCCACCAGGCTTTGACCAAGTCAAGATTGGCGATCCAGTAAAAAAAGTCTCTATGATCTACTCGCAAAGTCATATAACTCACGATGAAGAGCTTGGTAGTTATGCGGTAAAACTGGAAGACTGCCCTTTTGAGGAAGCCTACTACGAATACGATACCCGGTCGCCAAAGGACGGATTTTTCCTAATAGCATTTCAACATTTTGGCAAGAGTCCGGATGGTAGAGTTAGTCAGGTAGCATTAAAAAACAAACTTACAGAAGCGCTCGGCAAGAGACCAATATTATCGGTAATTGGTAAATTTAAGCACGAGACATATACTTGGAAAGTTTCACCAAATCTTGGCGTCCGAGTGGCGGTACCGGGAAACGGGTACGAGCTATACAGTCTCAGATAAAGACAATAAATATATCTAATCCCGCCTCAATCGCCCCAAGAATTTCTAATCGAGTTTGTTTGCCTTCCAGTATCGCACCCATCTTGGCATAATCCGCCCCTCGTAAATTCCACCCATAGACCTCTCCTTGCAGATGTCTATCTAATCCAGTAAGAGTAAAACAATCCATGCTCCCATCCATCGAACAACGCCTCGCCGCCGAGATCGCGGCCAAACCTGCTCAAATCGCTGCCGCCATTGCCTTGCTGGACGAGGGGGCGACGGTGCCTTTTATCTCGCGCTATCGCAAAGAGGCGACTGGCGGCCTGGACGATACGCAATTGCGTTTACTGGAAGAGCGGCTGCGTTATCTGCGCGAGCTGGAAGAGCGCCGCGAGGCCATCATTGCTTCCATCACCGAGCAGGGCAAGATGACGCCGGAGTTGTTGAAGGCGGTGTCGCTGGCGGAGGACAAGACGCATCTGGAAGATTTGTATCTGCCGTATAAGCCGAAGCGCCGTACCAAGGCGCAGATCGCGCTGGAGGCAGGGTTGGAACCATTGGCGGATGCGTTGCTGGCGAATCCGGCGCTGAATCCGGAAGAGGAGGCGGCCAAGTATCTGCGCGAGCCTTTCACCAGCGAGGCGGGCGATGCCAACCCCGGCGTGGCGGATACCAAGGCGGCGCTGGATGGCGCGCGGCAGATTTTGATGGAGCGCTTTGCCGAAGATGCAGGTCTGCTGCAATCGCTGCGCGAATATGTGCAGGAGCACGGCGTGGTGCAGTCCAAGGTGCTGGAAGGCAAGAACGATGCGGCGGAGAAGTATGCCGACTATTTCGATTATTCCGAATCCATCAACACCATTCCTTCGCACCGCGCGCTGGCGGTGTTCCGCGGTCGGCGCGAAGAGATGCTGGATGTGCAACTGCGCCTGGATAGCGAAGAAGAGAAGCCCACCTGGGCCTCGCCGCACAACCCGTGCGAGATGCGCATTGCCAGCCGCTTCAACATCAAGGACATGAACCGCCCGGCCGACCGCTGGCTGATGGACACCGCGCGCTGGACCTGGCGCGTGAAGAGCTTCATGCATCTGGAATCGGAACTGATGGGCGCGCTGCGCGCCAAGGCCGAGACCGAGGCCATCAACGTGTTCGCACGCAACCTGAAGGCGCTGCTGCTGGCCGCACCCGCCGGGCCGCGCGTGACCATGGGGCTGGATCCCGGCATCCGCACCGGCGTGAAAGTGGCGGTGGTGGACGAGACCGGCAAGGTGGTGGATACCGCCACCATTTACCCGCACCAGCCGCGGAATGATTGGGATGGGTCGCTGCATACGCTGGCGCAACTGGCGAAGAAGCATAGGGTGACGTTGATTGCGATCGGGAATGGGACGGCTTCGCGGGAGACGGATAAGTTGGCGCATGAGTTGATCAAGATTTGTGGGAGCGGGAGCGCCGACGACACGTCGGCAACTGTTGAAAAAAGCATTGCCGACGGGACGTCGGCGCTCCCAAAGATGACCAGCATTGTGGTATCCGAAGCTGGCGCATCGGTGTATTCCGCTTCCGAATTCGCCTCCAGGGAATTGCCGGAACTGGATGTATCGCTACGCGGAGCGGTATCCATCGCGCGCCGTCTGCAAGATCCGCTGGCCGAGCTGGTGAAGATCGATCCCAAGTCCATCGGCGTGGGCCAATACCAGCACGACGTGAGTCAGTTTCAGTTGGCGCGTTCTTTGGATGCGGTGGTGGAAGATTGCGTCAACGCGGTGGGCGTGGATGTGAATACGGCGTCGGTGCCTTTGCTGGCGCGTGTCTCCGGCCTCTCCAGCAGCGTGGCGCAGGCCATCGTGAACCAGCGCGACCTGAAAGGCAGATTCAGCACCCGCGCCGAACTGCGCGAAGTACCGCGCTTGGGTGACAAGACCTTTGAACAGGCGGCAGGCTTTTTGCGCATCATGGGCGGCAACGATCCGCTCGATGCTTCTGCCGTCCACCCCGAATCGTATCCGCTGGTGCAGCGCATCCTTGAGGACATCAAGCAGGACATCAAGGGCGTGATCGGCAACAGCAACCTGCTGAAGTCGCTCAGTCCTTCCAAATATCAGGACGAGAAGTTCGGCATCCCCACCATCAGCGATATTTTGAAAGAGCTGGAAAAACCCGGCCGCGACCCACGTCCCGAGTTCACTACCGCAACGTTCAAGGAAGGCGTGGAATCGCTGTCCGATCTGCAACCGGACATGATCCTGGAAGGCGTGGTAACCAACGTGGCGGCGTTCGGCGCGTTCGTGGATATTGGCGTGCATCAGGATGGTCTGGTGCACATCTCGGCGCTGGCGGACAAGTTCGTCAAGGACCCGCACTCCGTGGTGAAGGCGGGGCAGGTGGTGAAGGTGAAGGTGCTGGAGGTGGATGAGAAGCGCAAGCGGATTGCGTTGACCATGAGGCTGACGGATGCGGCGGGGCAGGCGGGCGGCAAGGCGGAGGCGAAGCATGAGCCGCGTGAGCGGGGCGGGCAGGGAAGGCCTGCGCCGAAACCTGTCAACCGTGCACCGGCTCAAGCGCCGATGGGTGGCGCGATGGCGGCTGCGTTTGCGAAGTTGAAGGGGTGATGGGTTAAAGGTGTTTGGGAGCGCCGACGTCCTTGTCGGCTAATTTAAAACAATGCCGACGAGACGTCGGCGCTCCCAGTGGTTTTGTAGGTGCAAATTCATTCGCACGCACTACATCCAATGTGCGAATAAATTCGCACCTACAAATAATTCCATATCCGCGTGGGCAGAGCGAATGGGTAACGGCGCAGTTTTGTAGGGTGGGCACGTATGAAGAACCGTGCAATGCGGGGGAATTTCCTGTCCTGGATTAGCTGGTTTCGGCTACGTTGTGCCGGAAGCCGAGCCGTTTGAATTTGATCGTCGGTGTGGCATCGCTGTCTGTTGTTGCAGTTTTGATGATCACCGCCGGCTGATCGGCTTTCAGGTATTCGCCGGTCACGTCACGATCCGCAACGGTGCCGTTGTCATTGCACCATTTGCGCCAAGCGCCATCGCCGAGGCGGGAGTTGTCCGGGGGGCCGGACAGGATGTAAGTCTTGCCGCTGCGCGTTTTGACGGTCATGGCGACCGTATCGAACTCTTGAATGGCGCTTGTTGAGATACCAAAGTTGCGGGTGGGATTTTCTCCGCAAACGTGGCGGGTGCGGATATTCTTTGACGACACGGCTTCCATCACACGCCAGTGGAGCAACAAATTTGTAGAATTGGGCGGTACAGTATTTGACGGCATTACTAGGGCAATTAATGACGAATTACAAGCGGACTGCAAGATACCCCCATCGTTCGGCAGGGTCAATGCGATCATGAGGTTATTGGACGAATGGAAAAGGTATTGCGTGAAGGCCGACGAGGCGTCGGCGCTTCCACAAAACCGCTCCAGTATTCACCTCTAAATTTTTATTGGAACTTGCCGATGGTAGGGGTAATGCAATTTCGTCGTAGAATCCAGACCACAACAATAAGCAATTTGCACTAAGGACTGAAGCATGCCCGAAACCGCCGCGCACGTTGAAAAAATCCTGGGCGGCATCTCACTGCCATCATGCCCGGCGATATTAATGTCGATCATGTCCGAATCTCGCAAGGATGAGCCCGACTTCAATCAAATCTCCGACTTGGTCAGCAGCGATGCCGGGATTTCTGCTTCGGTGCTCAAGCTGGTCAATTCACCTGCTTTCAGGCGCAGCACCAATATCGGTTCGATCCGCCAGGCGGTGGCGGTGCTGGGTCTGAAGAAGGTCATGCTCGCGGTAAATGCCATGTTCCTGCGCAGCAGCGTTACGGCCACGCATCCGGCGGCCAAGGTTTTCCTGGAAAAATTCTGGGAAAAATCCAGTCACACCGCCGCATCGGCCATGAAGCTGGCGAAATTGTTTCCCGGCGTTTCCGGGGAAGATGCCTATACCCTGGGCTTGTTTCACGATAGCGGCGTCCCGGTTTTGATGCAGCGTTTCCCCGAGTTGGCGCTCGACAGTGCGCTGTATGAAGCGGATTGGGAAAGCATTCACCGCAATGAGGAAACGAAATTCGGCACCAATCACGCTATCGTCGGCAATCTGCTGGCACGCAACTGGGGTTTGCCCGCGCATATTTGCCAGACCATTCTGCATCACCACGACCTCGGTGTGTTCACGAATGAGGATCATCCGGCCACTTCCGAAGTGCGCAACTTCATTGCCGTGCTGATTCTGGCGGAGCATCTGGTCGGGGTTTTCATGAATACGGAAGACAAGGAGACGCTGGGCAAAGCCGCCGCCCACGCCCATGCGTTCGAACATCTCGGTCTGGAACATGACGAGTTCAGCGATATCGCAAACGATATCTGGATGGAACTGGGGCAAGACAAAGTCTGACGCTGGAAGCGGCAGTAAAGCGAACAGCCGGAATTATTCTTGCTGACTACCCCATAGCATCCTGGTCAATTGTGCAAGTTCGGTGGATGCCTGCTTTGCACTTTCCTTCAATCGCACGTTTTCATTTCTCAGATAATTCATCACGAATTTGATTTTGAGATGTGTCTTGACACGTGCATTGACGATGGGCGCGTTAATGGGCTTGTGGATAAAATCGGAAGCGCCTACCGAGAATCCCATCTCTTCGTATTCATCCTCGTTTTTCGCCGTGAGGAAAATGACCGGAATGTCCCGGACTTTGGGATTGGCTTTGAGACGGCGGCAGGCTTCGAAACCGTCGATCTCGGGCATCATGACGTCGAGCAGGATCAGGTCGGGCGGATTGGAAAAGGCGTAATCCAGCGCTTCTTTGGGCTGGGTGAACAATTTCAGCGAATATTCTTTCGCCAGGATCGACTCCAGGATCATCAGCATCTCTTCGGCATCATCGACAATCATCACTGTCGGACGTACCAGTACGGTGGGATGTTTTCCGGTCTCTTCCATATTGTCCATTCTGTTCTCCTTATATATTGGGGGCATGATCAAACCCGAAATGTGACAACATTGCGCGGCCAGCGTTCCAAACTGTTCTTGAGGCACAGTTAATCTCTGTGTCGATTCAAGCGAGCAAAATTTGTGTGGCGAAGTTATGATACAAGAGAAAAATGCATAAACGACCACTTACTTGTTGTGGCCTTTATTGAATTATTTTTGGGTTTCACCAGTCATAAAAAGAATTTGTTTCAACACCGCATCTGGAGCTTCGAAAAAAACATTCCGGGCCTGAAACATGTTTTCTGTTATTAAGTGAAACTTATGCCAATAAAATATTTCTTCGCCATTCCCTTGTTGCTTGCTGCGGGTATGTCCGTTGCAGAAGCAGACCAGAAAGAAAATCCGACTGCCACAACCGCAAAGGCCGGCAAGACCGGCGCAAAAAAAGCGCCGGTTTCTTTAGCGGCATCAGCACCTGCGGCGGCTGCCACAATGGACGGCACTTCTGCAACCGCAGCTTCTGCCCCGCCTGACGCGACAACTCCCGCGGCTCCCGGTTTGCCCGAGTTGCCCATGTTCAAGTTTGGCGGATTCGGTTCGCTGGGCGTGTCTCACTCCAGTCTGAATCAGGGGGACTACGTTATCGAAAGCTCCATGCCCAAGGGGGCGGGGCGCAGCAGCAATTGGACGGCAAGCAATAACACCCGGGCCGCTGTGCATATGACGGCCTATTTCACTCCCGAAGTCTCGGCCGTATGCCAGATCGATTCGGAATACCGCAGCGACGGAACTTATAGTCCGGAAATCGAATGGTTGAATGTGAAATATGCGTTCACCCCGAATGCTTACATGCGCCTTGGCCGCATTGCCTTGCCGACTTTTATCGATTCCGAAAATCACGATGTCGGCTATAGCTACGTGTGGGTCAATCCGCCGGTCGATCTTTACCACCAACTGCCTATCTCAAGCAGCGATGGTGTGGATTTTGTGTACCGATCCGAAATTGGCGAGGCCAGCAATTCCATCAAGGCCATTTACGGCACAAGCACCCACGAAAGACCAAACAGCGTATCGACTTCGAAAGATATGTGGGGGATATTCGATACGATTGAATATGGGCAGGCTTTATTCCACGTTTCTTACCAGCAGCGCAGAGAATCCAACCGGAGTTTACAGACAGGAGTGGACGGGCCGTGGATCCGGAATAGCGATTTGTCTGTTGGTGCAAGTTACGACCCGGGAAAATGGTTTGTCATCTCCGAGTGGGTACAACGCCGCTCGACAACCAAGATCAGTGCGATGTATGTCAGCGGCGGATACCGCATCGAAAAATTCACGCCCTATCTCTTGTATAGCCAAAACAGTCCCGGCTCTTTTTATTCAACTTCGACCCCGCCAACGGCAGCGGCCATTGAACGGGCCAACCGGGCCCAGAGTACGGCCAGCCTGGGTGTGCGCTGGGACTTCATGAGAAATTACGATTTCAAGTTCCAATATGATCAGGTGAAACTCAGTGACAACTCGAATGGTTACCTCGAGAATGTACCGGCGGGCGTCACCCTCTACGGCAGCAGGTTTTATGTAGTTTCCGCTGTTGTCGATTTCGTGTTCTAGCCGCGAAGCACATTGTGAGTACGCCAATCATGCTCCGCAATCGCCTGATACTGCCTCTGCTGCTTGCAGTGGCAACATTTGCCGCGGGTGCGCGGGCCGAAGTGGTCGTTGTCGTTTCTTCCAAAAATCCCGTCAAGAGCCTGACGGCAGAACAGGTCACAAAAATATTCCTCGGCAAAGTCGTCACATTCCCGAACGGCCAGACTGCTTTGCCGTTCGATCAGCCGGAAGGCAGCGCGGTCAGGGATGAGTTTTATGCCAAGGTTGTCCGCAAGAATTCTTCGCAGCTTACTGCCTACTGGGCAAAAGTCATTTTTACGGGCGATGGACGTCCGCCGAGTCTGCTGGCTGACAGTTTGGCTGTCAGAAAAGCCATTTACCACAACCCGAATGCAATCGGGTACATCGAAAAAAGCGCTGTGAACCGCAGTGTAAGAATTGTTCTGCAACCGTAATCCGGTTTGAGCGCCCATGAATAAATTCCGAAACTATCCGTTGAAGGTGAAATTATTGCTGGTGCCTGCGGTCGCCACGCTGAGTTTTGTCGCCTATCTGATTTATTCGTCGCAGGTTTTGTCCGGCGGAAATTCGCTGCTTAAGGAAATTCGCGATAATCAATTCCCGATACTTTCCGCGGCTGGGGAAAATATCAATAGTTTCGAGGGGGTCGTCGAATCGCTCAATACGGCAGCGGCAACCGGGGATGCGGACTTTCTCGACGCCGCCAAGCTCAAGGCAGATGAAATACTGCGTCGCTATGAAACACTGGAACAGATAGATTTAAACCACAAGCCGGAAATCATCATGCTGAAATCCGGGTTCAATGATTTTTATGCATTGGCTTTCGAGGTGGCACAGAAGATGTCCTCCCAAACGGACATGCCCAGCACCCAGCAGATTACCCGTCTGCGGGTTTTGCGGGATACCTATTCGATGGGGGCTGCTGCATACAGGAACAAGGCCGAGACGGAGTTCCAGAAGACGATCAGGGCCGCGATTGAAAGGTCGGAGGGCGCG
Source organism: Sideroxyarcus sp. (assembly GCA_049286265.1). Lineage (GTDB taxonomy): Bacteria > Pseudomonadota > Gammaproteobacteria > Burkholderiales > Gallionellaceae > Sideroxyarcus. The sequence goes on from JBAQDF010000033.1 coordinate 36,877, forward strand.
CAGACTTCAGGCGCAATCATCGGATCATTGATGCTGCTCGTTATTGCGGTGCTTACCCTGCTGGTTAACCGCGGCATCGTGGTGCTGGAAGAGGAAGTGGAAAACCGCAACAAGATGCTGACGGCGGCCAATAACGAACTGGTACAGGACATATTGAAGCTGAAGGAAGCCGAGGACGCCCGCAGTCACGCGGAAGCAGTCAGTCAGATCAAGGACGCCTTTCTCGCCAATATGAGCCATGAACTGCGGACCCCGATGAATGCGGTCATCGGCTTGAGCCATCTGTGTTTGCAGACGAATTTGTCCGGCAAGCAGCAGGATTACCTGCAGAAAATTCACGGTTCGGCAAAGTCGCTGCTGGGCATTCTCAACGACATTCTCGATGTCTCCAAAATCGAAGCCGGCAAAATGGAGATGGATAGCATGCCCTTCGAGCTTGAGGATGTCATGGGCAATCTGGCCACGATCATGGGCGTAAAGTCGCAGGAAAAATCACTGGAATTCCTGCTGGAGACAACCCCGAATGTTCCGTCTTCCCTGATTGGCGATCCGCTGCGGCTGGGGCAGGTGCTGATCAATCTGGCCGGCAATGCCGTCAAGTTCACGGAGAAGGGCGAGGTGATCATCCGTGCCGATCTGGAGCAGGATGAAGGGGATCATGTCACCTTGCGATTTACCGTGAAAGACACGGGAATCGGCATGACGCAGAAAGAAATCGACAATCTGTTCCGGCCGTTTACCCAGGCCGATACCAGCATCACGCGCAAGTTTGGCGGAACCGGTCTGGGCCTGACCATCAGCAAGCGCCTGATTGAAATGATGGGCGGAAGCGTATGGGTGGAAAGCTCTCCGGGAAAAGGGTCGAGATTCATCTTCACCGCGCGCTTCGGCAAAGCAATCCAACAGACGAACCATGTGCGGTCCGAATTCAAATCGTTGCGCGAGCTGCGTGTTCTTGCGGTCGACGACAACGAGAGCATCCTGATATTCATTAAAACCTATCTCGAGACTTTCACGTCCGGCGTCGATGTCGCCGAAAATGCCCAGGACGCCCTGAACGCAGTGCGCAGGGCGAACGATGAGGGGAAACCGTTTGGCCTGATTATTCTGGACTGGAAGATGCCGCATATGAACGGTATCGAGCTGGCACGGCAACTGCGCGAAATGTCTGAATTGCGCACCCAGCCGAAAATCCTGATGATCACCGGCTACGGACAGGAAGAAATTCCGCTTCGTGAATCGGAGCGGATTGTGGACGGAATACTGGAAAAACCGTTCCAGCAAAGCAAACTGTTCGATGCTGTCGCCAGGATATTCGGTTGGGAAAAAGTGTCGACGGGCAAGTTCAGGATAACCGGTATGCAGTTCAATCCGCAGTTCGTTTCGCAATTCCGCGGGGCACGCATACTCCTGGTCGAGGACGAAGAAATCAACCAGCAAGTGGCAACGGAGATGCTCGAGAGCTATGGAATAAAGGTGACTGTCGCCGTCAATGGCGAAGAGGCAATTGCCGCGTTGAAGGATGCGCAATTCGATGGGGTGCTGATGGATATGCAGATGCCGGTGATGGACGGATTCAGCACAACGCGCGAGATACGCAAGCATCCGGAGTACGCCAACCTGCCCGTCATTGCGCTGACTGCGAATGTCATGGTCAGCGAGCAGAATGCAATCCTGGCGGCGGGCATGAACGACCATATTGGCAAACCGATCGATCCGGACCGCCTCGTGGCCACGCTCGCGAAATGGGTGCGTCCGGCGCAGGCTGCCGAAATGGTTTTGCCACAAGAAGCCGTTCCCAAAGGAGTGCCTGACTCTGCGGCAGATGCACTACCGGATTTGCCCGGCGTGAAAGTGGCAGCCAGCGTGCGCCGGATAGGCGGGAATGTTGCCCTGTATTATTCGTTGCTGGAGAAGTTCAGTACAAACCACCGGCAGGTCATTTTGGAAATCCGCAAAGCGATGGCAGCAGATGATCCGAAAACCGCAGAAAGACTGGCGCACACCCTCAGGGGGATTGCCGGCACCCTTGGCGCGGAATCCCTGCAAAGCCAAGCCGAGCAATTGGAAACCTGCTTCAAGAATGGCGCATCCAGCAACATTGAATCGTTGCTGACCCAGGTTGGGCAGGGAGTTGCGGAGCTGATCGCACAGATTGATCAGGCCCTCGCGGCGCGCAACAATTCATGAACATTTGCAGGTGCGAATGAACGAATGAATTCGCACCTGCAAACTCAAGGCTGATTACAGCACCTTGCTGACCTTCATGACTCCCGGATCGTCCTCGCTGGTTTTTTGCTCGAAGCCGAGGCGTGTCATGAGTTTGAGCATTCGGTGGTTGTTGTTCAGCACTTCGCCTTCGATGACCGATAATCCCTTGGAGCGCGCGGCTTCCATCAGTGACACCATGAGCTTCTGTCCCAGCCCCTTGCCCGCAATGTTATCCGCAATGACCAGGGCGAATTCGCAGGTGTCGCCATCCGGGTTGATCGCATAGCGCGCGACACCGATCTCCACTTCGACGCCTGCTTCCTCGATGACTGCGATCAATGCCATTTCGCGGCTGTAGTCGAGTTGCGTCAGGCGCGCCAGCATGTCTTCCGTCAGTTCCTGGACGCTGTTCATGAAGCGGAAGTATTTGGATTCGTCCGACAGGTCGTGCACGAATTTCTTCACCAGCACGGCATCTTCCGGACGGATCGGACGGATGGTGATGTCGGTGCCGTCGGCAAGCTGCCATTGGGTGACGAGGTGCGTGGGGTAGGGGTAGATCGCCATGTGTGCATAACGATCGGCCGTAGGCTGGCGGTATTCGACCACGACGCGCGCATCGGCAGCCAGCGCGCCGTTCTCGTCGAGGATGAGCGGGTTGATGTCCATTTCCTTGAGCAGCGGCAGTTCGCACACCATTTCCGATACGCGCAGCAGCACGTCTTCCAGCGCATCGATATTGGCCGGCAGCATGTTGCGGAAGGCACCGAGCATTTTGGAGATGTGCGTGCGCTGGATCATGTCCTTGACCAGGAAACCGTTCAGCGGCGGCAGCGAAACCGCGCGGTCGCTCATGATCTCGACTGTGGTGCCGCCCGCGCCGAAGGTGATCACCGGACCGAACACCGGATCGCTGGTGACGCCGATCATGAGTTCGCGCCCGTTCGGTTTGACGATCATGGGTTCGATGGAGATGCCGTTCATAGTGGCGTTGGGGCGGTTGTGGTGCACGTTGTCGATGATGTGCTGGTAGGCGGCGCGCACCTCGTGGGCATTGTTCAAATTAAGTATCACGCCGCCGGCATCGGTCTTGTGCGTGATGTCCGGCGAGTTGATCTTCATCGCCACCGGGAAGCCGAGTTGCTGGCCAATCAGCAACGCTTCGGCAGGCGAGTGCGCGACCATGGTGCGCGCCACCGGGATGTGGAAGGCCGACAGCAGCGCCTTGGATTCCATCTCGGTCAGCACTTTGCGGTGTTCCTGCATCGCGCCTTCGATGATCAGGCGCGCGCTTTCCACATCGGGTTCGATATGGTGCGAGAGCGGGCCCGGCATTTGCATCAACAGCTTCTGGTTGCGGTAGTAGTCGGAGAGGTGCGAGAACACTTCGACTGCGGGTTCGGGTGTGCGGAAGTGGGGCAGATGCGCCTTGGTAAAGGCATCGCGCGCTTCGGCGACCTGGGTCTCGCCCATCCAGCAGGTCAGCAGCGGCTTTCTGTGATTGTCGGTATTGTTTTTTGCGATGTCGATCAGTACCTTTGCCGATTCCAGCGGCTTGGTCATCGCTTGCGGGGTGAGGATGGCCAGCACGCCGTCCACATTTTCGTCGTCCAGACAGGCTTTGACCGCGTGCTGGTAGCGGTCCGATTGCGCATCGCCGATGATATCCACCGGATTGCCGTGCGACCAGTTCGGCGGCAAGTGCTGGTTGAGAATTTCGATTGTGGCCTCGGATAGCACGGCCATGTTCACCCCCAGGTCTGAGGCGCGGTCTGCCGCCATGACGCCGGGGCCGCCGCCGTTGGTGACGATGGCGAGCCGGTTGCCGACCGGACGGAAGCCGAATGCCAAGGCCCGGGCTGCGGTAAACAGATGCGTGACGGTCTGCACACGCACCACGCCGACGCGGCTGAAGGCGGCGTCGAACACGTCGTCCGCGCCGACCAGCGAGGCGGTATGCGACATTGCGGCTTTCGATCCGGCGGGATGGCGCCCGACCTTGACCAGGATCACCGGCTTGATGCGCGCGGCGGCGCGCAGGGCGCTCATAAAGCTGCGCGCATTGCGGATGCCTTCGATGTACATCAGGATGCTGTGGGTCTGGGGATCGGATACCAGGTAGTCGAGGATCTCGCCGAAATCGACATCGGTGGAGGAGCCCATGGACACTACGCTGGAGAATCCCACATCGTTGCGGTTGGCCCAGTCCAGAATGGCGGTGCACAACGCGCCCGACTGCGAGATGAGCGCGATGTTGCCGATATTGGCTGGGCCTTTGTTGAAGGTGGCATTCAGGCCGATGGAAGGGCGCATGATGCCGAGGCAATTTGGACCGATCAGGCGGATGTTGTAACGGCGCGCGTTTTCCAGCAGCTGGTGTTCCAGCGTCGCGCCTTCATGTCCCACTTCGCCGAAGCCGGCAGTGATGATCACGGCCGCTTTGACGCCGTGGACGCCGCATTCCTCGATGATGCCGGGCACGGTTTTCGGCGGTGTGGCGATGACCACCAGTTCTACCGGTTCGCCAATCGCGCCGATGGAGGCGTAGGCTTTCTGGCCTTGAACTTGTGCATTTTTTGAGTTGATGGGATAGAGTTTTCCCTTAAATCCGCTATCCAGCATATTCTTGAATACGATCTGGCCGACAGAATCGGGACGGTCGCTGGCGCCGAATACAGCCACGGATTTTGGTGCGAAGAGTGGATTCAAGTAGTGCTTGCCCATGATTTTTCGCCTCGTGTTGTTGATTCGTTCGGTATGATAGCACTGTAGCGTTACAGTTAGATGCCATGCAAACTGCATATATAACTCATCCACTCTGTCTTAAGCACGACATGGGTGCACATCATCCGGAATGTCCGGCGCGCATTCATGCGGTCGAAGATCAATTGATCGCTTCCGGATTATTCGGTTACCTGCAACAGCACGAGGCCCCCGAAGTTACGCGCGAGCAATTGCTGCGCGTACATGATGCCGCATACATCGACACCATCGAAGCAGCTGCACCACATGCGGGAACGGTGGATCTCGACGGCGACACCACCATGAACCCGTTTACCTATCCGGCCGCTCTGCGTGCCGCCGGTGCGGTGGTGATGGCGGTAGATCTTGTGATGGCTGGCAAGGTGGAAAACGCTTTCTGCAACATACGCCCGCCCGGACACCATGCCGAAAAAGCGCAGGCGATGGGATTCTGCATCTTCAACAATATCGCCGTCGGTGCAGCGCATGCCTTGGCCGCGCATGGCCTGAGCAGGGTGGCCATTGCGGATTTCGACGTGCATCACGGCAACGGCACCGAACATGCTTTCCACGATAATCCGCGCGTGATGTTGTGCTCGACTTTCCAGCATCCGTTCTATCCTTACGTCGGTGCGAACAGCGGCAACGATCACATCATCAATGTGCCGCTGGCGGCGGGGGCGGGCAGCCTGGAATTTCGCGAAGCGGTGACCAATCTATGGTTGCCCGCGCTGGATAAATTCCAGCCCGAGTTGCTGCTGATCTCCGCCGGTTTCGACGCGCACCGGGAAGACGACATGGCCATGCTCAGGCTGGTGGACGCGGATTACGGATGGGTCACGAAGCAGTTGAAAGGCGTTGCCGAGCGGCATTGTCACAAGCGCATCGTCTCGGCGCTGGAAGGCGGCTATGAGTTGCATGCGCTGGGCCGCAGCGCCATGGCGCACATCAAGGAGTTGAGCGGGTTGTAGCTTGTTCTTACCTGCGATTTTTCAAACCGAACAAAGTGCCGCAGGCATCCTTATAGGCCGCAAGGGCAACATTGTTTGCAATAGCGGGAAGGGATTCGGCAAAACTCAGGAGGTGCTTGTTTCTTTCGCTGAGGACATGCTGATGAATGATCGTATTCAATCTCGTCCTGTCATTCCTGGCCACCACGATGTAGTCGATATTTTCCGCACCCGCATTGTTCTGGCTGGGAGTGATTCCGTATGCTTGAAGCGATTGAAGAACCATTGATCGCTCGTCTTCCGGAACGCTCGTTTTCATATTTCCGCCCCCTGCAGTGATCCAGCTCCATTTCCCCACCAGCGCCGGGTCGGCATGGAAATTGATTTTTTCCAGGGGTATGAAAATTTTTCCATCCTGCGGTGTGATCGCGCGTGTATCAATTCCGATGTATCTCAATCGATCCGAATTTGCTCCTTCCGGGAATTTATAGCCGGTGACAGTCCCGGAAGGATCGCGCGTACGGCCATGGGTGGCATCAACGTAAATTCCGTAACCCAACAGGCGGGACAAAAAATCCATGTCGCGCAACGAGTGCAGCGGCAGCCAGTTGGCGGGGACAACGATTCTGTCCAGATCATCGGTGGCGCTTATACGCCGAAGCTTCTGAGCGTTCTGCACGCCAGCCTGGGCGAGTTTGCCCCGTGAGAACCCGCGCGTAACCACGATGGAATATTGAATATCGCCCGACGGCGCCTGTTGACGAATGACTCGCCGGATTTCATCAGTAAAAAATGCTTTCAGGTCGCCTTCAATAACCGCCTCTTCAAGCCGCGGCAGCTCCCTTGGCGCCCGCATTTTGAAGTAAACGGGGTTTTCCTGTTCCTTGATTTTGTGTTTGGCCAAAGTGGCGATCGAACTGGGGGAGGGGGCCTGCTGCAAGGCCATTTGGTAGGTTTCAATGCGGTCAGCCGAGGTGGGCAGTCTTTCGGCCTTTTTGAGGATGGCGATGACGGATTGCTTGTTGAGGTCGTCGTCTTTGCCTAAAGAATAGTAAGCGGCATCCATATAGGCGGAGATTGCGGGACGCAGGAAATTCTTGTCTATCGCCAGAATATCCGCAATGGCAATCAAGGGTTTTACAAGCGGGGACAGCGAGTTCGCTTTTACAGGATGATTTTGCTCCCAAATCATCCCGGCCAATTCCTCAGCAACTGCTGCAAGGTCGTCATATCCTCCTTGCAGGATTGCCGTTCTGGCCTTGTCGAGGACGTTAATTACGTCAGCTTCGCTCGTGCGATGAATCGTTTTCAAAACAGATCCTCACATTTCGTTTTCTCTTGCGTTCCTGGGATGGTCAAATAACCATGAGCATGAAAAGGTATCAGAAAATCACAGACCGTTCAAAAATTTCAATGGACACCAAACGGCCTGTTGAATCCGGGGAGCCTGGCGGGAGGACGAAGAAACCATCATCCGCTGAAACAGCGAAGAATTGGATCAAGTGCTGCTTCAAATGAAAATGGGCACTTCTGCTCAAGTGCCCATTTTCTTTTTGTTTGGCGTCCCCTACGAGATTCGAACTCGTGTTATCGCCGTGAAAGGGCGGTGTCCTAGGCCTCTAGACGAAGGGGACTTCGTGGTTCTTTTTGGTGGAGGTAAGCGGGATCGAACCGCTGACCTCTTGCATGCCATGCAAGCGCTCTCCCAGCTGAGCTATACCCCCGGTGTACCCCGAAAAGAGCGCGCATTATAGAGATGGCACCCCACCTTGTAAAGCAAGTCAGGCGCTTTTTTTCGCGAGATTCTTTTCCATGCGCGCCAATACCATTTCACGCGGGAACAGCGCCACCAAAGCATCCACTGAAGGCGTCTGTGTTTGACCGGTAAGCATCACGCGCAGGGGCATAGCGAGCTTGGGCATCTTCAAGCCATGCTTGCCAATTACTTCCTTGATGGCCGCGCTGATGGCAGCGGGTTCCCATGCGACAGTGGCTAATAGCTGTGCCAGGTCGCGCAGGGCAGGTATGGCTTCGGCGGATAGCTGTGCGTCAAGCAGCGCAGCCTCCGGGTGCAGGTCGATATAAAAGACTTCCGCCGCATCGGCCAGTTCGTTGAGTGTTGCGACACGTTCTTTATATAAGGCAACGATGGCGGTGAGGTCCGGGCTGGAACCAATCTTGATGTTTCGTGCTTCCATGCGTGGACGCACCATTTCCGCCAATTTCGTGTTGTCGGTCTGCTTGAGGTAGTGATTGTTCAGCCAGTTCAGTTTTTCGGTATTGAATTGGGCAGCGGAGGGGGTGATGTGGTCGAGATCGAACCATTCGCAGAATTGCGCAACCGAGAACACTTCGTCATCGCCATGTGACCAGCCCAGGCGGGCGAGGTAATTGATAACCGCTTCCGGCAGATAACCGTCTTCATCGTATTGCATCACGCTGACGGCGCCATGGCGTTTGGACAACTTGGTGCCGTCGTCGCCAAGGATCATCGACAGGTGCGCGTATTGCGGCACGTTCGCACCAAGCGCCTTGAGAATGTTGATCTGGCGCGGCGTGTTGTTGACGTGGTCGTCGCCGCGAATCACTTGGGTGATGCCCATATCCCAGTCATCCACCACCACGCAGAAGTTATAGGTCGGCGTGCCGTCGGAACGAGCAACGATGAGATCGTCCAACTCGGTGTTGCTGAATTCGATGTGGCCTTTGACCAGATCCTTCCAGGCAACGACACCTTCGGCCGGGTTCTTGAAACGCACGACAGGCTTGATATCTGCAGGGACCGGCGGCAGGGTCTTGCCGGGTTCGGGACGCCAGCAACCGTCATAACGCGGTTTTTCACCTTTGGCGCGTTGCGCTTCGCGCATGGCATCCAGTTCGGCCGGGCTGGTATAGCAATAATAGGCCTGACCGGCAGTCAGCATCTGCTGGATGACTTCCTTATAGCGCGGCATGCGCTGCATCTGGTAGAACGGGCCCTCGTCGTAGTTCAGCTCGAGCCAGTTCATGCCGTCCAAAATGGCTTGTACGGCTTCCGGTGTGGAACGTTCCACATCGGTATCCTCGATGCGCAGGATGAACGTGCCCCCATGCTTGCGTGCATAAGCCCATGAAAATAATGCGGTACGCGCACCGCCGATATGCAGGTATCCGGTGGGGCTGGGGGCAAAACGGGTGCGAACGGTCATGTTGCTTTCCTGATCTTGGGGCTGAAATGAAGGCGCGCATTCTACGACATAAGGCTATGGCGCATAAAGAAATTGACCTGGGATATACGGCTATGATTAAATGCGCGCCCTCTATTGGGCGGTTAGCTCAGCGGTAGAGCACTGCCTTCACACGGCAGGGGTCACTGGTTCGAACCCAGTACCGCCCACCATAAAATTAATAACGCAAAGCCGATCGGCATGTTTTTGATGAAGAAGTGTTTATTCTTCAACTCCCTCAGGTTTCCATCCTTGCCTAACCTTGGCTGCCCATTCTTGCTCGAACGCAGCGACCAGTAGTTGTTTTTGATTTTTGCATTCAAGTTCTCGTATTGCAGTTTTGGGTGACCTGCAATCTGCTGGCAGCTGTTGTTTCACCATCCAGTTGGCTCGTTCCTGATCTTTGGCTTCTTTCCAGGTAATGGCTCGTTTTTCATCGAAGTAGTGATCGATGGGGGCGCGAACCTCCATGTATTTCTGCTCGACGATATCCGGCCTAACAGCAGCTGTGATGGTTGCGAAGAAGCCCAGAATCAGAATTGCGAAGAATGCGAAAATTTTCATCATGGTTCCGTTTAATTGTGACTGATGCGGTTAGGGCGTTTCATTTTTTTGCTTTGTGCTGGAGGGGGGGGCTTGATGGGTACGGATTATTCCGCACAAATCCCTTACTCGTCCAATTGTAATGTAATTTTACATAATATACATTATGCGCACATTTTGGATATTCAAGTAGGTGGTGGAGTGTCAAAGGATGCTGACAATTTATCGTCCGTTCAATGAATTACGACTGCTTCAGGAACAAACGTCTGAAATTATGACTGGTCGTCGTGCCGACTTCTTCCAACGAGATATTGCGCAACCTTGCTACTTCCTCGGCCACATGTTTTACATACGCTGGCTGGTTCGTCTTCCCTCGGTACGGTGCCGGTGCCAGGTATGGCGAATCGGTTTCGATCAGGATTTTGTCCAGCGGAATGTTCTGAGCGACCTCTTTAATGAGGGTCGCATTCTTGAAAGTCAGTATCCCGGAAAAAGAAATATAGAATCCCAGATCGATGGCCGCCCGTGCAACTTCCAGATTCTCGGTAAAACAGTGCATCACGCCGCCTATGCTTCCCGCCTTTTCTTCCGCCATGATGCGCAGCGTATCTGCCGCCGCCGACCGGGTATGAATGATGAGCGGCTTGCCGCATTCCCGGGCTGCACGAATATGAACGCGGAAACGTTCGCGTTGCCAATCAAGATCGCCGGTCAGCCGGTAGTAATCCAGTCCGGTTTCACCGATGGCGATTACTTTGGGATGTTGCGCCAGCCGCACCAGTTCGGTTTGCGTCGGTTCGGTCTCCAGTTCGTAATCGGGATGTACGCCCACCGAGGCATACAGATTGTCGTGACGCTCCGCCAGTTCCAGCACCTGTGGAAACGAAGCCAACTCGACGGATACGCACAGGGCATGCGACACGTCGTTGGCGCGCATGTTGGCGAGAATGGCATCCAGATCCTTTTCCAAGTCGGGAAAGTTCAGGTGGCAATGCGAATCGATAAACATGGAAAGATACTCAGGCTGCAAACAGCTGGCGGTATGCCAATAACAGGGATTCCAGGAAAAGCTTGGGGTTGAGCGGATGGAAAGCGGCACGGCGCGCTTCGAGCAATTCTTTCTGGAAACGCATCAAGGCCACAGTCGAAACACTGCCTGCCAATTTGACGAGTTCTTCGGTTTGATCGGGAAAATAGCGCACGGAGCCTGCCAGCTTGGCGCTGGATAGATCGTGACACCATTGCTGCAGGCAATGAATGACAAACACCGGCGCACTGCGTTGCAGGCTGTCGGCCAGTGCCAAAGCGTCCATCTTCGCGGGTTGACGGATGGCGCCAAGCAAAATCCCGCGTTCTTCCGCCCCCTCGCCCGACTCTGCCCAATCCAGCGCCTGCAGGGGGGCGAACCCGGTTTGCGCCAGCGCATGTTCCGGATTCTTTACACCTTGCTGTGCGAGCCAGGCTGTGCCGACTTCGCGTGTCGGTGTATGGACTGTGAAACTGAGGCAGCGACTCAGGATGGTTGGCAGCAACTGTTGCGGTTTGTGCGTAACCAGCAGGAACAACAGCTTGTCTGTTGGCTCTTCCAGCGTTTTGAGCAAGGAGTTGGCCGCATTGTTGTTCATGGCCTCGGTGGGATGAATCAGCACTATGCGATAGCCGCCGCAATGGGCAGACAGATTGGCAAAATTCGACAGGTCGCGTATCTGGTCCACAGAGATTTCGCGCGACGGTTTTTTGCCTCCCGGCTTTTCTTCGCCTTCCTCAACAGAAAGCGAGTCCGGCTGGATAAATCGAAAATCCGGATGACTGTCCTGTACGAACCAATGGCATGAGTTGCATTCCTGGCAGGCTGAACCATCGGCGTTGGGTTTTTCACACAGCATAGCCTGCGCGAAATTCAGGGCCAGATCGAGCTTGCCTATCCCTTGCGCGCCCCTCAATAACAGCGCATGCGGCAATCTTGCCCGCAGCCCTTGCAGCGCTTGCCAGGATTCAGTTTGCCATGGATAAAATGGTTTCATTTCATAGTGATGCAACAATTTTTGCCAAGTCTTGCTTAACTTCCGCCATGGTCTTTTCGGCGTGAATAATGGCAAAGCGCAGCGGTGTTTTGGCTGCCCTGGCGAGATATGCCTGCCGCACGCGCTCGAAGAATTCGCCGCGTTCCTGCTCGAAACGGTCCAGGCTCACATTGTTGGAGAGACGTTGACGCGCGATCTCGATGGGGATATCGAACAGCAGGGTCAGATTCGGCTGCAAGTCGCCATGCACCCATTGTTCCAGCTGCTCCAACTTGGCCAGCGGCACCCCCCTGCCCCCGCCCTGGTAGGCGAAACTGGCATCGCTGAAACGATCGGAGATGACCCATGTGCCGCGTTGCAAGGCAGGGCGGATGACCTGTTCCACATGCTCACGGCGTGCCGCGAACATCAGCATGGCTTCAGTTTCGGCATGCATCGGCTGGTTCAGGAGAATCTCGCGCAGTTTTTCACCCAGAGGTGTTCCGCCGGGTTCGCGTGTCACCAGCAGGTCGATGCCGCGCTGGCGCAAAGTGTCGGCGAACCACTCCAGATGGGTGCTCTTCCCCGCCCCGTCTACGCCTTCGAAAGTAATGAATTTGGCTGTGCTCATTTTTTTGGCTTTACTTGCTTTAGCTGGTAGGTATTGACCGCGTTGTTGTGTTCGATCAGTGAACTGGAAAATTGAGAACTGCCGTCGCCGCGCGCCACAAAATAAAGCGCCTTGCTCGGAGCCGGGTGCAGCACTGCCTGAATTGCCGCCAATCCCGGCAAGGCAATCGGTGTGGGGGTCAGTCCATCGCGGGTATAGGTGTTGTAAGGCGTATCCCGCAGCAAATCGCGTTTGCGCAGGTTGCCATCGAACTTGCTGCCCAAACCGTAGATAACGGTCGGATCGGTCTGCAAACGCATGGGCTTGCGCAGCCGGTTGATGAACACCGAGGCGATCATGGGACGGTCGCCGGGCGTACCGGTCTCTTTTTCCACGATAGAGGCCAGGATCAGGGCTTCATAGGGCGTTTTGAACGGCAGGTTGGCATCGCGTTTCTTCCAGTTTTCCTGCAGATTGCGTTGCATCAATTGATAGGCGCGCTTCAATACCATGATGTCGCTGCTGCCCTTCACGAAATTGTATGTGTCCGGGAAAAATAGTCCTTCCGCGGCAGACTCGGTAGCGCCGATACGCTTGAGTATCTCGGCGTCGGTCAACGCCGCACTGTCGTGACGCAATGTAGGCTCTTCGTTTAATGTGTCACGCAACTGTTTGAATGTATAACCTTCTATGACGGTCAGCGAGCTTTGTTCGACCTGTCCTTTACTGATCATGTTCAGCAGTTGCAGCGGGGTGACTTCACGCTCCAACTGGTAGTTTCCCGCCTTGATCTGTGTCGCCTTGCCCATGCCCCGGCCCAGCAAAACAAACAGCCATTCGTTGTTGAGACCGCCCGCTTGCCGGATATCATGCGCTGCACTTTTCAGGCTGCTTCCCGGTTTCAGTGTGAAAACGAAGGGCGAATGCTCAAGCGGGATCGGGGTGCGCGCATAGTAGGCGAACAAACCGCCCACGATGACCAGTAAAAACAGCAGCCAAAGCAATGCTTCCTTAATGACGCTCATCGTTCAACCATTCCTGTATTTTCCAAGCCATCGGATGCTGGGTGCGGCGGTAATCGGCGACTTCCCTTACCGGCCATAACCCGAAGACGCTGTTGACCAGAAATATCTCGTCGGCCTGCACCAGTTCTTCCATGTGAAAATCGGCCACTTTGCAGGTTACGCCGTGTTGTTTTCCCCAGTCCGTCACCCGGTCGCGCTGTACGCCCGCCACGCCGCAACGCGCGAGATTTGGCGTGTACAGGATATTGCCGCGCAACATGAACAGGTTGCTGCGCGTGCCCGAGATCACATTCCCTGCGATGTCAGTCAATAAACCTTCCGGCACGTCCTTGTCCTGCCACTCGCTGGCAGCCAGTACGTTCTCGAGGCGGTTCAGGTGTTTGATTCCGGCCAGCAATAACTGATGACCCAGACGCACTTTGCACATATGCATGCGCACTCCCGTTTTGGCATAGTCCGCCGGATACGCAGTGGATGGATTGATGCTGAGGATGCGGGTCGTTTCGGTTTGTGCTGAAGGCGCATAGCCTCTGGCGGAGACGCCGCGGGTAATGATGATCTTGGCGACGCCCTCTGGTTGGGTCTTGCCCAGTTGCTGCAGTTCGCTGGAAAGAACCAGCGCGGAAGGACAGGAGATTTTCAGCGCGCCGCAATCGCGTTGCAGCTTGGCGTATTGACGTTCCCAGCAGACAGGGCGCCCGGCTTGCATACGCAGGGTGCGGAACACCCCGTCGCCGTATGCCAAGCCGCGATCATCTGCGTTGATTGTATTGCCAGGTACGCCATTGACCAGCATCACGGCGCAGGATCAGACCTTGCGGAATACCAAAGAGCCGTTGGTGCCGCCAAAACCGAAATTGTTGTTCACCGATACATCGATCTTCATCTGGCGCGCCGTATTGGCACAGTAGTCCAGATCGCACTCCGGATCCTGCTCAAACACGTTGATCGTTGGCGGTGCAATTTGATGGTGAATCGCCAGCACGCAGAACAGGGACTCGATTCCGCCCGCCCCGCCCAGCAGGTGACCGGTCATCGATTTGGTGGAACTCACCACCAGCTTTTTGGCATGGCCGCCGAAAGCCAGCTTGATCGCTTCGGTCTCGTTCTTGTCGCCCAGCGGTGTGGATGTACCGTGCGCGTTGACGTATTGCACTTGATCCGGATTCAGACCCGCATTGCGCAAGGCATTGACCATGCTGCGTTTTGGCCCGTCCGTGCTGGGTGCGGTCATGTGATAGGCATCGGCGCTCATACCATAGCCGGTAAGCTCGGCGTAGATCTTGGCACCACGTGCTTTGGCGTGTTCGTATTCTTCCAGCACCAGCACACCGGCGCCCTCGCCCATCACGAAACCGTCGCGGTCCTTATCCCACGGACGGCTGGCGGTTGCCGGGTCGTCGTTGCGGGTGGACAGCGCCTTGGCAGAAGAGAAACCGCCGATCGCCAGTTGCGAGATGGTCGATTCGGAACCGCCCGCAATCATTACATCCGCGTCGCCATATTCGACGATGCGTGCGGACTCACCGATACTGTGCGTACCGGTAGTACATGCGGTGACCACGGAGAAATTCGGCCCCTTCAATCCATACATGATGGACAGATTGCCGGAAATCATGTTGATGATGGTGCCGGGAATGAAGAAGGGCGAAATCTTGCGCGGGCCGCCTGCAAGGAAATCGTTATGCGTATCTTCGATCATCGGCAGACCGCCGATGCCGGAGCTGATGCACACGCCGATACGCTCGGCATTCTGTTCCGTAACCACCAGGCCGGAGTCCTTGAATGCTTCCATTCCGGCAACGAGGCCGAAATGAACGAAGCGATCCATGCGCCGCGCATCCTTGGGGGGAAGGTATTGGTTCGCATCGAACCCGTTGACCTCACCCGCCACCTGGCAGGCGAAGGCGCTGGGATCGAAGCGCGTAATACGCCCGATACCGGATTTGCCTGCCACGATGTTTTGCCATGTTTCGGCAACCCCCATACCGACGGGCGTAATTGCGCCCAATCCGGTCACTACTACTCTGCGCCTAGCCAAACTGGACTCCGCTACGGAAAGAAACGATTAGATTCAGACTAAAAATTACTTGGAATGAGCGTTGACGTAGTCGAGCGCTTGTTGAACGGTGGTGATCTTCTCTGCATCTTCATCAGGAATCTCAACGCCGAATTCTTCTTCCAAGGCCATCACCAGTTCCACGGTGTCCAGGGAGTCGGCACCCAAGTCGTTCACAAAGGAAGACTCATTCTTGACTTCGGACTCGTTTACACCCAGTTGCTCAGCTACGATTTTCTTGACGCGTTGTTCGTTTGACATCCCTGATTCTCCTACTCTGATTAAAGTTCGAAAAGCGCGTGCATTCTACCAAACTTGCGCCGAATTCCAAAACACCACATTACCGCATACTTCCTGCAGACAACATGCTTGCTACTATCGTTAAAATGTAACTTTTAACGTTAAGACATAACCATGCCGCCATCGACATTGATGACTTGGCCGGTAACATAATCCGAATCGGCGCTGCACAGGAAGGCCACCGCATCGGCGACATTATCCGCACTGCCAAAGGTGCCGGCCGGAATGTTATCGACAAAATGCTGTTTCACGTCCGCGGGCAGCTTCTCGGTCATTTCTGTATTGATAAAGCCGGGAGCAACCGCATTGACTTGAATGTTGCGCGCGGCAAATTCACGCGCCAGCGTCTTCGTCAGGCCAATCAGGCCAGCCTTGGATGCGGCATAGTTTGCCTGTCCCGCATTACCCATCTGCCCAACCACCGAGGCGATATTCACAATCTTGCCGGAACGCTGTTTAAACATCTGTTTATTAACAGCCTTGCATACATTAAACGCTCCGGTCAGATTAACGGAAAGAACCATATCCCACTCTTCCGGCTTCATGCGCAGGAAAAGGTTGTCTTTGGTAATACCCGCATTGTTGACGACCATGTCGAGGCTGCCGAACGTGGCAATCACGGTCTCGACTGCCTTTTCAATCGAGTCCAGCTTGGTGACATTGGCTTCCAGGCTGATGGATTTGACCCCAAGCGCCTCGATCTCCTTGACTGTGTCAGGAGCCATGCCCATATCCAGAATCGCGACGTTGGCTCCCCGACGAGCCAGCTTAAGCGCAATCGCTTTACCGATACCCCGGGCACCACCGGTAACAAGAGCTGTTTTTCCTTTTAGACTCATAATTTCCTCCTTAGCACGACCTGCGAAAACCACGAAAACTTCAAATGAGCGTAGTCAAAGCCGACTTCAATGCGGCACCGTCGTTGATGGCCATGGCCTGCTGGTTAGCGTCGATGCGTTTATTCAAGCCAGCCAGCACTTTGCCCGGCGCGCATTCCACATTATGGGTGATGCCTTGTTTGCCGAATTCCAGCACGGTTTCCACCCAACGCACCGGCGAATACAACTGCCGCACCAGCGCATCCTTGATCCTGGCGGCATCGCTGTAAGCCGCGACATCGGCATTGTGCAGCACCGGAACTGACGGGGGCAGTACAGTGACATTGTTCAGATACGCGCGCAACTGTTCCGCAGCGCCTTTCAGCAGACTGCAATGCGACGGCACGCTCATCGGCAGCATGATGGCGCGCTTTGCGCCTTTTGCCTTGGCCAGTTCCATGCCGCGTTCAACTGCGGCGCGGTTACCCGCGATAACCACTTGTCCGGCGGAATTGAAGTTTACCGCTTCCAGCACCTCACCCTGCGCGCCTTCGGCGCACACCGCACGCACCACATCGTCGTCGAGACCGAGAATCGCGGCGATGCCGCCCACCCCTTCCGGCACGGCTGTTTGCATGCATTGCGCGCGATAGCGCACCAGTGGCAGTGCATCGGCAAAGCTCAAGGCGCCTGCGGCGACCAGCGCCGTGTATTCGCCCAGACTGTGTCCGGCCATGATGGCGGGTTTCGCACCGTTCTGCGATTGCCATGCGCGATAAACAGCAACGCCGGCAGCCAGCATGATGGGTTGCGTATTGACCGTGGAATTCAGGTCGGCATCGCTGCCTTCGGCGACCAACTGCCACAAGTCTTGTTTCAGCACATCCGATGCTTCGGTGAAAGTGTCGCGCACGGCGCCGAAATCGGCATAGCCGTTCATCATGCCGCGCGATTGCGAGCCTTGGCCGGGAAATACGAAAGCGAATTGAGTCATAAATTCAGTCGTTAGTCATTAGTCGTTAGTCATTAGTTGGTGGTCGAAGTCAGGCTTAAACTAGCGACTAACGTCTAACGACTACCCACTGCAGCTTATTTACCATCTAATCAACACCGCGCCCCAGGTGAATCCGCCACCTACAGCTTCCATGATGATATTTTGTCCGGTCTTGATACGGCCGTCGCGCACTGCCGCGTCCAAAGCCAGCGGGATCGAAGCCGCCGATGTGTTGCCGTGATTGGCGACGGTCACCACAACATTATCCATGTCCAAACCGAGTTTCTTGGCGGTAGCCTCGATGATGCGGATATTGGCCTGGTGCGGCACCATCCAGTCAATGTCGGAACCGCTCATTTTCTGATCTTCCAACAACTCATCCACGACATCGCTCAATACTTTGACGGCAAACTTGAATACCGCTTTGCCATCCATCGATATCTTCGGATCGGCTTTCAACATATGGCGATGCTGGCCATCGGCGTGCAGTCTGGCTGCAACGATGCCGGGTTTGTCCGAAGCGCGCAAGACTACCGCACCCGCCCCGTCACCGAACAGCACACAAGTGGTACGGTCGTTCCAGTCCAGCAAACGCGACAACACTTCGGCGCCTACAACCAGCACAGTTTTAGCTTGCCCGCCGCGAATGTACAAGTCAGCCGTGTTCAATGCATAAACAAAACCACCGCAAACCGCCTGCATATCGAAGGCTGGTCCGCCGTTCTTGATTCCCAGTTTGTCCTGCAGGATACAGGCGGTACTGGGGAAATCCATGTCAGGCGAAGTGGTCGCCACGATGATCATGTCGATCTCGTCAGCCTGGATTCCGGCAGCCTCAATCGCCTTGCGGCTGGCCTGCAATGCGAGGTCGCTACAGCGTTCATCGTCCGCCGCAAAACGGCGCTCGGCAATGCCGCTGCGGGTAAATATCCAATCGTGCGAAGTATCGACAATCTTTTCGAGGTCGTAATTGGTCACCACCTTGGCTGGCAGATAACTGCCGGTACCGATGATTTTGGAATATGTCAAAGCGCCTCTCCTGCGTTTTGTTGGCGTGCGTGATGCCACTTTTCAACGTGCTCGCTGATGTGATTCAGCATGCCGCCGCGTGCTTCTTCAGCTGCGCGTTCGATGGCACATATAAAGGCGAATGCGTCGGCGGAACCGTGGCTTTTTACCACTATCCCCTTCAGGCCGAGGAAGCTGGCGCCGTTGTAGCGGCGATGATCCAGTCTGTGCTTGAATGCTTTAAGTACCGGCATGGATACCAGCGCGCCCAGTTTGGTAAACCAGTTCTGGCTGAAGCCCTCTTTCAGGAAGCCGCCCATCATCTTGGCAACACCTTCGGCCGTCTTCAAAGCAACATTCCCCACAAATCCGTCGCACACCACCACATCGGTAATGCCCTTGAAGATGTCGTCCCCTTCCACGTTGCCGTAGAAATTGAGGTCGCTGGCCTGCAACAGCTCTGCAGCCTGTTTGACGATTTCGTTGCCCTTGATGTCTTCGCTGCCGATGTTCAACAGGCCGATCGTAGGCTGATTTTTATGTTCCAGCGCGGACACCAGCGTGCTGCCCATCAGCGCGAACTGCAGCAAGTGCTCGGCTGTACAGTCCACATTGGCCCCCAAGTCCAGCATACAGACCTGGCCTTTGACAGTGGGTAAAAAGGAAGCAATGGCGGGACGGTCGATGCCGGGCAGGGTTTTCAGCACATAACGTGCTGTAGCCATCAAGGCCCCGGTGTTGCCCGCGCTGACGCAAGCCGACGCCTCGCCGTTCTTGACCAGATTGATGGAGACGCGCATGGAAGAATCTTTTTTTCCGCGCAGGGCGGATTGCGGCGATTCATCCATACCGACCACTTCGGTCGTTGCATGAATACGCAGGCGCGACCTGTCGGCGAAGCCGAGTTTGTTCAACTCTGCTTCGATGACCTCGGACAGGCCGACCAGTACTATTGTGTCGTCAGGATGTTTCTTCAGATAAGCGACAGCCGCGGGCACAGTTACCCGTGTCCCGTGGTCGCCGCCCATGGCATCAATAGCTATCGTGATATCCACTGGGCGATCCTCTTAGGCGAGAAATGGACTGAGTTCGGCTCTCGCAACAATGGAGAGCTTCGCAAAGGACCGAATGGGCTTATTCGCCCTTGGTCTTGACGACTTTCTTGCCGCGATAGTAGCCGCTGGGGCTGATGTGGTGGCGCAGATGCGGTTCGCCCGTGGACGGCTCGATGGCCAGTGCCGGGTTGGTCAAGAAATCATGCGCGCGATGCATCCCGCGTTTGGACGGGGATTTTTTATTCTGCTGAACAGCCATTTATCTACTCCTCAAAAAACCACTACTTCTTTAATCCGGCCAGCACCGCGAACGGGCTTGCCTTCTGTTGTAAACCATTCGTTGCCGGTGCACATTTGCCCTCAGGATGCCTGGGGGCGAACGGCAAGCCCAACAACAACTCTTCTTCAATCAACGCCAGCACATCCAGCTTGGGGTCGGCCTCAATGGCCTCCACCTCGTCGTCATCTTCAACCTCGTCCAGCCTGTCGGCCGGGAGCAAAAGCAGGCGTGATGTCATATCCACCGGATATTCCAGTTCACCCAGACAACGCTGGCACCTCAAGGTACATGAGCCTTGCAGTGAAATCCCCAACATGTCGCCGTCGCCTTCGCGGAAGCCACTTACTATATAAGTCAGCGAACCCTCGGATTTCGCCAGCAAATCACCCAGCCTGGATAGCTCCGACACCGCTATTTCGCCGCGTATTTCCTTGCCGTTTCGGGCAAAGTCCACGCTGTCTATGAAAGGCCGTGCAAACATGAGGCGCGCATGATATATATTCCGACCTTCCCTGTCAAAGAAGCCGTTAAGGAATATCTTGAATTCTCAGCCTCTTGTCCTCGCCTCGACCTCCATATATAGAAGTCAGCTGCTTTCCACCCTGCAAATCCCATTCCAGACCGCCGCGCCCGATGTGGATGAAATGCCCCTTCCCGGGGAAAGCGCAGAGCAAACTTCCTGGCGCCTGTCGCGGATCAAGGCCCAGGTTGTGGCCAAACGTTTCCCGGATGCACTGATCATCGGCTCCGATCAGGTGGCCTTGCTGGACGGGCAACAAATCGGCAAGCCGCTCAACCATGACAATGCCGTACTCCAGTTACGTGCCATGCGCGGCAAAACTGTAGAGTTCTACACCGCGCTCACCCTGTTGAACGCAGTCACAAGCGAGATGCAGACCGACGTTGCCGTCACCAAAGTCAGCTTTCGCAGCCTGAGCGATGAACAGATCGAACGCTATCTGCAGAAAGAACAGCCCTATCACTGTGCCGGGAGCGCAAAATCCGAAGGCTTGGGCATAGCCCTGATCAGCAGTATCCGGGGGGATGACCCGAATGCCCTGATCGGTCTGCCCTTGATATTATTGGTCGGCATGCTTGAAAAACAAGGCGTTAGGATTTTATAGCCTTCATTTACTGAAATTTCTTGTTGCGACCGGAATTTCTTTCTGGTATTAAAGCGCGCTTGAAAAATTTAGCATCACCTTGGAGACGAACCAATGCCCGTACAAGCCAACAATACAACTGCCCCATACAAGCCCAAAAAAGGCGAGGCATACATGAGCCCCGCCCAACTTGAGCACTTTCGCGGCATTTTGAACGAGATCAAGCTGGGGCTGAGCCAGGATATCGACCGCACCGTGCACACCATGCAGGACGAAGCGACCGTGTTCGCCGACCCGAACGACCGCGCCAGCCAGGAATCGGATATGAGCCTGGAATTGCGCAACCGCGACCGCGAACGCAAACTGATCAAGAACATCGACAAGATGCTGGGCCGTATCGATGCTGGCGACTATGGCTACTGCGACAAATGCGGCGTGGAGATCGGTCTGAGCCGTCTGGAAGCCCGCCCCACCGCCACTTTGTGCATCGACTGCAAGACGCTGGATGAGATCAGAGAGCGCCAGGTCGCAAAATAACGCTTGCTGCAAGCAACAAACAAAAATCCCTGCTTGAGCAGGGATTTTTTTTGGGTGACACAGTGAAATATTTGGAGGCGCGACCCAGAGTCGAACTGGGCTAAATGGATTTGCAATCCACTGCATAACCGATTTGCTATCGCGCCGTCAGGCTAATTGCATAGTAGCAAAAATTATGGGAAAGCCCGAAAGCTTTCCCAAATTATCTGGAGCGGGAAACGAGACTCGAACTCGCGACCTATACCTTGGCAAGGTATCGCTCTACCAACTGAGCTATTCCCGCAAAAAACGAAGTCCGCATTATATGGATATCGAACTTCGTGTCAAGAAAATCCGCGCACTTATTTTGTTTTTGTTCGCGGCAGGCTGGCCTCTGTATAATGCGCCGCTCATGAATTTCGGAACATACGTTCCGATCCACCTGTAGCCCGAGTGGTGAAATTGGTAGACACAACGGACTTAAAATCCGTCGCAACCGTAAAAAGTGCGTACCGGTTCGATTCCGGTCTCGGGCACCAATACTGATGTCAAGCAAACTGAATTCCACGCAACGCGAAGCGATCAAGTATCTCGACGGCCCCCTGCTGGTCCTGGCTGGGGCGGGCAGCGGGAAAACGCGCGTCATCACGCATAAACTCGCTTACCTTGTCGAGCAGTGCGGCTATTCGCCGCGCAACATTGCCGCCATCACCTTCACCAACAAGGCCGCCAACGAGATGCGCGAACGCGTCGGCAAGATCATGAACGGCGGTCGCGATGCCAAGGGCATGACCATCAGCACCTTTCACGCGCTGGGCATGCAGATCCTGCGCGAGGACGGGCCGCTGCTCGGTTACAAGAAGCAATTCTCCATTTTCGACAGCGCCGACACCGGCAAGATCGTCAGCGAATTGCTGGGCAGCCCGGACAAACAGGAAATACGCACTGCACAAAGTGTAATGTCGAACTGGAAAGCCGCCTTCCTCACGCCCGAACAGGCGGGCAGTCTGGCCGAGAACGAGGAACAGCAGCGCCTCGCCCTGCTCTACGCACGCTATCAGGAAACCCTGCGCGCCTACCAATCGGTGGACTTCGACGATCTCATCCGCCTTCCGGTGGAACTGTTCAAGACGCATGAAGAAGCGCGCCAGCGCTGGCAGCACCGTTTCCGCTATCTATTGGTCGATGAATACCAGGACACCAACGATTGCCAGTACCAGATGATGAAGCTGCTCGCGGGCGACCGCGCCGCCATCACTGCCGTGGGTGACGACGACCAGGCCATCTATGCCTGGCGCGGCGCCAGCACCGCCAACCTGCATAATTTGCAGAAGGACTACCCCACCCTGCGCGTGATCAAGCTGGAGCAAAACTACCGCTCTTCGCAGCGCATCCTGCAAAGCGCCAACCACCTCATCAAGAACAATACCAAGTTGTTCGAGAAGAACCTGTGGAGCGAACACGGCCCCGGCGATCCGGTGCGCGTATTTGCGGCCAAGGACGAGGAGAACGAGGCTGAATCCGTGATATTGCGCCTGCTGGCGCACAAGTTCGAAAACAACACGCGCTTCGCCGACTACGCCATTCTCTACCGCAGCAACCACTTGTCGCGCGTATTCGAGGAACAAATGCGCACGCACAAGGTGCCCTACACGGTCAGTGGCGGCACCTCGTTTTTCGACAATGCCGAGATCAAGGACCTCACCGCCTACCTGCGCCTGATCGCCAACCCGGATGACGACCCCGCCTTCATCCGCGCGATCACCACGCCCAAGCGCGGCATCGGCAACAGCACGCTGGAGAAACTGGCATCGCATGCCGGTGCCCGTCACATCAGCCTGTTCGAGGCCGCTTTCGAGCCCGAGATAGCGGAACAGCTGCAACCGCGCCAGCTTGAAGACCTGCTCACTTTCTGCAACTTCATTAACCGCATGCAGGAACGCGCCGCGAAAGAACCCTGCAACGAGGTGTTGAACGACCTGCTCTCCGCCATCGACTACGAAGCCTGGCTGTTTGACAGCTTCGATCCGCGGCAGGCCGAGACCAAATGGAAGAACGTTTCGGATTTTGTTGGCTGGATGAACCGCAAGTCCGAAGCGGACGAAAAAAACATGATCGCCATGACGCAGTTGATCGCACTTCTCAACCTGCTCGAATCGCGTGACCAGGAAACCGATGCCGTCTCGCTTTCCACCCTGCATGCCGCCAAGGGGCTGGAATTCGGCCATGTATTCCTGGTCGGCGTCGAAGAGAACATCCTGCCGCATGAGCGCAGCGAGTCACCGGAACAGATCGAGGAAGAGCGCCGCCTGATGTACGTGGGAATCACCCGCGCACAACGTTCGCTGCAGATCAGCTATTGCACCCGGCGCAAACGCGGCAAGGAACACGCCGGCTGCGACCCCAGCCGCTTCATTGCCGAGTTGCCCCAGGAGGATATCGTCTATACAGGGGTAGTAACGGCGGGCAATGCGCCTGCAGTGAGCAAGGAAGAAGGAATGGACAAGCTGGCGCGGTTGAAGGCAATGCTGAAGTAGCATCCTGAACGTCCCGGGCAGCCTGCTCCCTGAATTCAAGACCGATCAGTTTTGTCGTGTAAAGGCTTGCCACCAGCCTCTTTCCTGTCCTCATCAAGGCTTGTATATGGTATTGTTTGCATCAGGGTTATGTAGCTGCAAAATAGTATTTCCTGTCCAACAACACCAAGATCATGAATACGAACACAGTCTTTGTCAGAACCACCAAGGCCGAACGCGAGGGTGCAAAACTTTCGAATAACCTGATGCGCATGTTGACGCTTGTGGACGGCAAATCCACCTCCGCCGAATTAGCCAAGCGCGCACCCCCCAGTCTGCGGAAAACATGGGATGAACTTCTTGGCGAACTGGTGAAGGGCAGATACATCATTGAAAACTCTGAAACCGTTCCTGAGCGGAAGAGCGCCCCGCAAGAATTGAACCCTGCGCAGAAGAAACAGCAAACTGCACCAGCTCAAGCCAAACAGGCTGCCACTGCGGCAGTCCAACCGGTGCCGGATCCGGCGACCAATCAACTAGATGAGAAAGCTGCGCGTGCTGCCGAGCTGAAGGCTTATTTTGCGGCAGCCAAGGAAAAGGCCAAGCTGGAAGCCAATCAGGCGGCGCAAGATGACGCACTTGCTCACGCCAAACTCGCGGCGGCGGCCGCAGCTGCAAAAACCAGCTCGGACGCCGAGGCAAAAGCCAAGGCTGAGGCCAGGCAAAATGATGAAAAAGCGGCGCGCGCACGCGCCGAACTTGAGTCTGCGGTAGCAGCTGCCAAGACCAGGTCGGATGCACTGGCAATGGCCAAGTCAGAGGCAAAACAAAAGGATGAGGAAGCTGCGCGTGCCCGCGCCGAGCTCGATGCAGCCATGCTGGCCACCAAGATCAGGACCGACCTTGGCGCAAGGTCCGCCTCTGACGCCGAAGAAAAAGCCAAGGCTGCTGCCCAGCAAAGGGAAGAGAATGCGGCGCGTGCGCGTGCCGAACTTGAAGTTGCCACCGCAGCTGCAAAAGCCAGCTCGAACGCCGAGGCGAAAGCCAAGGCCGAAGCCAGACAAAAGGAAGAGAAAGCGGCGCGCGCGCGCGCCGAACTTGAGGCTGCGGTTGCAGCCGCCAAGACCCGATCAGACGCTCTTGCAATGGCCCGGACCGAGGCAAAACAGAGGGACGATGAATCGGCGCGCGCACGCGCTGAACTCGAAGCAACCATTCTGGCAGCCAAAGCCGGAGCCG
Organism: Sideroxyarcus sp.; assembly: GCA_049286265.1. GTDB lineage: Bacteria > Pseudomonadota > Gammaproteobacteria > Burkholderiales > Gallionellaceae > Sideroxyarcus. The sequence goes on from JBAQDF010000033.1 coordinate 62,055, forward strand.
ACTCCGGTACAACGGCCAGTGAAGCCGCAATATCCGCGAACGAAGCCGCACGATTGGTCAATCTTGAAGTCGAGAATGAAGCACTGAAGAAGCTGCTGGCCGAGGCGTATCAGGAAATAGCGTTACTCAGGACTTCCCGGGGTTAGGTGCCAGCAACGCAAACTTGTAATGTGAGGCAGGGCCAATTCTGCTTGTGGCGTCCCGTTCAAACCTAAAAACCTTAGTTGTCCGCAGATTAAACAACACCAAACAATGGTTTGAATTTCCACCGATTGAGTGATTGGGCTCTTGTCAGTAACCGCCAGATAATCTGCGTTAATCTGTGTAATCTGCGGGCTGAACTGCGGTTTTAAGGATAAATTTACTCGCGCGCCATTTCATCAAACAGCGCCGCAGCTGTCTGTGCCAGCAGTGCCACATCCAGCACGCCGATACATTCTTCCGCCACTTCGATGCCGTTCAGGACAACAGGACGCTCTTCTTCGGTGATCTCCCATACATCGGTCGAATCGCCCCGTCTGCGAACGGTGAGCAGGGTGTTGATGGTGAAATCCAGTGTTTCAATGGCATTTGGAATATGGGTATTTTTTTGCGCAAGGGCGAAGCGCACCACCGAGATTGCCGCTGCAAGGCGCGAAAAGGCAGTCAGCGAAAAGCGGCCTTCGCAGGCCGCCTGGTATGGCAGGCGCATGTCCATCGCGTAGATATCTTTCAGTCCCTGTGTAACAGGCACGCGCAACGCTGTGTGTTTCCTCGCCATTCCCTGTCAACCTCTCCAAAAGTATTTATTCCCCATTCCCGGCTTTGCAGAAGGGAATGTTGCCTGCGTTCAACTCCAGAATTCCTTTTGCCCCGCAAACCGTTTCCAGGCTTTGCCAAACTCGGCAACGCGCTCCGCATAGTCATGCTCCATCCAGCCGCGTATGAGCGCAAGTGTATCGTGCCGTGCGGCATTATCCAACTCATTCAGCAGCCGATGCGCCACTGCAATGTCGTTCAAGGCACCCAGGATATCCTGCAGCTCTGCCAACACTGCCACGTAGGTTCTGGTTTTGGATTCATTAAACAGGGAACCGAACATCTCGATGCTGTAACGCAGTTTTTTGCAGGCAATACGCAAGGCATGCAGTTGCGCGGCATTTTCGCCAACCAGCTCCGTGCCGTGCTTGAATACTTGTTTGCGGCGTTTTTCCAGAGCTTGTGTGGCAAATTGCTCCAGCGTGAATTCGCCTTCGCCCCATTGCCCGTCTTGCATCCACGCACCGAAGCGCAGCAGCATGCGCTGAAAGTCCGGCGAAGCCAGGTTGTTTTCCATACCGGCGTGTTGCTTCTTGCGCGCCCGTTCGCTCACACCCAGTATCTCGCGCAGCCCGTCATGCTCGGGCAAGCGGGTACAGATCGGCGCCAGCGTCTGCGTCACGAACACATCCCATTCGCGCGAGCGTCCCAACTCCACGCATAGTTGGGTCACCTGCTCGCGCAATGCCGCCAATTCGGCATCGCTGCGGTAACGTTGGGTGATGGAGAGCGCCACGCGCAGGCGGCGCAGGCCGACGCGCACCTGATGCAGGTATTCCTCATCCAGCTTCAACAGCGCACCCGGCACGTTGGACTGCACATGCGCCAGACAGGCGCCGATCAGGCCTTGCAGGGTGCTGGCGATGCTTTGCGATTTTTTCAGGGGCGGAAATCTGCCTTTGCTCACCGAGGGTTTGGCGGCGGAGAACAGCAAATAACCGTATTCCGCCTTGCTGGTGTGCTCCACTTGCAGCGGCACAATATCGAGCAAGGCCTGTGCAAGTTTGAAAAGCTGCTGCGCCGAGCCCGACTTGAGTTCGAGCTCCAACTCCGAGATCGGGCAGCTCGACTGCCCGGCGCGTATCTCGCCGCTGTCCATGCACAGCTCGATCTCCGCGCCTTCGAAATTGAGCAAGCGCACATTGCGCACAAAGTCGGTGACGAACACCGGTTGCAAACGGTTGCGCACGCCATGCGGCAATTCGCCGCCGCAGGCCTTGAGGGCATCGAAATCCAGTTGCTCTGAAAGCACGGGCGTTTCCCACTCGTTGCGCTGATGCAACCCGGCACTCACCTGCCCGCCTCCCTTCAGGGTTTGCAGGAACTGTTTACCCACCCGACGCAGGCGCAAAGCCATGGCCAGACGGTGTAATTCAAGATCGGCAGTATCGTAATAGATGTTGTAGAGCTTGAGATTGCGGGCGCGGGTGGTGGAAAGCGAACGCAGCAAAGGATGGCGTTTGAGTTTCTCCTGATATTCGGGCGAGATGTGCAGCTTGAGTTCGGTTTCGATGGTCACGATGGACTCGGTTGAAAACCGGCTTAGATCAGAACCGGCTTATCGGACAATTCGTTGATCTTGGCCCCGGTATGCGGGTAGTGCCGCGCCAGATGCGCGCCCACACTGCGTATCCCGGCGATGACGCCCTCCTCGAACCGGCCTTGCCGGAATGCCGCTTCCATTTCCTGACAGACCGCCTCCCAGGTTGCCTGTCCCAGTCTGGCATGCACCCCGCGGTCCGCAACAATTTCGACATCGCGATCCGCCAGCAGCAGATAGATCAGCACACCATTGTTTTGTTCGGTGTCCCACACGCGCAAATGCGAGAACACCTCGATCGCCCGTTCGCGTGCAGTCTGACCGGCAAACAGGGGGCCGATATCGAGCGCAGACTCGACGGCGAAACGGATCTGTCCCGCATGGGTCTGCTCCACCTCGGCAATGGCTTGCTCGATCCTGTTCAGCGACGTGCGCGGAAATTTGCGGCGCATGGCGGCACTACTGGCAGAAAGATGTTTAACGATGCGTTTGATGTTCATTTACCAACCTCCCGATGCGCCACCGCCACCGAATCCACCGCCACCCCCGCTAAAACCGCCTCCGCCGAAACTTCCGCCGCCGCTACCCCAACCGCCGCCGGAGCCGCCGCCCCATCCGCCCGGAAACGAAGAGCCGCCCCCGCGATTCGATCCGAACAACAGGGAAAGCAGGAACGCAACAACAGTAGCCAGCCCCGCCCAGAACAGCGACGTAACGACAAACCAGACCAGCGCGCCGATCGCGCCGCCTACAACCAGCCCGCTCGGCAGTAATCCCAGCCATTGGCGCAGCACGATGTTGCCAATAAAGAAGATCAGGAAAACGAGCTCAAACGTGTTGCTCGCATCGAAATCCGTCCGGCCCTGACGGCTTGGTGGCGGCGGCAATGCCTCTCCAGCTATTACTTTGACGATGGCATCGACTCCGGCATCAATGCCGGGATACATCTCGCCGCGCTTGAAATAGGGAGTGATGATTTCGGACACGATGCGATGGGCGGTAGCGTCGTTCAGCGCGCCTTCCAGGCCGTATCCGACCTCGATGCGCATCATGCGATCATCCTTGGCAACAAGCAGCAACACGCCGTCGTCCACGCCTTTACGACCCAGCTTCCATGCCTCGGCCACGCGGATACCGAACTGTTCTATGCTTTCCGGTTGCGAGGTAGACACCAGCAGCACGGCGATCTGCGAACCTTTGCCGGACTCGAATGCCTTCAGTTTATTTTCCAGCAACTGCTTTTGTCCGGCATCGAGTGTGCCGGTCAGATCGGTGACGCGTTGCTTGAGTACAGGGACATCAACCTCGGCCTGCGCTGTGCCGCAAAGCAGCAGCGCAAGCAAAATAAATCGAGCAGCCATCAATTTATTCATAGCAACGCGCGGTTATCCTCCCCTCGCCCACTTGTGGGAGAGGGGTTGGGGGAGAGGGTTGCGAAGAGCGGATGCATCTCAACTACTCCCCTCTCCCTAACCCTCTCCCGCAAGCGGGCGAGGGAACTGTATGCTTGTTTCATTTACTTGGCAGGCGCTGCCTTGGGTGCAGAGAAATCCAGCTTGGGCGCCTTGGAAATCGCCTTCTCATCTTCCACTGTGAGCGATGGTTTGACGCTGTAACTGAACATCATGGCCGTCAGGTTGGTCGGGAAAGAGCGCGCCAGCACGTTGTATTCCTGCACCGCCTTGATGTAGCGGTTGCGCGCCACGGTGATGCGGTTCTCGGTGCCTTCGTATTGCGCCTGGAATTCGCGGAAGCCCGCAATCGACTGGAGCTGCGGATATTTTTCGACCACCACCATCAGCCGCGAAAGTGCCGAAGTCAGTTCGCCCTGTGCAGCGTTGAACTGCGCAAACGCCTTGGGATCGTTGATCAGTTCGGGCGTTGCCTGAATGCTGCCAACCTTGGCGCGCGCCTCGGTGACACCGACAAGAATTTCTTTTTCCTGTGCGGCTGCGCCCTTGACGATCTCGACCAGGTTTGGAATCAGGTCGGCGCGCCGCTGGTACTGGTTCAGCACCTCGGCCCAGTCGGCCTTGATCTGTTCGTCGTATTTCTGGAAATCGTTATACCCGCAACCGCTTAACAACGCCGTCATCAGTATCACCAATAATGCACGCATGGTTGAATCTCCTTTGTTGAGCTGAATTACTTGAGGAAAACTATAGCATTAAACCTATATCATTGTTCCATGGCGTAGGAGCCAGCTTGCTGGCGAATATTGCCTTCAACCTAAAAATCTATTAAGCCACAGAGAACACAGAGATCACAGAGGAGAAACAAACGGTTATCACAAAGTTGCGATTCACCTTTTGGGTGCGTCCGCGAAACATGGAGAAACCTATTCTTTCTCTGTGTTCTCTGTGAACTCTGTGGCTTGAATTGCGGTTTTCAGGTTTAAACAGCCTGCCCAGCCGCATATCCTGACGCCCAAGCCCACTGAAAATTGTAACCGCCGAGCTGTCCGGTGACATCCAGCACTTCGCCGATGAAATACAAACCCGGCACTTCGCTGCATTCCATGGTCTTGGACGACAGCGCGCGCGTATCCACGCCGCCGCAGGTCACTTCCGCCTTGCTGTATCCCAGCGTTCCAGATGGGGTGATCTGCCAATTTTTCAACTTGTCGGACAGAGTTCGCAATTCCTTTTCCGCATACTGGTTGAGCGGCTTGTTTTCCAGCCATTGAGTGGCGACGATCTCGGCCAGGCGTTTGGGCAGATACTGGGCGAGGAAGTTACCCAGCAGCATTTTGCTGCCGCGTTGTTGCACAAACATTTCACGCAATTCGTGATCGGGCAGCAGATCGATGGCAAGCGGCTTGCCCTGTTCCCAATAGGATGAAATTTGCAGGATGGCCGGGCCGCTCAGGCCGCGATGGGTGAACAGCAGGTTCTCGCGGAAACTGTGCTTGCCGAAGCTCACCACCGCCTCCAGCGAGGCGCCGGACAATTCGGCATAGGGCGCCCATTCCTCGGGATGAAATGTGAGCGGAACCAGCCCCGGCTTGAGTTTGGTCATGGGCACGCCGAATTGTTCGGCTACTTTGTAACCGAATGGCGTGGCGCCGATCTTGGGAATGGACAGGCCGCCGGTGGCGATGACCAGTGAAGATGCGAGATATTTCCCGCGCGGGGTTGTTACATAGTAGACATCACTGCGCTCTATCTTCTCCACGCTGCACGGCATGCACCAGCGCACGCCTGCCGCATCGCATTCCGACTTGAGCATGGCGATGATGGCTTCCGATTCGTCGTCGCAAAACAATTGCCCGAGCGTCTTTTCGTGATACTTGAGTCCATGCTTGTCCAGCATGGCAATGAAGTGTTGCGGGGTAAAGCGCGCCAAAGCCGAACGGCAGAAATGCGGGTTCTCCGAAAGATAGTTTTCCGGTTTGATATTGAGATTGGTGAAGTTGCAGCGTCCACCGCCGGAGATGCGGATCTTCTCCGCGAGTTTGGACGAGTGGTCGAGCAGCAGCACCGAGCGTCCGCGCTGTGCGGCGGCCAGCGCGCACATCATGCCCGCCGCGCCTGCGCCTATGATCAGTACATCAGTTTGCTTTGGGTTCATTAATATGAACTGTGTAGCGCTGGACGAATTCGCTCACTGCGGCCCGGTATTCCAGCGGCGCAACAAGCGCGCTGTTGCCGTGTTCTCCGCCTTCGATCAGTTTCAGGAATTTCGGCTGCGGCGCACTTTCAAAAAGGCGCTGGCTCATCTGATGCGGGATGCGACGGTCCCAGGTGCCGTGAATAAAGAGCATGGGCACCTTCATCCGGCTGAGTTTGCCGATTGAATCGAAGCGCTGGTTCAACAGCAGGTCGACCGGCAGGTAGGAATACTTGCTCTCGGCCATGTCCATCATCGACGTGAAGGTGCTTTCGGCAATGACCCCGGCCGCTTCCGGATGATGCAGGGCCAGATTGAGCGCGATCGCGCCGCCCAGGGAATGCCCGAAGATGATTGTGCGTTTCGGGTCGATTGTTCGCTGCCTGGTCAGGTAGCGCCATGCGGATTCCGCATCTGCATACATCCCGGCTTCGCTGGGCCCGGTGCCGGTACTCTTTCCATAGCCGCGGTAATCGACCATGAGCAGGTGATAGCCCATGTCATGAAATCGCGCCGCATTATTCAGATCATGCGCGGCGCCAATATTCTTTTCGGTGCCATGCAAATACAGCATGGTTGGCGCATCGGCCTTTTCCGCCGGAATCCACCAGGCAAACAGTTCGCCCTGGTTTTCGCCGCTGCCCGACGGGATATGCACCTCTTCGAATTTCATGCCCAGCCGGGCCGGTGTGCTTTGCAATAGCGGTGTCGGCTCGAAAATGCGCTGCCGTTGTATCGCCCACATATAGGCACACACGCCAAGATAGACAAGCACCGCCAGCATCAGCGCCCAACGGATGCGCTTCGACCACACCAGAATCATGCCTGTCCGTCCAGCTTCTTCCAAACGCATGCTCCCTTGCTCGCTTTTTCTATGTCCTGCAATTGTGTCATGTGCAGCGCCAACTCCTCATCGCTGGCGGGCAGGACGCGCACGCTCAAGCGGATCGCTTCACCGCTGGCGGAGAATTGCACGCCGTCTTCCTCGCTGGTTTCTTCGCCGAGCAGACTCTCCTGCCCGCGCGTCATGCCCAGATAGACTTCGGCCAGCAACTCGGTATCCAGCAGCGCCCCGTGCAGGGTGCGGTGCGAATTGTCGATCTGGTAACGGTCGCACAAGGCATTCAGGTTGTTCTTCTTGCCCGGATGCAGCTCCTTGGCAACTTTCAGGGTATCGGTCACCGGATTGTTCAGCGGCGGCAATCCGGCCAGCGCCAATTCCGCGTTCAGGAAGCCGATGTCGAACGGCGCGTTGTGAATGATCAGCTCCGCCCCGGCGATGAATTCCAGCAGTGCCGGTGCGACCTCGGCGAACTTGGGTTCGTCCTGCAGGCGATCCAGCGTCAGGCCGTGTACCGCCGCCGCGCCCTCGTCGATCTCGCGTTCCGGATTGATGTAACGGTGAAAGGTGCGCGAAGAAACCTTGCGTCCGTCCATCTCGATGGCCGCGACTTCGATGATGCGATGCCCCTGCTTGGGATCGAGGCCAGTGGTTTCCGTATCCAGTACGATCTTACGCATTGCCGCCTCCCTGCACCGATTCCACCCCGCGATTGGCCAACTGGTCGGCGCGTTCGTTGCCGTCATGCCCGGCATGGCCCTTGACCCACACCCATTCGACCTTGTGCTGAGCGGCCAGTGCGTCCAGCCTGCGCCACAGGTCTTCGTTTTTCACCGGCTTCTTGTCGGATGTTTTCCAGCCGCGCAGCTTCCAGCCGTGCACCCATTCGCTGATGCCCTGTTGCACATACTTCGAGTCGGTATGCAGACGCACATGGCAGTGGCGGGTCAACGCCTCCAGCGCGGAAATCGCCGCCAGCAGTTCCATGCGGTTGTTGGTGGTGTGCGCTTCACCGCCGAACAGCTCGCGTTCCTTGCCCTTGGTGCGCAGCAGCGCGCCCCATCCGCCCACGCCGGGATTGCCCTTGCAGGCGCCGTCGGTGAAAATTTCCACTACTTCTTGCATGCTGTTCATTGTTGATCGGTTGTTTTCTGGGAAATTCTGTTATTCAATTTTGGCGTCACCGGCAGCAACTTGCCTACCAGCCCTTTCTTCCATTTCGGTTCGATCAGACGCATGCCCGGCACGCGCTTGATCGCATGCAGGAAATACACGCCGCCGCTCACCGCCCACCAGCGGTCGCCCGCCTTTTCCATGAAGGTGAAGCGTTCCAGCCATTTCGCCTGGCGCAACGGCGGCGCATACGCGGCAAAACGCCCGCCCGCCACCTCAAATCCAAGCAATGCCAGCCAGTCCTTCAGGCGCGGCAATCCGATGAACTTGCCATGCCACGGGTAGCCCTTTTTGCTGCCCAAAGCGCGGCGCATACCCCACAGACTGTACGGATTGAATCCGCTGATGATCAGACTGCCCTCCGGGCGCAGCACCCGCTCCACTTCGCGGATGATCCGGTGCGGATTTTCTGAAAATTCCAGCACATGCGGCATCACAACCAAATCCAGACTGCTGGTCTCGAAAGGCAACTCTTCGCAGCATACACGTACGCTGTTGCTGGCCTGGTTACCCGCAGAGAAGCGTAGCGGCATGCGGCTGCTGCGCAGAAAATCGTGTTCGGGAAGCCCCATTTGCAGGGCATTGAAGCCGAAGATGTCGCTCACCGTATGATCGAAATAATCCTGCTCGCGCTTCAGCACATAGTCCGCCTGCTCGCTGGCGAACCATTCATTCAGACTCAGTATTGTTGACTTACAATAAGGCATCGGATTCCCATCAATATCATGCTCACCATCACCGCCATCCCCGCCCTGGAAGATAACTACATCTGGTTACTCCAGCATGAACGCCATGCCGTCGCAGTCGACCCGGGCGAAGCCGCACCCGTGCTGGACTTCCTGCATAAAAACGGCCTGCAACTAGATGCCATCCTGTGCACCCACCGCCACCACGACCATGTCGACGGCATCGAGGAATTGCGCGGAGTATATAACGTGCCGGTGCATGGGCGAAGCCATCCAAAGAATCCCCATATTACCCACGACTTACGCGAGGGCGACCGGCTGCGCCTGGACGTGCTGGACATCGAATTCGACATCATCGAGGTACCGGGCCACCTCGACGACCACATCGCCTTCATCGCCCCGCACATTCTGTTTTGTGGCGACGTGATGTTCGGCGCGGGTTGCGGCCGCAATTTCGAGGGAACCCCGGCCCAATTGCACCACTCCCTGCAACGCTTGGCCGCCCTGCCCGACGACACCCAGGTCTATTGCGCCCACGAATACACCGCCTACAACCTGCCCTTCGCGCAGGCCTGCGACCCGGGCAACACTGAGATCAAGCGCCGTATCGAAGAAACTCGCGCCCTGCGCCGTGCAAAACTCCCTACCGTCCCCTTCACCATCGCCCTGGAAAAAGCCACCAACCCCTATCTGGGCTGCACCCACCCCGAACTCATCCGCACCCTGCAAGCGCGCGGCCTCGTTGATACCAGAGAACTCGCCGTATTTACGGCCTTGCGCGAGTGGCGCGATCATTTTTGATTGCGGGAAACGGTGTTCTGGTTTATCCTGCGCGCCCTTTCGGAGAGGTGGATGAGCGGTTTAAGTCGCACGCCTGGAAAGCGTGTGTGGGTTTATAGCCCACCGCGGGTTCGAATCCCGCCCTCTCCGCCAATTGAAATAAGCTATTGAATTTGATGGTAGCCACATGTTTTTTCGTAGGTTTTTGCAGTTTGCTACAGAGAGTTGCTACAAAAGCTCTCTACCTACGGAAGCTACATGTCACGCCACTCACCATATCTCCAACGTCGTGGTCACGGTCTCACATTTCGCATCTCAGTTCCGACAGAGTTGCGTTCATTTGTTGGAGCGAGAGAGATCACCAAAGCGCTTTCCACCTCAAACATAAGCCAAGCATTGCCAGTGGCGTTAGAACTCGCCGCTAGTGCCAAGCGCATTTTTTGTGAACTCAGAGAAGCTATGTCAGCGCCAGATGAAAAAAAGCTAAAGCTAGTTATTCAACAAGCTAAACTAAGAATAAAGCTATCTGATCAAGATGAAGAGCTAGAGAGACGAGAGAAAGAACACCGTCAAGAATTGCGAAGAGTTCAACTTGATGCTGATCGGCGAATAGCTGATGAAAAATTGAAAGCTGAAAACGAGGCCTTGCGGCTCGCTTTGTCAGGCTTCCACGCATCTGCAACCCCATCCCCTACTTCAGCATCGGTAAGTTCGCCAGCGAGTCCTTCCAGGCCCTCAGTGCCGATGTTCAGAACCGTGGTTGAAGGCTTCTTGAACAAGTATCAGCGAGAAAAGAAACCTGGCATGTTTAAGAAACACATGGCAGTTTTACCTATGCTCATTGATGTTATTGGAAATAAGCCAATTACAGAACTCAAGCAGGCTGACATCAATGATTTTTTTGATTTGCTTGGTAACTTGCCGCCCCGTTGGAAAGACGAATGTCGAAAACGAAAGTTAACGGTTCGTAAACTCGCCGAACTGGATCATCCCCAGACTCTTGGCCCCAAGAGTTTCCAAGATACTTACATAGCGTCAGTTCGCCCGTTCCTAACGGCAGCCAGGAGGGATTGGCAGGATCAGGGATTTCCCTTGGGACTGACAACCGACGGCATCGAATACACCGGAGACCTTGAAGGTGGAGAAAACAAGCAGCGAGCTTTCAGACAGCATGAGTTAAAGACACTCTTTGAAGGGCCAACAATGAATGACTACGCAAGAGATCCTGCTCAGGCGCATCAATTTTGGCTTCCCCATATCGGTCTTTATACTGGGGCTCGTGTCAACGAAATTTGCCAACTGAATCCGCAGACAGATATTTTCCAGGATGTTGATACCGATGTTTGGTGCTTCTGGATCACTAAAGATACCGAAGCCGATCCCAGAATTATCAAATCAGTAAAGACAGGCGATTCAAGACAAGTCCCAATTCACAACAAGCTAATAGAACTTGGTTTCTTGGAATATGTCCGCCGAGTGAAATCGACGGGAGCAAAGTTACTATTCCCTGAGTGGCAACCAATTAATAAAAGAGCCAGTGGCGAGGCCGAAAAATGGTTTCGGCAATTGTTACGAGATACTGGATTGCGCGATGAAACCCCCAAAAATAACCTTGTCGGAATGCACGCATTCCGCCACACATTGCTAACTTACGGCGCGATGCAAGAAACACCTCCTGGTTCCGGAAACAAGACTCCGTTGAGTCTCTTTTGCATTTCAGGTCATGCTCAAGACGAAGCGCCAATCCACGCAACAGGTGCCGGCAAGGGATACCTAACACTTTCTCTTCTTAGTAATTTGAAAGACAAGGCATATTTGTTGAATCAGTTGGACTACGGGCTTAATCATGCCAAGCCAAAACATATTTCCTGACCTACAGACTCAGTTGATGCATTTTTTGCAGACTACCAACGCCGTCGTCTTACCTCCACAAGGCCATATCACCAGATAGACTTTGTCTAAAATTGGGCCAATTGGTTCAAATATGAAGGAATAAGTCAGAACTGACTATACTTCCCTAGCAAAGGAGATTTAATGCTATGGAGTATTCAGAAATCTTGGAACGGTCAATTCCAAATCAACAGTTTATTAAGGCAGCCAATATCGAAAGATGGGATGACCCCCGCATCGACACTCTGGACGATCTTCTTTTGGAGTTTGGCTCCACGCCGGAAGAAAAGCATCATGTTGCTTCGACAGGGGACGTATGCGCCTCTTCCGACTCAATGGCAAGCAAGGCAGCGTTGGGTGAATCTTGGACGGCACATGGCAATCCAAAAACCGTGAGCGCCGTCGCTAAGGGCAAAACAGCGCCTTTGCTCTCAGTCGGCCCATCAACGCACTTAACCTCGACTATAAAACTGCCCATTGACGCGTGGAACAAGCATCAAAATGCAGTAGCCAAGTTATCGGATGAAGCTCTAGCTCAACGTGTCCAAGCCCTGTCGCTTCAAACAGCGTCAGATGGCATTGGCCCAGCTCCATATCCAGAAATCCGCGAGGAGTTTTGCGCTACCAATATCGAGCTTAATTTTCGCAAAAAGTTCGCACCACGATTTAGAGAGATGCGTCGCTCACTCGAGGGGGCCGGCATGGGCGAAGCGGATCTGCTTCGAGACCGCATTTGCATCGACTTGCACTGGCTTCATTGCCGCAATGAACGCCGCCCAATGCACTTACCTGGAAGTGTTGATCCGAGCTTCGCCAGTCTGCTACTTCGACCGGAGTTCGATTTTGAGGCCGCATGGCGCTTTGCACGTCTCGACAAGAAACTGGACACTCGCGCGGCCTGGTTGAAATTGCCTACTGAACTGGCGTGGCAACTCGCCAGTATCGAAAACGATACGATGAAGAGTCGCTTTTATACCATTATGCATGGCGAGAGGCGCAAGGGGCACAAAGTACAAGTCGGTTACTACGATGTTTTAGCAATTCTTGAATCAGTCGTCCCTATGAGACTCCAGTCAAGCATAAGAACCTGGGCGACAGTCTGGATGTGCGACCGAATGATTCGCACTCCCGGCGCCGCAACCCCTAAGACCAAATTGGCGCTACTTCATGCGGTGATAACAGGGAGAGCAACACCACTCGATAGAAAGGACATTAGCAGCCGCCTAGATTCGTGCGAAAAATATCTTCGATCCTATTCTCGCTGCGGGTAATTCGCCCAGTTGGGAGGGATGCAGGGTGAGTCATCGGGGGATGTAACGGGGGACATAGAGGGGGAGATAAATTGCCGTGTAACTGATTATTTTTCCGCCGCATTATTGTATTTTTTCTCCTGCGAATCCGGTGCTAATAAATACTATCTAGTAAGTAAGAAGTAAAATTAATATAGCCCGCGTTGCGGGCGACCAGCAAGGGGGCGGGCAGCCTTCGGCTGCGAGCCCCCGCCCCTTGCTGGTCTCGAATATGCTATTTCTAAAACACATCGCGGGATGCTGCGAAGCGTCGGCTTCGCCTCCGCATCGTAAACTATAAGGAAAGGAGAATAATTCTTCGGGGCGAGGAATAGACCCCCTCGGCTCCAAGATTTTTTGGCTAGGACTTCCAACTACCGGATTGCGGGATACCTCAAACCTTTCGTCTCCATAAGTTAACTCGCCGGAAAAATGTGTGCCGGAAATCGACCGTATTCCGGCACCCTCCCAAATAGCATTCCTGAGTGTTATAAAACTAGCCCTTGATATTCCTAACACGGCATCCTATCTTGACACCGTTTTCTGACACTTAGACACGGGAGAGATGCATGGCTGTATTTGGTTATGGACGGGTTTCGACGGGGCAACAGACGACAGAGAATCAGAGGCTCGAACTTGAGCAAGCTGGCTACTGTATTGATCCAGACTATTGGTATGTGGATGAAGGTGTGAGCGGCAAGGTCGCCGCGAGTCAGCGCCCTGCTTTCAAGCAAATGTTGAGTCAGATACGTAAGGGGGAGTCATTGGTCGTCTCCAAACTCGACCGTCTTGGGCGGGATAGCATTGATGTGCTTCAGACCGTCAGGCAGCTTGGTGAGCGCGGAATCAAGGTCATTGTGCTGCAACTCGGCAACACCGATCTTACCTCTCCGGCTGGCAAGCTACTGTTGTCGATGCTGGCGGCGGTCGCCGAGATGGAACGCGACCTTTTGGTGGAGCGCACGCAAGCTGGGTTGCAGCGTGCGAAAGCTGAAGGTAAAACGCTTGGCAGGCCCACCAAAACGACGCAAGAGCAGCGCACCGAGATTCGACATAAGTTGAGTGCAGGCGAGTCTGTTAGCGCTTTGGCGAGAGCTTATGGAGTGTCCAGGGCAAACATCATTGGAATTCGCGCGGGCGCGACTGTTCTCTAGGGTCTACAGGTTGGCGTCTGCATGACCGGACACGGAATTCGCTTTTTGGGGTCGAGCCAAGGTTTCGATGGCTCTGCCCTGAGCGCATCCAGTTGGGGATCAAGAGTAGCAATACGCTCTATTGTCGAATTCCTTTCTTTACATGCTTGTTCATACAAGACTTGCAGCCCCCTTACGTGTTCCTCCAATGGCTCACTAAACGGATATGTTCCGTTGTCGTGTTGATGGATTGATTCGATGGCACGACGGTCATATTCATCCAGGTAATTCTTGCTACTTAGAAATCTGAAATGCTCTGTCGAAAACACAGTTCCGGCCACATCCCATGAGTCCTTGATGGCCCGCCTCTTCAACTCGATATACTCACGAGCCAACTTCTCTTGACTGGCATCAGCAGGATCAAGGTTTTGCATCGGCTTTATTCTGAGTATTTCTTTAGGCATTTCGCATCGAAACTTTGAAAGCATAGATGTATGTTGATCTGCCGTAACTTGCTCTGAGCTATCTTTTGAATGACCACATTGATACAAAGAAAAGACAACTATTACTACAGCTCCTAATCGTAAAGCAGTCGGCCAGTCATTCTTCATAAAGCGCAATTTCCGTTCATAGATCGTTATTCACAAAGCATTTGCTCGATATTGGCAAAACCCCTTTTATTGCTCAACCTTGCTGGCAACACGAATCATCTTTCCGTCCTTATCGAATAGGATACGGGTAGCGCGACTCTGGGAACCCACCATCCCTGCCATCGCCCAGACCCAGGTGACCGATTTCGCCCCGTCTTCAGCGAAGTTCACACCGTAAGGCTTGCCCAATTTCTTTACAGCTTCCTGATAAGTGGTTACGCCAGGCTGCATTGCGTCTACATCAGCCATCTGGAACTTCGTTCCCTTCGAGGCGCATCCTGCCAACAGTAGTGCGGCGAACAAAATAGCGAAAACATACTTCATTAATGACTCCTGAAATTTGTGTCTAAACGACACGATTAACGATATTAGCAAAATTGAATGTATCAATTAGTGCGTGGCTTATAAGTATACATTAACCCAAAGTTCGAAAGGTGAAGACACCTCTCAGAAAACAATTTGGAGAAAGAGTTAAGGCATTGCGAATTGCTTCCGGCATGTCGCAGGAAGCGTTTGCCGACAAGAGCGGTTTTGCGCGAAGCTACATGAGTCGAGTCGAACGAGGACTAGCCAATCCCTCTCTGAATGCTGTTGAAGCACTCGCGGATGCGTTGCGGGTTAAGGCAAAAGAACTATTCTGATACCTCCACGACGCTGTTTGGCCTATGTCGGCCGTGTATAGTCATAAATGCAACGCCCAGACATGGGCAATTTTAGGTCCTTCTCAGGCATATCCGCCGACAGTGTTGAGGCATCGAAGTGTAAGGATGCGCAGAAGATTCTCGGCTTAAAACACAGACTACCTTGGCCCTCCACTCTTATACCTACGACTTCGCTCCTTTATAGCCCCCCTTGGAGGGTGAACTTAGGGTGACATTAACCTGACGTTTTTATGACATTTTAAACTTGTCTAATTGACTACAAGCCATGTCCAGCATGGCTTTCGTCGGTTTGTAGGGTCGTTGTAAATATGATTCGATGAAATGCAATTCTAGGGAGACATTTGGGAGACAATTAGGAGACAAATCCAATTTTGTGATTGCTCTGTAAGCCTTATTCTGTATGGCTTTCGTTGATTTGTCTTATTTTAAAAAATCACCTGATTTTCGGAAGACATTTGTCGAAAATTCCAGCGACCTCCAAAACAACCGTTTTACTTATCGTCATGATTTTATTGAAATTGAAGTTGGGACCATGTTCAGAATTGTCTCCCTAGCCCAGCTATTTATCTCCCTGGACGGTGAGGGAGACAAATTAGGGAGACAAATAGCTGGCGGATTGCGCGAAACCGTTGCTGGGCGCGGCTTCCCAATGATCTTCATCACTGAATTTCCACACTTGGGCTCTCATCAATACCGCCATAAGCTGTTAAGTCATCGGTCACTATAATTTCAACGCATACGACGCTATACCCGTCGAATTGAACGAATGAATATGGAGACCCGCTATGACCAAACAATTACCTTCTCATCTGACCGTTGCCGAATTCCTGGCTGACCGGATCGCTACAATCGACAAAACACAACGCCAAATCGCCGATGAATGCGGCTTTGACCATCCAAACATCATCACGATGTTCAAGAACGGGCAAACAAAGCTGCCCATAAACCGTATAGCGTCACTCGCAAAGGCCATTGATGCCGATCCAGTTCACCTACTCCGTCTCGTGATGCTCGAATACATCCCAGACCTCTGGGAGAGCATCGAGAACATCATGCAAAGCACGGTGCTGACTGCCAATGAGCTTGAGCTGGTTCGTGCGTTTCGAGAAGTCACTGGCGAGAACAACGCCCAGGCGGTGGTTATAGACCGTAACGCAGTCATCGCCATCGTGGCGGCGTAAGGGAGTTCATTGATATGAATGAACGCCCAAATAATCACAACCCCTCACTTCGTCCTTCTCTTCGCTTCTTCTTTGACGAAGGAAAGTCCGAATGGAAACCGATTGGGTCAAAGAAGTTCCTGGATATTCGGGATGGCAAATTCTGCGTTCCTAAACGCTCAGGGAAAAACATGCGTGTTGCTGTTGCTACCGTTGAAATCGAAGGAAGGACACTTGTCGTTTTGAGAAACCTTACGATCTCCGAGTGGAAGATTGGGGACAATGGTTTTGTCGATCAAGAAGTGCTTATGGCTGGCATTGCTAAGTGGATTGACGGCGGCACGGGCAAGGCTGGATATATAACTCCAGCGCCAGAAGACTTTGAAGCCATCAAACGTTGTCTTGGTTTAGGCGGAGTATAGAGACATCGCGTTTCCATGCTGTCTCCAGTATGATGCTTTATTACATATTCCAAGCAAAGTATTCATAAGCGTTGCGGCAGATTTTGCACATGCACAACCTTCAAAATTTAACGAATTAGCAATACACCTAATAAAATCATATGTTTGAACAGATGACGACGAGCGAAAACCGAACCACGCAAAAGCCGACAGGGCAGCCAAAAAAGAAGAAAACACTATTTACTGTAGTCTCTTTGTTCTCAGGCTGCGGAGGGATGGACCTTGGCTTCAAAGGGGGTTTTACATCGCTTGGCCGAAGATATAACAAACTCCCATTCCAATTCGTGTGGGCAAATGAACTCAACGCGGCCGCCTGCAGGACTTACAGAAAAAACATTGGCGATCATATTCGCCAAGGGGATATTTGGGCGCAACTTAGCGAACTTCCAAAACAAGTGGATGTCCTTATTGGTGGTTTCCCATGCCAGGACATATCTGTAAATGGCAAAGGGGCCGGAGTCGCGGGGAAGAGATCAGGACTGTATAGGGCTATGGTTGAAGCCATTGCGCGAACCAAGCCAAAGATTTTCGTTGCCGAGAACGTCAAGGGGTTGCTCATGAAGCACAATGCTGACTCGCTGCGACAAGTGCTGACAGATTTCAAAGCTCTTGGCTACAACGTCAGTTATCAGCTTTACCACGCCGCCGACTATGGCGTTGCTCAGAGCCGCGAGAGGGTAATTATCGTTGGCACGCGCCCAGGTATTAAGCCTTTCATCCCCCCATCAGCAACCTGTGAAGTGAAAGATCATGTCACGGCAATAGAGGCGCTTCATGACCTAGCAGATCTACCTGAGAATGAAACGTTCAATCACGTTTGGAGTAAAGCCGCTCGCAGTGGTGAACAAGGTAACAGGAAGCTATTACCCAACCGCCCCGGCTACACAATCCGTGCAGAGTGCCATGGCAACATTCAATATCACTATGAGTTGCCGCGCCGAATTTCCATGCGTGAAGCTGCGCGTATTCAATCCTTCCCCGATGAGTTCATTTTCGATGCAAAACTGAGAGAGACCGAACGTCAAATAGGTAATGCCGTCCCTCCAGTTCTAGCGTGGCATATTGCTAAAGCGGTTGCTGCTTCTTTGAAATAGCTTCTCCTCTGGACTTTCTGAGGCATTAGTTTTAGGCTGCGCCCTTTAGGTATAGGGCGCGGCTTCCCGCGTGTCAGCATGACACAAAGTGAATTTGAAAAGATATTGGACGCTGTGGTCGCCCAACTTCGAGCTGAAGCAAAAAAAGCGCTGTTTAAGTCCTCAAAGGAATTCGAGGACCGGGTTCGCGAAGTAGTGCAGGACGTAATTAGCAATCCTAAAGTCAAAATCGACTTCGATCCTCATCCTCAGGCTTTCCCTGATATTGCCGTTGGCGCATTTGGAATTGAGGTCAAATTTACAACCAACGACACATGGCGCAGTGTTGCCAATAGCGTTCTTGAAAGAAACCGTATTGATTCAGTAAAGAAGGTATTTCTGATCTTCGGCAAAATGGGGGGCAAGCCAGACGTTAAGTGGGGCGAATACGAGAAATGCGTGATGCATGTAAGAACTTCTCACGTTCCTAGATTTGAAGTGGAAATGGGCGCTTCTCAATCATTGTTTGACCTAATGGGCATCTCGTATGACAAGTTCAGGGCATCGGAAATGGAAGAGAAGATGCTCTATATACGTCAGTATGCGCGTGGGCGACTGAAAGAAGGTGAACGGCTGTGGTGGTTAGAGGATGCTTCAGGTGAAGATCATACACTTCCCATTCAAGCCAGACTCTATACGAAACTCTCTGTTCCAGAAAAAACAAAGCTGAGAGCTGAAGCGGTATTGCTTTGCCCTCAAGTTGTCGATTCAGGACGCTCCAGAAACAAATACGATGATGTTGTTTTGTATTTGCTTACTTATCACGGCGTTCTATGCCATCAGGCAAGAGACCTGTTTTCGGCTGGTAGCGTTGCGAATCCAGATAACGATGACAACGGTGGACTCTATATAGAGCGTGCATTGAAACTTATCGAGCAAGAAATACTTGATGCTGCTTACAGGATGGAAGACGCTCTCTTTGTTGAATACTGGGGCGAGTCAGTCAAACCCGAAAAACGCATAGAAAATTGGCTACGTCGCGCCGATGGCTTTGCCAAAGACTGGAAGCCGTCGAAGGTATTGTTTCTAAAGCGGCGATGACCGACACCCTGTCTCCAACCGAGAGAAGCGCCCGTATGCGTCTGGTTAAGAGCAAGGATACTGGCCCTGAGCTTGTAGTGAGAGGGCTATGTCGAGCGTTGGGGCACACGGGTTATAGACTTCATCGCAAAGAGTTTCCCGGCAAGCCAGATATTGCGTTTATGAGTCGGAAGTTAGCAATCTTTGTTCATGGATGCTTCTGGCACGGCCATGACTGCCACGGTTATGTGCGTCAACCAAAGTCTAAGCAAGACTATTGGATTCCAAAAATCAATCGTAACCGTGAACGTGACGCGGAAAATCTTGCAGCTCTTAAAGCGCTTGGATGGCGTGTTTTAGTGGTTTGGGAATGTGAAACGAAAAACCTAAGAAACGTGAGCAGTAAACTGACAAAGTTCCTACGCTATTAAATTAAACCTTTAGACGCGGCTTATCAGGCGACCACGCCCTATTCGCTTTGGAATGTTGTTTGCCAAATTCGTCGCGCGAGGCTTGATTCTTCTTCTTCATTGCATTGATCGTCCTTATGCACTGCCACCTTTGGGTCCCGGCGAAACCATTGAACGTTTTGACTTGGCGCATTTCACTTGCAGGATGATTTATCCCACATGCAGAACAATATCGTGTTTCTTCAGACATAGCGTCTCTCTACTTGAACAATTTCCTAGAAAATTCTACCAAAATTGACCGCCAGTTTCACAATGTTTATTCTAAGGACATTGTAGGTTGCCTTTAACTTGTTGATGAAATGCAGGTTATCTAATTTCCATACGGCTAATCATACGAAAAGCGGAAATCTTTGTGTTGGATTAATGCCTTTCCTGACCAACCCCGGACACAACATTGCCAAGCACCCCAACTAGAATCTCCATAGCAGCGCTCAATAGCTGTAATTGATCTTCGTTAGGCTTCACCATCCCGATCATCGCTAGAGTCTCCTCTAAAGGAAGTGCGCCAAACTTGGACTGATAGTGGGCCAAATTCATCGCAAGCAATCGTGCCGTTTCTGCTATGTCCTCCTTGCTAGATTTTGCGATAAGGTGGTCAGCCAGGTTGTAGTATTGTTTGAACGTTGCAAAATCAGACATTGGGAGTTCTCCGGTGAATTGGCTCAATAATAAACTCGGCTTGTATGCACTGCACGCTTTCCTTGCCGTGGCTGCCACAACGGCTTTCGCCGATGAAAATAACTTCGCTGATTGCCGTCAGCTCTTTGCCAACAATACCCCGCCAGTATTCCAGCATCAGGATGATCTCAAACCAAGAGCGTTATGCTTTGCCGAATTCGCGGTCCTTCACTCAGGTAATCGCCACACGCCAATCTACGTTGCCGAGCGCATTACTAAACAAGCCTTGCTTGCCTCACGAGAAATACCAAGATCGAATCTGTTTTTTGAGGAATCCAGGTTGCCTGAGTCAGAGCGTTCTACATTAGCCGATTATCAAGATGCGGGCTTTGACCGAGGTCACATGGCTCCAGCCGGCGATATGGGAACCATTGAAGCGAAGGCGCAGAGCTTTTCATTGGCTAACATAGTTCCACAGAATCCCATAAACAACCAACATGCATGGCGAAAGATCGAAGCTGACACTCGCAAGTATTCAATGAGAGCCGAAGGTGATGTTTTTGTGATTACCGGCCCTGTATTTGACGGCACTCCCCCAACGATTGGAAACAACAAAGTATGGGTTCCCCAGCACCTATTCAAACTGGTTTATGATCCTTCTACAGGTCGGGCTTGGGCGCATTGGCAGGACAACACGGAAGATGCACGACCAGGAAAACCGATTAGTTACGAAGAGTTGGTAAAGAGGACTGGGGTTGATTTTTTTCCCTGGTGGGGAAGGAATTAGACATCATGTGTGGTCGGTTTGCTCTCAACGAAAACCCCAAGACGCTAGCTGAAGTCTTTAGCCTAGCCAACACACTCGACTGTCCCCCGGCTTGGAACATCTCTCCATCGACTCGAATCTGTTCTATTACCGCTGATGAATCAGAGAACAGGCATCTTAGCCTGATGAAATGGGGCCTGATCCCTTCGTGGGCCAAGGACCCAACCATCGGCAACAAGCTGTCCAACGCAAGGGGTGAGACCGTCGCCGAGAAGCCTTCTTTCAGATCCGCTTTCAAACATCACCGCTGCATCATACCGGCGTCGGGCTTTTATGAGTGGAAGACTGAAAAAGGGATCAAACAGCCGTGGTATATCAGCTTGAAGTCTGGGGATCCGATGGCCTTTGCGGGGCTGTGGGAGACGTGGCATTCCAAGGATGGGCAGATCATCGAGAGCTGCTGCATCATCACGACAGATGCAAACGAGATCATGCAGCCGATCCACGACCGGATGCCTGTGATCTTGGATGCAGGCCAATGGGATACTTGGTTATCCCCCAAAGAACATCAACCTGACAAGCTAGCCCCTTTGATTCGTCCTCACGATTCCGCATCAATGCAAGTGTGGACTGTGACTTGTGAGTTGAACCGTGTTGGGTTGCGAGATGATGCGGGTTTGATTGAGCCAATATAGACGAAATATGGGAGGCACTAAATGGAACTTGACTCAAAGGAAGTGTTGCAGGTGCTTAAGAACAAGAAAGTTACGAATTTCGTCCACGTCGACACTGTTAGAACCGCTTGTTCCTATTTGAGGCAAGGTAAGCTGCTATCAAGAGGCACACTTGGCGAGCTAGGCTTGCCTCAAACTGAGCAACATACTGACCAGTTGGATAAAAGGCATGGCCTTTGGTATGACGTTTTTGTGGATACTGTTGATATTCACTACCGTGCCCGTATGCGAAACAACTATGGGCCCGTTCTTTTTGAATTTGCGCTAGATGTATTGGAGCAAGATTGGCTTCCATATGTTTGGATAACAAGAAGCAATCCATCTGGTTGGAACCAAAACATAACCTTTGAAGAAAAGTATTTTCAGTCAATTAATGAATTCAGTGATAACTTCGAGTTTGGCAATTTTGACAAATTATTCGTGCTTAGAAATGCTGGTGGTGTCATTCGGCTTAACAACTATCTTCAGCGTATTGCGCTTGACCCAACCAATAGGAGCATTGCTGGCGTGAGGGCATACGATCAGGCAGTTGGTGCGCTTAAAGCGTCGGCCATTGCAGGGGGGGTAGCCAATTTGCAGATTGTGACGCATCCGTGCAGAACGGGGTGTAATTGCCAGACGCAATATGAAAATATGACAGAAGCTGTTTTTGAAAAGTTCTTTAACCCGTAGCTAGGCCTCCCGGCTTGACAACAGAACGTTCGTTCTCTAAGATGCTTCAAACGTTTATTCTGTTCGTTGAGTCCCATGAGCATCGCCCTGCAGCACCTTTCCACCCAAATACCCGCGATTGGCATACCACCAATCCACGTTCCGCTATTTAGCGACAAAGTTGCGGCCGGCTTTCCATCGCCTGCAGATGACTACATTGAGGGCCAGCTGAGCCTGGACGAACACCTGATCCAGCACAAAGAGGCAACATTCTTCGTCCGCGCCAAAGGCAACAGCATGGTCGGTGCCGGGATCTTCGATGGAGACATACTGGTTGTCGATAAATCTCTGACTCCCTCCTCCGGCAGCATTGTCATAGCAATTGTGGATGGAGGAATGACGGTCAAGTTCTTGAACAAAAGTGGGCAGAAGGTAAGCCTCAAATCAGCCAACCCTCGTTATGAGGATATTGAGTTCACTGAGGGCCAAGAGCTTCAGGTATGGGGGGTGGTAACCTCGTCAGTGAAGAAGTTCGTCTGAGGTCGTTCTATGCCGATTGCGCTCGTTGACTGCAACAACTTCTACGTCTCGTGTGAAAGGGTGTTCAATCCGCGCCTGGAAGGCGTGCCGGTCGTTGTTCTCTCCAACAACGATGGCTGTGCAGTAGCGCGTTCCGGAGAGGTGAAGGCGCTCGGTATCAAAATGGGTGAGCCGTGGTTCAAGATGCAGGATGTCGCCAAGAAGCACGGCATTATCGCGCTCTCCAGCAACTATGCACTCTACGGTGATCTTTCCGCACGGGTCATGTCCCTCCTCTCCAGCTTCTCTCCTAACCAGGAAATCTACTCCATCGACGAATGCTTTCTCGATCTGGACGGATTTGATCCGATGGCATTGATGGACTACGGTCAGACGATCCGTCAGGCCATCAAGCAAAGCGTGGGCATCCCGGTCTGCGTTGGTATCGCCGATACCAAGACCCTCGCCAAGCTCGCTAATCACTGCGCCAAGAAAGGGTTGGCCGGCAGCAATGGTATTTGCGACTTTGGGCGATTGGATGAACAAATGCGCAGCACGCTCTTCGCCAGGCTCCCGGTTGGCGAAATATGGGGAGTCGGGCCACGCATCTCCGCAAGGCTTGTCGAAATGGGAATTGAGACCGTTGAAGACCTGCGTCGCGCCGATCCTGAGTATATCCGGCAGCAGTTCTCTGTCGTTCTTGAACGCACCGTCAATGAACTGAACGGAACTCCCTGCATCGAACTGGATGAGGCGTCCGCCCCCCGCCAGCAGATCATGGTGTCCAGGTCATTCGGATCGGAAGTGACTCAGTTAGCCGACCTGTCTGAGTCCGTTGCCTATTTCACCACCCGTGCCGCAGAGAAGCTACGACACGATGGCTCGGTCGCAGCCAGTCTATGTGTCTTTGTGCGAACCAATCCGTTCAAGGAAGAGGCGCCGCAATACCAAAGGTCGATGATCGTGCCTTTCTTCCAGGCTACCGATGATACGACCAAGCTCGTGAATGCATCACTCAAGGGGTTGAAAGCGATTTACCGCAGTGGATATGGCTACAAGAAGAGTGGCGTGTTGCTAATGGGGCTACAAAGCAAGGGAACGGTTCAGGCGACGCTATTCGATGACCCGGTCGAACAAGCCAGATCAGACAGCATGATGCGAGTCATGGACGCAATAAACAGGAAGATGGGATCAGGCAGTGTTACGGTTGCCGCATCAGGTGTGAAACAACGTTGGGCAATGCGTCGGGAGAAGAAGTCACCGAATTACACGACAGAATGGGATGAGTTGCCGGTGGCGGTGTAATACGGGCTAACGTGAAGAAGGAAGAGTTAAAGCTCTACCAATTTCGCGGGTGCAGAAAAGCGCCACGTAACTGGCAACCCTAAGTTATTAGCGCCACCCGTTAGATCCAGACAGATTGGCGCTGTTTACTAATTTTGAAATTATTTTGTAAGATGTATAAATCCCATGCTTACCGTAATACTCGCACTCTTTGCCAACAGATACAGCCCTATCTAACTTCTTTCGCATATCTTGTGGCAATGGATTGCTTTTTGGCATCATGCCGAGAAGCAAATCCATAACCATCAGGGTGATTAGCTTACTCAGCTTGCTGAACTGCGGCTTACCTATTGCATCGCAACGTTCGGCCAGAACCCATCCAAACCAAAAGGCAAATTTGAATTGATCAGGACTTGAGGACGTAACCCCATGCTGTGATAGATAGGTAGCTATGTTATCCGTAGCATCAATAATCAATGCATCTTGATTATGACTTATGTATTTTATTAGCCACTCCGAGAACGAAGCCACCACCTCATCGGCTGGCATTTTTTCCCAATTCTCGTGATGTAACCTGTCGCTAACAATGTCTCCGGACAAACTAAAGCCAACACCACTACATCTGTTGGT
Organism: Sideroxyarcus sp.; assembly: GCA_049286265.1. Lineage (GTDB taxonomy): Bacteria > Pseudomonadota > Gammaproteobacteria > Burkholderiales > Gallionellaceae > Sideroxyarcus. Next base: position 86,552 of record JBAQDF010000033.1, read on the forward strand.
CAAGATCGGAGAAGCTGAAGCAGCTATGAATTGGGCAATAATCGCCCTAACCTCGTCATCCCACGAGGCAGTGGTAATAATCGCCATAAATTAGTCCTGAGCTGGATTTTCGCTCAATAGTTCGTTTATTTTGTCTGTATTGAATAGGCCAGGATTCTCACACAGAAGACCATTAGTGATCTCAGCACACCGACTATTGCTATGGTAGGCTGGAGTCACTGAGTTGTTCACTAGGCGTTGCACCATGTGCTGAGAAGCAACTTCACCAACCTTAGGTAAAGACAAAGCGGCCTGTCTAGCTCTTTCCAAAAGCTCACCGCAAGAAGTTTGCATTTTTACACCTTAAAATAATTGAAAAAAATCTGTAGCCCCAAAAAAAAGCCGCGCATTTTATTAGTATTGGCAAAAAATGCAAGCGAAATTTTAACCACGGCGCGATACTCGTAGTTATTGACGGAACTGTCAATACAAAGCTGCATAAATCTATGCATTTTCTGTCAACCATAAAAATGGTCATTAACGGCGATTTTAGGCTTTTAAGCGTATCTGGCGTAACTATAGAGTCTAAAATTTTCGCGAAATCGTGAATTTTTCGCCTTTTTCTCAATTTCTGCGTGGAATTAAATTATGTTCAAACTGACCGAAATTTGACCGGGAAGCTAATTAACTTCATTATGAACACATTGTGTTGCTACAAAGACACTCTCCGCCCTACGAATAAACATAATGAAATCAATGGCACTGGAAGTCGGCGACTTGAATCCCGCCCTCTCCGCCAAATAAACAACCGTCCCTTGTGGGCGGTTTTTTATTTGGTTGAGTGGGTGTGTGGACGAAACAGCTCGGGTTTGACCAGCGAGCATCGCTCGCGCAGGACGCCGTCAGGCGGTCCCGAGTGAAACGAGGGATGAAGCTTTCGCGGAGGCAACGCGAAAGCTGAACAATCCCGCCCTCTCCGCTAAATAAACAACCGTCCCTTGTGGGCGGTTTTTTATTTGACGGTCTATCCGAAATTGCGTGGTCACTTCAAGCGGTTATTGCCAAGTCCCTTGCTTAGCAACCTGCTCCTTGATGGCATTAACGTCGAGTTCTTCAATATATTTCAGCAGGTTTTGCCACATCGGGTGATAACCGAAGCCTCCTTTGGTCATCTCGTCCATGGCCTGGGTCTTGGTCCAGCCTTCATAAGCAATGCGATAGATCGCCACCATGGTGCCGGTACGATCCGCGCCGTGCTGGCAATGCACGAGGACGGGTTGCATGGCCGGGGTGGTTGCAATGCGCAGGAACTTGACGACATCTTCATCCTCGGGATGCCAGGTTTTGAAGCGTATCTGCTCCAGGCGCAAGGTTGAGTTTTCTGCAACCAGGGGAGCGTCATCGTTGAAGGCGCGCAGAGAGAGAATGGTTTTGATTGGACGATCTGCGAGCGAAAGACTCGTCTGCGTTTCCAGGAATGCAAAACCCTCCTTCGACGGTTGCGCGGAGCGATAAAGAGAGGCGTTGACGCGATTCAGATTCGGCAGACCGGGATTTGCCGCAACCGGTGTTGCCCACGTCGCGGGTCTGCTGGCTGACGGCTCGGCCGTTGCGACTGATGCGCATCCGCCGAGCAGCATCAACATGCAGACAAGCGCGAAGGTGGCGGCGTTGGGTCGGACTCTCTGAATGGCGTGGTTATTCTGCATTACGATTCCTTTGTTGTTGAATTACAGTTTACTGCTTAAGAAAATGACTCACGGATTTGCATTCCCGCCCGACCGCATCAGCTTCATTGCCATCAACAGCAACAATACCGCCCCGGCAACCAACACCCCCCAAAGTATCCATTTATGCATGAGCGCCGGATCAATCGGCTCGGCGGCATCGTTCTTTGTGCGCACCGGTGCGGGATTCTTTTCGTCTGTCCCGAGGCTGGCCGCGTTGCCGGGCAAGCCGTTCTGGTAACGGTAGGCCGGTACCAGGGTCGTCAAGGGCAACGCGCTGGTTTTGTCATTGGCCAAGCCCCAGGCGAGCGTAAACGGGCTGTCTCCGCGCGCCAGGAATACCAGTTGTTGCGGCTTGATGGCAATTTTTAACTGAGGCGGTTTGTCGCCCACCCCACCGGCGCGCGTGTCCAGTTTGAGTTGCAGTTCGGTAATCGTTTCACCGCCCAAGTCGATATCGGGTGAAAGCGATTCGCCGCCTTGCGCGGCCAGACGGTACAGCACGGTGCTGGATACCCTGCGCCAGGGTTGCTTTTCGCTGCTGCGCACAAGCAATTGCGCCGGGACCAGTGTGTTTAGCTGCGGCAGGATAAAACGAATCCGCTCCACCGGGAGCATGCCGTCAAGACGATACAGGTATTCGCCATTGGTATTGCGAACGGGCGATATCGCTTCGGTCCAGAGAATCTCGGGCTGGCTTTGCTGTGGTGTAGACGACGAGGTGGCGGTGACTACGGGCAAACCCGGGATTTCTTGCGGGTCCAGCCAGGTCAGCCGGAGATATTTGGCGCGGATCGACGGCAACTCGACTTGCCTTTGTTCGATGCGCGCACCTTCCTGTTCCAGCACGGCGATAGTGGCCGAGTCCTGCACAGCCTGCCATTGCTTGAGGTCGTCGCTGGCTTCGATGCGGAAATGCTGGAAGGGTTGGCGATAATCATCCAGCGAGATATCCAGCGCAACCAACGGCGCATCAATGCGGCTTGCATCCAGAATGACGCCGGTCAATTTGCGGGTGACGGTCGCTTGGGCAGGCTCAACCGAAACCAGCGCGCCGTTCTTCTCGCGGCGAATCCGGAAACCGCCATTCTCCGTGGTCTCGTCGCTGTAAAGCGGGAATCCCTTCAGTTTGGTTTGCACAACTTTCGGTTGGGGAATATCGGTTTTGAGCGTCAATGCATGGGGAACCAGCTCCCCGGCGGCATTGAATACACGCAGGTCTCGCAGGCCGGGCGACAAGGAACTCCGATACACCTCCATCGTCAGCGGGAAATGGAAATACGGCCCAGTGCCCTCGCCTTTGATCTGTGCGCGGTGGGCGTAGGTGTCAAAGCTTTCTGCCAGCACTGTCCCTCCTGTACACAAACCGGACAACGCCATAAACAGCAACAAAAGAAGCGGGAGAGTTTGATTGTTTTTCATGATTGCCTTGCCAGTTCTTCAGGTTTTTTCTTCGGCGGAACCGGGGCGAAATATCCCAGCACCAACAGCAGTACACCCACCACCATAAACGACACGATGCGCTCTACCGTGCCCGTGTGCGACAGCTCGATCAGGAACAATTTGAGCACCACGGCGGCAATGAGGCCTGCGCCTGCCATCCACAGTTCGCGTTTTTGTTTGCGGCTGGCCAACAGCATCATCGCGCAGGCAACCGCAGCCCAGACCACGGAAAGCACGCCCTGCAGCAAGATCGACTGGGACAATTGGTCGAAATCCCAGGGGATGGCCGCCCAGTGATGAACCGCCCTGAATACGGCTGCCGTGATGAAGATGAGTGCATACCCGAGCGCAGCGGCCCGCTGCAGGAAAGCATAATTCTTGAACAGCGACTGACTGTTTACCCACTGGGCAATCGCCAGCGCACCGGCCATGAGCGTCAGCTCAAGCGGATTCAGCAACGGTATGTAGGGCAACGGCTGTGCCGCTCCGTTTGATACAAGGTTGCTGACGAACAGCCACAGCGCCAGCAATATCGCGACCGGCATCGCGGCAACCCTGCGGTAGGCATCGAGGAACCGGGTCATCGGCCAAGGCGACGGGCGCGACCAGGTGGCGGCCCACCACAGGTAGGCGAGCGGCACCAGTGCCCAGCCCAGCATGGGCCAGGCCGAATACTGTTCGCCCAGCGAAGCGAACTGCCAGCGCGTTTCGCCACTGGCGATCAGCAGCAGCCACCACACGCCGGCAACATGCCATTGTGCCTGCCACTTTTCGCCACCCGACTTGTCCTGTTCGTGCAACAGGAAGAAATGCGCGGCCGCAGCCAGCGGCCAAACCAGCCAGCCATAGTTGGCGAGCGGATGCGCTTGAATTGCGAACGACGCCAGCGTCAGCAAGAACGCCAACGGCAGATGGCTGTAGGCGAAGCGGCGCAATTCGGCCCAGTCTTGCCAGCGCGCAACAGCCCACCACAGCAACTGCGTGACGACCAGCGCCACCACCAGCGCGGGCAGCGCTTCCTGCTCCGGCAGCCAGCGCAGCAACTCGCTGCTCCACGCAAATGCCCACCACAGCGCGCCCCACACCAGCAGCATGACGTTGGGCAAAGGCACGGGCTCGTTTTTGCGCTCGGCACGTTTCAACAGCCATGCCCCCGCAAAGCCGCACAGACTGAACACCAGCGCCGACCACCAGCCGCTGTGCTGGAACGGCAGCAAATCCGTTTCCAGTTGTTGAAGCGAATACAAATCGGGCGCCACGCGGCGCGACAGCAGCAGCAATCCCGCCAGCATTTCCAGCCCCAGCGCAAACCACAGCGCCACGCGATTCCCCATGCGCAGCGCCAGGGCGACAATCAGCGTCGAGCTCAGCGCCCAGGCAGTCAACGCAGACTGCAAGGGCAGCACAAACAGGAACGCCACATTGAGCAGGCTGAGACCGACGACCGTCACCGCGCTCACCGCCCGCAGTGCGCCCGAGAGTTCCGGCCCGGCTACGCGCAGTTTTGCCGTGCCCATCCAGGCGCCGGCCAACATGGCGCCGCCGATTATCATCGCCGAGAACAGGCCGCTATAACCGTTGCCCAACACTGTGCCATCGGCACCGCCGTGCAGCGTGGTGACAAAGGCCACGCCCGCAAACAACTGAATCAGGAAACCAGCCCAGACGCATACCGGCACTACAAAGCGCAAGGCAAGGTACAAGGTAAGCAGCCCCAGCACGCCCCATGCCGTTCCACAGTTTTCCCAGGACAACAACAGCGGCGGCAGCAGATATGTCATCAGCGTTCCTGCCAGCGCGGGCATCCATGCGCTATCACGTTCCTGTTTCGAGACCGATCCTTCCGGCGCGTTGCGCAACAGCCAGTACACAAAGAGCAGCGAGGCCGCGATCAGGCAACAGCCGAAAATCGAGCCATCGAGCGGCGTAGTCACATCGCCATAGCCGAAATGCAAGGTGCGGAAGAAGTAATAGATAGAACCCAGCATCAGCAACGCGGCAAACATGCGCGCCAGCGGACGCTGCTGGCGGATGCCGATCCAGAAGATCCCCGCCGCTTCCAGCGCCCAAGACGAGGCAGTCCACTGCGGTTCCAGCCCCAGCGGAATGGCCAGCGTGGCAAACACCACGCCCAGTGCAATGAACACCTCGGTCAGCAGCAGGTAGCGTTCCCGAGTCAGCTTGCGCAACATTGCCGCCAGGCCAAGGTAGAAAGCGCCGAAACCCAGTGCGCCGAACGACGCGCCGAACTCAATTTGAGTCGTCATCTGTGCATGCAGGCCAAATGCCAGCAACGGCACGCCGAACGCCAGCGTGCCGTCGATATAGTCAGCACGTTTGGTCACTACGCCGAGCAACACCCCGTCGCGATCGGCATCGCCTTTGGGCGCTGTCTCCCGAGTGAGACTCAGATGATGTGCGAAGCGAATCAGGATGCCGACAAACATCAGGAAGAACAGCAGCAGGAACAGCTCCGCGCTCACCAGATGTTCCTCTTGCCACCCACGGCTGTACCAGGCCATGTACAGGCCAAAGGTGCCGAAAAAGCCAACCAGATTAAGCACGCGCCAGGCGCGGAACCAGGCCACGGCCACGATGCCCGCATCCAGCAGCGCGATATAGCTGAACAGCGCCACATGGCTGCCGCCGCCCGTTGACGCCAAGACCGGCGTCGCAAAGCCGCCCAGACACCCCGCCATCGCCAGCGCCAGCGAATTCTGCGTCACCGCCAATACAACCGAGCTTGCACACACCACCACCATCAACATGAAGCCCAGCGCGGGCGGCAACAACGGGTGCAGCTTCATCGCGGCATAAATGGTCAGGTACAGCACGGCTATCGCGAGCCCCTGCAAGATCAGGGCATAGTCGCGACGGCTGTTGCGCAGCCACCAGCCGAAACCGAGCAGCGCCAGCGCACTAGCCGCCACCCCCGCATAACGCAACTCAATCGGCACGGTAAACTGGCTTGCAGCGTAGCGCAGCAAAAACGCCAGCCCCAGAAACAGGATCAGACTGCCGACCTTGACCAAGGTGTTGCCGCCGAAAATGAACTGCTTGATGGCATGCGTGGCCTTTGCCAGCGCGATGTCGAACCAACCCGGCTCTGCGTGAATTTCCGGCAACTTGTGCGAGACGGTGCGGGATGGCGGCGTGGCTGCCGCTTTGGCAAACGATACTGGCTCGGCAATGGCAGGCGAACGTTTCACCTCGGCAGCCTGCGGCAACACCACCGGCTTGATCGATAAGGGCTGCTCATTGGGCGGGAGGGTTTCCTTGCGCACCGGCTCCGGCTTGGGTGCTTGAGGCGCCAACTCGGCCACAGCAACAGGCTTGGACGGGATGACTTCATTCAGGCCGGCTTGTGGCGCGTTTGCGTTCTTCTGCAACGCATCCAGGCGCTTATTGAGCCTCTGAACAGCCTCATCCAGCAACCGCAGGCGATTGTTGATTTCGGTTAAATCGGGCTTCAACGACGACTTCAGGCTTACCCCGGCAATGACGCCCAATATCGCCCCGATCAGCCACCCCGAATCTCCAAAAACCGCCGCACCGATAAACAAACCTATGATGCCACCGAGTAACCACATAGTTTTTTTCCTTTGGAATTACGCTGAACGAATCGCAGACGCCCTTGCGGCATCAACAAAACAGACTGATTGCGGGACGACAGAAATAGATTGCCGTAGCAGACTTTGCTGAAGGAGAGGTTTCGATATGTTCATTACTGGCTATCGATCATGACCGAGTTACTTTTTGCACATCACACATATAGCGCTGCAGATCATTCTTGTTACCGGGAACCCCCGTGCATTCTCCCGACCATGCGATTAATGTCAATAAGCAAGTAGGTCAGGTTTTCGTAGGTCGGGTTAGCGGCAGCGTAACCCGACGTTGCCGCTGGATATTTTTTTATAGTCAAAAACACCTATTCGAATTACGATGCCACCCGAATTCACTTCCACCTACACATTACATCGACCGCCTTGCTCAATCGCCCGCTCGTTCACGCACTCACGTGCACTCTCCTGCTACTCACAACACTCGCCACCCCATGCATGGCGCAGGACGAGATGCGCCCTTTTTCCACGGATGGGTGCAGCCTTTTTCCGGATCGATCACAACTCAGCAAAACGGACTGGTGCGGATGTTGCATCCAGCACGACTTCGCATACTGGCGCGGTGGCAGTGCCGAAACGAGAATGCGGGCAGACCAGGAACTCGGCGCATGCATTCTGCGAGCCACCGGAAACAAGGCGCTGGCCGAACTGATGTTCTCGGGAGTTCGGGCTGGCGGCGGGCCACACTTTTACACATCGTATCGCTGGGGGTACGGATGGCCATTCGGGAAGGCTTATGCAGACCTGACTTTCGAAGAAGCCGCGCAGGCCGACAAGTTGGAACAGGAATATCGCAAAAACCATCCAACCCTGATGTGCCCCGGGTAACCTTTTTCGTTGCTTATAAAATCGAGTGTGCCGCCGATGGAATAAAGCCGACACCGGTGAAAAGCGGGAGTATAGCCAAATCGGCTTTCCTGATTCCCGTCTCTCTTCCGGCGTGACGGCTTAAGCGGGATTTTCTCAACTGGATTGATGGTGCGCGATCAGTTTATCGATGAACTGGCGCAGGAAGTGATCCGGGTGCGAACTGTGAAAACGGTCGAATTCCTGACCTCGACTGTAGGCAATGACGGTCGGAAATCCGCGAACCTTGTGTTTTCCTGCGATGCGCATGTTCTCGTCCGCATCCACTTTGGCCAACAGGAACTTGCCGCCATATTCTTTTACCAGCCTTTCCAGATGCGGCCCCAGTACCTTGCACGGCGCACACCACTCGGCACCGATGTCGAGCAGGATGGGTGCTTCCTGCGAACGGGCGACCACGAGATCTTCAAAATTGGCTTCTTCCACTTCGTATGAAAAAGGATGGGGGTCGTGCATATGCATGGTTAATCTTTTCCTTAATATATTTTGGTCGTCATAATTTGCCGCATTACGTGTAAATACTTATCCTGCGCTAATTCTATTGCTTCCTGCCGAACTATAGGTACACTGCGCGAACACGTTTCGGTCATGTTCTAACGGCAACGCTATGCTACCAGACAACGACATACGTTTTGACGCATCCGGACAGATTTGGCTGGACCAATCGGTTCAACGACACGGAAGCGACTCATCCCAACTGCTGCAGATACTGCGCGAAGTGCAAGAACGCTTCGGCCACATCCCGCAACAAGCCGTTTCCAGATTAGCCCATAAATTATCCATTCCCCGCGCCCGTATCGAAAGCGTGGCCTCGTTTTATTCTTTCCTGCACCTGAAGCCGCGTGGCGAATACCGCGTGTTGTTCTCCGACAACATCACCGACCGCATGCTGGATAGCAAGGCCCTGATGGAACAGATGTGCCAGTTGTTGTGGCTGCAGCCGGGCAAGGTTTCCGAAGACGGCCTGGTCAGCATCGACACCACTTCCTGCACCGGCATGTGCGACCAGGGACCTGCGCTGCTGGTCAATGGACGCGCCATCACGCGCCTGACCCACCAGCGCGTGCAGGAAATCGCACAACTGATCCGCAATCGCACACCGCTCCGCGAATGGCCCGCCGACTTCTTCAATGTGGAAGACAACGTCCGCCGTAGCGGCTTGTTGCTCGGCAACACGCTCTTGTCCGGCGACGTACTGCGCACTGCATTGTCTATTGGAGCGCAAAGTATTGTCGAATCCATCAAGGCTTCCGGCCTGCGCGGACGCGGCGGCGCGGGTTTCCCCACCGGCCTGAAATGGGAAGGCTGCCGCGGCGCCCAGGGTTCCGCACATTATGTAGTGTGCAATGCCGACGAAGGCGAACCGGGAACATTCAAGGATCGCGTGCTGCTTACGCAACAACCCGACCTGGTGTTCGAAGGCATGACGCTGTGCGCACTGGCAGTCGGCGCAAAAAAAGGCTTCCTCTACCTGCGCGGCGAATACCGTTACATGCTCGAAGACTTGCAAGCCGTGCTGCAACGCCGCCGTGACGACAATCTGCTCGGCGCAAACATTCTTGGCCAGAACGGTTTTGATTTCGACATCGATATTCATCTCGGCGCAGGCGCCTACATCTGCGGCGAAGAATCGGCGCTGATCGAATCCCTGGAAGGCAAGCGTGGCGTGCCGCGCAGCCGCCCGCCGTTTCCGGTTACCAATGGATACATGCAGCAGCCGACCGCCGTGGATAACGTCGAGACCTTCTGTCAGGCTGTGCTGGCACTGCACATGGGACCGGATAAATATCGCGCCATCGGCACCGCCAAATCGAGCGGCAGCAAACTCATCTCCGTTTCGGGCGATTGCCCGCGTCCCGGCATCTATGAGTATCCCTTTGGTGTCTCGGTGCGCGAAATTTTGCAGGATTGCGGCGCGGTGAACACACGCGCAGTGCAGATCAGTGGCCCTTCCGGTGTGTGCGTTCCGGAAAGCGAATTCGGCCGCAAGCTGGGTTTCGAGGATTTGCCTACTGCCGGTGCGTTCATGGTGTTCGACGATAGCCGCGACATGTTCGAAGTGGCGCGCAATTACGTTCATTTCTTCGCACATGAGAGCTGCGGCTTCTGCACCCCCTGCCGCGTCGGCACCTCGATGCTTAAACAGACCATGGACAAGATCGCCGCCGGGCACGGTACACATTACGACCTGAACGAGATCGAGAATCTGGATCGAGTATTGCAAACCACCTCCCACTGCGGCCTGGGGCGCACCGCCTGCAACCCGGTGTTGCACACGCTCAAGCATTTCCGTCCCGCCTACGAAAACCGGCTCAAATCGCTGATGTTCTCGCCCGCCTTCGACCTCGACGGATCGCTGGCACGCGCGCGGCAAATGACCGGACGCGACGATGCCGGTGCGCACCTGAAGGAGATCGAATGAGCGAAACCTTTCAACTCGACGGCGCAACTGTTTCCTTCGAGCCTGGCCAGACCGTGATGCAGGCCGCGCTGGCGGCCGGTCATTACATTCCGCACCTGTGCTACCACCCCGAATTCAAACCGCACGGCAGTTGCAAGCTGTGCACGGTCAAGGTCAATGGCCGCACCACGGCTTCCTGCACCCTGCCGGCCGAAGCCAATCTCAATATCGAAAGCAACATCGAAGAACTGAATGCGTTGCGCCGCACGCTGGTGCAGATGCTGTTCGCCGAAGGCAACCATTTCTGCCCTTCGTGCGAAAAGAGCGGCAACTGCCAATTGCAGGCGCTGGGCTACGATCTCGAAGTGTTTGCCACGGGCTTCCGTCACCTTTATCCGGACCGTCCGCTGGATGCCACGCATCCGGATATCCTGCTCGATTTCAACCGCTGCATTCTGTGCGAACTTTGTGTGCGCGCATCCGGCGAAGTGGACGGCAAGAATATATTCGCCCTGTCCGGACGCGGCATCGCCAAGCACCTCATCGTGAATGCCGAATCGGGACTGCTGAAAGACACCAATATCGCGCTGACCGATAAGGCCATGCAGGTCTGCCCGGTCGGCGTGATCCTGAAAAAACGCGTCGGCTTCAGCCAGGCAATCGGCGAACGCCGCTACGACCAACGCCCGATCAGCGCACAGGCACTGGATGACGCACCGCGTCAGGCCGATGCCAGTGGTAAATGCGCAACTTGCGAGGGAACGCCATGAGCAAAAAACTGCGCGTCGCCACCACTTCGCTCGCTGGCTGCTTCGGCTGCCATATGTCCATTCTCGACATCGACGAGCGCTTGCTGACGCTGCTCGAACTTGTCGAGTTCGACCGTTCGCCAATCACCGACATCAAGCACTGCGGCCCCTGCGATATCGGCATCATTGAGGGCGGCGTGTGCAACGCAGAGAACGTGCACGTTTTGCGCGAGTTCCGCACCCACTGCAAAATCCTCATCGCCATCGGCGCCTGCGCCATCAACGGCGGCCTGCCCGCCCAGCGCAACCACCTCGACCTCAGTAGTTGCCTCACCGAGGTGTACCTGACCGAACCGGGGCTGGCGCACGGCCACATCCCCAACGACCCCGAGTTGCCGCTGCCGCTGGACAAGGTGCACCCGCTACACGAAGTGGTGAAAATCGATTACTTCATCCCCGGCTGCCCGCCTTCCGCCGACGCTATCTGGAAATTCCTCACTGACCTCATCGCGGGCAAGACGCCCGAGCTGGGGCACGGATTGATCAAATATGACTGACACCAACAACAATCTGGAAACCGCCGCCCACCCCGAAAACCTGCGCCGCGTTGCCATCGAGCCGGTTTCGCGCGTGGAGGGACACGGCAAGGTAACCCTGCTGCTGGACGAGAACGACCATGTGCATCAGGTGCGGCTGCATATCGTCGAATTCCGAGGCTTCGAAAAATTCATTCAGGGCCGCCCCTACTGGGAGGCTCCGGTTATGGTGCAACGGCTGTGTGGCATTTGCCCGGTAAGCCACCATCTGGCCGCGTCCAAGGCAATGGACATGATCGTGGGCGCCACGCTCACGCCGACTGCGGAAAAAGTGCGGCGGCTGATGCACTACGGCCAGATCCTGCAATCGCATGCGTTGCATTTCTTCCACCTGTGCTCGCCAGATCTGCTGTTCGGCTTCGACTCCGATGTCGCCAAACGCAACATTGTCGGCATCGTTGCCGCCTATCCGGACATCGCAAAACAAGGCGTTCTGCTGCGCAAGTTCGGGCAAGAGGTAATCCGCATCACGGCCGGCAAGCGCATCCACGGCACCGGGTCCATCCCTGGCGGCGTGAACAAAAACGTCAGCATCGAAGAGCGCGACTACCTGCTCAAGGATATCGAGCAGATCGTCGCCTGGAGCCGTGAATCGGTCGGCATTGCGCGCCAGTTGTTCGAGAAAAACCTCGACCTGTACAACAACTTCGGCACTTTCAAGTCGCACACTGTGAATCTGGTACGCGCAGACGGCGCGCTGGACCTGTACCACGGCGGTCTGCGCGCGCGCGACATGAACGGCAAAACGCTGTTCGACCATTACGACTATGGACACTACTGGGACGTGATTTTCGAGGATGTGAAACCCTGGTCATACATGAAATTTCCTTTCCTGCGCAGCCTCGGGCCGGAGAACGGCTGGTACCGCGTCGGACCGCTGACGCGCGTGGCGCAGTGCGACTTCATTCCATCGCCATTGGCCGAAGCGCAGCGCAAGGAATTCATCGCCTTCAACGGCGGCTCGGCGACGGGCGCCACGTTGGGTTTCCATTGGGCGCGCATGATCGAAATGCTGCATGCTGCCGAAGTGATCCGCGACCTGCTGCACGATCCTGACCTGCAAGGCACCGATCTGGTCAACACCGGCAAGCGCCAGGAACGCGGCGTCGGCGTGATCGAAGCACCGCGAGGCACGCTGATCCATCACTACAAAGTGGACGACAACGACCAGATCGTGCGCTGCAACCTGATCGTCTCCACCACGCACAACAATCAGGCAATGAACGAAGCGATCCGCCAGGTTGCACGGCAATACATTGACGGACGCAAACTCACCGAAGGCTTGCTCAACCATATCGAAGTCGCCATCCGCGCCTTCGACCCCTGCCTCTCCTGCGCTACCCACGCGCTGGGCAAGATGCCGCTCGAAGTGGAACTGCTGGATATGGAAGGTGACCGGGTCGATGTGCTGACGCGTTCATCCGACGGCTCGTTCTGCTCAGCGGCTTGATGGTCTCCCCTTTCCTCGTCTTCGCCATCGGCAACGAATCGCGCGGCGACGACGCCCTGGCTCCGCTGCTGGTGCGCCAGCTTGCGTCTGAAGGTATAAGTTCCTATGTCGAACTGATCGAGGATTACCAGTTGCAGGTCGAGCATGTCACCGATCTGTCTGGACGTTCCACCGTACTGTTCGTCGATGCGGATATGTCCTGCGAGGCGCCGTTCCAATTTTCAGAAATCACTGCGGCCCAGGACAATAGCTACACCAGCCATGCCATGACGCCGTTCGCGCTGTTGCATACCTACCGGCAGGTGTACGGGAAAGATGCGCCGAGCAGCTTTCTGATGCGCATACGCGGCTACGGTTTCGAACTCGGGGAAAGCCTGAGCAAGGAAGCTACTGCCAATCTGAAGCTCGCGACAGATGAAGTTCGTCTATGGCTGACATACCTGCCTCCGCCACCCCAACGCAAAATTTGATTATCCTTAAAACCGCAGTTCAGCCCGCAGATTACACAGATTAACGCAGATTATCATGCTGGAATCCGTAGCGACTGTATCACCCAAAAGATGAGTAACAGGATCGCTGTAATGGTTGGTTTTAATCAGTGTGTATCTGCGGGCAACAGCAAATGCGTAGGATGGGTGGAGCGATAGCGATACCCATCATTTTTACCTTTTGACGATGGGTATCGCTATCGCTCCACCCATCCTACTTTTTGGTTCCAGCTCGTCCGGCTTGGGATTATCCGAGCTAACGCCGTTGCCTCACAGCCTCGAACAGACACACGGCCGTCGCTGCGGCGGCATTGAGCGATTCGACCTTGCCCGGCATGGGAATGATGAAATGCTGTTGTGCCGCATCCAGCAAGTCCGGAGACAGTCCTGCCCCTTCGTTGCCGATGGCGAAGGCGAGTTTGCCGCGCAGGTTGCTGTCGTACAGCGACTTGTCGGCTTGCAGCGAGGCTGCCAGCACCTTGCCGGTGAACCCTGCTGCGACCTTGAGCAAGTCGGCTGATTCGCTGATGCTCAAGGCGAAATGTCCGCCCATGCCTGCGCGCAACACTTTTGGCGACCACGCATCGGCACATCCTTGCGACAGAAATACCGCATCGCAGCCCGCTGCAGCGGCCGAGCGCAGGATGGAGCCGAGGTTGCCGGGATCCTGAACGTCCTCCAACAACAAGGCAAACTGGGCTTGTGCAACTGTCACTTGGGGAGGCGGAATTGCGACCAGCGTCAACAAGCCGTTCGGCGTCTTGAGTTCGGAAAGCTGGGAGAACAACGCGTCGTCCAGCCGGGTTTGTGCCACGTCGGCGCAGAGCTCCAGCAAGGCAACGATCTCGGCATCCTGTAATGCTGATTCATTGACCAGCAGATGTTCCGGTTTGCCACCGGCATCCAGAAAAGCGCGCAGCAGGTGCGGGCCGTCGAGCAAGGTCTCCCCTGCTTCGCGCCGCTCGCGGCCGGATGAGGAAAGTTTGTGCAGCGACTTGAAGAAAGGATTGTCGCGCGAGGAGATGCGCTTGATCACAGTCATCAGATAGTGGGGTTGGGTTCCGGCTCGGACTCCGCCGTTTCTGATTCAGCCTTCGCCGGTTCATCCACGATACCCGCTTCCAGCAGGGTGCCCATCTCTTCCAGCGCAGGCAGTTCCTGCAGGGTGCGCAGGTTGAGGTCGTCCATGAACTGCGGCGTGGTGGCATACAGCGCGGGCTTGCCCGGCGTGTCGCGCGTACCGATGCTCTCGATCCAGCCGCGTGCTTCCAGCGTTTTCAGCACTTGCGAGGACACCGCTACGCCACGGATATCTTCGATGTCGCCGCGCGTGACCGGCTGGCGGTAGGCGATGATGGCCAGCGTCTCCAGCACGGCGCGCGAATAGCGCGGCGGCTTTTGCGGATCGAGTTTATCCAGATGCACCTGCATCTCCGGGCGCGCGCGGAAGCGCCAGCCGCTGGCAACACGGTTCAGTTCGACGCCGCTGTCGGCGTACTTGTCCGCCAGTTGCTGCAACAACTCTTCAACAAACCGGGACTCGATGGGTATTTCGCTCAGGCGTTTCAGCTCGGTGTTGGAAAGCGGCTCCTGCGAGGTCAGCAAAGCGGCTTCGAATATGCGCAATAGTTGCGCGCTATCCACTGCATGCTCGGCTTCTGCAACTTCAGTTCCTTCCGTGTACTCACCCTCTCCCGTGACGGGAAAGGGGGACAGGTGTGTCTCACTCGGCTGTGATGGCTCGACTGGTTCGGACATAGATATTCCCCAGGGTTTCGGTTTGTGTGATCTCGACCAGGTTCTCCTTGGCGAGTTCGAGAATGGCAATGAAGGTGACGACCAGAATCGGGATACTGGCGTCCTGTTCGAACAGGCTGTCGAACGATACGAAATCGGTATTGCGCAACAGGCGCAGCACTTTGGTCATCTGCTCGCGCACCGACAGTTCCTCGCGGCGCACGCGGTGGTGCGCGTTGACCCTGGCGCGCGTGAGCAAGGCCAGCCAGGCATGACGCAAGTCTTCCACACTGACATTGGGCAGGCGCTCGATCACCGTGCGTTCGATCAACACCTGTACCAGTTCGAAATCGCGGCCCGCTTGCGGCACCTTGTTGAGATTTTGCGCTGCCAGCTTCATCTGCTCGTATTCGAGCAGGCGGCGCATCAGTTCGGCGCGCGGGTCTTCGGCGCTTTCTTCCTCGCTCGCCTTGGGCGGACGCGGCAGCAGCATGCGCGACTTGATCTCGATCAGTACCGCCGCCATCAGCAGGTATTCGGCAGCCAGCTCCAGACGATGCTGCTGCATCGCCTCGATGTAAACCATGTATTGCTTGGTCAGCGACGCCATCGGAATGTCGAGGACGTCGAGATTGTGTTTGCGTATCAGGTACAACAGCAGGTCGAGCGGCCCCTGAAAGGATTCCAGCACCACCTCCAGCGCATCCGGCGGGATGTACAGGTCCAGCGGCATCTCCATCATCGGTTCGCCGTGGACGTGCGCGAGCGCCACTGCCGGTGCCGCGGCTGTTGTTTCAGTCTGTATTACTGTCTGTGTCTCGGTCTGCGTCATGTTGTATCAGTGGCTGCAACAATCTTGATTTAACTGAATCGGCGGGCATGGCACCGTAGCGTAAGAGCAGAACACACAGCAATCGCCTGGTTTCGGGCGTAACAACGAATGGCATGTGCTGCACTCATAAAAGAATTGGCAGGCATCCGTTGGCATGGTCTCTTCTTTCTGCGCTCCGCAGTTCGGGCAGGTGATCACCGATTGCAGTATCGCTTCCATCTCAGCTGTAACCCAGACCCATCGCGTCGCGCACGTCGCGCATGGTCTCGGTGGCCAGCTTGCGCGCCTTCTCGCAACCGTCGGCGATGATATTACGCACGAGGCTCGGGTCGTCCAGATAAAGTTGCGCGCGTTCGCGCATCGGCTTCTGTTCTTCCAGCACCGCCGTGATCACCGGCTGTTTGCATTCGATGCAACCGATGCCCGCACTGCGGCAGCCCTGCTGCACCCACTCCTTCGTGGCATCGTTGGAATACACCTGGTGCAACTGCCACACCGGGCACTTGTCCGGATCGCCCACGTCGGTGCGGCGGATGCGCGCCGGATCGGTCGGCATGGTCTTGATCTTCTTCCCCACTTCGGCCTCGTCTTCGCGCAGGCTGATGGTGTTGTTGTAGGACTTGGACATCTTCTGCCCGTCCAGTCCCGGCATGCGCGAAGCCGCGGTCAGCATGGCCTGCGGTTCGGACAGGATCATCTTGCCGCCGCCTTCGAGATATCCGAACAGGCGCTCGCGGTCGCCCAACGAGAGGCTCTGCTGTTCGTCCAGCAGCGACTTGGCCGATTCCAGCGCTTCGCTGTCGCCCTGCTCCTGGAAGCGCGTGCGCAATTCGGTGTAGAGCTTGGCTTTCTTGCCGCCGAGCTTCTTGATCGCGGCTTCCGCTTTCTCTTCGAAACCGACTTCTTTGCCGTAGATGTGGTTGAAGCGGCGCGCAATCTCGCGCGTGAACTCGATGTGCGGCACCTGGTCTTCGCCCACCGGCACCTGCGTGGCTCGGTAGATCAGGATGTCGGCGCTCTGCAGCAGCGGATAGCCGAGGAAGCCGTAGGTGGACAGGTCCTTGCCGGAGAGCTTCTCCTGCTGGTCCTTGTAGGTCGGCATGCGTTCCAGCCAGCCCAGCGGCGTGATCATGGAAAGCAACAGGTGCAACTCGGCATGTTCCGGCACACGCGACTGGATGAACAGCGTGGCCTGCGACGGATCGACACCGGCGGCCAGCCAGTCGATGACCATGTCCCACACGTTCTGCTCGATGATCTGCGGCGTATCGTAGTGCGTGGTCAGCGCGTGCCAGTCGGCCACGAAGAACAGGCACTCGTACTGGTGCTGCATCTCCACCCAGTTCTTCAACACACCGTGGTAATGCCCCAGGTGCAGATTGCCCGTGGGGCGCATTCCGGATAAAACTCGATCAGCAAACATAGTCCAGCTTCTAGTTAAAAAATAGTTGATATCAGGCTAACCACCGAGCTCACCAGCGGCGACAGCACCCAGCTCAAGACCGGCTGTCCGCCAACCGGCACCACCGCCAGCAGAACCAGGATGACGATGCCATACGGCTCCACCTTCGATAGTTCATATGCCTGCCGGTGAGGCAACAGGCTGATTGCAATGCGCCCGCCGTCCAGCGGCGGGAGCGGCAGCAGGTTCAACACCATCAGAATGGCATTGATTGTAACTCCGAACTGCGCCATGCCTATCAGCGGCTCGGCAAAATAACTGTCGGGAAACATGAACGCCACCTTGTACATTGCCCCCCAGAACAGCGCCATGAACAGATTGGCCGCAGGACCGGCCAGCGCCACCCACAACATGTCTTTTTTGGGATGGCGCAGCGCCGAGAAATTGACCGGCACAGGCTTGGCCCATCCGAACAGAATGCCGCCCACAAACAAGGTCAGCAGCGGCAACAGGATCGTACCGACGGGATCGATATGGCGCAGCGGATTCAGCGAGATGCGTCCCGCCGCGTAGGCCGTCAGGTCGCCGAAATGGCGCGCCGCATAACCGTGTGCCGCCTCATGCAGGGTAATGGCAAACAGTATGGGAATGGCGCCCAGCGCAATGTTCTGTATCAATGCATCAATGTTCATTCTTTACCTCAAAAATCCATTTATTGCGGGCTGGCAGGATCAGGCTGCAGCATCGCAAGAGTATGGCATTCCATTGAAGCACGCAGCCCTTTCAGAAATGCACGCCTGCTCTGCCCTGCTGTAATGGCTGCCGACACTTTATTCGAGTAGCGTTCCGCCCCCGAGAGTTTTCGAACCCAGCCTCTGAAAGGCACAACCCCTTCAGCCGTTCGCTTCAACACACCAACGGCTGCTGTGCTCGCAACCTTCGAACCACGCTCGATAAGTCCGGGATTGTTGCTTGTAGCCACGGCATCCAGATCGGCGCCAAGCACTTCATCAAGGTCGTGGATACCGGATTCAAGGGTGTTACAGCTATAGTCCCTGGGCACATCGTACGGCGCCTTTTGTGCTTCCACCAGCACCACAGGGATTTCGGCATGCACAAGATTCAGATCGCTGAGCGGCGTCGTTGTTGCATCCACGACATCTGACCGGTTCTGAGTGGTGCAGGCCACAGACGAGATGAGAAACAATGCGGCTGCGGTACGGACAAGATAAGCGTTCATTATTCCTCGATTCCCAAATGTGCAACCGGGCCCTTGCCGCGTCGCAGCAATACCGGCACAGTGTCCGTCAGGTCGATCACCGTGGTCGATTCCAAGCCTACCGAGCCGCCCTCGATAACCAGTTCGACCAGACGTTCCAGATGTTCGCGTATCTCCGCCACATCGGTCAACGGCTGGTCTGCCTCAGGCAGGATCAGCGTGGAACTCAGCAACGGCTCTCCCAGCTCTTCCAATATAGCCAGCGCAATCGGATGATCCGGGATGCGCAAACCCACTGTGCTGCGCTTGGGATGCTGCAAGCGGCGCGGCACTTCCTTGGTAGCGTCCAGAATAAATGTGTAACTGCCCGGCGTGTTGTTCTTGAGCAAGCGAAACTGCGCGTTGTCCACGCGCGCATATTTTGCCAACTCGGACAGGTCGCGGCACACCAGCGTCATCAGATGCTTGTCGTCCTTGCCGCGGATCTGGCGAATGCGCGTGACGGCGTCCTTGTCGTCCAGACGGCAGCCGAGTGCATAGCCGGAATCGGTGGGATAGACGATGATCGCGCCCTCGCGCAGCATTTCCGCCGCCTGTTTGATCAGGCGCGGCTGCGGGTTATCGGGATGTATGGAAAAGAATTGCGCCATGGCTCAGGCTACCGCCCCTTCCCAGCTTGTCCATACCGGAACGCATTCCAGCGGAAAATCCGGCAAGTGCCCGAGATCGCGATAACTCTCTTCCGGCCCGTGAAAATCCGAACCGCAAGAGCATAACAGACCGTACTCCTTGGCATAGCGCGCGAACTCGGCATACTGCGGCGGCGTATGGCTGCCGCTCACCACTTCGATACCCTGCCCGCCCGCTTCGACAAATTCCTTGAGCAGTTCCAGCAGTGTTGTCTTGCCCATCGGCTTGCGGCCGGCCATGTAACGCCCCGGATGCGCCAGCACGGCAATGCCGCCCGCTGCTCGTATCCACGAGACTGCATCCTGCAGGTTGGCCCATTCGTGCTCCACATACCCCGGCTTGCCCTTGACCAGATAGCGGTTGAACACGCTGCGCACATCCTTGCAGTGCCCTGCTTCGACCAGGTAGCGCGCAAAATGCGTGCGTCCGATCATGTCCGGATTGGAGGCATAGCGCATGGCGCCTTCCATCACGCCGCCGATGCCGTAACGCGCCAGCGACTCCGCCATCAGCTCCGCACGGTGCCTGCGGCCGCTGCGGATGCCGCGCAGGCCTTCTGCCAACACGGGATTCTGCGGGTCGATGTGCAAACCCACGATATGCACCGTGTATCTGCGCCAGGAAACCGAGATTTCCACACCGTTGATGAACTGGATGCCGCAAGCAGCGGCAGCCTGTGCAGCCTCTTCCAGCCCCGCCACGTCGTCGTGGTCGGTCAGGGCCAGCACCTTCACCTCACGTGCAGCGGCACGCGCCACCAGATCGGCAGGCGTGAGGGTTCCATCGGAATAGCGGGAATGGCAATGCAGGTCGTAATCCAACATTAAAGGTCGCCGCCGCCTTTCTTCATCACTTTGCCCTCTTCGGCACGCTTGCGGCGCACCTCTTTCGGGTCGGCGATCAGCGGGCGGTAGATTTCAATACGGTCTTTCTCGCGCAACACGGTATCGGTCTTGCTCAATTTGCCGAAAATGCCGAATTTCCCTTTTTCCAGGTCGATTTCGGGAAACTTGCCCAGAATGCCGGAAAGCTTGATCGCTTCGGCAATGGTCGAGCCCGTCGGCACTTCAGATTTGAGTAGCGTCTGCTCGTCCGGCAGGGCATAGACCAATTCAATTTTTATTTTATCGTCACTCATTTTTCGCATAAACCTTGTCTGCGCGGTGGGAAAAAGCATCCACAAAACTGTTTGCTATATGGTGAAACACCGGCCCCACCAGCTTTTCCAGCAATTTGCTGGAAAACTCGTAATGCAGCCGAAACTCTATTTTACAGGCTTCGTCGCTCAAGGGGATGAATCGCCAATGACCGTCCAGATGTTTGAACGGGCCGTCTTTCAGGGTCATATCGATCTGGTGCGGCGGGGTGCGGGCGTTTTCCGTGCTGAAATGCTGCTTGATATGGTGATAATCGATATACACCGTGGCATGCATGGTCGTGCCCTGCATATCGTTGACGGTTGCCCCGCCGCACCAGGGCAGGAACTGCGGGTACTCCTCCACCCTGTCCACCAGATTGAACATCTGCTCCGCCGAGTGCGGAACCAGGACCGTTTTTTCCACCAATGCCATTGCTTTACGAAGCCCTTAAATCAAAGGCTGGTAGAATATCGCAACCCCAAGCAAAACACATCTTTCAATGAGTATTATTCAGAATAAAAAGGCCTTTCACGAGTACTTCATCGAAGAAAAACATGAAGCCGGACTCATGCTCGAAGGCTGGGAAGTCAAAGCCATCCGCGACGGCCGCGTCCAGCTCAAGGAAGCCTATGTGACCGTCAAAGACGGTGCCCTGTACCTGTTCGGCTCCCACATCAGCCCGCTACTGAACGCCTCCACCCACATCGTCCCCGACCCCGTCCGCACCCGCAAGCTGCTGCTGCACAAGCACGAGATCGACAAACTCATCGGCAAAGTGCAACGCGCGGGCTACACCATCATGCCGCTGGATATGCATTACAAGGGCGGGCGGGTGAAGCTGGAGATCGGGCTGGCGAAGGGGAAGAAAGAGCATGACAAGCGGGCGACGGAGCGTGAAAAGGATTCGAAGCGCGAGGCGGCGGCGGCGATGAAAAAGGAACGGCGCTAATTCGTTCTTCTGCGCAAATTGATCACATATGGCGCAATACCCGATAATTATTGCGTGCTGTTCTACTGACTGATTAATTCTGAACTACTACACATGAAATTATTCACATCCTTATTCCTCGCAACGGTGCTTGTGGGCTGCGCAACCAATCCGCAGGTCGCGAACATCCAGGCTGTAGCAAAGCAAACATTTGGCAGCGACACCAATCTCATTATTCACGAGATCACTCCTCCCCAGCCTCAACTCGATCAATATGGCTATAACCCTTCGTTCAGCGACTTGGATTTACGGTACGATTTACTGCTGGGCGAAACTCAGAATGTTGATTTAGTCGTTTGGGGTACTTCTTCTGCCGAGGCAAAATTTAAAATTCTGGGGGCTCTTCATGCCACCCAGGCTCATAGACTCCCGCATCTACGCCTTTTATTTGTCGGCGCCCCCCAAGATGCAGAGCGTATTCGTCTCACTGTTGAAGCTAGGGGTGCACAATTTTATTTTCATCAGAAATGATTTTCAGTCAAGCCAGGTAGGGTGGGCATTGCACAGTATTACAGAACACATTTAAATCTATGAGAAAACCTACACTCCAGCAGCGCTTGAAAGCCAAAAACCGCAGCCAGTCGCTGCTGATAGGTGTCACCTGGTATACCGAAGAAACCTGGGCTCAGGTGAAGGCTACCGCAGCAGATCCGGAATGTTTCGAGGAGTCGTTTGCGAAATGGGAGGCGATGGCAGTCAAAGCTCGCAGGGAGTTTCAGCGTTCCGGTGTTCGTGCGATTGAGTGCCAGATTGTCCCCGATGAATTTTTTGAATGGTGCGCACTGAATAACCAGGAAAATAATTCCGCATCAAGAGCCGAGTTCGTTTCAGATAAGTTGAGGGAGGCCGTTGCGGCTAAAGCCTGAACCTGCCCACAAACGTGGCTTTGCTATTTCTCCGACTGCATTGCAGATAAAATGATCCGCTCCACCCTGCTCATCTTGCTGGCACTCTTCTCAACCAGCGCCCAACCCAAAGGAGTCCCCATGACCGACACCAACCAAACCGCTTACCTCTCCGGCGGCTGCTTCTGGGGGATGGAAGACCTGGTGCGCAAGATTCCCGGTGTGGTGGATACCGAGGTCGGCTACACCGGCGGCGATGTACCAAACGCGACTTATGACATCGTAAAAATGGGGCGCAGCGGCCATGCCGAATCGCTGAAGATCGTGTTCGATCCCAAGAAGCTTACTTACCGCCATCTGCTGTTCGAGTTCTTCCGCATGCACAACCCAACCACGCCCAACCGGCAAGGCAACGATGCCGGTACGCAATACCGCTCGGCGATCTTTTATCTGGACGAAGCGCAGAAGCGTACTGCGGAAGAGGTCATCAGGACCGTGGATGCGTCAGGGGACTGGAAAGGGAAAGTTGTTACGGAAGTCGTGCCGTTCAGGGACTTCTGGCGCGCCGAAGAGTATCACCAGCGGTATTTGTACAAGAACCCGGGGGGATATACCTGCCACTATGCGAGGCGGATGCAACTGGGTGAATAGAACTCGAAAATCACTTCCCCTTTTAGCAAGGGGGATTGAGGGGGATTTAAAAATGCCGCATCGTTCATCCACCTGCAAATCCCCCCTCGCCCCCCTTTGGATAAAGGGGGGAATTGAGGCAGGTTATTTCTTTAGCCTGAACGTCAATATCACCCCAACTGCCGCACCAGCCGCACCACACAGCAATATCTTGGTGCGCATATCTTCGATGCCTGAAACGGACTGGAATGCGCGCTGGAATGCGTTCCCGCCGAACGTGAACAACGTCTTCAGGCTCACATACTCTCCCGCCCATTTGCCGAAGATGGCGTAGCCGACAATCAGTCCAAGCGCGGTGAAGGCGACGATACTGATGAGATTATTCTTGTTCATCCATTGGTTCCTTTTGTTATCAATTTCGAAATGCTAACGGGCAAAACCGCCAGCCACGCCGATGGCTGCGACACCGGAGGTGATCAGTCCCAGCGTGAGGTTCAGCGCGACCAGTTTGCGTATTTTTCCCAGTATCTCGCCCGCTTCTTTCCAGCGCTCCTTGGCGACATGCAGGTTGAACGGCACGTAGCAGGCAAAGAATACGTAGCAGTAGACAACCACCATCGCCAGCCCCAGCGCCAGCATGATGTGGACATGGACCGGCGCATGCGCCATGCCGCCGTACTGGTAGATCATGTAGAAGCCGGTGGCAAGAATAAGACCAATCGCGCCCCACACCCAGTTGAAGAAGCGGTGGAATACGTTGTCCCACAGGCGCAGGCGCTCCGGCGGTTGTAGCACGTCGACGGCGGCGGGGCGCAGCACCATGTAGGCAAAGAACATTCCGCCGACCCAGATTAGTACGGCGAGCAGGTGGATGAGTTTGAATAGGGTCATGGTTGTAGTTGAGTAATGTTGACAGGTAAGAGGATAACCGAAAAATCCTCAACCATATCCCCTAGTCTGCTGGGGATAAAAGCTCACGTACCGGTCTGAAGCTGCGTCTATGCACATCGGATACGCCGTACTCGCGCAAGGCGGCAATGTGTGCGGCCGTGGGATAGCCTTTGTGTCCGTCGAAACCGTATTGCGGATATTGCGCATGCAGTTTCAGCATGAGTTCATCGCGTGCGGTCTTGGCGAGGATGGAGGCGGCGGAAATGGCGGCAACCTTGCTGTCACCCTTGACGATAGCCTGGCTGGGAAGGCCGGTTTGCGGGCAATACAGGCCATCCACCAGCACTTGCTGAGGCTGGATATGCAGCGCCTGTACAGCGCGTTTCATGGCCAGCAGGGTCGCTTGCAGGATGTTGAGTTCGTCGATCTCATCGACTTCGGCATAGGCGACAGCCCATGCCAGTGCGCGTTCGCGGATGATGGGAGCGAGTCGGTCGCGCTGCTTTTCGGAGAGTTTCTTGGAATCGGCCAAGCCTTCGATGGGATTGGCAGGATCGAGAATAACTGCGGCTGCACTCACCGGCCCGGCCAACGGGCCGCGCCCTGCTTCATCTACGCCGCAGATGAGGATGATGCCGCTATTCATTACATCGTCATTCCCGCGCAGGCGGGAATCCAGTCGAATATTTGCGCACTCGCGAAGCGAGACAATATTCCAAATTTGTCCGCTACTCGGGCCACTTGTTCTTGCTGGATTCCCGCCCGCGCGGGAATGACGGTATTGGGTGCTGTTGAATTACTTTGGTTCATGCCAGATAAGGCAGGATGGCCGCAGCCGCTTTCTGCGCGGTGTCCTGGCGCAAGGTCTGGTGCATGGCGCCGAAGGTCTGTTCCAGTTCCGCCACGGCATGCTTGTTGTTCACCAGGTTGAGCAGCGCCTGCGCCAGATTTTCCGGGGTGGCGTCGTCCTGCAATATCTCCGGCACGACAAATTTTCCTGCGAGGATGTTGGGCAGGCCGACATACGGCAGGTATTGTTTGCGCTTGGCGAACCAGTAGGTCAGCGGCGACAGCTTGTAGGTGATGACCATGGGGCACTTGAGCAATGCAGCCTCCAGCGTGGCAGTACCGGAAGCAACCAGCGCGCCGTCGGCGGCAATCAGCGCATCGTGCGCATGGCCGAACAGCAGGGTAATCGGCAGGTGCTGTGCCTCCTGTTTCCAAATCTCGTTCTCGAAGATGGTGCGCGTCTCGCGGCTGGCCAGCGGCACCAGGAACTGCGCTTCGGGCATCTTTTCCAGTATCAACCTCGCCGTCTCGATATAGGTCCTGGCCAGACGGCGCACTTCGCCCTGGCGGCTGCCGGGCAAAAAGGCGAACACCTTTGCAAATCTGGGCAGGATGCGCATCTGTTCGCGCATTTCGATGCGATTGGGGATTTGCGGCAGCATGTCCGCCAGCGGATGCCCGACATAGGTAACCGGCACCCCGGCTTGCTGATACAGCGGCGCTTCGAACGGGAACAGCGCGAGAATATGCGATACGGCTTGCTTGATCTTGTGGATGCGCTCGCCGCGCCAGGCCCAGATGGAAGGGCTGATGTAATGCACGGTCGGGATGCCACGCTGCTTGAGCGCCAGTTCCAGGCTGAAGTTGAAATCCGGTGCGTCCACGCCGATGAACAGGTCGGGCGGTTCGGCGAGAAAGCGTTCGCGCAGGTTGCGGCGGATGCCGAGCAGTTCGCGCAGGTGCAACAGCACTTCCACATAGCCGTTGACGGCAAGTTTTTCCATCGGGAACAGCACTTCCATGCCGACGGCCTGCATCTTGGGGCCGCCAATGCCCACAAATTGCACTCCTGGCGATGCTTGCTTGATGGCGTCCATCAACAGGCTGCCGAGCAGGTCGCCAGAGGCTTCCCCGGCGACGATGGCGATGGTTTTTACTGGCTTGCTCATGATTGATTAACGCACAATGCCGCGAGTGGCATTGTTGAGGAAGGTCAGCATGTTTTCGATATCCTGGTCGGCATCGGCGGCCTGACCGCGCAAGCCTTCAATCTCTTTCTTGGCCGCTTCGAAGCTGCTGCCCGCGCGATACAGGGTGCGATACATCTGCTTGATCATGTCCAGCCGTGCAGCCGAGTAACCGGCACGGCGCGGCCCTTCCTGATGCGGCCCCTTGGCTTCCGCCGGGTTGCCCACCGCAGTCACGTAGGGCGGCAGGTCTTGCGACAAGCGCGTCTGGAAACCGATCATGGCGAAGTCGCCGACGCGCACGAACTGGTGTATGCCGCTCATGCCGCCTATCAGGGTATTGTTGCCAACCAGCACATGTCCGGCGAACTGCACCGCATTGGCGATGACGTTGTGGTTGCCGATATGGCAATCATGCGCCACATGCACATAGGCCATGATCCAGTTGTCGCTGCCGATGGAAGTGACACCGCCATCCTGCACCGTGCCCAGATTCAGGGTACAGCTTTCGCGGATGGTGTTGTTGTCGCCGATAACCAGTTGCGTCGGCTCGCCCTTGTATTTCTTGTCCTGCGGAATCTCGCCGATCGAGCTGAACTGGAAAATGTGATTGCTTTTACCGATGGTGGTATGCCCGTCAATGACGACATGCGGTCCGACAACCGACCCCGCACCGATCTCGACATGCTCGCCAATGATGGAATATGCGCCAACCGTGACATCATCGGCCAGTTTCGCATTCGGGTGAATAAGCGCAGTTGGGTGACGCAGGATATCCATTATTTTGTCTTCAGGGTACAGATCAGGTCGGCTTCAGCGGCGATCTGGCCGTCGACCTCGGCAGTACAGGCAAACTTCCACATGCCGCGCTTGTTCAATGTAACCCTTGCTTTCAAAATCAACTGGTCGCCGGGGCCGACCGGACGTTTGAAGCGGGCGTTGTCGATGCCGACGAAGTAATACACCGAATCGTCGCTCGGCAATTTTTCCATCGTTTTGAAAGACAGAATGCCGGAGGCTTGGGCCATCGCCTCGATCACCAGCACACCCGGCATCACCGGATGGTGCGGATAATGGCCCGGGAAGAAGGGCTCATTGATGGTGACATTCTTCAGCGCCACGATGCTTTCATTCGGCACGACTTCGAGTACGCGGTCTATCAACAAGAACGGATAACGGTGCGGCAGGTGCTCCAGCACCTCATGGATGTCCATTGCAGTACTCATATTTTCTCCCCTTTCAACGATTCAATTTCTTTTTCCAGCGCCTTGACGCGTTTGACCAGGTCACCCAGATGGCGCAAATGCACGGCATTGTTGCGCCATTCGTCATTTTTGCTGAACGGATAAATCCCGGCATAACTGCCCGGCTCCGTGATCGATTTGCCGATCAGCGTGAAAGATGCGATCTCGACATTATCGGCGATCTGCAAATGCCCCAGAATGCCCGCGCTGCCGCCGATACGGCAATATTTGCCGATCGTGGCGCTCCCGGCGATCCCCACGCAGCCCGCAATGGCGGTATGCGCTCCGATGCGCACGTTATGCGCAACCTGTATCTGATTGTCCAGCTTCACGCCTTCTTCGACCACGGTGTCGTCCAGCGCTCCGCGGTCTATGGTCGTGTTGGCGCCGATCTCGACATGGTCGCCGATGACCACGCGGCCGATCTGCGGAATCTTCAGCCACTTTCCTTCATCCCAGGCGATGCCGAAACCGTCGGCGCCAATCACCGCACCTGAATGCACGATGACGTGACTGCCAACAACGCAATCGTGATACACCGTTACATTCGGATAGAGCCGCGTATTCTCGCCTATCGAAGCGCGCTCGCCGATACTGCATCCGGCCATTACCACTGTTCCGGCACCGACGATTGCACCGTCGGCAATCGTCACTTGCGGGCCAATATGGGCTTGCGGCGATATCTGCGCACCCTTGCCGATGACGGCAGACGCATCGATTCCGGCAGCACATTCCGGCAACGGATTCAGGAAAGCAGAAAGTCTGGCGAAATAGGTGTACGGATTGTCGCAGACGATTCGCGGCATAGCGGTGGCATCGGCATCGGCTTTGCCCAGGATCACGGCGGATGCTTTGCTGCCTTCGAGCTGCTTGCGGTATTTTGCATTGGCGAGAAAAGCGATTTGACCCGCGCATGCCTTCTCCAGCGTGCCGATCTGCTGCACTCGCGTATCGGCATCCCCCTCCACTTGGCCGCCGAAACGAGCCGCGATGTCTGCCAGACGGTAGGCTTTACGATCCATCAATCACAACTCTTTCAGATTACTTCTCGGATTTTTCCGGAGTCTCGTTGGCGAGATATTTCAGCACCTTGTCGGTAATGTCCACCTTGGGATTGCGATAGACCGCTTCCTGCAGAATGACATCGTATCCCTCGCTCTCGGCAATCTCGCGAATTGCCTTGTCGGCATGGGCCAGCACCACCGCCAATTCTTCGTTCTTGCGCAAGTTCAGGTCTTCGCGAAACTCGCGTTGCAGGGTCTGCAGGTTCAGGTTCAAATTGGCCAGCTCGCGTTCCTTGTTGCGACGCACCGAATCCGACATGGTGGAGCCGTCTTTTTCCAGAGAGGTTTGCTGATCTTTGCTTTGCTTGATCAATTTCTTGATCTCCTGGTCGCGCGCGGCAAATTCCTTCTCAATCTTCTTTTCAGCACGCACCGCCTGTTCGGATTCGCGCAGAATACGTTCGGTATCCACCACGCCGATACGGAAATCCCCGGCTCCCGCCTGGGTGACATATGCGAACAACACCAGACCCGCATAAAGTATCTTTTTCATCTCCAACTCCCCGTAGAGGTCAGAACATCGTACCCAGCGTGAACTGGATGTTCTGTGTTTTGTCTTGCTCTTTCTGGTTCAGCGGCTTGGCCCAACTCAGCTTGAGCGGCCCGGCCGGCGAGAACCAGCTCACTGCCATACCGGCAGAATAACGCATTCCCATGGAACTCGGAACCTGGGCGCCTTCGCCATATATCGCTCCGCCATCCAGAAAGGCGCTCAGACGCACCGATTTTTCCTTTTCCATCCCCGGTATGGGGAACAACAACTCGATATTGCCCGTTGCGCTCTTGTTGCCGCCAATATAAAGCCCGGCCGAATCTCGCGGCCCCAAAGAGTTGCTGTCATAGCCGCGCACCGAGCCCACGCCGCCCCCGTAAAAGACCTTGGTGATCGGCAGCGGCATGCCATTGTAACCATTGGCGACGCCAACATTCCCGTTCATCATCAACGTCAGGTTGCGGCTGAGCGGATGAAAATACTGATGCGCATAGGTCCACCTGTAGTAGCGTTGATCCGATCCCGGCACAGCGACCTCAAGAAAGGCGCGCTGTACCGTACCCTCCGTGGTCAGGATGGCGCTGTCGCGCGTATCGCGAACCCAGCCTATGTTACTGATAAGATTTCTTGTCGTTACGCCGAAGGTGTTGACGTAATCTATGGTGCGTTGCGCGCTCAGGCTGTTGGTGTAGATGGAATTGACTTCTGCCGACAGTCCAAACTGAAAACTCTCATCGTCGTTGAGAGGCACGCCGAATCTCACACCGCCGCCATAGCTTTCCGAGTCGTATTGCGTCGTATAAGTGGAAGAAGAGTTTGTTTTACGCTTGAAAACGTCAAAACCCCGGCTGATACCGTCGTCGGTGTAATAGGGATTGGTATAGGAAACGGAATATACCGTGTTGACCTTGCTGGTATTAACCTGCGTCGAGAGGTAGTTTCCGGTGCCGAACAGGTTCGC
Source organism: Sideroxyarcus sp. (assembly GCA_049286265.1). Lineage (GTDB taxonomy): Bacteria > Pseudomonadota > Gammaproteobacteria > Burkholderiales > Gallionellaceae > Sideroxyarcus. The sequence goes on from JBAQDF010000033.1 coordinate 115,983, forward strand.
CTGACTCACCGAGCCCGACAATGTCAAACCTTCATAGCTGCCGTAGCCAATACCGGCCTGGATACTGCCTGTGGACTTTTCCTTCACCGACAGATTCACATCCATCTGATCGCTGGTTCCCTGCACGGGAGAAGTATCCAGGTTCACTTCGTCGAAGAAATTCAACCTGTCTACGCGCTGTTTCGATTTCTTTATCTTGGAAGTGGCAAACCAGCCGCTCTCCATTTGCCTGAACTCACGGCGTATCACTTCATCCTTGGTCTTGTCGTTGCCCGAAATGTTGATGCGCCGGATGTAGGCGCGCTGCATGGGGTCGACCACGAAGGTGAACGCCACCTGGTGTTTTAATTTATCCACCTCCGGCACTGCATTCACGTTGGCAAAAGCATAGCCGTCCTCGCCCAGCCGTTCGCTGATCTTGCGCGTGGACTCGGTGAGCGCATCGCGCGACAAGGTGTCGCCGGGTTTGATATCGATCAGCTTGCGCATTTCCTCGTGCGATACCACAGCCTGCGGCCCGGCCAGCTTGATTTCGGAGATGGTGTATTTTTCACCCTCGGTTAAATTCAGGGTGATGAAAATATCCTTCTTGTCGGGAGAAATGGACACCTGTGTCGATTCAATATTGAAATCCATGTAACCGGAGTTCATATAGAAAGTGCGCAGGCTTTCCAGATCGGCCGACAATTTTGGCTTGGAATACTGGTCGTTCTTGGAAAACCAGGAGAACATTCCGGGTGTAGTGAGTTGCATGACATCCAGCAGTTCATCTTCCGAATAGACCCCGTTGCCGACGATATTGATGCGGCGAATTTTGGAAGCATCGCCTTCCTCGACGTCGAAACTCACCGCAACGCGGTTGCGCTCCAGATCCTTGACGGTCGCTTTCACTTCCACGGCGTATTTCCCGCGCGCCACATATTGCCGTTTCAATTCCTGAACGGATTTGTCCAGAATCGATTTGTCCAGAATGCGCCCTTCCGCCAATCCCACGATTTTGAGATTCTCGCGCATTTGTTCCTTGGGGAAATCCTTCACTCCGTTGACTTCAACGCTAGCCACGGTCGGGCGCTCCTTGACCACCACGACCAGCACGCCCTGCTCTACATTCAGCCACACATCCTTGAAAAAACCGGTGGCGAAAAGAGCATGCACAGCGGCGGTGGCGCGCTCGTCATTCAGCGTGTCGCCGACCTTCACCGGCAGATAGCTGAACACGGTGCCCGGCTCGGTGCGTTGTATGCCTTCGACGCGAATGTCCTTGATTACGAATGGTTCTATGGACCAGGCAGTTGTGGCGTTCAGTAGCGGGAGCAAGACCACCCATTTTTTTAATTTCATTATTGTGTTCAACCCAAAATCAGACGACTGATGTCGTTATACAACGCAAAAGCCATCATGGTAACCAACAGTGCGATACCGACTTTCTGCCCCGCTTCCCACAGACCTTCCGAGACCGGACTGCCTTTGACCAACTCCACCGAATAATACAGCAAATGCCCGCCATCCAATAAAGGGATGGGCAGCAGATTCAATACCCCGAGGCTGATGCTGATCAGCGCAAGGAAGCCGATATACGCGCCCAGGCCAACTTGCGCCGACTGCCCTGCGTAGTCCGCGATGGTGATCGGGCCGGAAAGGTTCTTCAGCGAGATTTCACCCATCACCATCTTGCCCATCATTTTCAGACTCACCCAACCGGTTTCCCAGGTTTTGCGCAACGCTTCCTGCATGGCAGCGCCAGGCGGATATCGCACATTGGTCAGCATGGCTTCAAATGCCGCTTTATCGATGTGGGCTGCAGCACCAATACGGCCGGTAGTCTTGCCGCCCTCGTCAAAGACATCGGGAGTCAGACTTAGTTTCAACGGCGCACCGTTGCGCTCAATCTCGATGTCCAGAATCTTGCCGGGGTGAAGGCGTACCACGTTCACCAGATCCTCCCATAGCGCGATTTCCTGACCGTTAACGCGCAAAACCCGGTCGTTCACCTGCATACCCGCCCGTTGCGCCACGCCCCCGTCCACCAGCTTGCCGATAACGGGATAGACCGGCGGCTGGTACGGTTGCAACCCGAGCTTCTTCAAGAAGTCCCCATCCAGATCGGCCGGAACCAGGCTGCCGACCTCCAGCGTGCGGAAAGAATGTTCGCCCTCCGGAGTCTGTATTTCCAGTTTGGCTGCCTTTTTTTGCAGCACCAGATCAAGCAACACCCAGCGAATTTCCTGCCAACTCGGCACTGCCTGGCCGTTGATGCTGACGATGACCTGTTTGCTGTGCAGGCCTGCGGCGGCGGCCGGGGTATCCGGCACGATATCGCCCAGCACCGGCTTGATGCCCGGCACGCCGTAAATGAACAGGAAAAAATACAGGATAACGGCCAGCAACAGATTCGCAATCGGCCCCGACACCACAATGGCCATACGCTGCAGCACCGGTTTGCGGTTGAAGGCGCGCGGCAATTCATGCTCAGGCACTTCGCCTTCATGTTCATCCAGCATCTTGACGTAGCCGCCCAGCGGGATCGCCGAGATTGCCCATTCCGTTTCGCCGTTACCGAAGCGCCGGGTATAGAGCACCTTGCCGAAACCAACGGAAAAGCGCAGCACTTTCACATCGAACAGGCGCGCGACAACGTAGTGTCCCAGTTCGTGGAATACCACCAGTATGGCAATGGCAAAAATAAAAGCGAGCAAAGTGGTCATTGTGAAATCCATTCCTGTGCAGCAGCGCGTGCAGCCGCGTCTGCATCCAGCACATCTTGCAGCACCTGCACTTCGGCACGCGCCACTGTGCCCAGCACCGCTTCGATCAATCGCGGAATGTCGAGGAAAGCGATGCGTCGGTCGAGGAAGGCGGCGACAGCCACTTCGTTCGCGGCATTGAGCAAGGCAGGCACAGTGCCACCCGCGCGCAAGGCTTGGTAAGCCAGCGACAGGCAAGGGAAACGAATGAAATCTGGCGCAACGAAATCGAGTTTTGCGATCTGGAACAGATCGAGCGGTGCAACACCCGCATCGATACGTTCGGGATATGCCAAGGCATAGGCAATGGGCGTACGCATGTCGGGATTGCCGAGCTGTGCCAGCACCGAGCCGTCGACATATTGCACCATGGAATGGATCACGCTCTGTGGATGCACCACCACCTGGATGTCGTCGGCAGCGGCATTGAACAGCCAGTGAGCCTCGATCACTTCCAGGCCCTTGTTCATCATGCTGGCTGAATCCACCGATATCTTGCGCCCCATGCTCCAGTTCGGATGCGCACAGGCCTGCTCCGGCGTGACATGCGTGAGCTGTTCCAGCGGCGTATTGCGGAACGGGCCGCCGGATGCGGTCAGCAGAATCTTGCTCACGCCGCTTTGTTTCATATCGCCGGCGTAGCCGCGCGGCAACGCCTGGAAAATCGCGTTGTGCTCGCTGTCGATAGGCAACAGGGCCGAACCGCTGCGGCGCACCGCCTCCATGAACAGATGTCCGGCCAGCACCAGCGTCTCTTTGTTGGCCAACAATATCTTCTTGCCCGCCTGCGCTGCGGCCAGGGTGGGCGGCATGCCAGCCGCGCCGACGATGGCGGCCATCACCGCATCCACTTCCGGCAGGGTAGCTACGCGCTCCAGTTCCGCAGCTCCACACAGCACTTCAACGTCCAGTCCGGCGGCGGCGATACGTTTGTTCAGGCGCTCGCTGGCTGCCGCATCCAGCAACACCGCATAGCGCGGCTGGAATTGACGGCATTGCTCGAACAGCAATTCATCCTGTTGTTGCGCGGTGAGCGCGATGATCCGGTATTTTTCGGGATGACGCGCAACCACGTCCAGCGTGCTTTTGCCGATGCTGCCGGTGGAGCCGAGTACGGTGAGCCGGGTGAGCTTGCTCATTCCAGCCTTTGCAGAATGAGCGCGATGCCCGCGAAGGGCAAGGTGGAAGTCAGTGCGTCGATGCGATCCAGCAGGCCGCCGTGTCCGGGCAGCAGGGCGCCGCTGTCCTTGACCCCGGCCTGGCGCTTGACCGCCGATTCGAACAGGTCGCCGATCACCGCCAGCGCCACCCACCACCAGCCGGCGACGATGAGTGCGGGAAACACCGGATATTGTTTGTATATTCCGCTCACCCAGGCGACGACGATCACGTACACGGTCACGCCGATCATCGCACCGATCACACCTTCCCAGGTCTTGCCGGGACTGATCGCAGGCGCCAGTTTATTCTTGCCGAAACGTTTGCCGGCGAAGTAGGCTGAAATGTCCGCCACCATCACCACGGTCATCACAAACAGCAGCATCCACGGGTTAAAAGCGCGCAGGTCGATCATGGCCAACCCGGTCGGCAACAGGACAACCCAGCCGACCATGCCCATCAGCCAGGTATTTTGCGGGCGCCAGCCTGCGATCAACCAGGCCGGAACCACAAATACCCAGAGCAATACAGCCAGCAAATAGCACACCAGATGCAACCAGGCCTGTTGCTGCAGCGTAACGCTGTTATCGAACCACACGATGCCCGCCATCAGCACCAGCGTCAGCAACCAATAGGCCGAAGCAGCGCGCCCGCTCAAACCGGACAGCCGCGCCCATTCCACCGCGCCCTGCCATACCACCACCAACACCAGCGCCTGCCAGCCCAGGGGCGGCAAGCCGAACACGGCAGCGAGAAACAACGCGAACAAAATGCTCGCGGTAATGATGCGTTGTTTAAGCATTTATCTTGCCTTTTGATTGTTCACCGGGGGCCAGTTGTTCACTGGTCCTGCCGAAGCGGCGTTCGCGTTTTTGATAAGACTGGATGGCCGATTCCAGCGCGGCGCGGTCGAATGCGGGCCACAGGGTATCGGTGAAATACAGTTCGGTGTAAGCCAGTTGCCACAGCAAAAAGTTGCTGATGCGCTGTTCGCCGCCGGTGCGGATGAACAGATCCGGCTCCGGAGCGTAGTGCATGGAAAGATAGGGGGTAAGCTCTTCTTCGCCGAACGCGGTGGCGCGCTCGGGATGCGCCTGGCTCAGCGCATGCATGGCCTGCATGATGTCCCAACGCCCGCCGTAATTGGCGGCAATGGTCAGCGTCAGGCTGGTATTGTTGGCGGTGAGCTTCTCTGCTTCTTCAATGTGGCTCACCAGCTTCGCATCGAAGCGGCTGCGGTCGCCGATGACCTTGAGACGGATATTGTTATGGTGCAGCTTGCTGACTTCACGTTCCAGCATCTTCATGAACAATTGCATCAGGAACGAGACTTCATCGGCGGGACGCCGCCAGTTCTCGCTGCTGAAAGCAAACAGCGTCAGGTATTCCACACCCATCTGGCGGCAGGCCTTGACCATTTCACGCACCGTTTCCACACCGCGCTGGTGTCCCATGACGCGCGGCATGAAACGCTGCTTCGCCCAGCGCCCGTTGCCGTCCATGATGATGGCGATGTGACGCGGGACTGCGGCGGCGTCGGGGATGGTGCGAGTGGAGCTTTGAAAGAGGGCCATGGTCAGGACTTTGGATTTAGGATTTAGGATTTAGGAAGGGCAAGATGGCATACTCAATTCCAAATCCTAATTCCCAAATCCTGAATCCTCTCAGACTGCCATCAAGTCGGTTTCTTTGGACTGCAGCGCTTTGTCGATTTCGTTGACAAAGCGGTCGGTAAGTTTCTGCACATCGTCCTGGGCGCGGCGCTCCTCGTCTTCACCCACTTCCTTGTCCTTGAGTAACTTCTTCAGTTGTTCGTTGGCATCGCGGCGGATATTGCGCACGGCGATCTTGGCATCCTCGCCTTCGCTCTTGACCACCTTGATCAGGTCGCGGCGGCGTTCTTCGGTCAGCATCGGCATCGGCACGCGGATCAATTCGCCGTTGGTGGCCGGATTCAAACCCAGATCGGAATCGCGAATCGCTTTTTCGATGGGGCCGATCATGTTCTTTTCATACGCTTGCACGCCGATGGTGCGCGCATCGGTCAAGGTGACGTTTGCCACCTGATTGACCGGCGTCGGGCTGCCGTAATAATCCACCATCACATGGTCGAGTATGCCGGTATGAGCACGGCCGGTGCGGATCTTGCCCAAGTCGAGCTTCAGTGCTTCCAGCGACTTGTTCATTTTTTGTTCTACGTTCTTCTTGATGTCAGCAATCATCTTCGTTCTCCATCCTAGGATGCTTCACTCACAATGCACTAGTGTTCCTTCGTCTTGCCCCATCACGACACGCTTCAGTGCCCCCGCCTTGAAAATGCTGAACACGATGATAGGCAACTTCTGGTCGCGGCACAGCGTCAATGCCGTGGAGTCCATCACTTTCAGGTCTTTGCCGATGGCTTCGTCGAAGCTCACTTTCTGGTAGCGCGTGGCCTTCGGATCTTTCTTCGGATCGGCGGTATACACACCGTCCACCTTGGTCGCCTTGATAACGACCTCGGCATCCATCTCCACCCCGCGCAAAGCGGCAGCGGTGTCGGTCGTAAAGAACGGGCTGCCGATGCCGGCCGCGAAGATCACCACCTTGCCGTCTTCTAGATATCGCAAAGCCTTGCCGCGTATGAACGGCTCGGCCACCTGCTCCAGGCTCAGTGCCGACTGCACGCGGCAATCCAGCCCGGCGCGGATCATTGCATCCTGCAAGGCCATGGAGTTCATCACCGTGGCCAGCATGCCCATGTAATCGGCGGTGGCGCGGTCCATCCCCGCCGCCGCCGGAGCGACGCCGCGGAAGATGTTGCCGCCGCCGACCACCATCGCCACTTCCACACCCAGCTCGACCACTTCCTTGATCTCGGCCACGATGCGTTCGATGACGCCACGGTTGATGCCGTAGCTGTCGTCGCCCATCAGGGCTTCGCCGGAAAGTTTGAGCAGGATGCGTTTGTAGGCGGGAGCGGTCATGGATGTTGTTTCCTCTTAGCCTTTCTTGGCGGCAGCGGACGCTGCAGCAACTTCTGCCGCGTAGTCTTCCACTTTCTTTTCGATGCCTTCGCCGACGATGAACATCTGGAAAGCTGTCACCGATGCACCCTTGCTCTTCAGCAATTGCTCGATGGTCTGCTTGCCGTCTTCGGCCTTGACGAACACCTGGCCCAGCAGCGTCACTTCCTTCAGGAACTTCTGCACGGTACCTTCGGCGATCTTTTCCAGCATCGCTTCCGGCTTGCCGGATTCCTTGGCCTTTTCGATGGCGATACGGCGCTCGGTGGCGATGTCTTCCGGATTCACGCCGGAGGCATCGACCGACTTCGGCTTGCTCGCTGCGATGTGCATCGCAATATCCTTGCCCAAAACGTCGTCGCCGCCGGTGAAATTCACCATCACGCCGATCTTGGTGCCGTGCAGGTAGGTTGCCAGCTTGGCATTCGTCGTATAGCGCGCGAAACGGCGCACGGTCAGGTTCTCGCCCAGCTTCATCACCAGCGCCTTGCGGGTCTCTTCGACCGTGCCGGAGCCGTTGGCGATAGGCAAAGCCATCAATGCATCGACATCGGCCGGATTATTCTTCGCCACCGTCTCGGCGACATTCCTGGCAAACGCCATGAAATCGTCGTTCTTGGCCACGAAGTCGGTTTCGCAGTTCACTTCCGCCACCGTGCCGGTCTTGCCGTCGGCTGCCAGGAACGAACCGATCACGCCTTCTGCCGTCACGCGGGAAGCTGCCTTGCTGGCCTTCGCACCGCTCTTGATACGCATCAGCTCTTCAGCCGCCTTGAAGTCGCCGTTGGTCTCGACCAGCGCCTTTTTGCATTCCATCATGCCGAGGCCGGTAGCCTCGCGCAGTTCTTTCACCATACTTGCGGTGATTTCTGCCATGTCACACTCCTAATAAACTCAACTAAATTCAGGTTACAAAAAAGGGGGCTTGCGCCCCCCTGGTTGCGGGATGGCTGCTTACGCGGCGCTTTCAGCGACTTGTGCAGTCAGATCGTTCAGTGCCTGCTCTCGACCTTCCAGGATTGCATCGGCCACGCCGCGTGCATACAGGCGGATCGCCTGGCTGGAGTCGTCGTTGCCGGGGATCACGAAGTCCACACCCAACGGGCTGTGGTTGGTATCCACCACGCCGATGACCGGGATGCCCAGTTTCTGCGCTTCGGTGACGGTACCCTTCTGGTAGCCGACGTCGATCACGAAAATGGCGGAAGGCAGACCTTGCAGATCCTTGATGCCGCCCAGGCTGCGGTCCAGTTTTTCCAGTTCGCGACGCAGAACCAGACCTTCTTTCTTGGAAACCTTTTCGATGCTGCCGTCTTCAATCATCGCTTCCAGCTCTTTCAGGCGCTTGATGGATGTCTGCACGGTCTTGAAGTTGGTGAGCATGCCGCCCAGCCAGCGGTGATCAACAAAGGGAGAACCGGCGCGGATGGCTTCTTCGCGGATGATCTCGCGCGCTTGACGCTTGGTCGCCACGAACAGGACGGTGCCCTTCTTTGCGGAGATCTTGCGGATTTCTTTCAGCGCGTCGTTGAACATCACGACGGTCTTTTCCAGGTTGACGATATGAATCTTGTTGCGATGACCGAAGATATACGGGGCCATCTTGGGATTCCAGAAACGGGTCTGGTGTCCGAAATGGACGCCCGCCTCCAGCATTTGACGCATGGTTACTTGCATTGATTGCTCCAATCGTTAAGGGTTAAGTTCTTCCACCCGTCAGCCTGATCCCCTTGTAAAGGGACACCCCAACATGAACGAGTGTGTGAATTACTGATTATTCGGCGGTTGCCGGATAAACAGGGCGCGCATTGTAACCGAAGCGGCGCTTGGACTCAACGGCTGGATTGGGGGCGATTGGGAAAGGGATACTATCTGCGGAATGGTGCAACTCGCGCCGAACTACGGCGAATTGCACCGCAAAAAGCAGGAAATCGCTGCCGCAATGCCCTTCGGCATTGCCTTGCGATCAAAAACGAGTAATTACAGCGCCGATTCGTTGGTTTCGCCGGTGCGAATGCGAATGACCTGCTCCACCGGGGTGACGAATATCTTGCCGTCACCGATCTTGCCTGTATTGGCTGCCTTGACGATGGCCTCGACTGCCGTGTCCAGCATGGCCGCGCTGATGACCACTTCAACCTTGATCTTGGGCAGGAAATCCACCACGTATTCCGCTCCGCGATACAGCTCGGTATGTCCCTTCTGGCGCCCGAAACCCTTGACTTCGGTAACGGTCAGGCCGCTGACGCCCAGTACGGACAGGGCTTCACGAACTTCGTCGAGTTTGAACGGTTTGATGATGGCTTCGATTTTCTTCATGATGGCTCCGCGTGAACAAGTGATGGAAGTATAGCCTAAGAGAAATTATCAGCCTAGCGATGTAACTCGCCTGTTTTCAGCGCCTGCCGGGCGGCGGCTTCGGGAAAACGCCCGTTCAGTGGGAAAATAGTTGCCACCAGCGCCTGCGATTCTCGGGCGTAGGCGCGTGGTTCTCGACGAGGGGCGGCTGCGCGGTGCTGAGTATCCAGCGCGGCGGTGTGGCAGATTTGCTGCATGAAGAGCCCAGCGAGTTCGGGTCGTATACCTTGATCAGCGTGGGCTGCTCGACTTGGTCGGCATAGACGATGCCGCACAGGTGATAGTCGTGGTCCTCCCGCAGCAGCTTGTCCAATGCGTCGATGCGAATCGCCAGTTCGTCGCCGCTCAGCGCTTTTTCCGGCAGCGTCTCGCCAATCTGGTAGAAGAACCACTGGCCGGCCTTCACCCGCGCCCACAACGCATCCAGGTCGGTCCATTGCAGCATGCCGTAGAACTTTCCCTTGAGGCGTGCATGAAATACTTCTGCTTGATTCTGTTCCATTCCTAAAACTCGTCCTGATAACGCACGGTAATGGGATAGCGCCAATCCTTGCCGAAGCCGCGATCCGTGATGCGCACGCCGACGGGCGCCTGACGGCGCTTGTACTCGGCGATGCGGATGAGCTTCACCACGCGCTGCACATCGGCCACGGCATAGCCCTGATTCACGATCTCACCGATGCTCATGTTCCTTTCGACATAGCAGGCCATGATGGCGTCCAGCACGTCGTAGGGCGGCAGGCTGTCCTGGTCTTTCTGGTCCGGCTTCAGTTCGGCGCTGGGCGGCCGGGTGATGATGCGCTCGGGGATCACGCGCCCCAGCGTGTTGCGGTAATTGGACAGGCGATACACCCAGGTCTTGCTCACATCCTTGAGCACGGCAAACCCGCCCGCCATGTCGCCGTACAGCGTGGCGTAGCCGACCGTCATTTCGGACTTGTTGCCGGTGGTCAGCACCAGCGAGCCGGTCTTGTTGGACAGCGCCATCAGCAGCGTGCCGCGGATGCGCGCCTGCAAGTTTTCTTCGGTGGTGTCGGCGGCCAATCCCTTGAACTGCGGCGCCAGCGTATCCTGCAGCGCGGTGAAGGTCGGCAGGATATCCAGTTCGTCGTAGCGCACGCCCAGCAGCTTCACCATCTCGCGCGAGTCATCCTTGCTGATCTGCGCGGTATAGGGCGACGGCATCATCACCGCACGCACTTTGTCCGCCCCCAGCGCATCCACCGCCACCGCCAGCGTCAGCGCGGAATCGATGCCGCCGGACAGGCCCAGCAACACGCCGGGAAACCTGTTCTTGAGGATGTAGTCGCGCACGCCCAAACACAGCGCACGGTAAATGCTGGCCTCTTCTTTTTCGACATGTTCGATGACTCCGGGCACCAGCTTGCCGTCCTTGAATTCGACAAAACCCAGCGCCTCCTCGAAGGCCGGAAATTGATGCGTCAGTTCGCCTTCGTTATCCATCACGAAAGAGGCACCATCGAACACCAGTTCGTCCTGCCCGCCCACCATGTTGGCATACACCACGGCCAGCCCGGTATCGCCGATGCGGTCGCGTATGGTCTCGTAGCGCGTGGCCTGCTTGTTGAAGTGATAGGGCGAGGCATTCAATACCAGCAGCACTTGCGCGCCCGCTTCTTTTGCGCGGATCGCCGCATGCTCGTGCCAGACGTCGGCACAGACATTGATGCCGAACTTGACGCCGTCCATTTCGATCAGGCACGGCTCGCTGCCGTGTTCGAAATAGCGCTCTTCGTCGAACACGCTGTGGTTGGGCAGCGCATGCTTGTGATAGGTGGAGACGATCTTGCCGTCGCGCAGCACCGAAGCGGCGTTGAAACGTGATTTTCCCGTTTTGTGCGGATGCCCGACGATCAGGGTAATCCCCTGCGCATGCTGCGCCAGATCGCGCAATACCCTGTCGCAGGCATGATAAAAACCGTCGCGCAGCAACAGATCTTCCGGCGGATAACCGCACAGGCTGAGCTCCGGCGTCAGCAAAATATCCGCACCCTGAACCTTGGCGCGCTGAGCATAGTCGGCGATCCTGGCGGCATTCCCCGCGAGGTCGCCGACGGTACAGTTGATTTGTGCGATGGCTATTTTCATTGCTTTACAGGCTCACAAAAAATATCAATGTAGGGTGGGCAGTGCGAACGGGTAACGGCGAAGCCGTTGGGAACCCGTCGGCCTCCCCCTTGCGGGGACAAAAATCCGCGGATCATTCTGCATTTCCTTCAATTACTCCCGGCAACGCCGCCGGATGCTCCAGTTCCACCTGCTCGATACTGGTAAAACGCTTCGATATCTTCAGGCTGGTGGTGTGCACATCCTGCGCGTCTTCGTGAGCCTGGCGGATATGGTCGGCCAACTTCTTCATGCGCTCGTCGAAACGACCGAACTCCTTGCCCAGTTTTCCCAGTTCATCCTTGATGATGTGCACCTGCTTGCGTGTCTCCACATCCTTCATCACCGCGCGCGCGGTGTTCAACACCGCCATCAGAGTGGTCGGCGACACGATCCACACGCGCCGCTGCATGGCATAGTCCACCACATCGGAATGGTGCGCGTGGATCTCGGCAAACACGGCCTCGGCAGGGATGAACATCACCGCACCGTCCGAAGTTACATCGGGAATGATGTATTTGCTCGATATATCTTCCACATGTTTTTTGACGTCAGCCTTGAATTGCCGTTCCGCCACCAGCTTTTCCGCAGCACTTGCCGCATCGAACATGCGGTGATAGTTCTCCAGCGGAAATTTCGAGTCCACCGCCACCATGCCGGTCGGCTCGGGCAGCTTGAGCACGCAGTCGGCGCGGCTGCCGTTGGGCAGGGTGTATTGCATTTCGTAGGCCTGCGGCGACAGGATGTTGCGCACCAGCCCTTCCAGTTGGACTTCCCCAAAAGCGCCACGCGAACGCTTGTCGCCCAGCAGTTCCTGCAGGCTCACCACGTTGGTGGTGAGTCCGTCGATCTTCTTTTGCGCCTCGTCGATAGTCGCCAGCCGTGCCATCACGCTGATAAAGGTGTCATTGGTCTTCTTGAAACCCTCGTCCAGACGCTCGTTGACCTTGCCGCCGATCTGTTCGAGGCGTCCGTCCACGGTCTTGCTCAGGGTCTCGATGCTGTTGCGCAGGTGTTGCGAGGCGTTGTTGAACGATTCCTGGATCAGTTTCTGGTCTGCCCGGCCCTGCTCCGCCATCTTCTCCAGCATCTGCCCCAGCATCTCGGTACGCAAGGCGGCGATGGCCTCGCGCGTTGCGCGCAGCTCCTCGCCCACGGCGGAACGCAGCCGTTCCGATTCCGCCGCCTGCGCCGCGATGAGGCGGTCGCCCTGCTTGTTCAGGCCGTCGTTGAGGTCGGTGAGCATGGCACGATGCTGTTGTTCCAGCACCTTGGCCGTATGCGCGGGCTGGTTGCGCAGCATGAACAATGCCGCGGCGACGCCCAGCATAACAAGGAGAACAAGGAGGATAAGGATGATTTCAGACATGTCGGAAGTATAAATGACAAAGGGCGCCTGCGCGCCTCTTGCTGTCCAAAGCGGCGGACCGGAAAGTGCCTGGTCCGTCCTCTTCAGTCTGCAGCATCAATTCCACCGGGTATTCCTGTCACAACGCGCCCAATCGCAATCTTTCCCACAAGAAAGGCTTCAGCACCGGCCACCACACGCTGCCGAGCGAGAGATCGACGACATGCGTCATGTCGGCCTGGGCAGCCAGGGTGCAACTGTTGCCGGAGGCATTGATGAGGTCGCGCGTGGGAAGCACATTGCCACTCCAGGTCGCGCCAGTCACGCTATCGGTCGGGGATGCGTGGAACAACATGACCGGGCTATCGTCGGCATGGTAAGTCAGGAGCGATTCCGTGTTGGCAGTCGAATCGATCAATGTCGCGCCAGTCGAGATCGCAGCGGAAACTCTGGATGAGGAGGGTGTGTAATCTGAAACAGTATTCAGCAACGTATCGAATTCGATGGCATTGATCAGCGAGATGCCGCCCCCGGCCGAACTGCCGATGGTGGCGATACGGCTTGCATCGATATGGTAGAGCGCCGCATTGACCTTCAGGAAACGGATCGCATTCATGACATCTTCGGTCGCCTGGGTAATCGCGTTGAGTCTGGTAGTCGTGTCAACCATGTTGCTCGCGGTCAGCCGGTAATTGACCGTGGCGGCGACATATCCGGCACGCGCATAGGTGAGCGCCGCCGCACGCGTGTCCTCTTTGCCACCGGCGCTAAAGCCTCCGCCGTGTATCCAGACGATAAGGGGTTGCGGGTGAGAGGCTGTCGCATTGGGCGGGACGGCGATATCGAGCTTGAGCGTCAGGGTACCGCTGCCCAACTCGGTGGCCTTGGTGCTATCCGAGGTGTATTGCAGCCCGCCCGAATTGGGACGGGTCGAGAACACCACATCGGTGAGGACGCTCAGTTGGGCGTCCGTATATTGCTCGCTGACGTAGGGACCACTGTCCGGAATGGCGGCTGGAGGAACCGTGGCGCCGCCGCCTCCGCATGCGGATAGCAGCAGGATTGCCGATACAAGCGACAACCGAATTCTTCCATGACGCAGGATTAAGTGCATGAAAATCTAGCCGATGGTTTCAGTCATGGCGAAATTATAAATGACGATGACGCGTTTGATCGCACTCAGCCGGAAAAGTTGACCCGGTTGCGTCCCGCCTGTTTCGCCTGGTACATCGCCGCATCGGCCATCTTGATCACATCTTCCTGCGTGGCCGATAGCCCGATGAAGAGCGCCACGCCGATGCTCGCAGTGCAATGGTGTTCGACCGTGACCCCGGCGTTCTCGGCGCCATGCTCCGGATCGGCCAGATCGCAGTACTTGCGCTCCAGCAGATACGGTTCCGCCAGCGCGATGCGTATCTTCTCGGCCACGATCCCGGCCTGCGCCATGGACAGTTTCCGGTCGACATCCAGTTCGCTGAGCATCACCACAAACTCGTCGCCGCCGAAACGCGCGACGGCATCCATCCCGCGCACGCAGCGGGTGATGCGCTGCGCCACTTCGATCAGCAGCAGGTCGCCCACATCGTGACCGTGCATGTCGTTGAGCGGCTTGAAGTTATCCAGGTCGAGGAACATCACCGCCCCGTAACGCCTGTTGCGCTTGCCCGCGACCATTGCCTGGCGCAGGCGGTCTTCCAGCAGGCGGCGGTTGGCCAGTTGCGTCAGCGTGTCGTAAAAGGCCAGGTTGCGCACCTGCTCCTCGGCCTTCCTGCGCTCGGTGATATCGCGGAAGTACCACACGCGCCCATAGTATCTGCCGTCTGCGTCCGTCGCCGGAGCGGAATAGCGGTCGATGATCCTACCATCTTTCAGCCGCAGTTCCTCGCGGCTCTTCGCGTCGCGGTGCGCGTACAGATACTGGACGCGGGCGAAGAACGCCTCCGGCTCTTCCACCTGCTCGACGACCGATTGCAGTACCGGCCCGTCCTGATGCGCGCTCACCAGTTCCGGCGGTACCCGCCACAGGTCGATGAATTGCCGGTTATAGGAGATGATCTGCGCGTTCCCGTCGACCACCAGGATGGCATCCGGCGAAGTCTCCTGCTGGGTCTGCAGGATGGTGTTCTTGAACCGGATCTCCTCCTGCGCCCGTTTCTGCCCGGTGACATCGCGCCAGAGGGCGACGATCAGGTGCCGGCCGGACAGGTTCAATACATGTGCATTGATCTCGACATCAAGGATGTCGCCGTTCTTGCAGCGATGCCGGTTCTCGAATACCGCGCCGCCCGCTGTCTCGGTTTGCTGCACGGAGGCCATCAATGCAGCATGATCCAGATCGACCTGGGTGTCTTCCAGGCGCATTTGCAGCATTTCCTCGCGCGCGTAGCCCAGCATGCGGCAGGTAGCGGGATTGACCTCGACGAAACGCAAGGTATCCGGATCGATCAGTTCGATGCCGCTGTCGGCTTGCTCAAAGATGGCGCGGAACAGGGTCTCGCGCTCCGTCAATTGCCGTTCCAGTTGCTTGCGCAAAGTGATGTCTTCGGTGATGCCCATCAGTTTCTCGATGTGGCCGTTCTTGTCCTTGATGGGGACGAAACACGATTTGTAGATCTGCCCGCCCGTCCCGCTGGCGTTGAACTCGAAATGGCTGCTCTCGCCGCCATAAGCCTTGTCCATCAACGCGGCGATGTGTTCGCGATCGGCATCGCCGACCGCATCGAGATAGCGATATCCCTGTATCTCGCATTCCTCCTTCAATCCCATCATGAGCAATCCGGAGCGGTTCATCGAGGTGATCCGTCCGTCCATGCCGATCTCGTGTATGCACATGGGCGAGTTCTCGACCAGCAGGCGGTTGTGGCTCTCGCTCTCGCGCAGCGCGCGGGTGATCTTCTCGTTCTCCAGCAAGGCCGCTTCCAGCTCTTTGGTGCGGCGATGCACCAAGTCTTCGAGGACAACATCGGTCTGGAACAGATGGAAATCGGAGCCCTGCATGCTGACACCACGCTCGGCGCGGTCCATCAGCGCCTTGATGATCTTGTTCAGGCGTTCAATCTCGGCCTGCATGCCCGCCGAGGATGTGTCGCGTTCGTTCACTTGCCGTCTCCTGCCGCCGCAGCGCCGATGGCGATCCCGGTGAAGGTCTGGTTGACGTGGATGCCGCGGTATTGTTCGCCGTAACTGTTGAAACCGACCGCGTTGTTGGCCTGGAGTATCTCGTCGACGAAAGGCTTCTGTCCGTTCTGCAGGAACTCCTCGTCGCGCAAGATGCAGTCACAACCGATTACAAGTTGCGGCTGCCCGATCTCCGTGCGGATGTCCTTTAAAGCCTGCTTCAGATTGTCCAGCAGATTAATCCCGTGCGCGACCCGGAGCACCACCCCTTCATCGATGGCGCAGAAGAAGGTCAGGCTGCCGTCGGGATTGGTTTTCTGGATGGCTCGCACATAGTCTGTGCCGCCTATCACCACCACCAACGGCGATGCAGCAAAAGCTTTTGCACCCAGATGATCGACGTCGATACCTATCAGCCGCGCATATTCAGCGGCTGCAGGCAGACCGTTGATCTCCATCACGGTACGACTGGCAATGTCCGCCTGCGTGACGACCAGACGCTCGTTGGTGGCCACAAAATGGTGCGTCATGAACACCTTGAATGGCAATGCGGTATTAACGAGGATCAGCGCCGCGCTGTTGGAATGGAAGCGTCCATCGCTGTAGACCAGGGTCTTGGCGTACTTCCTGTCATCGCCTGCCGACCCACCGAACAGCGTGATCCCGCCCAATGCAAACTGCAGCACATGCGCCACCTGCTCTTCGCGCCTGGATAAGCCATCGATCAACAGCATGGCGAAACTGTTATCTGCAGTCGCTTGCGGCACTTTGCTCTCTAGCCGTTGCAGCAAGGTTTGTGTGAAGTCATGGCCTTGCGACATATCGAACCGGCTCAGTTCTTCCAGCAGTCCACTGACGGCGGTGCAGCCTTGTGCTGCAAAACTTGCCCCGCTGAGGCTATGTGTAAGATATCCCTCCGGCCCGATCTCTCCGGCCGAGGTGCAGCCCACCACCTGCGTCCCGGAAAATAGCCGGTTCATTTCATCTGACAGCGCATCGAGATCGTACAGACTGGAACAGAAGAAGATCACCAGCTCCATGTCCGGCTGCGCCACTGCCGCGTGAAATTCCTGCACGGCCTGACGCGCTTCTACAGCGCGCGATTGCGCAGTGCGAATTGTTTGATCAGCCATATCCCTACCTCCGGTACATCTGACCACCTTATTTGTGTCGCCCTTCGGTGATCTTGAGGTTCAGTATAGGCCACATGCACAGATACGCAACATGGGGCCCGGCAGGGTCGGCAAGAGCATTGCCGCCGCTTGCGCGGCGGCAATGCGAAAATCGGCCGGTTCTGGGATTCCCGCTATTTGCGCCCGAAAGCATCCGCCAGGAACGCCAAACCCTCGCTCCACGAAGCCTTGTCGGCAGCGGCATCATAGGCCAGCGGCAGTTTGAACTCCTGCCCGAACTTGTCCGCTTCCGGATTGGTGAACGCGTGTTTGGCGCCCGGATAGGTCACTACGATGTAGCTCACGTCGGCCTTGTCCATTTCCTGGCGGAAGGCAGCGACCTGCTCCATCGGGATCATCGGATCGGCTTCGCCGGTGAAGCTGGCCATGCGCGCTTTGACTTTGCCGGCTTCGGCCGGTGTCGCGGTCTTCAAGCTGCCGTGGAAACTCACCACTGCCTTGAGCGGTTCGCCGATACGCGCCATGTTGAGTACCACCGAGCCACCGAAGCAGTAGCCGATGGCCGCGATGTTGCCCGCATCCACCGTGGTTTCCTTGCTGATCAGCGTGTATGCGGCATCGAATCTGGATTTGGCCAGCGCGGCGTTCTTCGATACTTCACTGGCGAACTTGCCTGCATCGTCCGGGTGGTGAGCCTGTTTGCCGTCGCCGTACATATCCACCGCCAGCGCTGTATAGCCCTGCTCCGCCAGCATGCGGGCGCGTTTGCGCGCGTATTCGTTGTGACCCCACCATTCATGCACCACGAGGATGCCGGGACGTTTGCCTTTCACGGCATCGTCATAAGCGATGTAACCTTTGAGTGTCGTGCCGTTGGCGTTGTAGCTGACTTCTTTTCCCTGAACAGCGGCCTGGGCGATGCCTGCCGCAAACATGAGCCCGATGAAAAATATTAATGTTTTCATGGTTATTCTCCTGCTGTGAATGGAGAATCAGTATAGATATTTAAGTTGAAATGACAAGGGACGCCGAAGCGTCCCTTGTTGTTGCTTGTTGCATCCTTGCAAAAATCAATCCGCCGAGCGCATCGCCTTCTTGCGGTCGAATTCTTTCAGGAAGCGTTTGCGGATACGGATGGATTTCGGTGTCAGCTCCACCAGTTCGTCGTCGTCGATGAATTCAACGGCCGATTCCAGCGTCATCTTCAGCGCAGTCGTCAGACGCACCGCTTCGTCCGTGCCGGAAGCGCGCACGTTGGTGAGCTTCTTGCCCTTGATCGGGTTGACGACCAGGTCGTTGTCGCGCGAGTGGATGCCGATGATCATGCCTTCATACAGCTTGTCGCCGGGCACCACGAACATGCGGCCGCGATCTTCCAGGTTCCACAGTGCATAAGCCACTGCCTCGCCGTCTTCCGCCGAGATCAGCACGCCGTTATGGCGGCCGGGCAAGTCGGGTTTGACAGGACCGTAGTCGTCGAACACGTGGCTGATGAGGCCGGTGCCGCGCGTCATGGTCATGAAGTCGGACTGGAAGCCGATCAGGCCGCGTGCGGGAATGTGATACTCCAGACGGGTACGGCCCTGTCCGTCGGATTCCATATTGGTCAGTTCGCCACGGCGACGACCGATCTCTTCCATGATCGCGCCCTGGTTCTCATCTTCCAGATCGATGCTCAGGTTCTCGTATGGCTCGCATTTCTCGCCATTGATTTCTTTGTAAACCACGCGCGGTTTGCCCACGGCCATCTCGAAACCTTCACGACGCATGGTTTCCAGCAGGATGGTCAGGTGCAATTCGCCACGGCCGGAGACGCGGAACACGTCGGCGTCCTGTGTATCTTCCACCTTCAGCGCCACGTTGGTCAGCAATTCCTTGTTGAGGCGGTCGCGGATCTGGCGGCTGGAGACAAACTTGCCTTCGGTGCCTGCCAGCGGCGAGCTGTTCACCATGAAGTCCATGGTCAGTGTCGGCTCGTCCACCAGCAACATGGGCAGACCGACCGGTTGGTCCTTGTCGCAAATCGTGACGCCGATACCAATCTCGTCCAGACCGGAGATGATGATGATGTCGCCAGCTTCGGCGCTGTCCACCGGAATACGATCCAATCCCTGGAAACCCAGCACCTGGTTGATACGGCCGGAGCTGACCTGGTCGCCATGGTTCATCACGACCACATTCTGGCCGGGTTTGATACGACCGTTCAAAACACGGCCGATGCCGAGGCGGCCTGTAAATGTAGAGTAGTCCAGCGCGGCCAATTGCAATTGCAGCGGCGCATCAGGGTCGCCCGGAGGAGTCGGAACATGTTTCAGAACGGTTTCAAACAACGGTTTCATGTCGGCAGCCGACCCGCCGTTGGACGGCGCATCTTTCAGATCCATGCAGGCCCAGCCATTCAGGCCGGAAGCGTAGATAACCGGGAAGTCGAGTTGTTCGTCGGTGGCGCCGAGCTTGTCGAACAGGTCGAAGGTCTGGTTCAGCACCCAATCCGAACGCGAACCCGGACGGTCGACCTTGTTGATGACGACGATGGGCTTCAAACCCAACGCCAGCGCTTTCTTGGTCACGAAACGGGTCTGCGGCATCGGGCCTTCAACGGCATCCACCAGCAGCAGCACGCCGTTCACCATGCCCAGCACGCGCTCCACCTCGCCGCCGAAGTCGGCGTGTCCCGGTGTGTCGACGATATTGATGTGGGTGCCTTCGTATTCGATGGCGGTGTTCTTGGCCAGAATGGTAATGCCGCGCTCTTTTTCCAGATCGTTGTTGTCCATCACGCGGATTTCCACTTTCTGGTTATCGCGGAAGGTGCCGGACTGGCGCAGTAATTGGTCAACCAGCGTGGTCTTGCCGTGGTCAACGTGGGCAATGATGGCGATGTTGCGAAGGGCGCGGGACATGTTGTACTACCTGTACTGAATTCGAAGGGGGCGCATTCTAGCACAGAGCTTTCAGACAGTTATGACAACTATATGTCAGTGAAAAGCGCCCGGATTTCGCTTACCGGCACTGTCTATTTATATGTCGGCTTATATGTCGGCGGAAAGCGCGCCCGACGCCTCTCTTCGGCCCCGCAAAACAAACGCTGGCTTTTATTTTCTTGCTGAGTATAATGCGCGCCTTGTCGCCCCATGGGCGGTATTGAGTTCATCGTTTTCTGACCCTCTGGCATCTCTGTTTTATTCTGGATGCGCCAAGCTTCACCGGTTAGCGACGATGTTTTGTTTGCGCCGGTAGAGGTATTTGTATTTCCCCCTACTGAATTTCATTGTGTGGCCCCAAGGCCGCGCATGCGCTGTATCTTATAAAAATTAAGGAACAACTGTGTCTGATAAAACTATAACGACTGCTGTACCCGCGACTGCCGAAAACGCAATCACTTTTGCCTCTCTGGGCCTGGCCCCGGCCATTCTGAAAGCCGTGGAGGATGCGGGCTACACCGTGCCTTCTCCCATTCAAGCCGAAGCGATTCCCCAGGCAATGGCCGGGCATGACCTGATGGCCTCCGCCCAGACCGGCACCGGCAAGACAGCCGCTTTCATCCTGCCCGCTTTGCAAAAACTGTCCGTCGAATCCGCCGTGCGTGGTAAAGGCCCGCGCGTTCTGGTGCTGACCCCGACCCGCGAACTGGCACAACAAGTGTCCGACGCCGCCAACAAATACGGCAAGAACATGCGCGTCAAAGTGGTGAGCATCCTCGGCGGCATGCCCTACCCGCTGCAAAACAAGCTGCTGTCCGGCTTTGTAGACATCCTGGTGGCGACACCGGGCCGTCTGATCGACCACATCGAACGCGGCCGTATCGACTTCTCGCGTCTGGAAATGCTGGTGCTGGACGAAGCCGACCGCATGCTGGACATGGGTTTCATCGACGACGTGGAGCGCATTGCTGCTGCCACACCGGCAACCCGCCAGACCCTGCTGTTCTCCGCCACTTTGGAAGGCGCGATCGGCAATCTGGCAATGCGCCTGCTGAAGAGCCCGAAACGCATCAGCGTTGCCGCCGCCCAAGCCCGTCACGAAAACATCGAACAGCGCCTGATGTACGTGGACGACATGGCACACAAGAACCGCCTGCTCGACCACCTGCTGCGCGACGTCGATCTGAACCAGGCTCTGGTATTCACCGCGACCAAGCGCGATGCCGACTCGCTGGCGGACGAACTGTCCGCTGCCGGTCACGCCGCCGCTGCCCTGCACGGCGACATGAACCAGCGCGAACGTAACCGTACCCTGCTCAACCTGCGTCGCGGCAATGTGCGCGTGCTGGTCGCAACCGACGTTGCCGCTCGCGGCATCGACGTGGCAGGCATCACCCACGTCATCAATTTCGACCTGCCCAAGTTTGCAGAAGACTATGTGCACCGTATCGGCCGTACCGGCCGTGCAGGCGCATCGGGTATCGCTGTTTCCTTCGCTTCCAACCGCGATGCGATGAACCTGAAGAAGATCGAGCGCTTCACCGGCCAACCCATCAAGGCGCACACCGTCGCAGGCATGGAACCGAAGTTCAAGCCGCGTCCCGCTTCTTCCGCACCTCGCGGCGGCGCAGGTCGTGGCAACGGCAACGGTGGCGGCTACGCTGGACGCAACAGCAATGGCGGCGGTTTTGGCCGCGGCAATGGCGCGGGCAACGGCAGCAACTTCAGCCGTCACAGCGCACCGGACAGCCGTCATGAGCATTCGCAAGACCAGCGCCGCGAAGGCCACAAGCACAGCCGCTTCAGCAACGATGCGCAACCGCGCAGCGGCTTTTCGAACGGCAACGTGAATGGCAATGTGGGCGGCAATCGCGCCCCTGCCCATCACGCGCCTTCGCATCATGCTCCGGCTCACCACGCTCCGGCTCACCGTGCTGCCACTTCGCACACCGCTGCACCGCACGCAGCCCCGCGCCGTCCGCAGGGCACCAGCTTCTCGCTGGGTCGCGGCCATAACAGCAACCCCAACGGCAATAAGCGCTAAGTTTCGCGTTTAGACCCCTGAAAAAGGCACACCGCAAGGTGTGCCTTTTCTCATGCGGAACCCGAAATTCAGTTCAGAGAGCTACCCCCTTTAGTCAAAGGGGGTAGGGGTCATGGCACTCGGTTAAGCCAAAATTGGCATCAGCCTCAACATTCCCTCCCCC
>JBAQDF010000034.1:0-17607 GCA_049286265.1 Sideroxyarcus sp.
CCAAAAACGTGCCCACCCTACAATTTTCACGCGTGCTTTTTATACAGCGTTGCGTAATACAGCACCGGAATCACAATCAGCGTCAGTAGCGTGGATACCAGGATGCCGAAAATCAGTGACAACGCCAGACCGTTGAAAATGGGGTCGTCAAGGATAAACAGCGCGCCCAGCATGGCCGCCAGCCCGGTCAGGATGATGGGCTTTGCACGTGCCGCCGCCGCGTTGATTACCGCATGCTGCAAGTCCACTTCATCGCGCAATTGCAGGTTGACGAAGTCCACCAGCAGGATGGAATTACGCACGATGATGCCAGCCAGCGCGATCATGCCGATCATCGAGGTCGCGGTGAACTGCGCGCCGAACAGGGCATGCCCCGGCATCACACCGATAATGGTCAGCGGAATCGGCGCCATGATCACCAGCGGCACCACATAGCTCTTGAACTGCGCCACCACCAGCAGGTAAATCAGGATCAGGCCCACGCCGTAGGCGATGCCCATGTCGCGGAAGGTCTCGAACGTGACCTGCCATTCGCCGTCCCACTTCAGCGCATAGCTGGCATAGGGATCGGACGGCTGGTGGAAGAACCAGGACTGCAACGCACCTCCCTGCTCCAGCGCCATACCGCCGGTTTTGCCGTTGATGCCGAACATGCCGTAAAGCGGACTATCCAGCTTGCCGGCCATGTCGCCGGTCACGTACACCACCGGCAGCAGATCCTTGTGGTAGATCGGGTAGTCGCGCTGCATCTGCACCACTTGCACCACTTCCGACAGCGGCACCAGGGCGCCGTCGCGCGCGCGCACCTTGAGCTTGAGTACATCGTCGATGCGGCTGCGCTTCTCGGCAGGCAGGCTCAACCGTATCGGAGGAGCATACTTGGCGTTGGCATCATGCAGGGCGGTCACATCCTGACCCGACAGCGCGACTTGCACCGCATCCACGATGTCGCGCTGCGCCACGCCGAGCAAGGCTGCCTTGCTCTGCATCACGCGCAACACCATCTTGGGCGCGACTTCGCTCACGGTGTCATCGATGCCGACGATATCGGGCGTGGCGACAAACTGCTCACGCACTTTGGTGGCCACATTGCGCGCGCCCTGATAGTCAGGCCCGTAGATCTCGGCCACGATGGGCGACATCACGGGCGGACCCGGCGGTACTTCAACCACTTTGACCTTGGCACCCCACACCTTGGCAATCTTCTCGATCGGCTCGCGCACGCTGGTCGCCACCTCGTGGCTGCTGCGCGAACGCTTGTGCTTGTCCTGCAGATTGACCTGTATGTCGCCCTGCTCGGACGCGCTGCGCAGATAGTACTGGCGCACCAGTCCATTGAAGTTGATGGGCGAAGCGGTTCCGGCGTAAGCCTCGTAGTCCGTCACTTCGGGCACGGTGGCCAGATAGGCACCAATCTCATGCATCACCCCGGAAGTTTGTTCCAGGGCTGTGCCGCTGGGCATATCGATGACGACCTGGAATTCGGATTTGTTGTCGAACGGCAGCATCTTCAACACCACCAGCTTGACCACCGCCAGCGACACCGCAACCAGCAGCGCACCCAATATCCCCAACCACAATTTGCGGCGCATCGGCTTGCCGTGTTCCTTGTTCAGGAACGGCGTCAGGCGATTGCGGAAGAACTTGGCGATTTTGGTATCGCGCTCATCCTTGACAAACTTGTGATGCGCATCCGCCAGCTTGAGTGCCAGCCAGGGCGTAATGACAAACGCAATGGCCAGCGAGATCAGCATACCCATGCTGGCGTTGATCGGGATAGGGCTCATGTACGGCCCCATCAATCCGCTCACGAAAGCCATCGGCAACAACGCCGCAATCACGGTAAAGGTGGCAAGAATGGTCGGGCTGCCGACTTCATCCACCGCTTCCGGAATGATCTCGGACAACGGCTGGTTCTGCGCCAGTTCACGACGGCGATGGATGTTCTCCACCACCACGATGGCGTCATCCACCAAGATACCGATGGAGAAAATGAGCGCGAACAGCGACACGCGATTCAGCGTAAAGCCATAAGCCCAGGACGCAAACAGCGTCACCGCCAGAGTCAGAATCACTGCAACACCAACGATGACCGCCTCGCGCCGACCCAGTGCAAACCACACCAAGGCCACCACGGCGAAGGTGGCAAAGAACAGTTTCTTGATGAGCTTCATCGCCTTGTCGTTGGCGGTCTCACCGTAATTGCGCGTGGTGGTGACCTGCACATCGTCGGGAATCACGCTGCCTTTCAGTTCTTCCACGCGCTGCAGCAACTTGTTGGCGACATCCACCGCGTTCTCGCCCGGCTTCTTGGTAATCGCCAGCGTCACCGCCCCGAACTCGCCCTGCAATTTGATGCTCTTGTCGCCCGCCGCCGCACCCGTGCCCAGCCACACATAGCTATCCGGCTGATCGGCGCCATCCTGCACTTCCGCCACATCGCGCAGGAACACCGGCTTGTTGTCGGTCACGCCGACCACCAGTTGGCTGACTTCTTTGGCATCGCTGAGGAAATTGCCGGTTTGCACCAGCACTTCGCGGTTGTTTTGTACCAGACTACCCGCACTGTGCGACACATTGGACGCCTGCAAGGCAGAACGCACTTCCTGCACCGAAAGTTGGTGCGCGTTCAGCGCTTCCGGATCAAGCAGCACGCGCACGATACGCGGCGTTCCGCCCAGCGTATTTACTTCACGTGTGCCCTGCACCCGCTTCAGTTCTGCCTCAATGGCATGTGCAACCTGGGTCAGCGCCACGCCGCCTGCGGCATGCTCGCGCCACAGTGTAAGCCCGAGAATCGGCACATCGTCGATACCCTTGGCCTTGATAATGGGCTGCAGCACGCCCAGCGTGGGCGGCAGCCAATCGGCATGCGAATTGATGACGTCGTAGAGTTTGACCAGCGAGGGGACATGCTGCTCGCCGACCTTGAACTGCACGGAAATCACGGCCATGCCCGGCTGCGACACGGAATAAACGTGATCGACGCCGGCGATCTGCGACAGCACCTGTTCTGCAGGGGTGGATACCGTGTTTGCCACATCCTGCGCCGAAGCGCCCGGATAGGCGATCAGCACGTTGGCCATGGTGACGTTGATCTGCGGCTCTTCTTCGCGCGGCGTCACCATCACGGCAAACAACCCCAGCAGGATTGCCACCAGTGCCAGCAACGGCGTCATCTGCGAATGCAGGAAAGTCCGCGCGATACGACCGGAGATTCCCATGCTCATCGCTTGTTCTCCGTTGCGACCATGCCGGCCTTGATGGCATCACGCGCCACTTTCTCGCCGACATTCAAACCAGCCAGCACTTCAATCTCGTTCTGCTCGTTCGCATCGCCCAGTCTCACCTGGCGCAGGCGCGGCATGTCCTTGTCATCCACCACATACACAGCAACCACTTCGCTGCGGCGCAGCACGGCGCTTGTCGGGATCAGCATCTTGCTCGCCTTGCCCACCACGAAATGCGTGCGCACGAACATGCCGGGATAAACGCTGGCCTGATTGGCCGGGAGTTCGACGCGCACCTGAGTGCTGTGCGTGCGGATATCGGCAGACGGCTGCACCGTGACGGACGCGGCCTTGATCCAGCGGCTCAGAGAAGGCACTTCGATGGTTACGACTGGACGACTGCCGATGTCTTTCAGCTTATCCTGCGGCACGTTGGCGATCACGCGCAACTGCGTCGGGTCGAAACCGGTCATCAGCGGCTTGCCCACCGTCACCATCTCGCCCATCTCCACCATGCGCGCCGACACCACGCCACCGTACGGTGCGATCACCGAGGTATAGCTCTGCGCCAGGGCAGATTGCTCCGCACCCGCTTCGCTTGCCGCCGCCTGGGCTTTCGCCACATCGTAATCCGCCTTTGCCTTGTCCAGCGCGGCCTTGCTGATGAATTTCTGCTCGAACAACTGTTGCGAACGCTCATAGTTCAGGCGCGCATTCTGCAAAGCCGCCTCGGCCTGCGACAACTGCGCCCGGCTGCCCGCCAGCGCCTGGTTGGCCTCGCGCTCGTCGATCTTGAGAATGACCTGCCCCTTGCTCACGCGGTCGCCCACGTCGAAGAAGATGCCCTTCACCCGACCGGAGATCTGCGCCGACACCGTTGACTGCCGCGTCGCCTCGACCACGCCGTCGATACTGTAAGTCTGCTCGACCTCGCGCATCTGCACCGGCGCAACCGCCAGCGGCTCTGCCGCCTGCACGGACGCTCCCATCAACATCGACAAACCCAACAGCAAACCGAGATTTCGTTTCATAGCCAGCACCTCAAAAGACAATAAGTTTGAATATTAGCATATTCTAATATGAATGCGTAGGGTGGGCACGTTGTTTGTCCCTGCAAGGGTGAGGCCGACGGGGCCCAACAGCTTCGCCGTTACCCGTTCGCACTGCCCACGTGAAATTCACACCAGCCGCGTGGGCACATAAAACGTGCCCACCCTACTA
The DNA here is from genome assembly GCA_049286265.1 of Sideroxyarcus sp. Classification (GTDB taxonomy): domain Bacteria; phylum Pseudomonadota; class Gammaproteobacteria; order Burkholderiales; family Gallionellaceae; genus Sideroxyarcus. Next base: position 4,452 of record JBAQDF010000034.1, read on the forward strand.
TCCTAAATGGAACAAAACACATCCCGCATCATCCCCACCAGCTTGAGGGTGCGCTGGTCGCCGATGCGGTAATAGACGCGGTTGGCGTCCTTGCGCGTGGCCAGGATTTCCTTGTCGCGCAGGATGGCGAGGTGCTGGGAGATATTGCTTTGTGAGGTGCCGACACTGTCCACGATGTCCTGCACGCTCAGCTCGTTGTCCGCCAGCACGCACAATATCTTGAGGCGCAGGGGATGGGCGATGGCTTTCATGGCCAGCGAGGCTTGCAGAATGTCTTCGTCTCTATCGATCAGTTTGTTCGCCATTTCCACAACCCTCTATTTTTGCGGGGGCATGCGCACCCCGAAATCAGCTAAAATCGACCACTCAGGAACCACGACTTCGTGGCGCACTATACATGGCGACATAAATCTACTGCGCGAACCTGCATTGGAGTCGCGCGGTGCTCGGCATCCTCATGTACTTGCCTGTACACTCCGGTGCCTGCGCTCCGGGCTCCTCCAATGCCGGCTCGCTCGCTACGATTTCTGACGCCATGTATAAATTAGCAACTTCTTATATTATGATGTTTTAGGTTTAAAAAGCCAACATGACTAATCAACCCGCTCCAGTCACCCCTGTTCTCCTGCTTATCCTTGACGGCTTCGGCTATCGCGAGGATGCCGATTTCAACGCGGTCGCCGTTGCGCGCAAGCCGAACTGGGACAAGCTCTGGAGCACCTATCCGCACACCCTGATCAACGCCTCCGAGCTACGCGTCGGCCTGCCCACAGGGCAAATGGGCAATTCGGAAGTGGGGCACCTGAACATCGGCGCTGGACGCGTGGTGTACCAGGATCTGACCAAGGTCGATCTGGCCATTGAGAACGGCAGTTTTTTTAAAAACCCCGCACTCACGCAAGCAGTCGAAGCCGCCAAACAGAATGGCTCCGCGCTGCACATCATGGGGCTGCTTTCCCCCGGCGGTGTGCATAGCCACGAGGCTCATATTCACGCCATGGTGGAACTGGCAGCGCGCGCCGGACTGAAAAAGATTTTCCTTCACGCCTTCCTCGACGGGCGCGATACGCCGCCGCGCAGCGCAGCCCCTTCGCTGCAGGCACTGCAGGACAAGTGCGCACGGCTCGGTGCGGGACGCATCGCCAGTATCGGCGGACGCTTCTTCGCCATGGACCGCGACAACCGCTGGGAACGCGTGCAGGTCGCTTACGACATGCTCACGCTGGGTATCGCGCCGTTCAGCGCCGCCTCGCCTCTGGAAGCGCTCGAAGCGGCCTATGTGCGCGGCGAGAACGACGAGTTTGTGCAGGTCACCGTGATCGGCGAACCGGCTGTCATGCAGGATGGCGACGTGGTCGTGTTCATGAACTTCCGCGCCGACCGCGCCCGCGAGATCACGCGCGCCCTGACCGACGAGAAATTCACCGGCTTCGTCCGTACGCGTTTCCCCAAGCTGGCGAACTACACCACCCTGAGCAGCTACGGCGAGGACTTCCACCTGCCATGCGCTTACACGGCAGACAGCATCCACAACGGCATCGGCGAGTACCTGTCCAATCTCGGCCTGAAACAGCTGCGCATCGCCGAGACGGAAAAATACGCGCACGTCACCTACTTCATGAACGGCGGCAAGGAACAGCCCTATCCCGGCGAAGACCGCATTCTTGTACCCTCTCCCAAGGTGGCCACTTACGACCTGAAGCCGGAGATGAGCGCCATCGAGGTCACCGACAAGCTGGAAGCCGCCATTCGCAGCAAGCAATATCAGGCCATCCTGTGCAACTACGCCAACGGCGACATGGTCGGCCACAGCGGCATCATGGAAGCGGCGGTGAAAGCCGTGGAAACGCTGGACACCTGCGTCGGCCGCGTGGTGCAGGCGATGCTGGAATGCGGCGGCGAAGTGCTGATCACCGCTGATCATGGCAATGCCGAGCAGATGATAGACCGCACCACGCACCAGCCGCACACCGCCCACACCCTCAACCTGGTTCCCTTCCTCTATATCGGGCGCAAGGCCGACATGGAAGCCGCCGGAACCGGCGCCCTGCAGGACGTCGCCCCGACGTTGCTGGCAATGATGGGCCTGCCGCAACCGCCGGAAATGACCGGCAAGCCGCTCATTCATTTCAAGTGAGGTTCGATTTGCGCACTATTCTGCTGGCGATGCTGTTGCTCGCGGGGGCAGCGCAGGCCTCGCAACAGGACGACCTGGTCAAGTTGCGCAAGCGCATTGCCTCGCTGCAGCAGGACTTCGAGAAGACCAACGAATCGAAAGCCGAGGCGGCGGATGACTTGCGCGAATCCGAGCGCGCCATCAGCAACAGCAACCGCAGGCTGCACGAACTCGCGCAGGAACAGCAGGTCGCCAATCGCGAACTGGGGCAATTGCAGCAACGCGCTGCCGCCATGGACAAGGAGCTGCAGGGCCAGCAGGTCATGCTGGGACGCCTGCTTTACCAGCAATACCTGGACGGCGGCGAACAGGAATACCTCAAGCTGCTGCTCAATAACGACGATCCCAACCAGGTTGCACGCGAATTCCGATATTACGAATATATCGCCCGCGACCGCGCCGCCACACTGAAGTCGCTGCGCGCCGGACTGGTCAAAGTGCAGGCCGTCACCGACCAGGCGCGCCGAAAAAGCGAGGAAGTCGCCGCCTTGCGCGCGGAAGAACAATCCCAGCGCAAGACTCTGGAACAGGACAAGCGCGCACGCCAGCAGATGCTGGTCAGGATTGCGCAGCAAATAAAACAGCAGCGACGCGAAATCGGGCGTTTGCAGCACAACGAGAACCGTCTGTCGCAATTGGTCGAGAAACTGGCGAAAGTCGTACCCGACACCCGGCCCGCGAGCATTTCGTTCAAGTCGCTCAAGGGCAAACTGATGCTCCCGGTCAGGGGCAAGTTACGGAACCAATTCGGCACGCGGCGGCCTGAAAGCACAATGGCGTGGACGGGCTGGTTCCTGCGCGCCGCCGCCAATCAGCCGGTCAAGGCGGTGGCTGCCGGCCAGGTGGTGTATGCCGACTGGCTGCGCGGCTTCGGCAACCTGCTGATCATCGATCACGGCCATGGATACATGAGCTTGTACGGCAACAACGAGACGCTGTACAAGCAGGTTGGCGACTCACTGCGCGGCGGAGACACTATTGCCACAGTGGGTAGCAGCGGCGGCAATGAAGAATCCGGTTTATACTTCGAGCTGAGATTTGAAGGAAAACCGTTCGACCCCAACAAATGGGTTCGGCATTAGGGTGCTTCTAAAAATGCAAAGTTCTAAGCAAGACAAGGCGCGAACAAAAAATTACGACGCAGCATATGTGTAATATGTAAGGAGTAATTTTTTGTGAGCAACGCAGTATTGCGACGAAATTTGGATTTTTAGAGGCACCCACTAGGACGAAAGGTTATACATGCGCAGTCGTATCGAAAAAATCGGGTTGGTCGGTGTCGGCCTGTTGGCGGGACTGTTGATCAGCCTGCACTTTGCCGCTGTCGCGGACAAAAACACCGAAACGCCCCTGCCTTTCGAGGAAATGCGCGCCTTCACCGAGGTGTTCGGGCGCATCAAGAGCGATTACGTGGAACCGGTGAGCGACAAGAAGCTCATGACCGAAGCGATCAACGGCATGTTGAGCGGGCTCGACCCCCACTCCGCCTATCTGGATGCGGAAGGATTCAAGGATCTGCAAGCCGGCACCCAGGGCGAGTTCGGCGGGCTGGGCATCGAAGTTGGCATGGAAGACGGCCTGGTCAAGGTCATTTCGCCGATTGAGGATACGCCCGCCTTTATGGCCGGCGTCAAAAGCGGCGACCTGATCATCAAACTCGACGACACGCTGGTGAAGGGTCTCACCCTGAACGATGCGGTGAAACGCATGCGCGGCAAACCCGGCAGCAGCATCATGCTCACCATCGTGCGCAAAAGCGAAACCAAGCCCCTGCAGATCAAGGTGACGCGTGCCGTCATCAAGGTGCAGAGCGTCAAGTCCAAATTGGCCGAACCGGGTTACGGTTTCGTGCGCATCACCCAGTTCCAGGAACACACGGGTGAAAATCTCGCCACCGCACTGGAAAATCTGCAGAAACAGAACAACGCCCCGCTGCTGGGGCTGGTGCTCGACTTGCGCAACGACCCGGGCGGCTTGCTGACGGGCGCGGTTGGCGTATCTGCCGCTTTCCTGCCCAAGGACGCGCTGGTGGTCTACACCGAAGGTCGCACCGAAGATGCCAAGATGCACCTCACCGCCAGCCCGGAAAATTATCTGCGCGGTACCAGCAGGATCGATTACCTGAAAGCTTTGCCGGAAAACTTCAAAAAAGTGCCAATGGTAGTGCTGGTGAACGGCGGCTCGGCTTCCGCTTCGGAAATCGTCGCCGGTGCGCTGCAGGATCACAAACGCGCCGTCATCATGGGCACGCAGTCGTTCGGCAAAGGATCGGTGCAGACCATCCTGCCGCTGGGCAACAACACCGCGATCAAGCTCACCACCGCGCGCTATTACACACCCAGCGGCCGCTCCATCCAGGCCAAAGGCATCGTGCCGGACATCGTGGTGGAAGATCCGGCCACCGCCAGTTTCGACAATGCGTTCCGTCTGCGCGAAGCCGATCTCGACAAGCACCTGAGCAACGGTCAGGACGAAGACAAGGCTGAAACACCCGCCAAACCGGCAAAGGGCCAGATCAAGAACAAGGAAAATGAAGGCGGTAAAGTCGAAATTGCCGAATTCGGCGCCAAAAACGATTACCAGTTGAACCAGGCTCTGAACCTGCTCAAGGGCATGAGCATACTGCGCGGGAAATAATTGTGATCCATCCGTTCGAACTGCAAAAAGAACGCGTGCTGTACTTCAGCAAGGAGCCGGCCAGCCAGCTCTTTGCGGCGTACATGCTGCTGGTCGGACTGGATAATTTTCACGTCGAAATGGGCCCGTACCCGAACACCCTGCTGATCCGCTACAGCATTCAGCATTATTCGCTGGAAGCACTGGAAAAGGCGCTCACGCGCGAAGGCTTTCGGCTGGAGTATCCCCTGCTCGGCAAGATCAAGAAACACCTGGTTCATTACTGTGAAGACGTGCAGTACCACAACCTGAAGACACCGGAGCCGCGCACCAAGAACAACTCGCAGGAGATTTTCGTCAAAGCCTACGAAATGCACCCGCACGGCAACCACGACGACACGCCGAAAGATCTGCGCGAGTTCAAATAAACCTTAAAACCGCAGCTCAGCCCGCAGATTACTCAGATTAACGCAGATTTTCATGCTGTTATCCGTAGAGACTGCATCACCCAAAAGATGAGTAACATGATCGCTGTAATGGTTTGTTTTAATCGGTGTAAATCTGCGCAATCTGCGGGCAACTGCTTTTTTTAGGATACAAAGTCTGACGGTCAGGCTGATGCACCCTGCGGCTGGGCTGTCTCAATCTCGACCGGCGGGATCTGGTCAAAATCCACCACTGCATTCCGCCCGGCGTCCTTGGCGCGGTAAAGCGCGTTGTCGGCGTTCAACAACAGCGCACTCGGCGTGATCTCGTTCAGGTCGGACACACACCAGAAACCGACGGATGCCGTCAGGTAGCGGTGCGGAGATTGCCGGTTCTCGATGCCCAATGCGTAAATGCTCTGGCGCAATTTCTCGGCAAACTTCCAGGCCTCGTCGCGGCTTATCACGGAGGTGACGATGCAGAATTCCTCTCCGCCATAGCGAAATACATAGTCGCCCGACCGTTGCGCATTGCGCTTGAGCGCATCTGCCACTTGTTCCAGCACGCTATCGCCAAACAAGTGCCCGTAGTTATCGTTGAACATCTTGAAGTAGTCAATATCCAGCATGATCACCGTCAGTGCGTGATTGGCGCGCCGGCAACGATTGACCTCGCTCGTCATCACATCTTTCAGGTAGCCGCGGTTATAGGCCTTGGTGAGCGGATCGATGATCGACATATGGGCCAGACGCTCGATGTTCTGCTCGTTATGCCGCACCAGCATCAGGGTGACAAAACCCAAAGTCAGATAGGCGGTAACCAACGCGAAAGCGGAAGTTGTAGTAAGCGGCTCGACCCGCATCAACACAACTGCAGTGAAAACCACTGCCCCGGTCGCCATCCACACGATGCGTTCGCGCTGCGCGACAATCGGCGCGAAAACGATGGGGAAAATCATCACCCACACCTCCTGGTGCAGCCGTTCATTGCTGGTGTATGAGCCATACATCATCAGGCACATGAACGCCAGCACCACCCAGTTGGCAAAGCGCAGCGATTCTTCGCTATCGTGGCGGGTATGCCACCTCAACCACAGAGCGGACAGGCCGAAAGTGAACAGCACCAGCCCATCGTCGGGGGTTGGAATAAACAGATAATAAACAACGGACAAGGGCAGGGAGACAATCGCCGCGATGCGCAAATACATATGCAGCACTGCGGCTCTGAAGCGTTGAACGGAATATCGGGTCATGCCTGGAACTCCCCGGAATCTACTTTGGCGGCAGACTACTCCCACGCCGTTCAATGCGAAAGCATAACTTGGACGAACGGCGTTACCGGTCAGTCCCCCGGCACAGCCGAGGGTTTACCTCACTGAATTAGTGAAGGGTTGCTTACTCAACAACCGGCGCCAAAGAACGATCCAGGCCTCCCAATCATGCCCGCCGGGCACCACGCTCACGCGCATCTGGGCCAGACGTTCCGCCAGCACCATGCTCGCGCCCCGGTAACGATCTTCGCTGCCGTAACCCAGATATACAGGCGGGAACCCGCCTCCCTCCTGCGTATTGCGCTGAATCTGTTCCAGCAGCGCGCGCTCGTGGTCGCGACTGCCGATAGCGCCGGCCCGCCAACGGCCCAGCCCGCCCGCCGCCTCCACCTCGGCGATGATGCCGCGCGTTCCCAGAAAGGGCGCCAGCAGGAATACGCCCTCGATTTCCGCCGTGCGCTGCGTGGCACAGATCATCGCCCCCGAACCGCCGAGCGAAATGCCGAGCAACCAGATGCGGCGGTAACCGTGGGCGCGCGCTTCATCCAGCGTGTGGTGCAACACGCGCTCGATGTCCGTCCGTTCCAGGTACAAATCGACATGCGCGTTCAGCGCCAGTACATCCACCGGCAACCGGCGTTCGCGCAACTCGCGGATGAAGCCGTATTCCACCAGTTGCTGCGGGGTATTCTTCGCCCCCGGCAGCATCAGCAGCAGGATGCGCTCGCCTTCCACATCGGGCGCGATATCGTGAATGAAATCAGTTTGCAGTTGCATCATCGTTCGCGCGCAGCCGGTTTCCTTTTCAGGTCGAAACCGGAGTAATACAAGTGCGCCTCGTCGCCCACCTTGGACACGCGCAGGGTTTCGCCCTTACCGCTGCCCACTCCGCCCAACACAAGCTCGTTCTTGGCCACCGGCAGGAATGCAGAGCGAAACAGGAAGCCCGGCATGATGGAGGAATTGAATTCGCCGATCAGCAGATCGCCTTCGCGCACCACGCGGATATTCTCCGGCATGGGGCCGTCGTGCTTGTTGGCGATGTCGTATTCGCCGACGTAGTCGTTGAGATAATCCGGCAGAGGCTGCACATGCAATTTCTCGCCCACCAGCATGTCCTGCCCGCCCTTGCGGTAGGTGAGTACATCGCGCCCGTTGATGTGGTGCAGGGACAGGGTCATCTCCTTCATCTGGCTGTTCGCCACCGGAATGAAGCCCAGCAACTTGAGACGCACGCCGAACTGCCCGTCGTCATGTTTCACCAACTGGAACTTCCAGCCCATAAGCTCGGCGATGAGTTCGCCGGATGAACCGTCCACCTTGACCAGACCGATCAATGTATCGAAGTAGCCGCTGTAATCGCTCAGGTCCTGTGCCGTCAACGGCACAATCTTTGCCTCGATGATCCTTTTCTCAGGCTGGGTGATGCCGCGCTTGGCTTCCAGCGCCAGCTTCAGGGTCTCGGCCGTCACCTCTGCCACCAGAGCTTCCGACCCGGCAGAATTGGACAGCACTACCACGCCGAGCTTGTGCTCGGGCAGGATCGCCATCATGGTGTGGTAATTGAGCGTGGTGCCGCCGTGGCTGGCGACCGTGCCCGCGTGCGGCACGTCCACACCGCTCAACATCCATCCCAGCCCCATCCTGAAATCGAAATCCAGCGGCATATCCGGGTTTTGCACCTTGAGCATTTCGTGCAGCGATTCCGGCCGCAGAATCTGTCTGCCGTCGTATTTGCCGTCGGCGAACACCATTTTCATGAAATGCGTCATGTCGCCGGCACTGGAGATCAGCCCGCCGGAAGGCAGGTCGCGCAACGGAATGGCCTCAACCTCCTCGCCCTTGCGATACGCCTTGCCGGGGATGCGCGCGGCGAATTCGCTATGCGTCATGCCCAGCGGATGCAACAAATACCGGTTCATATAACCGGCATAGCAATCGCCGCTGACTTCCCCGATGGCCGCGCCGAGCAGCGATACACCGAGGTTGGAATAGGCGAACACCGTGTTCGGCGGCCAGGCGACGTATTCATCCTTCACCGCCGTCACCTGCTCAATGAACGGTTGCGGATGGCGCTCGCTCATGCCGCGCACCCAGTTGCCGGGCAGACCCGAGTGGTGATCCATGATGGTGCGCGGCGTAATGCCGCGCGTGTCGCCGAAGCGGCTCTTGATGGAAAATTCGGGCAGGTATTTCTGCAAAGGCCGGTCGATATCCAGCTTGCCCTGATCGGCCAGTTGCATCGCGGCCGTCGCCGTGAACACCTTGGCGATGGAACCCAGGTGGTACACCGTATCCGGCGTGGCCTTGACGTTCGCCTGCTTGTCGGCATAGCCGAAGCCCTGCGCCCATACGACCCGCTGATCGTCCACCAGCGCGATGCTCAGCCCGGTGACATCGTCTTTCGACATCCCCTGTTCTATCAACCAACTGATGTATTGTTCGGTATAGGTGTAATCGCCGCGCGCCGCGGCGACAGGTTTCTTCGGCGGGGTACTGCAAGCACTCAGGACGAATACAAGAAGAACGACAACAATTCTATGCAACAACACAACCCCCCCCCAGGAACAGACCATTCATAAAATGATGCCATTGTATAATGCCGTCATAATCCAATACATTACGTAACGATGCTTTTTCCCTGCCGCAACTGGAAACCGACGCTCGCCATCAAGCTCTCCATACTGGTACTCGCCGGTTGCATCATCGCCACCTTGCTTATTCCCGCACTATGGATATGGATGCTGGGTGTCATTTGCATCAACCACGGCATCCTCACCATCGCCGGATTGATCCCGCGTAGCACGCTGCTGGGGCCGAACATCATCCGCCTGCCGCAAACTGCCGCACAGCGCGGCATGGTGGCGATCACCATCGACGACGGCCCCGACCCCGACGTCACGCCGCAAGTGCTGGACATCCTCGACCGCTTCCAGGCGAAAGCGACCTTCTTCTGCATCGGCAGACTTGCCGTACAGCACCCGGAACTGTGCCGCGAAATTGTGCGGCGCGGCCACGACATCGAAAATCACAGCATGTCGCACAACTGGTATTTTTCGCTGCTCGACCCGTGGAGCATGCATCGCGAAGTGCGCAACGCGCAGGCCGTGTTAACCGGGCTCAGCGGGCAAGCGCCGCGCTTCTTCCGCGCCACTGCCGGGTTGCGCAATCCCGAACTCGAGCCCGTGCTCGCCCACTGCGGGCTGCGCCTGTGCAGCTGGAGCAAGCGCGGTTTCGACACGCGCGTAGGCGATGCCGATGCCGTGTTCAACAGCCTGACACACGACCTGAAAGGCGGCGACATCCTGCTGCTGCACGATGGCAGCGCCGCACGCACCACCCGGGGCAATCCGGTCATTCTCGACGTGCTGCCGCGCCTGCTGGATAATCTGGCTCGGCATAATCTTCACTCCGTTACCTTACGCTCCGCCATTCCATGACCGAAAACTTCCGCCGCACCCTGCTCGAACATGCTACACAACCTTATCGTTCCGCCGGACTCTTCGCCTGGAAATTCGCCCAGGGCAAATTGAAAGGCGATCCGGCGTTCTTTGGCCTGCTCGAACACGGACTGATCCCCGATGCAAAGCGACTGATCGACCTCGGCTGCGGCCAGGGACTGCTCGCCTCGTGGCTGCTGGAAGCACGCGCGCTGCATGAGTCCGGGCACTGGCCCGCGCACTGGCCCGCCGCCCCCAGGGTGGAAAATATCTGGGGGCTGGAACTGATGCCGAAAGACGTTGAGCGTGCCCGCACCGCACTCGGCAACCGCGCCCAGTTCGTCCAGGGCGACATGTGTACTGCCGATTTCGGCCAGGCCGATGTGGCGATCATCCTCGACGTGTTGCACTACGTCAGCCATGAAGCACAGGAAGATGTGTTGCGCCGTATCCGCGCCGCGTTACCCGCAGGCGGCACCTTCATCACCCGCATCGGCGATGCCGCCGGCGGCCTCCCCTTCCACTACAGCAACTGGGTGGATCACACTGTGTTTTTCATGCGCGGTCACGGCATCAACCGCATCTATTGCCGAACACAAAGCGAATGGCTGGATGTATTGCGGCGTAACGGCTTCGAGGTTGAACCGATGCCGATGCACAAGGGAACGCCGTTCTGTAATGTGATGCTGATCGCCAAGGCAATATAAGTTCTCGCCTCACCGCAATATATGGCTGCTACACAGCGGCCTTTAATTACCTCGATGATGTATATTGCGAAACCGACTCTGGGGTCTCCCAAAGTGGATCGAGTTGAGCGGCACCCCCGCCAGACGGCTTGCGCTTATGGCAGGCGAGCAGCGAATCTAACCACGGAGTAAACATCGGGTTCGAGCCTGGCATGCAAGTCGGCCAGTGGGGCGTAGCCGCGAGCTCCGCGAGCGGTGTCCGCTCTAACGAGGCGTTAGGCGCAGATGGACCTGCTTCGCCGCTCTCGGTTTTTACTACGCGATGCCTTCCCATTCTTGGCTGCCCCTGTGCGCGTTGTTTGAAAAAATCAGCCCAAAAAAAACTGTTATATGGCGCGAAGCGTAGCTTAGCGTCGTCCGCATCAACGTAAAAGTGAGGGGCGCGAGCGGCTTCGCCGCGAAGCGTCCCTCTCGACTGGCAGGTTATGCGGCATGGGGCAGAAGGCACTCAATATCGCGCAAGTGCTTTTGCATTGCAGCCTCTTCCGAAGCGACAGCAAGTTTCTTGAGTTCAATGAGTGACTGCGCAGACGCAATGAGAACCGGAACACCAAGCACCTTTCCGCGAATAGCTTGTTGTGCCACGCCTTCGTAATTGGGACCATCCTTGCGCGGTGTAAGTAGCTCCGCGTAGTGTTCCTTCTTCAGTGGCACCTGCAACCCGGGGCGGCACAAAGATTGAGGGTCAGTAACTGCGTACCGCAACCGAGATAGCGCTTGGCTAATACGACCTGCATTTTCTTTCGTTGGATTCACCAGCAGGTCCATATCGTCGGCCTGACGGTCGGCGCAGTACCAGGCAACCGCCAAGCCTCCCACAAGGACAAACTCAACGCCGCACTCGGAGAAGACTTGAACGATCTCCTTGTTGGAGCCAGTGCAGTGGAGATCATCGCCGATTCGGTTCATGACGCATAACGTAAAGTTGAGGGGCACCGCGCTTTTGCGTCCCGCTCGAACGATGGGTTGGGCGGCGAAGTAACTACCATTTTGGTCCACGAAATTTAAGTATGTCTTTCATAGATGCCTCCCACTCACTTCGACTTTTGTATGTAAAGATATCTACTTCGTCCGCTTTCTTTAGAACAACATTTTCTTCTGTTGGCGCCATATTTAGATGAAGCCCATCCGCGTGCTTCAATTTACCAGTAATGGCCGTTTTGCTAATAACACCGTCGAAACTAAACAAGTCTCTGCTTGGTACATTATTATGAATGTTGCAGTAATGCGCCCCCATTGTTAGCTTCGCAATAAATGATATTTTCCCAGTTGCGCGGTCAATGGAGATGTTCTCAAGCAAGCCTGTTGGTGTGTCTCCCGCAAGACCTTGGGAGTAAGAAAAAGTACCCAAAATAGTTTTTCCGTCCTCCCATAATTCGACCTCTGCACCATATTGATGCTCTTCTGTGAACCTGTAATTTGAAAATTGGCCTAGAGTGTTAAATCGCTGAGGTTCAACTGCCTGTGCATTACCAGATATAAAGATGGCGGTAGCCACTACTACAAAAAAACGTGCCATCACAATCACCTCGCCGCCCAACGTGTAGCCGAAGGCGCGTCCCAGCGACCAAAGGGAGCGAACTCGAGCGGAGGGTTATGCGACATGTTTTAGTTTCTCCAATAAAGCAGTGGCAAGTTTGCGGGGCCCACGACGATGCTCACTCTCACTTGCGCTCTCGGCACATGTGTCGAGAAACAACCGACCAACTGACTCCCCGACGGGAAGATCGAGAGCTTCGCGCATTTCAACACAAGCACTGGCCGATTGGAACAGGGCCTCACCTTGCTTGGAAAGAAGATGAACTGGAAGAGCTTGTGAGTTGAACTGTAAGTTGGTGAATAGCGGTTCGCCAGATATGACAACCTCAGGCAAAATTTCGAGTAGAACCTCACAAAGCGAATGCTCTGCATTGCGCAGTATTTTCTCTCCCTCAGCTCTGCGGTCACGTTTCATGGCGCATAACGTGCAGCTAAGGGGCGCGCCGAAGGCGCGTCCCAGCGACCGGAGAGAGCGAACTTGAGCGCAGGGTTAGGCCTCGTGTTCATCGCCACCTCTTCTTATAAACGTCTCGCAGCATAGTGATGAAAGAGTCATGTAATTGCCAACGGGCGAATAATTGGGATCGTTATGTGCCATCGGATTTTCATCCATCCATTCGATTACGACCGACTCGTCTGAAATAATCCCTTCTCCCTTTGCCCAGTCATAGAATTTTCTATCGATATTCTTTACCGCCAAATCCAAGCCTATAGCTACCACTCTCGCCAATGAATCGTGTTCTGGGCCATAACTGGCCATGATTTCATCGCCAAGCTTCACCTCTGTACCGCAACTGTATTTCATAAGCAAATGCCTAACGAATGAAAGGGACTTCCCCGTCCCGAGGTAGCGGCGGAAGCCGCAAACGGCAACAAGTGCCATGATGGAATTTGCACATTTCATCAACACCACGAAAGGGGAAGTCCATGAACATTATCACTG
>JBAQDF010000035.1:0-12739 GCA_049286265.1 Sideroxyarcus sp.
GCGCCGACGCTACATGAAGTGGTTGCTGAGGTTCGCAGTTTTGCCACAGAGCCTTTCAAGTTGGCTCGGCAAAGGAAAGCGTGACCCGGCGGGATTGATGGTAGATCGACTGCGCTACAAATCTAGACCTGACCCTCGCGAATTGACCCTCATCGCAAGCGGTGCAACGTCGCGCGATATTCAGGCGGCGTTTACGACACCATAAGAGCATGAATCGCAGGGTCTACAAACACTTGCTCGGATTGGGCGCGTTCAAAGGAATCGAAATCATCACTGCGGCACAAGCACAGGAACGGTTAGCGAAATAGTCTCATGCTACGAATCTAGACCTGACCCTCGCGGTTCGCGGTTCGTAGGCCAAATCAGTTGCTTCCCGAGAGGCCAAGTGATTCGGTCTCAAAAAATATTGTGAGCCCGTTTGATTCTCGCAAATAGAAAGCCCAGCAATGCTGGGCTTTCTATTGTGGTAGGTATAACGATGCTGACCCTATATCACTACGAAACGATGATATCGGGCTTCCACTACCATCTCTTCGGCTTACCCTCAATATAGCTCAACATATCAGCAAACAGTTTCCCCTCGCCACTTGATCCTGGTAGGTATTTTGTTGATACAAATTCATCATCATTAATTGTGATGAGATTGAGAACTGCTAAGAATTCATCTTTATCAATAATGGACGAATCACGATCCAATGGGCTTGCCGTGATCCTAACAACAACTTCTGGCAATAGCCGAAGCAACGCTGCAAAGCCGGTAGATCTGCCCAATATTGCGCCTTTATTCCTGTCTACCCATGCGACGGGCCAACGCTCTTTGACTGCGCTGAAATACTCCCAAAGCACCATTGTAATTTGAGCGTCTTTTTCATCAATAAAAAGATTTCTGAATAACAGCTTTCGTTGCTCATCAATACTTACGGCACGCGCCGGTGTGCGCTTACGCTTAATTAAATCTTTGTCCTGCATAGGTTCTCTGGAAATGAGCTTCATTAGTCTATCTACAAATGTAGACTGTGTAATTGACTCCAACTCCTGCCCTGTCGATTTACCAAGTATTTTTATGAAGTGCTTAAGTGGGCTGCCTTGCTTGAAATTCATTAGTCTTGCAATATTGTGACCTGTCTTTTGAGGGCTTCGCGCCTCGGCAAACTCATAGAGATCACTAGCTAGTGATTTTGTCACTTTAGTTTGTTTCAAATTAATCGTGGCAAATATCATTGCTTGATCCTCTAGCTCCATATCAATGAAGATTGTCACATTAAGATAAAAAGGATCACCTTCAAAACCTTCGAATCCAGCGATTCGATGTTGCCCATCGATAATTTTTGCTATGTCACTCGCTCGATTAACTGCTAGTGCTGGTAACCCCTCAGTTGTTGTCGTTAACTCAACATGTGCGTTTGAGATAGCCAAGATAATTCCTGTAGGAAAACAGGCATCAACATTCTTCACATATTTCTTTATTTCACTTACACGTCCTTCAGATAAATCACGCTGAATACCAATATAACGTTCAAGATCACGACCATCTGCTCTTCTAATATCAGAAAACGAAATGGCCATAAGGTCACGTGCCTCAATGACGCCTAAATAAAAACTGCCAACAGGCTGCTTTACTTCCAAAATGGGCACGACGATCTTATTCATGACCATCCCCTTTATGACCAGCTTCTGCTAATAGCCGATCGAAATCGGCGCCAAGCTTTTTTTCATCTTTTTTAAGAGCATCGGGTATATCTATTCCGAACCCTGCTGCATCAGCCACAGTGATAAATAAACAAAATACGACTGATAACGAAAAAACAATAACGCTAGACAACTTTAGGAAGGTTTCATTTATACGCGCTGACCCGCCTTGATCATTAACTGATGAAACAGTAATCGCAACAAAGATAATCGAGCTAATCAGGAGTAACAAAATCAGCAGCGCATTTGCAACATTTCTACTAATAAAAATATCACGACGTATTACGTACAGAGCACCACCCGCGAATGCGGCCGAATAGAGAACAAACTCACCGTTCTTTAACATACCGTAGAGGGAAACATCTTTGCTAAAAAGTGATAACAATAAAATGGTTCCCCATAGTGGCAGTAGACTTGAAATAATATTCCACGCAAACCAGATATACCCTGCGCGCCAAGGCTCCGAATTAAACGGGAGCTCCCATACACGTTTGATTAAATCCATTAATATCCCCTATCTTGCAAGAATAAGTAGCTCTTGAAAACGCCCTCTAAATTTTGGGTCACCACTCAACACACTGTTACGTTCAATTGTATGCAATGCAAATGAGCCCTTATATAACGCGCGCACTGATTTATGATTCGCGTTTGTTGCAATGACAACTGCGCCTCTATCTCTGGCGCGAACTAGTGCCAAGCTCAAGCGTTCTTGATCAGCCCAGGAAAACAATGCTTCGTTGTACTTGATAAAACCGTTGAAATTATGCTTAACCGTGTAGGGTGGATCAGCGAAGATTAGATCCCCTTTTTCTGCTTGATCAATAATACTTTCAAAATCGCCAGAAGAAAGCTGGGCATTTTGAAGTAAAGCTGAAACTTGTGGCCAATTGTCGCTTGAGAGCAATACTGTTGACTTGGTCCCGATTGGGACATTAAAAATGCCATTAAGATTTACTCGGTAAAGTCCGTTCCAACATGTTCGGTTCAAATATATGAACTTCGCTGCACGACGAAAAAGGCAACGTGGCGCATAGTCACGAATCTGATAGTAGTACTCTTTTGAGTGATGCCGTTGATGATGTGCCAAATGCTTCACAACAGCTTTGTATTCTTGCTGTAATGCTTTATAGGTATCGATTAAATCCGTGTTTGCATCATTTAATAAAGCGGATTTTGGATGCAAGGAAAAGAAAACCGCGCCGCTACCAAGAAAGGGCTCTATATATCGCCCTGTTACGTTGCCAATTTGTTCTTGAATAGATGGGGCCAACCAGCGCTTACCACCGGCCCATTTAAGAAAAGGTGTAACGGTCACACTGGTATCCGTCGATAACTGCATATTCTGAATATTTGTCATCTAAACTCTTTAAATAATTCATTGCCACTCAACCCAGGTGTTTAACGGTACCGAATGGGGAGAGCCCAATTTTATTCCGTAAAAGCAACACTGCACAAACGACAGCGGGTTGTTCTCGCCGTGGGCTGGTGGTTGTCGATGCTTGTGTAATCACCTAAAGCGAACCAACAAGTTTGCTTCGCACCACACTTACAGCAACGGAAACAAGCTTTGAAGCACTCTCAAGTTGGCAGCGCTCATTCGATGGTAGGGCATCTACTATTTCAATACGGCCAGACTCACTAGAATATTTCAAAGGCCACGCAGCGGCAGTAGAATCATTCCCGACTGAAGCGCAAAGATATTCTCTTGCAGTGTTTTTCCCTACGAACCAAGCAATATCTTGACTGAAAACAGCGACACAATCATGCAATGTGAATCCCAAGCCGCGCACAATTGCAGGGCCAATTTTCGATGCCGCCTGCAAAAGGTCTTCAACTACCAATTCTGGCTGTGCGATAAAGGCACTCTGATGATTCCAAAGCGATCGCAACTGCACCAGCTTACCAGTATGTGCGCCACCCAAGTGGCAATCGTTAGCGCAGCATTTAATGCCACGTTGCTGTGCACAGTATGCAAGCCTGACGGCATCCAATGTCACACCAAGACCGTAAACTTCAGCCGTTGGTATCCATTCCTTTACTAAAACCGTGAACACATCAACTGGGTTAGAAAGAACAAAAATTTTCCCTTTGTAGCCGCGCAACTTGATACAGACATCCCTTACAAGTGGAATATCTTTCTTGATGCCAATATTTCTCACATTACGCTCTAAGCCTTGCGGCAATCGCTCACTTTGCAGCAATACACGTGGATCGTAGTTTTCCTTTACTGCGATAACAACAGCACTGACATCTTGGGGTATCTGCTCATTAATTGCATAGATTGCAGTTTTGCTGCCAATACAGGAAGCAAAAACCCGCAGAGACAGCACTAAGCTATCAATGCCACTCGCAGATCGGTTGCTAAGGTAGATTTTTGAGAACGTATCACAACGTACTAACTCTTGAGCCAAGTTGCCACCTAGTCGGCCAACTCCCATAATTGCAATTGAATCTGGTTGCATAGTCTCACCGTGATACAAAACGATTTGTGTGTTAAGAGTTTTCCTCGACTGCCTGTGCCAACATATCGACTGACCAAGTACTATCTTTCGCAGTAAATTCTTTCGCGATCTTTCCTCCGCCCATTACAACGATTCTGTCACTGTATTTAATCGCGTCTGGGTACCGGTGTGTCACCATTATTGCGGTAGTTCCTATTTCATTAATCTGCGCTTTCGTGAATTCCATCACTGCATGAGCATTGTCGTGATCGAGTTTTGATGTGTGTTCATCAAGAAGTATTAGTCGACATGGATTCTGTTCATGCTCCAAGTGAGTTGCAATAACCATGTTTAACATCTGACGCTCACCACCAGATAGATGGCCGACCAATTGATCCACATCTTTACCCAATTGCGACGCATGTTCAGCGAGCTGTTTTTGTAGCCTTGTGCAGTATCTTCGGCTACATGCCCAAAACATATGTGGGTGACAGCCATTGTTTGTTTGTCTGAATGCAACATTCATTGCGATGCTGAATGCATGAAGTAAATCTTCATCATCATGCTGGTGAACTATCCCAACACCGTCGATTCGTCGATGAATAGGCTCTTTAATGTGACTCCCACCAACAGTAATTGAACCTGTCGCAAGTTCAATTTCACCCGCGATAGCCTTCAGTAAAGTACTCTTTCCAGTTCCATTACCTCCAATAATTGTCAAGAACTCACCTTGCTTGACCGTGAGGTCTAGATCTTTGAGAATTTCCAAGTCAGGCTGACCTTGAGGAGAGTACCCCAATTTCTTGCAATTAACCTCAAAACCTTTATTGCGCATAATGAGTTATCTCCCCTTTCGTGAAGGGTTTGACGCAAAAAAACCAAGTGTAATTAACATTGCAACGATGACGTGTTCCCATACTGGAGAAACATTGAAAAGCGAATGAGTGCGTACAGCTACGGCCACATTATTGAGCGCAACGGATGCCAAAATGTAAGTCATAAAGATGAACCACATGCGTGAGGATTCATCTCTTTGTGCCGAAAATGATAACCGAAAAGAATCCCAGCGACCTTTATGAGTAATTGATTCTACTGTTTGGCTCTGTGTAACATCATCCATGGTCAATTCGCGTTTCAAGTACCGCGCAGTGATCTGGACAACTGCCTGACCTGCGAAAATTGAACCAAGCGTCAGAGAGAGAAACTCAACATTAACTGCTGAGTAGGCCGTACGCGTTTTAAGTACTATTAGACCGCCACAAAGACCAACAAGGGTATTTGAGACTAGCAATATCCAATATGTTGTGGCTTGACTATACCGATGCCTGAATTTCACAAAATTGTTATTTGCGCACATTGCAAAAGCGAGGCAACCCATTTTAGATCTAGCCATAAGCCCACCTGCGACAATGACAGACACTGCTATCGCTCCCACATACACAACATCATTCCACGTAAATTTTGCTTTCAGAAAAGAGATTGAATCGTTGAGTTCAATTTGCCCAGGTTCGGCAATAAACAGCCCGAGCGATTGTGACGCAGTAAAGCAAATAATGCCGGCGAACATTAATGGTATGCTCAAAAAACGATTAAGAGACAAATAAGCGGTTAGCAGACCAAGCGCCCCGGCGATTATCGCGCCACAACATAGACCGATGAACCACAATTCGCTAGCATTTGTTATCCAAATTGTCGCCATGCCCCCCACCATGATTGCACCAACCGCAGTGAAGTCTGCTGTACCAAGAAAGCGTAAAGGCAAGGAAATGCCAACCGCAGCTATACCGTAGCACAGACCATTTATGAGACCTGGCTGTAGAAACGTTTCAATGAAATAGTTCATTTTAGAACCTTATCTGCCATCTGCATTACTCTAGGCGAAACAACCAATCCGATTTCATTTGCTATGGGCATATTCAACCAGAACTGCGGTACTGGTGGAGACTCTCTTGGCGGAAGTGGTTCATTGGGTTTCAACATCAAAATAATGGCGGCCAGCTCCCCTAGATGTTTCCCCATTGAGGAATATTCAACCCCAACACCAGCAACTGCACCTTTGGAAACAGCGCTCAACTCACCAATAAAAAAAGGCAGCTTCAACGCCTTAGCAGTGCTGGCGATGCTCAAAGCCCCTTTGTTGACAAGATTGTCGTTCGCACTATAAAGCACGTCTATCTTCTTGCTAAGCTGTTCGACCGTTTCTTGAAACTGCGCAGGATCAGATACTGTCCGTTGTACTAATTCAAGTTTCATCTCATCACATTGCTGCTTAATCAACTCCTGAACAAATATAGAATTCTGCTCAGTTGGATTGTAAATAGTACCAATGCGTTTAGCATTCGGATATATCATTTTTATTGTCTCAAGAGCCTTCTTGACGATGTTTGATCCCGCATTTTGAATACCTGTTGATCGCTTAAGAACTACGTGCGCACCAACTGGATCTGCAACGGCGGCATAAAGCAAAGGTATTTCAGGCTCAATAGAGGTCTTTGCAACTGCTTGTGTCGCTGGTGTTGCCAAAGTCACAATGAGGTCAACGCCCGGTCGGGTTGCGGCATCTGCAAGTTGTTTTGCGGAAACAGGATTCCCATTGGCGTTAAGTGTTTCTATGTCGACGTTAGCGAGGCGTGATTTCAATGATCCGATGAAATTACTCTCAAGTTCGTCCAGTGCTGGATGCGTAGCAAATTTCAAAATGATCACTTTTTTTGCATGCATCGGCTCGGCATTGCACGTCATAGATAGCATAACAACGAAAAACATAAGGGGGCCAACAATATGTCGTAGTGTGTAATTCACATTCATTCTCCTAAGGAACTTAACGAGCAATAAGGGACGGGCCACTGATTATTTGGCCTGAGTGAAGAATGTTCGGTGAGCCTCGCAATCAAGTGCTTCCCCTTTGCTGAACTAGTGTGCCGCTGGCGATGCTTCCCGTCGGTGCGGGAATCTATCCTTGCGCCAGCCATCCTGTTCTGGGGAGACCGCTGTAAGCCTTGCACCGTGCATGCGGTGCGTTGTGCGTGGGGCGGAATTGCAAGTGGGACGAACTGTATGGGTATGGGGCGGGTTATGTCAATTGTACTGAAGGGGGTATCGTCGCTATGTTTCTGCCCCTTCTTGGGGAAACACCGATTAAGTCCTCCGGTCATGGTTCGACAAGGCCTTTGATCCAGCACCCACAAGGGGAGGCCGACGGGGCTGACGGCTGTGCCGCTTCCCGTTCGCACTGCCCACGCGGTTGAAGCGTTGATGAGGGGTCACAGCGTGGGCACAAAGAACGTGCCCCCCCCTACGTGGCTGACCCCGATGTATTTTCCTCGGTTCGGCGTTCAGACGGTCAACGGTGCCGCGGCAGACGTGCCGTGCGCAAGATCGTCATAGAACTTCGCCATGCTGACCGCTATGTACGGGGCCAGCCAGATGAACCCGATGCCGAAAGTCAGGATGCACAGCAGCAGCCAGCCGATGAACCGCAGCCCGAGGCAGAAGAGTTTCCAGCGGTTGCCGTACATCATCTCTTTGCTCTTTTTTATTGCGTCCATTGCACCGATCGACGGGTCTTCGGAAAGAATGTAGAACGTCTGCGAATACGACAGCGCCGCCATGATCCCCGGAATGATGAGCAGCAGCGTCCACAGAATGATGAACAGAAGCATGAGCAGGTAGGCGCCGAGCGCCGTGCCGAACCGGTTGAATCCTTCGAAAATCTGCTCGAATTTCGGATTCTGATTTCTAGACAGCGCCAAGACGAACCCGACCCATCCCAGAGTGAGCGGGCCCGTGATGACGATGGATACCAGAGCGCCCACGTCCCCGAATGCCTGGGTACCGACGCTGATGAGCGTCACCACGATCCACGCACCAATCGCGAGCCCCCACTTGCCCTTCAGTGACTCTAGCGCCTGTGCCATCAGGATACGATTTTCGGTGTTGGATATGACGTTCATCGTTTCTTCCTTCCTAATTTTGTTTCATTGAATCCAATCAGGCTAACTACACCATTGCTGTTCGCACGCTATACCATCGTTATCCCCATCCATTTTCGTGTCTGGGCAGTTCCGGAGAAAAAATGTTGCCTCCTCGCAGGAGGTCATTTGCGAGCAGTACGTTCGACCATCACAGGTGAAAGTGCGCGATGAAGGTGTTTCAGTCGAAGGGCGTGGCATTGGATTTAAAACCGCTTGTTCTTCTTCCTGCGCCTCAGCAATCGGAAGTTGTTTTGCCTGGTACTGCGCGTACGCTTGCCAACCGATAGCTACGAGAAGGACGATCAGGATAAATTTTTTCATGAGCTACATCCTCGGGGATCGAACGAGTGTGCTGCGGTTGCGGACAACAATATTTCACGCAGTTTTTCCGCATCGGCGGCTGTCATTCCCAGCGTTGACAGGAATACTCTTGCCTTGTGTCGACCTTCCGGATGCTGCGCAGGCGGTCGGAAGATGGGTGAGTTCGCTACACTTAATGTCGCTATGTATATATTTCACCAGATTCATGCGGCTTGGCGCAATTCGTAATCCGCGATTAACACGTCTGCCGGCAGTTTGAGTCCTTCCGACAAGCGCCGGATCATTGCCAGTGTCAGCGGGCGAGCGCGGTTCAGCACTTCGGCCACGCGGCCACGACTACCGATGTACACCTCCAAATCCTTGCGCGTCAGGCCGCGTGTTTCCATCGCGTAGTTCAAGAAGTCGATGGGATCGGGCGCGGGGATGGGGAAGTGTTTCGCTTCGTATTTTTCCACCAGCATGACCAGCACTTCCAGCCTGTCCGCTTCCGGCGTTTTATCGGGCACATCAAACAATGTCTCGATTTCGCGCAAGGCGGCTTTGTATTCTGCTTTGGTTCGAATTGGTTTGAGTTCCATTGCTACACCTTTCCCGCGTTTATCGCGTCATATTCCGAATGAGTTCCAATGAAGCGGATGTACATCATGCCCCGGTTGAAATGCACAGCTACAATCAGGCGGTAATCATTGCCTTTGATATTGAACACGACGCGATAGCGTTATGCGGCCGGAAGATGGGTGAGATTCACCTTGCCGTTGTCGATGAGGTAGCGGACAAATTCCCGATCCTGCGTTTGCATATGGTCCGTATACCAGTTGCTCAGGTAGTTGATGGTATTCATGGTGACTTGCCGGCTCAGGGTGGTCATCTGTAGCTGGTCGAGCTTGTCCAGGAAATGCTTGTGCTGATCGACATGTTCCGCATGTTTGGAATAGCTGTGCATGCGCATCAGGGATTCTTCAAGCGCGAAGTGGAATCGGGCATGTTCGCGCAGTTGTTCCAGCTTGAAGAAGACATCGGACCAGCCTTCCCGCGCCTCGATTGCGGCGTTGATCACGGTAAACAGTTCGATGATGCCCTTGTGCTGGTCGTCGATCTCGGCGATGCCGACTGAATATTCATCTTTCCATTGCATCTTGGCTCCCCCCCAGGTTCCTTGCTGCTTCCCAGTCTGCTTTTTAGCAGAACTATTGCGTTGCAGCTACATTAATAGTTTGTAAGACGGGTTACGCTACGCTAACACGACCTACGAATACTAATACCGTGAGCCGCCTCAAGGCGGCTAAGTTTCACTCCTTCCCCCTCTCAGGGGGAAGGTTGGGATGGGGGTGCAAACGATTGACTGCTCACATATCCAATTTCTACCCCCACCCTAGCCCTGATGGAACTACTAGCCATTCGACTAGGCTGGCAAACGACGCCAGCCAAGTCGCTGGTTATCCCCCTGCATGGGGGAGGGAATGTTGCGGCTGATGCCTTATCTTGAAACCAGTGTTTACACCACGGTACCAACCAGTTTGCCAATACCGGCAGTTATCACCATCGCCAGCGCGCCCCAGAACACGACCCGTAGCGTTGCCTTGAATACCGGCGCTCCGCCTGCCCGCGCGGACAAGGCCCCCAGTGCAGTGAGAACAATGAGCGAGGTGCCGCCCACCACGGGCACTACCAACGATGCCGGGGATACCAGTGCTGCCAGCAACGGCAAGGCTGCGCCGGCGGAAAAGGTCAGTGCCGAGGTGAATGCAGCCTGCACCGGGTTGGCGCTGGTCAGTTCGTGAATGCCCAACTCATCGCGTGCGTGGGCACCAAGGTCGTCGTATTCCATGAGTTGCCGCGCAACCTCTTTTGCAAGTTCCGGATCGAGTCCGCGTTCGACGTAGATCGACGCCAACTCCCGATGTTCGTGTTCGGGTTGCGCCAGCAGTTCGGCGCGTTCGCGCGCCAGGTCGGCGTTTTCGGTGTCGGCCTGCGAACTGACCGATACATATTCACCTGCGGCCATCGACATTGCACCTGCGACCAGACCCGCCACCCCGGCCAACAGCAAATTGGTGTGTGACACATCGGCCGCAGCCACACCGACCATCAGGCTGGCCGTGGAGACGATGCCGTCGTTGGCACCCAGTACGGCAGCGCGCAGCCAGCCGATGCGGCTGGTGCGATGGGTTTCGCGGTGTGTGTAGCGTGGCATTCAGGCACCTTTGCGATATTGAATTGGCATCAACCCAGATAATCCATTAGAACATTCGTATGTTGAAGGAGCCAGACTTGTCGGGCGATCTATAGACTCTACCCCCATCCTAGCCTTCCCCCTACAAGGGGGAAGGAACTGTTCTGCTCTAATGGATTATTTGGCATCAAGATACCATGAAACGCGCCTTCCATTTTCCCGCCGACATAGTGAAGCTGAGCGATTATCAAATTCACGCTGGGCAATATTTGGCGTATCTTGTGCGGGCAAGAGAATGACCGCAAATTGAATGTATCCGCACAGCCTGAATACAAGGAGGATGGCAGATATGCTAAACGAATTTGTTCACGAACCGCGCGTTGCCTACTTCTCGATGGAAATCGCGTTGCGCAATGAGATACAGACCTACGCAGGGGGCCTGGGCATTCTCGCCGGCGATACGCTGCGTTCGGCAACCGACCTGGAGTTGCCGATGGTTGCGGTCAGTCTGGCGAGCCACGCCGGATATTTCCATCAGGAAATCGACGCGCAGGGCCGCCAGACGGAGCATGCGGCGACCTGGGATATCAAGCGCTGGGCGCAACCCATCGACGCCAAGATTGCGGTGCAGATCGATGGCCGCACGGTGTGGATCGGCGCGTGGCTGTATGTGCTGGAAGGTCACATGAGCGGCCGTCAGCCGGTGCTGTTGCTCGATACCGATCTGGACGAAAACAGCAGCGAAGACCGCCAGATCACGCACTATCTCTACGGCGGCGACACTGTGTACCGGCTCAAGCAGGAAGTCGTGCTTGGATTGGGCGGCGTGCGCCTGCTGCATGCCGTCGGCTTTACCATCCGCCATTACCACATGAACGAGGGGCACTCCGCGCTGCTCGGGCTGGAGTTGATGCGGCGTTATACCTATTCCGCCGAACACCTGCGGCCCGGCGATGCACCCTACGACCTCCCGCGGGTGCGCGACTTGTGCAGTTTCACCACCCACACGCCGGTCGAAGCCGGACATGACCGCTATCCTTATGATCTGGTGCAGCGCGTCATCGACAACGGCTTCGATCTCGAAACCATCAAACGTCTGGCCGGGGAAGAAAACCTGAACATGACGCGGCTGGCGCTGAACCTGAGCGAATACGTGAACGGCGTGGCAAGAAAACATGCCGAAGTGTCCACCGCGATGTTTCCCGGCTACAAGGTGCATGCGATCACCAACGGCGTGCATCCGTATACCTGGACCTCGGAAACGTTCCGCCAGTTCTACGATCATTACGCCCCCGGCTGGTGTCACGAACCGCAGCTGCTGATGCGCGCGGATTGCTGCATTCCCGATAACGCGATCATGGAAGCGCATGCGCAGGCGAAACAGGTGCTCATCGACAAGGTGCAGGCACTCACCGGCGTCACGCTCAAGGCCGATGTGCCGATCTTCGGCTTTGCGCGGCGCATGACGGCATACAAGCGCCCGGATCTTTTGTTCACTGACCTTGAGCGGTTGCGCTCCATCGCGCGCAACTTCCCGTTCCAGATCGTGCTCGCGGGCAAGGCGCATCCCAACGATGAAAACGGCAAGCACCTGATCGAACAACTGTATGCGCATGCGCGCGATTTGGCCGACACAATACCGGTGGTCTACCTGCCCAATTACGATCTGGCACTGGCCCAGACCCTGACCGCAGGCGCGGATGTGTGGCTCAATACGCCGCTGCCTCCGCTTGAGGCCTCGGGCACCAGCGGCATGAAAGCCGCCTTCAACGGCGTGCCCAGCCTCTCGGTGCTCGATGGCTGGTGGCTTGAGGGCTGCCTGGAGGGAGTGACCGGCTGGGCAATCGGCGATGCGGTCGGGATGGCCGACGGCAACGCGCAAGTGCTATACGACAAACTCGAACAAGTGGTGCTGCCGCTGTATTACAACCGCAGCGACGGCGGCTGGGTCAAGGTGATGAAGGGTGCAATCAGCAAGAACGCCTCGTATTTCAACAGTCACCGCATGATGCTCCGCTATGCGACGGAGGCATATGCGCGCTGAGCCCCTCAGGTAGTTTCTGTAGGTCGGGTTAGCGATAGCGTAACCCGACATGATGAGACAGGAGCAGCGGCAACGTCGGGTTACGCTATCGCTAACC
>JBAQDF010000036.1:0-10672 GCA_049286265.1 Sideroxyarcus sp.
GTGCGGAGTGCTGAGTGTCCAGCACGCGCTGCTCCGAACTGCTTTTACTCAGCACTCGGCACTCACGACTCAGCACTAGTTTGTTCCGTACTGTTTTTTCATCCATTTCTGGTATTCGCCGCTGGTGACGCCTTTTACCCAGTCGTCGTTGGCGAGATACCACTCGACCGTTTTGCGCAGGCCGGATTCGAAATTCTCTTGCGGCTTCCAGCCCAGATCATTGGCGACCTTGTTCGCGTCGATCGCGTAGCGTTTGTCGTGCCCGGGACGGTCGGCCACATAGGTGATCAATTTGGTGTGGGGTGCGCCCTGCGGATGGAGGTCGTCCAGAATGGTGCAGATGGCGTGCACTACTTCCAGATTGGTTTTTTCGTTCCAGCCGCCGATGTTGTAGGTTTCGCCCAGCTTGCCGCGTTCCAGCACCAGTCGCAATGCACGTGCGTGGTCGTCGACATAGAGCCAATCGCGGATGTTGTCGCCTTTTCCGTAAATCGGCAAAGGCTTGCCATTCACCGCATTCAGGATCACCAGCGGG
The DNA here is from genome assembly GCA_049286265.1 of Sideroxyarcus sp. GTDB lineage: Bacteria > Pseudomonadota > Gammaproteobacteria > Burkholderiales > Gallionellaceae > Sideroxyarcus. The sequence goes on from JBAQDF010000036.1 coordinate 536, forward strand.
ATGAGCTTCTCTGGGAAATGATACGGTCCGTAGTTGTTGGAGCAATTGGTGGTGACGACGGGGAAGCCGTAAGTATGATGCCAGGCACGCACCAGATGATCGGAAGACGCCTTGCTGGCGGAATAAGGTGAGTTGGGTTCGTAGGCGTCATCTTCCTTGAAGAAGCCGGTATCGCCCAGGCTGCCATAGACCTCGTCGGTCGAAATATGGTGGAAGCGGAAGGCTGACTTGCGCTGTTCATCCAGGTTGTTCCAGTAGTTTCGAGCAGCTTCCAGCAGGATGTAAGTGCCAACTATGTTGGTCTGGATGAAAGCTGCCGGGCCGGTGATTGAGCGATCCACGTGCGACTCGGCTGCCAGATGCATCACGGCATCAGGCTGCTGTTCGCGGAACACGCGCGCCAATTCGCCGCCGTTGCAGATATCGATTTGTTCAAAACGATAGCGCGGGTTGTCCGATACGGAGGCCAGCGATTGCAGGTTGCCTGCATAAGTGAGTTTGTCGAGATTAACTACACTGCAGTCGGTATCGTTGATGAATTGACGGATGACTGCAGAACCAATGAATCCGGCTCCGCCGGTGACGAGTATTTTTTTCATGGGGCGGATTTTAGCTTACCAAAACCATTTTGGTATATAGAGAATGATTGGAGCGCTAATGCGATATGCGCCATCGCATGCCGTGTGGCCCCGCAATTGCTGTGGACAAAAGACTTTCCGGCTTCACCCATATTGGTCAGTCGCACAGGGTCGTAAAACAGGATATTCAACTGATGCACAAGGTCGTCGGCATGTTTGACTTGAATGGCTGCGCCGAAAGCGACAGCCTGCTCGGTAGCCTGTGCAAAATTATATGTATGCGGTCCGATCAGCACCGGCGTATCGACGGCACAGGCCTCGATCAGGTTCTGCCCGCCGAAAGGCAGCAGGCTGCCGCCGATGAACGCGACATCGCATGCGACATAGTAGGCGAACATCTCACCCATGCTGTCGCCCAGCAGCACTTGCGTGTGGGGAGAAACAGGTTCGCTCGCACTGCGGCGCTGCATGTGCAAGCCGCGTTTTTCGATGAGCGAGGCGACTTCGTCGAAGCGCTGCGGGTGGCGCGGCACGATCACGACCAGTAAATCATCGATATCTGCATGTTGCAGGGCTTCCAGCAACAGTCCCTCTTCTCCCTCGCGGGTGCTGGCAGCCAGGAATACCGGGCGATGCTCGCCAAAACGCGCGCGTAAAAGTTTTCCCAATTCCAGCATGGCGGGTGGCGGCTCAATGTCGTATTTCAGGTTGCCCATCACGGGTACGGCCCGATTGGCGAGGCTGGCGAGACGCATCGCATCTTGTTCAGTCTGGGCGGCAATGAGGTACAGATCATGCAATCCGGCGCGTGTGAGCTTGGGGAAACGCGCATAGCCACGGGCAGATTTTTCGGAAAGGCGCGCGTTGAGCAGCAGCAGGGGAACCGATTCGGTGCGACAGGCCTGGATCAGGTTGTACCAGATTTCGGTTTCCAGCAGCACGCCGACACAGGGACGGAAGTGGCGCAGGAAGCGTTGCACTGCAAACGGGTAATCGTAAGGCAGGTAAACGCGGATCACATCGTCGCCAAAAAGCTGTTCGCTGGCGTCACGACCGGTTGGCGTCGTATGGGTGAGCAAGATCTGGTAAGCGGGATAACTTTCGCGCAGATTGCGCACCAGGGTTGCGGTGGCGCGGGTTTCGCCGACGGAGACGGTATGCAGCCAGATGACCGGTTTATCGCAGTTGATCGGATAGCGGCCGAAGCGCTCGCCGATGTGGTCCAGATATTCGCGTTGTTTGCGCGAGCGCCACCACAAATGGAAAAACACATAGGGCAGCAACAGCCAGAGCAGCAGGGTGTAGGCGAAGCGAGAGTCAAAAAGCTTTTTCATGTCTGCCGCCCAAGAAATAATTCCAGTTGTCGCATGACATCGGCAACTTCAATCAAAGCCATCGCATCGGCATGATGCACTCGCGTGTTCCAGCGCAGGTGTTCGCTGTCTTTCCCAAGGAATGCCTCCACGGCCTGCGGGTAACGGTCTACACAGTATTCCATTTGTTGGTACGGGCCGGTCAATCCGGGGGAAGCAATCGCGTACAGGCCGAGCACCGGCGTGCCCATGGCGCGGGCGATATGCACCGATCCGGTATCCGGTGCAATCAGTATATCCGCCTGTCCCAACAATGCGGCAAGTTGCTTCGGTGTGGTTTGTCCGCAAAGATTCAGCGTGCGGCCGGGGGCGAGTTGCGCAAGGCGCGCGCATAGCGCAAGTTCGGACGGACTGTTGCCCCCGGTCAAGAGTATTCCGCAATGCCAGCGGCTGACGGATTCCTGCAGAACTTCCGCATACCGTTGTGGCAACCAGTTGCGCTCGGTTTTGCTGGCGTGGGGGTGGATGGCGATCAGGGGCTTGGGTAAAACCTGCAATTGATCGCGCGCCCAGTCAACCTCGTTTTGCGCCAGAGGCAAGTCCCAGCTTGCGGCGACAGGCATGCCCGTCAACGTTTCGACAAAAGACAGGAAGCTGTCGACCAGGTGCGAATCCCGAAAAGGAATGCGCCGATTGCAGAATAGCCACTGCCCTTCGCGGGCGCGTGTGCGGTCGAAGCCGATCTTGAGCGGAGCGCGCAGCGCGGGATACAGCAGGTTGATGCGCAAATTGGCCTGCATCGCCAGCACCACATCGAACTGGCGGTTGCGAAACTTGCGATAGAAGGCACGGTAGTCGGCCAAAGACCGGGGTTTTTCCATCACCTCAAACTGCACACCCGGCATGCCTTGCAACAAGGTATAGGCCAGCGGACTGGTGATCCAGGTGATGGTTGCGCCGGGCAAACTGTGCTGAAGGGCGCGTACGGCGGCCGACACCATTACCACATCGCCCAATGCGGAAAAGCGGACGATGGCGATGCGCAAATCAGGTGGAAAAGTGTCGGTCACTGGGGTTCAAGGTAGGGAAGACGGCGCCATTGTAACGAAACCAGCCTGATGAATGCTTGACACTGACTGTCCTGTACTGCTGTAATGCGCCCCGTTCACACCCTGAACACCCAATAAATGCTCGACGAAACCACTCATTACGGTCTGCTCAAGACCCTGGAAGAGAACCCCGGACTTTCGCAAAGGGATTTGGCGAAAAAGCTGGGCGTCAGCCTTGGAAAAATCAATTTCTGTCTCAACGCGCTGGTCGCCAAGGGCAACCTCAAGATCAACAACTTCCGCAACAGCGATAACAAGCTGGCCTACGCCTACCTGCTCACACCGAGCGGTGTCGAGCAAAAAGCGCGCATGACCGTGCAGTTCCTCAAATATAAAGTGCAGGAATACGAAAAGCTTCGCGCCGAGATTGCAGAACTGCAACGCGAAGCGGAACAAAAAGGATTACTGGAGAAAACTCATGAGTAAAGTTCACGCAGTCATCCTCGCCGGTGGCAGCGGTAGCCGCCTTTGGCCCTTGTCGCGGAAGCACCTGCCCAAACAGTTTCTGGTGCTGGACGGGGATGGTTCGCTGCTGCAAACCACAATTGATCGCCTGTCGCCGACGATCGAGCCGAAAAACGTATTGATCGTCACGCAAGAATCGCATGCCAAGGGCGAGGCGTACCACGCGCTGCTGGCATACCGGACGCTGTTTGAGCCCATCGGCCGCAACACCGCACCGGCCATCGCCTTGGCCGCAGCTTATCTGATGCAGGAGGGCGATGATCCGGTGATGGTGGTTCTGCCCTCCGATCACGTCATCAAGAACGAAGCAGGGTTCCGCGCGCTTCTGGATATGGCAATTCGGGAAGCACAGGGCGGCAAACTGGTTACCTTCGGTATCCAGCCAACCAGGCCCGATACCGGCTTCGGCTATATCAAAACACGAGTACTGAGTACTGAGTGCCGAGTGCCGAGTGAAGCAGCAGCGAGCGGTTCTACTCAGCACTCAGCACTCGGCACTCAGAACACAGTTTCTCAGAACTCAGTACTCAGTACTCAGAACGCTGTTTTAGAAGTTGAGCGGTTTACCGAAAAACCCGATCACGCCACCGCCGAACGCTTTTTGCAGGAAGGAAATTACTTCTGGAATTCGGGCATGTTCGTGTGGCGCGCCTCGGTGATTCTTGCCGAAATGCAACGCTACTTGCCTGCGGTATATCAGATAGCGCAAACCATCGTTGCCGAAAGCCGGGCAGGGGTTAACTTCCAGTTGGCGGTTGAAAAGCATTTTGCCGCAATGCCCTCCATCTCCATCGATTACGGCGTGCTGGAAAAGTCGGACCACGTATCCCTCATTCCCTGCGATATCGGCTGGAACGACGTGGGCAGCTGGCAGGCAGTACATGAGATTTCGCCCAAGGATGAAAACGGCAATGCGCTGCAGGGCAATGTCATCGCGGTAGGTTGCAGCAACACTTTGATCAGGGCGGAAAAGCGCCTGGTGGCGGGCATCGGGCTGGAGAACCTGTGTGTGATCGAAACTGCAGATGCGGTGCTGATCGCGAAGAGCGACCAGACCCAGGATGTGCGTGAAGTGGTGGATGCCCTGCAACAACGCGGGTCTACTGAACACATCTTTCACACCAAGGTAAATCGCCCCTGGGGCAGCTACACCGTGTTGGAGGAAGATCCGGAAGGCTTTAAACTCAAGCGTATCGAGGTCGCACCCGGCGCAAGGCTCAGCCTGCAAAGCCATAAACGGCGCTCCGAGCACTGGGTAGTGGTTTCCGGCACGGCTACGGTCACGAACGGCAACGATGTCATTACCGTGTACAAGAACCAGAGCACCTATATCCCCATCGGCACCAAACACCGGTTGGAGAATCTGGGAACCGAACCGCTGCACATCGTGGAAATACAGGTCGGGGAATATCTGGGTGAAGACGATATTCAACGTTACGAAGATAACTACGGCAGATGAAAAAATGAACAAAGACGCGAAAATATACATAGCTGGCCATCGTGGCCTGGTTGGCTCCGCGCTTATGCGGCGCCTGCAAGCAAATGGTTACAACAATCTTGTGCTGCGCACTCATGCCGAATTGGAACTGCGCAATCAGGCTGCCGTGCAAGCGTTCTTTGCCCAGGAAAAACCGGAATACGTCATCCTCGCCGCAGCAAAAGTAGGGGGTATTCACGCCAACAATACCTACCCGGCAGAGTTCATCGAAGACAATTTGCTCATCCAGAATAATGTTATCCACAACGCGTGGAAGAACAACGTCAAGCGACTGCTGTTTCTTGGCTCCAGTTGTATCTACCCCAAGAATGCTCCGCAGCCGATGTCCGAAACTTGCCTGTTGACCGGACCCCTGGAACCCACCAATCGACCGTATGCATTGGCCAAGATTGCCGGCATCGAAATGTGCCATGCATACAACAGGCAGTACGGGACACGTTATCTGGCCGCCATGCCGACCAACCTGTATGGCCCCAACGATAACTACGACCTCAACAACTCGCATGTCCTGCCCGCGCTCATGCGCAAGATCCACGAAGCCAAGCAGCGCGGCGACAAAGAAGCGGTGGTGTGGGGTACAGGTACGCCGAGGCGAGAATTTCTCTACAGCGAGGATATGGCCGATGCCTGTATCTACCTGCTCGAACAGATGGAGGACAAATTGAACACCCTGTTCAATGAAGATACCCCGCCCCTGATCAACATCGGCTGCGGGGAAGACCTCACCATCCGTGAGCTGGCAGAGCTGGTCGCCGAAGTGGTTGGCTTCAAAGGCAGTCTCACCTTTGATACCAGCAAACCGGATGGCACCATGCGCAAAGTGATGGATGTGTCGCGCATCAACGCTTTGGGCTGGAAACGCAAAATGCCGCTAAAGGAAGGCATTGCGCTCTCCTATAAGGACATGTTAAAAAAATTGAGCACTAATCCCAGTGAGTGAACATGTTTGATTCAGCTATCCGCCAGTGGATTGTCTGAACATGAAATGCAGTACCGAGAATGTCTAACCGAAGAAGGAATTGTTGAAATGAGCCAGCCAAAAAAAGTTGCATTGATTACAGGGGTAACAGGGCAGGACGGAGCATATTTGGCAGAGCTACTACTGGAAAAGGGCTATGAAGTCCACGGCGTCCGCAGACGAGCTTCGCTGTTCAATACTGATCGTATTGATCACCTGTACCAAGACCCACATATATCTGGCACCCGTTTGTTTTTGCATTACGGAGACATGACCGATAGCTCCAGCCTTGTTCGTATCATCCAACAGGTCCAACCATGCGAAATCTACAACCTTGCTGCTCAAAGCCATGTGGCGGTTAGTTTCGAAGAACCCGAATACACAGCCAACTCGGATGCTCTCGGCGCACTGCGTATTCTCGAGGCAATCAGACTTCTTGGTCTGGAAAAGAAAACCCGCTTCTATCAGGCTAGTACGTCTGAACTCTATGGCCTTGTTCAAGAAACCCCTCAAAAGGAAACCACGCCTTTTTATCCCCGCAGTCCTTATGCCGTTGCCAAACTGTATGCATACTGGATCACGGTGAACTACCGAGAGGCGTACGGGATGTATGCCTGCAACGGAATTCTTTTTAATCACGAAAGCCCCGTACGCGGCGAAACCTTTGTCACCCGCAAGATCACCCGTGCCTTCGCTCGCATCAAACTTGGCCTGCAGGACTGCGTCTATCTAGGCAATCTCAACGCCAAACGCGACTGGGGCCACGCCAAGGATTACGTCGAAATGCAATGGCTGATGCTGCAACAGGATAAGCCCGAAGACTTCGTCATCGCCACCGGCGTACAGTACAGTGTTCGCGACTTTATCAATGCCGCCGCAAAGGAACTGGGCATGCAAATTCGCTGGGAGGGTGAAGGCGTTGATGAAAAGGGTTATGACATTCACGGCAAATGCGTGGTTGCCGTCGATTCACGCTACTTCCGCCCTACCGAAGTAGAAACCCTGCTGGGCGACCCGAGCAAAGCGAAAAACAAGCTCAACTGGACACCCAAAATCACCTTTGATGAACTCGTCGCAGAAATGGTGCGCGAGGATCTCAAGACCGCCGAACGAGACGAGTTGGTCAAGAGTCACGGCTACAAATCGATGGATTACCACGAGTAATGGGCGATATCGCCATACCCCGTCGTGCCTTGATCTGTGGCGTATCCGGTCAGGACGGCGCTTATCTTGCGAAGCTGTTGCTGGCTAAAGGATATCAAGTATGGGGTACATCACGCGACGCGCAAATGAGCACGTTTACCGGCTTGCAAGCATTGGGCATTCTTGACCAGGTCACGACTCTGTCGATGTCCCTTGTCGATTTTCGCAGCGTGTTACAGGTGATTTCCGATATCAGGCCGCAGGAAATTTACAATTTGGCCGGGCAATCATCGGTTGGGCTTTCCTTCGAGCAGCCGCACGAGACCATAGCGGGCGTGGTATTGGGAACCTTGAATCAACTCGAGGCTATCCGGTTAATCGACCCGACAATACGCTTCTATAACGCAGGCTCAAGTGACTGCTTTGGCGATACAGATGGATTGCTGGCCGACGAAAGCACACCATTTCGTCCAAGAAGTCCCTACGCAGTTGCCAAGGCGGCTGCAACATGGCAGGTCGCAGTCTATCGTGAATCCTTTGGCTTGTTTGCGTGTACTGGAATTTTGTTTAACCACGAGTCTCCATTGAGGGAGGAGCGGTTTGTGACCAGAAAAATCGTCGCCACCGCTTGCCGTATTGCAAGAGGTAGCGATGAAAAACTCAAGCTGGGAAATATCGATATACATCGAGACTGGGGATGGGCGCCAGAGTTTGTAGATACAATGTGGCGCATGCTTAACCATGAAAACCCGGAAGACTTTGTTATCGCAACAGGTGTCACACAGAGTCTGCGTGATTTCACTGAAGCGGCATTTGCGGAAGCGGGTCTCGATTGGCGCGATCACGTTGACTCAGACCGATCCTTGTATCGACCAACTGACCCTTTGGTTAGCAAAGCTAATCCCGGTAAAGCAAAGAACTTGTTGCATTGGGCGCCCATGATTGTCGGAAGCGATGTCGCCAAATACATGTACATGGCTGAATGCAGCCAACTGGGGAAAACTGCGGAAGCCAAGATAGGAGTAACAAATGTTTAGGCAAGAAGAAATTGGCGAAGAACCCTTCGTAATTGCAGAAGTCGGCCAAAATCACCAGGGTGACCTGAAAGTAGCCCGAGAATACATTCGAATTTTTGCTTTCGAAGGTGCCGATGCGGTCAAGTTCCAGACACGCAACAACAAAGTATTATTCTCACAGGATGCATATGATGCACCTTATTCAAGCGAAAACGCGTTCGCCGAAACCTATGGTGCGCATCGCGAACATCTCGAACTCAAGCCGGAATGGTTACCCATTCTCAAGCAGGATTGCATCAAATACGGCGTCAAATTCATGTCGACTCCTTTTGATGAGCCGAGCCTGGAGCTTCTCAAACAGAACGATGTGGATATCCTGAAGGTCGCATCCTTCGACCTTGGCAATTTGCCGCTTATTCACCGGATCGCAAGTTTGGGCAAGCCGGTAGTAATGAGTGTTGGCGGAGGTAAAATCGACCAGATTCGCTCAAGCGTCGAAGTATTGCTGAAACATCACAACGAAGTGGCGCTCCTGCATTGCGTGTCGGAATATCCCTGTGAATACAACAGGCTTGGGCTCGATAGCATCGGGTTGCTTATCAAGGAGTTCCCGCAATGCACGATCGGGTCCTCTGATCACTTTAATGGCACGCTATCCGGTCCGATCGCTTACATAAAAGGCGCCCGTGTATTTGAGAAACATGTCACGCTAAATCGTGCATGGAAAGGAACTGATCACAGTTTCGCCCTGGAACCTGACGGTTTCCGAAAATTCGTGCGGGATATCAAGCGCGTTCGTCACATGATGGCACCCAAGCCAGCCGATGATCTGGGCAACGAGCGTGTGTTCAAGAAGCTTGGGAAATCATTGATTGCTTACACCGACATTCAGGCCGGGGAAATAATCACCCTGGAAAACCTGTCAGGTCGGATATTCAATACACAACACATTCCGGTGCGGGAGTCGAATCGGGTGATCGGTAAGATCGCAAAAAATAATATCGCCAAGGGCGAGCCAATTGAATATATGAACCTTGAGAGTTGAACGACGTGGATATTTGCAAATGATTAGTCAGGAAATACTCGCGTCAGTGAAATTGATCGCTTTTGATTTCGACGGCGTATTTACTGACAACACCGTCCATGTTGCGCAGGATGGTGTTGAGTCGGTACGCTGTTGGCGAAGTGACGGGCTGGGACTGTCAAGGCTGGGCAGCGTCGGGGTTCAGTGTTTCATTATCTCGACAGAAGCCAATCCCGTGGTTACCACGCGGGCCAAAAAATTGAAGGTACCCTGCAAACAAGGGATTGAAGATAAAGCAGCGGCGATACTGGCAACCTGTCGTGAACTTGGGATATCACCAGAACAAACAATGTTTGTCGGTAACGACATCAATGACATCCCCGCATTCAAAACGATTGGCGTGCCAGTTGCGGTTGCAGATGCCTACCCCGAAGTTTACCCGCATGTTCTTTTTCGCACCGAAAAACCCGGCGGGCTTGGGGCGGTTCGTGAAATTTGCGATCTTGTTTTTCATGCCAGGAATGGCGATTCGAATGGGTACTGAACAATGACCACAGATATTCTCTTTGATGTCAGTCGTGATATCGCTCTGATCACCGGCGTTTCCGGCCAACTTGGGGGCGAATACGCCAAGGCATTTCTTGCGCGCGGTGCGCGCGTTGTCGGCCTTGATGTCCGTCCTTCGGCAGTGAGCGAAATGCTCGCCGCACAGTACCCGTCCAACTATCTGTTTTGTGTAGCGGATGTTACCGACAAGGTCTCGTTGCAGAAGGCCCTGGAGGCAGTCGTCAACAAGTTTGGGGTTCCCACCGTCCTGATCAACAACGCAGCCATCGATTCTCCCCCTTCTGCACCGCTGGAAGAAAATGGCCCCTTTGAAGATTACCCTGAAGCATCATGGGATAAAGTCATCGACGTCAACCTCAAGGGCGTCTACCTGTGCTGCCAGGTTGTCGGCGCAGCAATGGCCAAGGCAGGCAAGGGCTCGATCATTAACGTCGCCTCGATCTATGGCGTCGTTTCGCCCGACCAG
>JBAQDF010000037.1:0-60388 GCA_049286265.1 Sideroxyarcus sp.
CTCCTACACTTGGCCTGCACCTCAAAATGTTGCCCCCTTATGGGGGTGTTACAAATTGTCGCGCGACAATCTGTCACATTCCCATACGCGAAAGAGGTCTTTAGTATTCGCCCCGCTTTATCAATAAAAATATTTTTGGGGAGTGTTATGAATACGAAACTCATATCCATGAGCGCGCTGTCGCTCGTGTTATCTATGTCGTTCATCAGTAGAGGCTATGCGGAAGAAGCGCCTGTTGCGCCTGCTGCGGAGCCGGTGGCCGGGTCGGAAAGCACCCCCACAACAGTGGAAAGTGTGCCCCCCGCAGCAGAGCAAATAGATAGTAAAGCGAAGAAGATATCCAGCGATCAGGATAATCGATTGCTCAAGGAGATGGTTGTCTCTGCGAACAAGGACAAACCCATTCAGCAGCGCACAGAGCTTGGCAAGCTGACGGTTTACACGCCGGTATCCGGGGCCGTTGTCAGCAAGGAAGAACTCGAACATCTGCAACTGGTGAACAATCTGCTTGAAATCGGCAAGCGTGTGCCCGGTATCAGCATGATTCGCAACATGCGCATCCCGGACGGCGGCAAGCAATACACCGAAAGCCGCATCGATGGCATGCGCACCACTTCGTTGAATACCTCTGCCTTCGATACGATCGATATGTCCACTATCGAACGCATTGACGTGATTACCGGTCCGGCTTCTGCGCTTTATGGAACTGGTGCCCTGGGTGGAACGATTGCCCTGACCAGCCGACAAGCGCCGGAGGCTTTCAGTGCGAGGGTGTCGCAGGAACTGGGTTCCTGGGGCCTCAACCGGACGCAGGGTTACGTCGGCACTTCATTGGCTCATGGCAGTGTCGGGTTGATCGTTACTGGCAGCAATCTGGATTACGACGGCTGGAGAAAGAACTCGGCCCCGGAGAACAGCGACTCGGCTGCGGAGCATAAGACCGGAAAAGGAATCAAGGCGTACTTCCGGCCGACTGAAATAACCAAAATCACACTTGGCTATGACGAGTTGCATTACGACTATCGCTGGGCAGGCACACTGCCTTGGGCTCAGTGGCAGCAGGATTGGCGGCAGACGGTGGCCGGCACTTATGGGCAATCAATCGACGATTACACGACCAAACAGGTGCGTTTGCAGCAGTTCATTGGCGAATCCGGAGAGCTCAACTTTGCCTATGGCGTGATCGATGATGTGTCCACGAATTATGGTGGGGCAGGATCCGGTGGTTCCAATAACGTGATTTGCGATGGCGGCGGCGCTATTGGGGTTTTAACTGGTAGCCAGACAGTCAATTGTCGCTCGGTTAATAACAATTCTGCAGCTATTACCAACACCCTCAAATATGGCACCAGCAAGGTTGTCACCAAGACGTTGCTGTACAGACATGAGTTCGATTTTGCTAAAACATCGCTCCATGTCGGCAACGATATCTTTGAAACAACTTCGGAGTCGGCAACCTATAGCAACCTCTTCAACGCGTTACAGGCTCAGTCAGGATACTGGGCACGTGGGGCGAGGACGACGACAGGGCAAGGTTCCATTACTCAGCGTATAGATAGCAGTCCATTTATCCATGTTGAAATATCCCCCGTGGATAAGGTGCGCATCCATCTGGGCGAACGCTTTGCCAAGGTCACCGACAAAACCGATGACAGAACCACAGCAAACAAGGATGGGGAAGTGACCAAGAAAGGTAATGTCTTGCGTAGCGGCGTCACCTACGAATTCACCCAGGATCACATTGTATGGGGCAATCTGGGTGAGACGTTTAATCCGCCATCAGTAAGTTCAACTCAGGACTCGGCTGTTTTCGGCACGCCTGGTCGTACACCAGCCGCAAATCTGGAGCCGGAAAAGGGGCTGACCAGAGAGGTCGGCTTCCGCGGTCGATTCGATGATGCGGCATTTCAATATGATGTGACGCTGTACCATTTGACCATTAACGACTACATGACTTCGCGGGTATGTACTGCTGCTGAGCAAACTGCTTTAAATGGTGGGGCAACTTGTAACATCAATGAGAACTCCGGCCAATTGACTTCCAAGGGCCTGGAATCAATGTTCAGTTGGGCTGCGAATAACTGGCTGGATGTCGGTGCAACCTATACCAATGCGCGTGCCTTCTGGGACAACTACGTAAGCGGTACGACCAACAGGACCGGTCAGTCTTATCAAGCCTTGCCGAGGCATCGCCTCAACCTTCGATTGGCAGCCAAGCCGGCTGCCGGATGGCAGGTCGAATTGGAGGGTGACTATATCTCCACCTATTTCATTAGCGCTGATAACTCGCAGGGCACCTATTCGCGTCCAAATCTGTATACATTGCGGACGAGTTATCGCGACAAAGAGTGGTCTCTCTGGTTTCACATCATCAATCTTACCAACCAGCAGTATGCGACCCGGGTCAGTTATACGACTGTAGCCGGGCTGAACCAACTGGCTGCATCGGCAGGCCAGGGAAATTCCGGTAGTTATCTGCCGCGTACTTATCGTGCCGGCGTTGCATATAACTTCTGATCGGGTTGTGTGTAACGTAAATACCAAATGCCCGGTGCTCTGAAAAATCGCCGGGCATGTTGGATGTTTGTGCAAAAGCGGATGGCTGCTTTCAACCTAAAAACCGCAGTTGACCGCTCCATTTAACACACAAGCAAATGATCAGAAAAGAAAATCGTTATCTATCCATGCTCACCCGTTGGGTGGGTCGCTACGAAGCGTATTGCGCGTCCCTCGCGACGCATGGCGGCGTTGCTCCTCCTCGGAATGGAATGACCATTCCTCGTCGTCGCGCTTTGCCCTGCGCCGCGATGAACGCACACTACACTTCGTCCAACTGCGGTTTCTAGGTTCAATCAATGTTGCGTCAAGGGGGTGCGACAAATTGTCGCGCGACAATTTGTCACATTCCCTTGTGTGCGAGAGGTCTTTAGTATTCGCCCCGGTTTATCAATAAAAATATTTTGGGGAGTGTTATGAACAAGAAACTCACAGCCATGAGCGCACTGTCGCTCGTGCTGTCCATGTCGTTTTTCCAATCCAGCTACGCTGAAGATGCACAAGCAGTACCACCTGCGACCGAACCATCAACCAATTCCCAACCGGCTGCACCAGCGGCAGAAGCTTCGGCCGGTGCAACTGCCCCCGCCCAAACGGCAGCGCCGGCAGCAGAGGCAGGCAAGGGAGGAGTGACAAAGAAAATGCTGGGTGAAGTGATGGTTACATCCACCACGATCGACGACCGTTTCGATTCCAAACGCGGCGAAGCCAGCAACATCAGCAATATCAGCGGTAAGAAGGTGGATGAAGAGCATGGCAAGAATATCGTCGATGTCCTGGAATCCATTCCTGGCGTGACTGCCGAAGTGCAGAGCGGTGATTCGGTGAAGATCATGTTGCGCGGTGTAGAGGCGCAGCGCTTTATGGGCGAGAAGCCTGGCGTTGCAATCATCATCGACGGTGTGCCTGTGGTTGAGCGTACCGGTCGCGTCAACATCGACCTCGACAATATCGATTCGATCAAAGTTATCAAGGGTGGTGCGTCCTACCTGTTCGGCGAAGATGCGCTTTCCGGCGCAGTGATCATCACCACCAAGCGCGGTGCCAAGATGGCCGGGTATACCACCAGCGTCGAGACCGGGAGCTTCAACTACCGCAAGGGATTGGCGCGTGCTGGATTCTCCAAGAATGATTTGGTGGGGCATATCCAGGTCAGCAAGGCGATGTCAGACGACTTCTACGATCAAGGCGCATGGTTGCGCCGTTATGTGGACGGCAAGTTGCAATATCTCATTGATGAAAGCAGCGACATCGCGTTTGGCTTCGAGGATTCCCATCGTGAGAAGGATAGTCACGGCACGGTGGAGGGGGTGACCAATGCACTGATCGACCCGCAAAGCGCGACATCCGGTGGCAAGGATTACGCCAGGAACTACGACGTGGAACTGAGCAAGCTGAACCTGACCTATTCCAAGGATCTTGGGGATAATACGAACCTGATGCTGATGACCTATCAATACAAGGATCACACCTATGGCTGGCAGGGCCCGAGCGGCTACTTGCGCAGCAGTACGGGGACCCTGCTTGGCAACATGTCTACGATGCGGGATGTCTATGCGACAGGTCAAGATACGAAGCAGACCCAGTGGGGCGTGAAATCCGAATGGCGCAAGGGCGGCGAAGAAGTCGGCCTGATGGCGGGATTGGACTTGCAGAAGTTCGAGGATCATGGAGTAGCGACTAATCTGGTGAACTACTCTACACGCAGCTCGCTGATCGGGGCGTCCAACCCGCTGAAACTGGCCGGTACTGTCGTGAGCGATACCGTCATTACCAACGATACGCGGGCGGTATATGGCGAGGCGAAATGGCAGCTCAGCCAACCGCTGGCGCTGACGCTCAACGGTCGATACGACAACATCAAGAATGGATATACCAATAATCTCCCGGTCACTGCGCCGACGCTCGCTTCGGCCAGCAAGACATTTAATGTATTGTCGGAACGCATTGGGCTGAACTACGCAGTTGGGGAGTCGAGCGAGATCTACAGCAATATCTCCAATGGTTTCCGTACGCCGACTTCCGCTCAAATGTATGGCACTACCATCTCTCCAACCAGTGTGGTTGCTGGCAATCCCGACCTGAAGCCGGAGAAATCCTGGAACAGGGAGATCGGTTTGCGCGGCAAGCGCGATTTGTTTGGCACAACGCTGGACATGGATGTCGCAGTATTTCAGATCGAACGCAACGACTTCATCCTGAATACCGGTGGCCAATATACAACTACGCTGGGGGCGGCTTCGACGAACACACTGGAGCAGTACCAGAACATCGGCGGTGTGCGCAATCGCGGCCTGGAAGCCGGCATCAAGACAGATAGCCGTGATGCCCTGTCTGCCGATTTCGCCTACACCTGGCTGGATGCACGCTTTACCCGCTACGACCATTACTGGCTGGGGTTAGGGGATCAATACTCGTTCCCTTCCAATTATCACCTGGTGGAAGTCAATAACACCGGCAATGTCGTACCCCGCACACCCAAGCACAAGGTCAACATGAATGTGCGTTATCGTCCCACAGAGCATTGGACAGTAGCCACGGAACTGAATGCGCAGAGCGGCATCTTCGCGGATGAAATGAACGTCGTATGGGTGGGCGGACGCAGCGTATACAACCTGATGTTGACCTATGAGGTCAAGCGTGAAAGTGGCATGAAATTCTCGGCCTTTGCGCGTATCGACAACGTATTCAACCGCTATTACTACAGCACCATACGCGGAATCCGGGACAGCAACGGAGATCAAGTCTATGACCAGGAAGATCCCTCCATTACGGTCAACCCCGGGCGTGTCTGGACTGCCGGTGTGAGCCTGGTGTTTTAAGCAGCATGACGAGGTCAACAATGTCAAAACTATATCTTTGTGCATTCGCCCTGCTGGCAACCCTGTCGGGCAGCGGTTATTGCGAGGACGCTCCCGCCCCCGAGAAGCGCTATGGGTCAGGCAGTGGCCGCCCCAGCGAGGCTCAGATCGCCGAATGGCGAGCCAAGCGTGAGGCACGCGAGGCGCAGGCTGCCACGGCACCTGCCGCACCGGCAGCCGCTGCGGAGCATCAGCATCAACATGGCGAGACACCCGTCGTGGCAGAACCCAAGGGAATGCCCGCCATGAAGGGCATGCCTGAGGGAGTAGCACGCACTGGCGGTCGCCCTGCGGGCATGCGTAGCGGTGGCGCTCTCTGGTTATCTGATACGCCTCCGATGCGTGGCGACGGAGCACGCGGTGGCCGCGGTGGTATGGGCGGTATGGCGGGCATGGACATGGGCGGAGGGGGATGGGGCAAGCCTGCCGTCAAACGCCTGTGGCTGCGTGCGGGCAATGATCCGCAACGCTCCGGATTCGCGCAGGAAGATACTGAAGCTCAGGTTGAAACCTTGCTCGTCGCACCCGACGGCAAGCCCGAGGGAGAGCCACTGCCGTCCGCAAACGACGATCACAAGGGCTTATCCTTCGAAATGCCGGTGCAGGGTTTTTATCGCCTGTACCTGACCAGCCGCAAACTGCAGGGCGATACGCTGAACGTCAATGTTGCCAAGGCCGAGGTCGCCAACTTCGGGCATGGCGGCGACGAGGAGGAAGCGGCCAAGGGGCTTCAGGCGACGCGCTATTCCGAATCGGCTCAGTTGGAGATCGTGCGCGAGCGCAAGCCGGACGAGAGGAAATTCTTCCAACTGAAATCGGGCGAGGAGCAGGCATTCATCGTGCTGAGGAAAGGACTGCCGCTGCAGGGCGCGCGTGTACGCATGATCAGTCACCAAGGCTGGAGCAAGGAAGAAGTGAGCGACGAGATGGGGCGGGTCAGCTTCCAGATCGTGCGCGATTACTTCCCGCCGTGGAATGATTTCGAGAAACGCTTCAAGGCCACTTATCTGCTGATCGCGGAAGCCAATGCGGCCGAGTCTGGCAAATATCAAGACAAGCCTTACACCGGCGTGCGCTACCAGGCGTCGCTGTCGGGTAACTACTATCCTTCGCCGACCGACTATCTTTCCTATGCCTGGGCTCTCGGTGTAGGCATGGCCATCCTGCTGTTCTGCGGTGTGGCGGTCTATCTCTACCGTCGCCGCAGGGTCAAGCCGTACCAGGAGGAGTGCTTCCATGAAGGCAAGTAGTTCACGTTTGCAAGCAGTGCGTGATGCCGTCAATCATGTCCATTTCAATCGCTTCCGTTTCTGGTTCCAGCTCGCGGCCTTTGTCCTGTTTGTTTATGGCGGCTATCTCGCCATAGACCTGGGCTCGCGCCTGCCATTCTTCACCTGCGGCTACAACCAGGAGGGGCGCGCGGGCGTCTGCTATCTGTTGCCGTTGCAACACCAGTTGAGTCTGCCCTGGACACGGCTGTTCAGCTATGCGGGCATTGCAGTGCTCACGGGTTTCCTGATCTTTACGCTGTGGTTCATCGTGCTGAACAAGGGCTGGTGCGGCTTCGTGTGTCCGCTGGGTACCGTTCAGGACTGGCTGACTTCGCTGCGCCGCCGTCTCGGCATCCGCTACTCGACCTATAGTCACGGGCAGTTCGCACAGTTGACCAAGATTAAATATCTGCTGCTGGCGCTGATGATCCTGATCCCGTTGGGCATCGGTGGCGGGTTCTTCTCGCACAGCATGAGCCCTCCGTTTTGCCTGATCTGTCCGGCGCGCATGATATTGCCGATGTTCACGGGCGATTTCTCCCAGTTCACCATCGACTTTTCCAGTAAAGCGGCGCTGGTCATGACGGCGCTGGGCATCTCGATCACGGCGCTGTTCCTGGTGGGCTCGTTCGTCAAGAAACGTTTCTTCTGTTTCTTCTGCCCCATGAGCGCGCTGCATTACCTGATCTCCAAACTCGCATTGCTGAAGCTGAAAAAAGATGGCAGCAAATGCACGCGCTGCGGCGATTGCTACAACGTGTGCGACATGGAGATCAAAGAGATTGCCGACGATATCAAGAACACGAACATCATGACCGACGACTGCACCATGTGCCTCAAGTGTGTGGCGTCCTGCCCGGAGACAGGTGCGCTCAAAGCCACCTTTGCGGGCATTCCCATCTTCGAATCGACCGAAGAGGGATTCATCAAACGAATGGGCAAAGGAGTGCAGCATGGAAAGTGATGACAAAGTGATACCGATTCATCCCGAACACTACAGCCGCTCGCGCCAGGCGGGAGAATCGCAGGATATGCTGGACCATATCGTCGACGATTTCCAGGACAACCCCGAGTCGATGAAGTATTTCTACGACTTGTTTCGTCAGGTGTATTGCCACGGCGATGAGGTCAAGCACGAAGGCATGCTGGTCGGCACCACCTGCATTCAGGCGCCGGAAGAACTGATCTATGCCTTCGGTGCGACGCCGATGCGCCTGTGCAACGGTTCCTACCATTACGACCAGAAGGGCGCGGACTTCATGCCGGCCAAATCCTGCTCGCTGGTGAAGGCCACGCTGGGCATGCTGAATTCGGAAAATGTAATCCCGAGGATCGGCAAACCGGATCTGGTCGTGAATCCGACCACCTGCGACCAGAAGAAAAAATCCAGCGTGATGATCGAGAGCATGGGCTATTCGGTGTACGACCTCGAATTCCCCAACGTCAAGGAAAGCGAAGCCTCGCGCGTGTACTGGCAGCGCTCGGTGCGCCAGTTTGCGGCGCGCTTGCGCGAATTGACAGGCAAGAAACTGACGCGCAAGAACCTGCAAGCGGCCATGGCCAAGACCAGCCGCGCGCAGGCAGCGTTCCGCAAGCTGCACAATTTCCGGCGCAAGTCGCCTTCGCTGATTCTGGGCAAGGATGCGTTTCTGGTGACCAATGCCTATTTCTTCGACGACATCGAGCGCTGGACGGATGCAGTGGAGAAGCTGAACGAAGAACTGGCGCAGCGCGACCAGTCCGGTTTCAAGGCCGTGCAGAGCAAGGCGCCGCGCGTGCTATTCACCGGTTCGCCCCCCATCTTCCCCAACCTCAAACTGCCGTTGCTGATCGAAGAGGCGGGCGGCGTGGTGGTGACGGACGAGACCTGTTCCGCCAACCGCATGCTGTACGATATGACGGCAGTGGACGAGTGGATGGTGAACGATATGGTGGATAGCCTGGCCGACAAGTACCTCAAGCCCTGTACCTGCCCGATCTTCACGCGCAACGACGACCGCAGGCGGCGTCTGCTCGATCTGGTGAAGGACTTTAACGCGGACGGCGTGGTGTACCAGGCTTTCGCCGGATGCCAGGTGTACGAGATGGAATATCGCAGCGTGGCGGAAGAGTTCAACAAGGCGGGCATTCCGATGTTGTATATCGAGACCGATTACAGTCTGGATGACAAAGGCCAGTTGTCCACGCGCATCGAGGCGTTCCTGGAATCGTTGAAGAACAGAAAGAAACATCGCGCGTGAAGCCTGACGATCATTTATTCGCCCGTCATTCCCGCGCAGGCGGGAATCCAGCGGTTCTATTTATAGGCTGTTGGATTTTGTACTTGCTTCGCAAGGTTGAATATTTAACTGGATTCCCGCCTGCGCGGGAATGACGGCATATTGGAACATTTGAGCATGAATTATTTTGCAGGAATAGACGTAGGTTCCACCGCCATCAAGGTTGCGGTGGTGGATGAAAACGGGCTGGTGGCCGGGGTGCATGTCACGCCCTCGGGCAGCCTGTTCCACAAGAACTCGACCGAGGCTTTGCGTGCCCTGCTGGATAAACTGGGACTCAAACGCGAGGATGTGCGCTACCTGATCGCCACCGGTTACGGGCGCAAGCTGTTCAAGGAAGCGGACGATTCGATCAGCGAAATCACCGCCAATGCCATCGGCGCTTTCGAATCCGGCAAGGCTTTCGGCGGCGTGCGCACCATCATCAATATCGGCGGGCAGGACTCGAAAGCTATCCTGATCGACAGCAACGGCCATGTCGTCAATTTCGTGATGAACGACAAATGTGCGGCGGGTACCGGGCGCTTTCTGGATGTGGCGGCGCGCAATCTGGAACTGGATCTGGAAGAGCTGGGCGACTGCCATTTCCAGGCAGATAGTGCACCGCTCACCATCAATAGCACCTGCACCGTGTTTGCCGAATCCGAGATCATCGGCCTGCTGGCCAAGGGACACGGCAAGGCGGAGATCATTGCAGGCATTCATTATTCCATCGCTTCGCGCACGGTGCGGCTGGCCAAGCGCGTGGGTATCGAAGATCGTGTGTATTTCGACGGCGGTCCGGCTTTGAACAAGGGGTTGGTTGCTGCGTTGCAGGACGAGCTGGGGCGCGAGCTGGTGATCCCCGAGCATCCGCAAACGACGACCGCGTTCGGGGCGGCCATGCTGGCGCGCAGCGAATATCTGGACGAGCAGCGTCTGGAGCCTGCGTGATCGATATCGACATGGTGGTGGGCGCACCGATGGCGGCCACGCTGGGTTTCGCTTACGGCATGGGGCCCTGCCTGATCAGTTGCCTGCCTTTTCTCGGGCCGGTATTCCTCGCCAGTGACGGCGGCATAAAAAAATCCTGGAAGATCATCCTGCCCTTGTCTCTGGGCCGCTTGACTGCGTACAGCGCGTTCGGCGCGACAGTCGGCATGGCGGGGCATTACGTCAAGGATACGATCACCACCGACAGCGTGCGTATCGTGGTCGGCTGTGCCGTGCTGATGATGGGGTTGGCATTGTTGCTGCGCAAGCAGGAAAAGGTGTGTTCCTCATCGAATTCGCAGAGTGTGCCGCTGCAGCGCATGGACAGGAAAGATAGTTCACGCACGCTGATGCCCGGCGGCCTGTTCCTGATGGGTATCGGCATGACACTGAGCCCCTGCGCCCCTTTGGGAATCGTGCTGTTCTCGGCATCGATGACCGGCAGCGCGGCTGAAGGACTGTTGCTGGGCCTGAGTTTCGGTTTGGGCGCAATCGTGATTCCCGCGATAGCCTACGGTATCGGTATGGCATATCTGGGTACCCAATTGCGCGAGCAATTGCAGAATTGGCGCCCGAAAATCGAGCGCATCAGCGCCCTGTTGCTGGTGGCAGTCGGGATCAGCAATCTGGCCAGGTGGTGAAGGCTGCGACGAAATGCCGCAGGCGGGAAGTAAGGTTGTTTGCAATAATCCGCCAATAATAATTTTGATATGCATTATTCAGGAAGAGCGATGAAAACTGTACCAATGTCAGTACCCGTCAAAGCAAACGCTACAAATCGCAATGCAGCACTTCCGGCTGGTCGGCCGAAGCGCTTGTTACAGTTGGCAGGATTGTTTGCTTGCATTTCTGTCGTCGGCAGCGTGCATGCCGAAGATCCGAAAACGCTTGAGGAAATCAAGGTGACAGGCAAGACCGAGGATATTGCAGAGCGCCGCGAGGCCACGACGCAGAAAATCATTCTGGATCGCAAAGAGATCGAGAAGATGAGCGTCATGACCATCGGCGAGGTGCTGGGTAAATTGCCGGGCGTGGAAATGCCTGCCGGGGGCATGGGGCAGCGTACGCGCGGCATGTCGCGCGATTCGGTGCAGGTGCTGGTGGACGGTGAGCGGTCCGCCGGGGGCGGCGCAATGGTAGGCGTTGTTGGCCGATTGCCCTCCGGCGATCTGGAGCGCGTCGAGATTATCCGCGGTTCGTCTGCGGAGTTCGGCGGTGCAGCCTCTGTTACGGTGAACCTGATCATGAGGAAGGCGATTCCCAAAAGCTCGACGGAAGTCAGGCTGGGGCTTGGCAAGCGCGGTGGCGAATCCTATAGCCAGATTGCTTTCACCAGGAACGGAGGCGAAGGCGGTTTTTCCTGGACGCTGCCGATCGGCCTGGTCTTGAACAATTCCCCGATCTCGGGCAGCGCAGAAAAGCAGGATTCGACACTCGCCCACACCTATGAAAGCGAACGCGGCGCAACCAAGTTTGGCCATCACACCATTACGCCGCGCATGACCTGGAAAGATGGCAGCGACAGTCTGACTATTGCACCGATGATGTTCCTGGGCCCCAAAGAATCGAACAGCGAGACCGAGTTGACGGGCTCTGCCATACCAGCCGAGAACGGGGTGCGC
Organism: Sideroxyarcus sp.; assembly: GCA_049286265.1. Lineage (GTDB taxonomy): Bacteria > Pseudomonadota > Gammaproteobacteria > Burkholderiales > Gallionellaceae > Sideroxyarcus. The sequence continues at coordinate 11,562 of JBAQDF010000037.1, forward strand.
GTGAACACCGTGAACAGCCTGATGCGCACGACCAGGGTTCGCGTCGAGGGTGAAAAACACATCAACGATTCCAAGCTGACCGGCCGTGCTTCAGTCAACAAAACCAGGAATACGGCGGATACCGTACGTACCGGCGTGACGAATTCGGTAGATCACACCGAGAGCCGGGAAACCGAATCCAACTTTGCACTCCGTCTGGATAAGCCGCTGGGCGGCGAACATCTGGTGGCGGTGGGGGTGGAGTATGTCAATTTGCGCCGCACGCAGGATCAGGAATACAGCGGCATTTTTGCCAGCCACGAGGCGCAAGAGCGTCAAAGCATCGCGTGGGTGCAGGACGACTGGATGGTGCAACCCAAAACGACTCTGACCTACGGATTGCGCGGCGAATCCATCGCGTTGAACACCTCCGGGGTTTCGCAACGGCGCGGGCAAGTGATGCCCTCTGTGGCGGTGCGCTGGGAGCCGATGGATAAATGGGTGATGCGTTCGTCGATGGGCGCGGGCTTGAAGATGCCCAAGCTGGACGAAATCAGCAATGCCACAACGCCCAGTGTCGGTACCAATACCCCTTTGGAAGCGGATAAGCGCGGCAACCCAAACCTGCTGCCAGAACGCAGCCTCAATTTCGAGGCGGTGCTGGAGCGTTATCTTGACGCCGAGGCCGGTGTGCTGGGTGCCAACCTGTATGTGCGTTCCACGCAGGATTTCACCGAGCGCCGCGTGCAACAGGAAGGTGTGCGCTGGGTGGACAAGCCTTACAACGAGGGCAAAGCCTTGCATTGGGGTTTTGAGCTGGACGGCAAGGTACGTACCGACAGCTTCGGCTGGAAAGGTGCTACTGTGAAATCGCATCTGACTTTGCCGCATGCAAGAGTGAACGATGAGCGCCTGGGTATCACACGCATGGCGCGCGACACGCCCAAATATGTCCTGTCTGCCGGATTGGATGGAAGTCTGCCGATGCTGCAATCCAGTTATGGCATGACGCTGCAACTGTCCGGACGCAGTGTGACCGACATTCCCGGCGAGCAATACGTTGTGACCAAAGCGCGGACCACGCTGGATGCGTTCTGGTTATACAAACTCAATGCCCAATTCAAGCTGCGCCTGAGCGGGCAGAACCTGCTGGCTACGGATTCAGTGCGGGATACCCAGTTTACTTCGGCGGGCAATACCTGGCAGTTGCACTCCGTTGAAGGCGGATATCGCTCGCTCATGGCGACTTTAGAGGGGCGCTGGTAGCATGTCAGCCGTTATGACCCTGTCGGGAACGCTGGAGATGTATTCTCAATTTCCCAATGAACCGGAAAACTCGCCGTTAAGCGAGCGCTTTATCGTCGTGGGTCTGGTTATCCTGATGCACTTGCTGGTGTTCGCCTCGTATTTTTTACAGCCGGAATCGCCTGCCGTGCTGGTCAACGAGATGTCGATCTCTTTCGCCAACATGCAGATGCAGCAGGCTGATGTTATTCCGCAACCCAAACCCAAGCCGCGCGAGCCTGAACCGGTTCCGGCTGAAGAACCGGCAGTCAAGGAAATCGCCGAGCCTGTCAAACAGGATGCCACGCCCCTTTCCCCGGTGGTGCTGGATGCCGAGCCGGATTACAAAGCCGATTACCTGAACAATCCAAAACCCCCGTACCCGATGGTGGCGCGGCGCATGGGCTATCACGGCAAAGTGGTGCTGGATGTCGAAGTGCTGGCCGAAGGCAAAGCGGGGGATGTAAAGCTGCACCAGAGTTGCGGTCATGAGATCCTCGACAATGCCGCACTGCAGACGGTAAAGACTTGGCGCTTTTCTCCGGCGCGCCGTTTCGGTCAGGCCGTCACGCAGCGGTTCCTGGTGCCAATTAAATTTTCTTTAGAGGACAATGAAGCATGAACGATTTTCTATCCGTCAATTCCCCCATCGTTTTTGCGACGCTGGTGCTGCTGATCCTGCTGTCCATCGCGACCTGGTCCATCGCCTTGTTCAAGCTGTGGAAGCAATTGCAAGCGAAGAAGGATGACCGTGCATTCAACGACAGCTTCTGGTCGGTGCGCGAGTGGAGCGATGCGGAAAAGGCCGCGCAAGGATGTGAGGGCGACCTCGCGCGTCTGGCGCAAGCCGGATTTTCAGAGTTGAAGACCCTGAGCGAGACGCAGCATGATCTGAAACACGTGGGTGCCCCGCGCGAAGTGCTGGAGCGACAATTGCGCCAGCAGTTGCAGAATATCCAGCGCTATCACGAGCGCGGTTTGGCGGAGTTGGCCACAATCGGTTCCACCGCGCCATTTGTCGGGCTGTTCGGCACGGTGTGGGGCATCATGCATGCGTTGCAGGATATCGGAAAAAGCGGTTCGGCTTCGCTGGATGTGGTGGCAGGCCCCATCGGCGAGGCATTGATCGCCACCGCCATCGGCATTGCCACTGCCTTGCCCGCCGTGCTGGCCTATAACTTATTCTTGCGTCGCCTCAAGGTACACGTGACCGATCTGGAAAATTTCGCCCACGACTTCATGCGTCTGGCGCAGAAGCATAATTCCAAACTGTGAGATATATTAATAGTGTCGTCATTCCCGCGAAGGCGGGAATCCAGCAGAAGGAATCATCACTCGCGAAGCGAGGACAATCCGGAACTGCAATGAAGAGAAATCGACTGGATTCCCGCCTTCGCGGGGATGACAAACAAAAGTGAGGTGTTGTATGTCATTCGGAAACCAATCCCAGGAAGACAGCATGATGAGCGAGATCAACGTCACCCCGCTGGTGGACGTGATGCTGGTGCTGCTGGTGGTGTTCATCATTACCGCGCCGCTGCTGGCGCCGCAATCGCTCAAGATCAATCTGCCCAAGACAGAATCGGTCGTGCATGACGACAAGCTGCAAAAGGTCAGCCTGGCCATCGATGCCAAGGGCGAGATCTCGCTTGAAAATTCCCATCTCAGCGACGAGGGTTTAGCCGAACTGTTGAAGAACCGCGCCGTCGATCCCCAGTTTCAGTTGCAGATTCAGGCAGATGAGGCGGTGAATTACGGCCGCGTGGCGCAGGTTATGGCTATTGCACAGAAAGCGGGCGTGGCCAAACTTTCATTTCTGACGGTAACAAAATAGCCATTCCAGGCGATTAAAAGGGAGTGGTGGAGAATTTGGGATTGCTTTACACTTCCGCGTCGGCAGTTTTGAGCCGACCGGAATTCTTTTAAGAAGCTGAAATAACCAGCTCGAAGAATAAAATAAATAATAAGCAAGCAAGACGGGGAGTTCACCATGAATCGCAGGGAACTGTTACTGGGTGCTGTTGCAATGACAGCTGCAGCGACTGCTGGCAAGGCATTCGCCGCAGAGCACGACCATGCTCATATGGACATGGCGCACAATCACCAGTCAAAACTTAACGAAAAACTGATCGCTGCCGCATCCGATTGCGTGCTCAAGGCGAATATTTGCCTGCAACATTGCCTCGTATTGCTGGGGCAGGGCGACAAGGAAATGGCCGCATGTTCCAGGTCTTCCAGCCAAGTTGCGGCAGTTTGTGGCGCCTTGCAACAATTGGCTTCGGCCGGATCAAACCACTTGCCGCAGATGGCCAAAGTGGCGATGGAAATTTGCAAGGAATGCGAAGAAGAGTGCAGGAAGACTGAAAAACATCCCGAATGCAAGGCTTGCAAGGAAGCATGTGCAGTTTGCTATGAGGAATGCAGGAAGATTGCTGCTTGATAACGCTCTGATTTTAATAATAATACTAGTATAGTTCTGCATTATTAAAAAATGCTTGGCGAAGTATTGGGTTCGTATATAATCTTTTCGCTAAAAAAATCTCGCCCGGTTATCCGGGCGTTTTGCAGTAATAATAACCTTAAGCAGCAATAACCTTAACAGTTACAGGAAGACTACATGGCTCTGATGATAGGAATTCCCCGTGAAACAGCCGCAGGGGAGAAGCGCGTTGCGACTGTGCCGGAAGTTGTCGAGAAGCTCATCAAACTGGGCTTCAAAGTCGCCGTTGAATCCGGCGCCGGAGATGCTGCAAATTGCAGTGATGATGCCTACCGCGCTGCAGGGGCAGAGATCATTAACGGAGCGGCCAAGTTGTGGTCTGCCTCCGACATCGTTTTCAAGGTAAGTGTACCGACGAAGGAAGAAGTCGGCCTGCTGCGCGAAGGCGGCCATTTGATCGGCTTCATCTGGCCCGCGCAAAATCCCGAATTGATGCAACAACTGGCTGCGAAGAAGGCTACCGTGCTGGCCATCGACTGTCTGCCGCGCATGCTGAGCCGCGCCCAGAAGATGGACGCGCTGACCTCGCAGGCTGGCGTCGCCGGTTACCGCGCCGTCATCGAGGCCGCCAACGCCTTCGGTCGTTTCTTCAACGGGCAGATCACCGCTGCGGGCAAGGTTCCGCCAGCCAAGGTATTCATTGCCGGTGCGGGCGTGGCCGGTTTGGCTGCCATCGGCACTGCTGCCGGTCTGGGCGCAATCGTGCGCGCCAACGATACGCGTGCCGAAGTGGCCGACCAGGTCAAATCCCTGGGCGGCGAATTCGTGAAGGTCGAGTATGAAGAAGAAGGTGGTGGCGGTGGCGGCTACGCCAAGGTAATGAGCGAGGGCTTCCAGCAGGCACAGCGCGAGATGTACGCCAAGCAGGCAAAGGAAGTGGACATCATCATCACGACCGCATTGATCCCGGGCAAGCCCGCGCCAAGGCTGATTACCGCCGAGATGGTGCAAAGCATGAAGCCGGGCAGTGTCATCGTTGACATGGCGGCCGAGCGCGGTGGCAATTGCGAACTGACCGAGCCTGGCAAGGCCGTGGTGAAGCATGGCGTGACCATCGTTGGTTACACCGACCTGAACAGCCGTTTGGCCAAGCAGTCTTCCACATTATATGGAACGAACCTGTTCCGCCTGACCGAAGAGTTGTGCAAGACCAAGGACGGCATGATTAACGTCAACATGGAAGACGATGCCATTCGCGGCCTGACGGTCATCAAGGATGGCGCGGTCACCTGGCCTGCGCCTGCACCGAAACTGCCGGCAGCTGCGGCCAAACCGGCTGCGGCGAAACCCGCCCCGGCGCCTGCACACGGCCATGGCGGCGGCGGTGCACCGGCCTCGGCAACCAAAACGGCAGTCATATTCGGCATTGCTGCGCTGATGTTCCTGCTCGTCGGCGCCTATGCGCCCGCAGCGTTCCTCGGACACTTCACCGTGTTCGTGCTCGCCTGTTTCGTCGGTTACATGGTGGTGTGGAATGTCACTCCGGCCCTGCATACGCCGCTGATGAGCGTCACCAACGCGATCAGCAGCATTATCGCCATCGGTGCGCTGGTGCAGATCGCACCGCCGCTGTCGGAAGGGCTGGATCGTCCGGATTCCTTGATACGCTGGTTGGCTGTGGTGGGCATGGCGCTCACTGCGGTCAATATGTTCGGCGGCTTCGCCGTCACTCGGCGCATGCTGTCGATGTTCCGCAAATAAGGATAAATCATCATGATGTCTGCAAGCTTGGCAACTGTTTCTTATATTGGTGCGACCATTCTCTTTATCCTGAGCCTGGGCGGTCTTTCTCATCCAGAGTCTTCGCGGCGCGGTAATCTATACGGCATGATCGGCATGGCCATCGCCGTGCTGGCGACGGTGTTTGGTCCGCGCGTCACGATGGCCGGTCTGCCGTGGATCATCGGCGCGATGGTGGTGGGCGGAAGCGTCGGCCTTTACGCCGCACGCAAAGTGCAGATGACGCAGATGCCGGAACTGGTCGCGCTGATGCACAGCCTGGTTGGTCTCGCTGCCTGCCTGGTTGGATTTGCGAACTACATCGACCCAGTAGCGGCATTCGGGCTGGACAGCGCGGAAAAAGCCATCCACGAGATCGAAATCTATATAGGCATCCTGATCGGCGCCGTGACTTTCTCCGGCTCCATCATTGCTTTCGGCAAGCTCTCCGGCAAGATCGGCGGCAAGCCCCTGCTGCTGCCCGGTCGCCACTTCCTGAATCTGCTGGGACTGCTGGTCGTCATCTTCTTCGGCTGGCAATTCCTGCACGCCGAAACGATCAGTGCAGGCATGATCGGGTTGACCGTAATGACCGTGATCGCATTGCTGTTCGGCATTCACATGGTGATGGCCATCGGCGGCGCCGACATGCCGGTGGTGGTGTCCATGCTGAACAGCTACTCCGGCTGGGCGGCGGCGGCAACCGGCTTCATGCTGAACAATGACCTGCTGATCGTCACCGGCGCATTGGTGGGCTCCAGCGGTGCGATTCTTTCCTACATCATGTGCCGTGCGATGAACCGCAACTTCATCAGCGTTATCGCGGGCGGCTTCGGCACCGGCGGAGGAACAGTTGTTAAAGCCAGCGGAGACGCGCAACCGGCGGGCGAGGTGTCGCCAATCAGTGCGGTCGAGACCGCAGAACTGCTGCGCGAAGCCAAGAACGTGATCATTGTTCCCGGCTACGGCATGGCAGTGGCACAGGCACAACATACGGTCTATGAGATCACCCAGCTGTTGCGCGAAAAAGGCGTCAATGTGCGTTTCGGCATCCACCCGGTTGCCGGTCGCATGCCCGGGCACATGAACGTGCTGCTGGCCGAAGCCAAGGTGCCTTACGACATCGTGATGGAAATGGACGAACTCAACGCGGACTTCCCGGATACCGATGTTTCCATGGTGATCGGCGCCAACGACATCGTGAACCCCGCAGCGCAGGATGATCCGGGCAGCCCCATCGCCGGTATGCCAGTGCTGGAAGTGTGGAAGGCCAAGACCTCCATCGTGATGAAGCGCAGCATGGCTTCCGGCTATGCGGGCGTTGACAATCCGCTGTTCTACAAAGAAAACAACCGCATGTTGTTCGGCGATGCCAAGAAGATGCTGGAAGAAGTGTTTGTAGCGTTGAAAGCTTAATCAATCAAAGTTCAAGTGCAGGCTGGCATGCGCGGTAAATTGCGCATGTCATGTCTGTATCAGGTATTTCACAGTTTCAAAGCAGGATAATTTGCAGCAAATCATCATTATGCCGCGACCAAAAAACGCAGGCTTCAAGTTGGATTTTCGCATCCAAAGGATGGGCGATCACGCAGGCGGGCATGGTACATTAGCCTATTCCTTGCTGGAGGGAGTGGAATGTCTCCGAGTAGGTTGAAGAAGGATTTATTGCGCGCAAGCCTGTTGGTCCTGGCCTATTTTGCCTCCGCTCAGCTCGGCCTTCAATTCGCGCAGGCTGGTCACGCCGTTTCCATGTTCTGGCCGTCTTCCGGCATTGCGCTCGCTGCTATCCTGCTGTTCGGAAACCGCTTCCTTCCTGCGGTTTTCATCGGGGCATTTTTTTCCAATCTGACTTCCGGTTTGCCGCTTTTCGCCGTCGTTGGAATGTCGGTCGGGGCGACGCTGGAAGCCTGGCTGGGCGCCTATCTGCTCAAACGCTACACTTTGTTTAACCGCAGGCTTGCGGATGTGCGCGACGTATACTGGCTTGTGCTGTACGGCGGCGTACTTGGTTCCTTATCCGGTGCATTGGTCGGCTCGACATCGATGCTGGCTGCAGGAGCGCTTTCGCCGGATCGCTATCCGCTGACCATGATGTTCTGGTGGATGGGCGATGTGATCGGCATTATTTTGTTCACGCCGGCGATTCTGGCCTTCGCGCAACATAAGCCGCTTTCATGGACAAAGGCGCGGATCGTCGAGGCGGTATTGCTGTTGTTGGCGTTGATGCTGCTGACCCCGTTGGTGTTCGGATATTTTGACAGCATCGCCAGTCTGGCGCATTTCGGCATGTTTGTGCTGTTCCCCGTTGTCGTGTGGGCCGCACTCAGTTTCAATCAGCGGTTTGTGAGCGGCATCCTGATCCTGATGTTCCTCGCGGCTGTGGAGGCGACACTGCACGGTATCGGCCCTTTCGTTTCCGGCGGCCTGAGCGGCGTGACCGATCTGTGGCTTTATACCGTTTTCATGACCATTCTCGGCGTCAGTGTCTCGGCCCTGAATTTTCAGCGCAACCACGCCATGAAAGCATTGCAGGCCAGCATGGATGCGCTCAGTCGTGCCCAGTTGGTCGGCGGCGTCGGCAGTTGGCAAATCGATCTGCTCAATAATCATCTGGAATGGTCGGACGAGACTTACCGGATATTCGGCATGAAGCGAACCATGCGGCTCAACTATGAACTCTTTCTGGAACACGTTCATCCCGACGATCACGAGATGCTGGATCGGGCATGGAAAAATGCTTTGCTTGGCAATCCATACGATATCGAACACCGCATCCTGGTCGACGGAAAAACAAAATGGGTGCGCGAGCAGGCGACTTTTGATTTCGACCCGAAAAGCGGGGATGCCATCTTTGCCATCGGTACCGTTCACGACATTACCGCGCACAAGGAAAAAGAATCGGCAATGCGCCTGTCAGCAAGAGTATTTGAGAGCAGCGGCGAGGCGATTCTGATCACCGATGCAAATGCAGTGGCAGTGGCAGTCAACCATGCCTTTGTCGAGATGAGCGGCTACCGCTCCGAAGAAGTGATAGGCAAGAATCCTCGCTTTCTGGCATCGGGGCGGCACGATACCGAATTCTATCGCGCCATGTGGGACGACATTGTCAAGCACGGGTACTGGCAGGGTGAAATATGGGACAAACACAAAAGCGGGCGTGTATATCCGAAATGGATGTCGATTACGGCCGTGCGCGATACCAAAGGCGAAGTGGTGAATTATGTTTCCATCGCGCGCGATACCTCCGAACAGACCGAAGCGGAAAAAAATATCCACTTCCTCGCGTACTACGACGTGCTGACGGGCTTGCCGAACCGCACCCTGTTGCGTGACCGGCTGGGGCAGATGATTGCCGTGTCGCACCGCGACAAGCAACAGTTCGCCTTGCTGTTCATGGATCTGGATCGTTTCAAATACATCAACGACTCGATGGGACATTCGGTCGGGGATCGGCTATTGCAGGCCGTGGCGCTGCGCATACAGGAGCAGGTGCGCGAAGAAGACACAGTGGCGCGGCTCGGCGGCGACGAGTTCATCGTGCTGTTGCGCGAAACCGGGGCTAACGGCGCTGCCACGGTGGCGAGGAAACTGCTGGAAACGCTGGCTACTCCGTACGATCTGGACGGTCATATCATTTCAACGCAGGCCAGCATCGGTATCAGCATCTTTCCGGATCTTGCCAACGATGCGGATACGCTCATCAAGAACGCCGATATGGCGATGTATTGCGCCAAGGAAGAAGGGCGCAACAACTACCAGTTCTTCCAGCAGGACATGAACTTCCGCGTCGACTTGCTGTTCTCCATGGAGAAAGACCTGCGCCTGGCGCTTGAGCGCGGCGAATTTACACTGCATTACCAGCCGCAGGCCGACCTGTCGACGGGGATGCTGTGCGGCGTTGAAGCCTTGCTGCGCTGGCGTCACCCGGAGAAAGGGGCGGTTTCGCCGGCCGAATTCATTCCGGTGGCGGAAGAGACCGGACAGATCGTCCCCATCGGCGAATGGGTGTTGCGCACCGCCTGCGCACAGATGGTGGCGTGGCGCAAACAAGGAGCGACTGATGTCACCATGGCGGTGAACCTGTCGATGCGGCAATTGCGCCAACCGCTGCTGGTCGAACTGGTCAAATCCGTGCTGAAAGAGACCGGCCTGGAACCGCGCTTCCTGGAACTTGAAATCACCGAAGGCATCATGATGGGAGATAACAAGATCGCGATGAATTTCCTCAGCGAAATGCACGAACTGGGGGTGCAACTGTCCATCGATGACTTCGGTACAGGTTTCTCCAGCCTGAACTACCTGAAGAAGCTACCGGTGCACAAGCTCAAGATTGACCAGTCTTTCGTGCGCGATATCGAAACGGATGAAAGCGATGCCGCCATTATCCGTTCCATCATCAGCCTGGGACACCGTCTCAACCTGCGCGTGATTGCCGAGGGTGTGGAAACGCAGGAGCAACTCGATTTCCTGCGCATTCGCGGCTGCGACGAAATGCAGGGTTATTTCTATGCGCGGCCGATGCCCGCCGCGGAGTTCGCCGGATTTTTCACTGCGCCGCCGAGCCTGAAGTAAGGTCATGCTGCCAATAGCGGGCGTGGGTTGCGCGGTAGCGTTCCAGCTGAAATGACTGCGCATCCATGGCGATGCAGATAGCGCCATCCTTGTCCGAGCGCAGCAGCTCGCTTCCCGCCGCGCGGTAGCGTTCCATGATCTCATCTTTGGGATGGCCGAAACGGTTGAGATAGCCCGCCGTGAACAAGGCATAACGCGGATGGATGGCATTCACGAGGTCTTGCGACGATGAACTCATGCTGCCGTGATGCGGCACGACCAGCAGTGTCGCGGCAAGCTCGTCAGGGTGAAGTTCCAGTAATCGCGCTTCGGAGTTTTTTTCGATATCACCGCTCAATAATACGCTGTGCTCGCCGGTGCTGACACGCAGCACACAACTGCGTTCATTATCATGTTCCTGTGCATTGCTCATGTTTGCTGCGGCGGGATGCAGCATATCGAAGTGTACGCCTTCCCATACCCAGGAATGGCCGTCGATACAGGCCTCGTTGTGCGCAGCGTAGCGCAGTTTTGGATTCGTTCCGGGTAACGAGGAGAACACGTTCAATACCGGAAGTCCCAGCAGTACCGATTCCGTTCCGCCGATGTGATCCGAATCGCCATGCGACAAAACCAGCGCATCAAGTTGTGCAATCCCCATGCCGCGCAGGGCGGGGAGCAGGATGCGGTTGCCGCTGTCTGCTTCTCCCGAAAAGTCCGGCCCGGTGTCGTAGAGCAGGGCGTGATTGCGCGTCTGCACGAAAACCGAAAGGCCCTGTCCGACATCGAACACGACCAATTTTGCACTGCCTTCGGCGGGGCGGTCGGGGACGACCAGAAACATCGGCAGCAACAGGATGACGCCCAGCCAGCGCATCGGGAAGCCGCGCGGTGAAAGCATCCACAAGGCGCCTGCGATTCCTGCCGCGATGGTCCAGACAGGCGGTGCATGTTGCGCCCATACGGCATAAGGCAGCTTGTCCAGTTGCTGGAGCAGGAACATGCACAAGCGCATCGCTTCATGCGCGACAAACAGCATCCACTCGAACGGCGGCAAGGTGCCGAGCAGGGTGAGCGGAACCACCACGAAGCTGATCAGCGGGATGGCGAAGGCGTTGGCAATGGGCGAGACGAGAGACAGTTGCTGGAACAGCGCCAGCAGCGGCGGGATCAGGCCGATCATCATCGCCCATTGCACCTTGCCGTATTCCCTCAGCCAGTGCAGTTTGTGCAGGCGGTTCGCGGTGACGTAGAAGATCAGCGCGACCGCGCCGAACGACAGCCAGAAGCCCGGCGACAACACTGCCCAGGGATCGGCGAGCAACACCACCATGAGTGCGGCAGCCAATAACTGCGAAGGTGAGATATTGCGCGAAAACAGCATCATCACTGTCATGGTGGCGACCATATAAAGCGTGCGCTGGGCGGGTACTTCAAAGCCGGACGCCAGCGTGTAAAAGAGCGCGGCGCAAAGTCCGGCCAAGGCCGCCACCTTGCGCGCGGGTAACCAGAGGGTGAGGCGCATGCTGCGCCGCCACAGCCAATAGATAATGGCAAAGACAAAACCGGCGAGCATGGTGATATGCAGGCCCGAGATGCTCATCAGGTGATTGACGCCGGTGCGCGTGAATAACTGCCATTCGGTTTGCGAGATACCGGACTGGTCGCCGATCGCCAGCGCGGTCAGGATGCCGGCATATGGCGCATCCCCCAGCGTTTTCTGGAAACGCGTGCGCACTGTTTCGCGCAGGCGCTGCACCAGGTAGGCCGGGCTGGAGGTTTGCTCCGTCAGTATCCGGTTGTCTCCTTTGCCATACACATAGCCGATGGCGCGGATGTCGCGCTCCAGTGCCCACGCCTCGAAATCGAAGCTGTACGGATTGCTGCTGCCGTGCGGTTGTTTCAGGCGCACGGTGAATTGCCAGCGTTCGCCCGCGCCCGGATGCAGCGGGTCCTTGCTGCCGCCGTCATAAGTGGCGAGCTGGATACGATGCGGAACATGCGCGCCTTCCGTCTGCACGCTTTCCACATCGAAAACGAAACGCAGGCCGCGCTCGTGCAGGCGTGGCATTTCCGCCACGATGCCGGTGACCGCGATATTCTTGCCCTGCCATTCTTCGGCCAGTTTGTTGGACAGACGGTTTTGTGCAATCCAGGCCGCATAGCTGTAACCCAGCAATGCCGCGCAGAGGATGAGAACTATTCTGCGGGCGATGATCAAACGCTTTGTGTCTGGCTGCGGCAGCAGCAATACCAGCGCGGCAAGCGGCCAGTAGGCGGGGAGTGCGGGCAATGCGGCCTGCTGTTGCAGATACCACACGCCGAGAGTAAAAAAGAGAGCGAATGAAACCATATGCGAAGCGTACCCTAATTTCTATAGAATCCATCCATGCACAAATTTTTCAGAGAACGCTTGCCCGACCACGACAGCATCCTGCGTCAACGCTGGCTGCGTCCTGTTCAGCATTGGCTGCATCATCCCAATCTGTGGCACTTCCATCGCCGCTCGGTGGCAGGTGGGGTGGCGATAGGTTTGTTCTGCGGATTGATTCCCGGCCCGTTGCAGATGATCTCTGCCGCCCTGCTGGCCATTCTGTTTCGCGTCAATCTGCCGGTGGCGGCGCTTGTCACGCTGTATACCAACCCTTTTACCATTGTGCCCTTATACCTGCTGGCGTATGAAATAGGTACCCGGGTGACAGGTTCTGCGAAAGGAACTGCCGCACCTGTTTTTCCCGAAGTGCATTGGCACGATTGGTTCGCGCAGATGTGGTCGTGGTTGATGGCGCTGGGGGAGCCGCTGTTGATCGGTTTACCCCTGCTTGCTTCAGGGTTGGCAATCATTGGTTATATTGCTATCCGATTGTTTTGGCGATTGTTTGTGGTGTGGAAGTGGCACAGTCGTCATGGTTAATAGTGTTGAACTTCGCTCAACTATTCGCATCTGACATCACGTCCGGCAGCGGTAAGCCGGATCTCGCATTAACCAAGAGAGGTGTCAGATGAAAAAAGCATATGAAGAAGTGGCTATGTTCATCCGTTGGGCGATCATTGGCGTAGCGGCGATTATCGTTGCACTACCGGCGCTCACATCCGTCGGCTCTTCCATCTAAACTCTTTTAAGAAATGAAAACGCCCCGGCACTTGTGTACCGGGGCGTTTTCATTTCGGAATGCGTATTTCTTTGCGAGCAACGCAGTATTGCGACAAAACGAAGTTTCAGTGAAGACTAACCTTTAGGTTATGTCGTAACTAAAATTTGGATTATTAGAGGTGCCCTCAAGAAGATTGGATAATTGCCGTTACCAATCTGGTCAGGACACCCATGTCTGATATATTTCCACCGGATATGCAACTTGCAGGTGGGTTGGCTAAATCCGGTTTCCGTGTATGCTTCTTTGACGCCGTGTTCAATCGGCTGAGACAACAATTGGGGAGCCATCATGAAAGAGGTGACAAACGTCTCTATTTTTGAGCAGACGCCCGATGTTCCGTTGCCGACGGAACTGACGTTCGAGCCCGGTTTTGAGTACACGCGTGCATTAAGCCCCAACTATTCCGACCCGCAATGGTGTGAAGGGCTGATTAAGCATCTTGATCGTCTGATTCGTCGCACCCCCAATGATCTGACTCCGCATATACAGCGCATCAATGCGCTTCTCGCAGCCGGATGCGAGGGGGATCGCGTCTTCGCAGCTGCACTCGATCTCCATACGGTTCTGGGCAGCAATGGGCTGGCTATACAGCGGCGCATACATGACCAGATATTTTCCGTACTTGATGATCAGCAACGATCTGATCTTGTTGCAATCAGATCGGGTTCTTCGCTCCCTGCCAGGTCTGCCGAAAAGCATTGTTCCTTGCCCCGTAACAGCGAAAGCAGTGTGCAGCTTGTTGAAAAAATGCCGAAGGATCCCGTGAAGACTTATGCCTCTGTCGATTTTGATATTGGTTGAAGCACTCCACAATGATAGCGAGACAAGGGCGGACGTTAGATGGCAAATAGCAAGGTGGTGATTGACATCATCTCTCCCAACACGCGCACCTTCAATATGCTGGAATTCGTTCTCCAGCAGCATGGGAAGGGGCGCTTCGAGCTGGGCCGCGGAAATCGCCCCGACCTGGTCGTGGTGGATTTTGACAAGTCCGATGCGAAGGCTGCCTTCAGGAAATATCGCAGTCGTTTTCCGGAAATTCCTGCCGTCCTGTTGTTGAATCAGGCTGAAGAATATGAAACGCTGCACGGGGAAGATCGCATCGGCGCCGAGTTTCTGCTGCTCAAGCCCTTAGCAGCCAAGGATTTTATTTCAAAGATCGATGAATGCTTGAGCAGTATTCCGGCACAGCCTGCATCCCTCAAGGGCAAAGAAGCCTCTTTGATCGGCGCGAAATCCAGGTCTCCCGTGAACGATGCTTCAATCAAGAAGGTATCGCCGGAACCCCCACGGAGCGTAGCGGCCGCGCCGGAAAAAACCGTCCCGCTGCAAATTCCGTCGAGCAGCAGACCGCATACGCGCCCGCGTACCTGGTCGCCGCTGGAAAGCGAAAATATCGCCTATTCCTTTGCCCTTGGATCAGACATCGATATGGCGGATGACGCTACAGTGAAGAGCCTCTGGTTAAATACTGACAACAGGCTATTGGGCTATCTCAAAAGCGTTATTTCACAGCAAGTGACTGCGCAATCCGCAATCTGTCTTTCCATTGCCGGTACCTTGAAAATCCATATCTCTCCCTGCGCCAAAACGGTTGCCGTCGCGGGCGAAGAAATTAATCTGCCCGAGCTGGCGCGGCAGGATTTCAGCAACGGACAAATTGTCGTAAGCGAAAGTGCGATGCCGGACGACAACCTCCTGTTGCAGACGGATCTGGAAGCGTTTCTCTGGAAACTGGCTCTGTATACATACGGCGGCTACCTGCCCAAAGGTATCGACGTCAACAAGCCCGTATACCTGAAATACTGGCCGAACCTTACCCGGCTTGAGCCAACTCCCGACGCTATGCGTATCGCTTCATTGTTGTGCAGGCAGCCGGTTGCGTTGGCGTTCATCGTTCGCATACTCAACATTCCGCAAAGACATGTGTTCAATTTTTATGCCGCTGCCAATGCCGCCGGATATGCCGGTCCGGCTATTCGGGAAGTGGATAACATGTTGCTGCCATCCTATCCCGATGAATCGGGCGATTCGCCGGTCCCCGGATATGTCGGCAAATCCGTGTCTCCGAACGCGAGCGCGTCATGATCCAGGACTATCCCAGCATCCTTCCGTCTGGCACCCAGGTGCATGAGTACGTCATCGAAGACGTGCTGGGTACGGGATCGTTTGGCATTACCTACAAGGCTACCGACACCCACCTTGGCAATTCAGTCGTCATCAAGGAATACATCCCCGAATCTTATGCCAGACGGGAAGGCAATAACTGTGTCTCGGCCAGATCTGACGACACGATGGACATCTTCGCATGGGGGCGGGAACGTTTTCTCGATGAAGCAAAAACGCTGGCCAAATTCCGCCATCCCAATATCGTGCGCGTGAATCGCTATTTCATGGCCAACGATACAGCTTATTTCGTGATGGATTTTCATGAAGGCGAGACCTTGCAAAACATTTTGTCGCGAACAGGCAAGCCGCTGAGCGAGAGCATGATCATCAGTATTTTTACCCAGATTCTGAATGGTCTGAGCGTCGTGCACGAGCAGAAATACCTTCACCGCGACATCAAGCCGGGCAATATTTATATTCGCAAGGACAACACAGCCATCCTGATCGATTTTGGCGCCGCACGACTCGAAATGCCGGGCGATGGCAGTACCACTGTTGTGGTGACGGCAGGCTATGCGCCGGTTGAACTGTATGTGCCCGACGAAAAGAAAGGGCCGTGGACGGATATCTACTCAATTGGGGCGAGCATATACCGATGCCTCACAAAAGAAGCCCCGCCAGTCTCGATAGAACGCCAGAAGAAGCTGGAAGACTTCGGCGTTGATCCTTGTCCGTCGTTGGTGAAGGAGATGCCGCAACTCGGCAGCCGGGTGCTTCTGGATTCGGTTGACTGGATGATGTCGATTGCGGCCGAAGCGCGGCCGCAATCGGTACAGGACGTTCTTGATGTATGGGCCGGCAAGACGCGCCGCTCGAGTCCGGCCAAAGCGTTGGCAAGTGAGCCCAGGAAGAACAAGACCCAATACAAGATTCTGATTGCAGGCTCGGCGGGAGGCGGCATACCGACAGCATTACAGCTTATGCGCGATGCTCATACGCCCAGTGCCGACGTAATCACCAGTCCTTCCAGCCAAGACAGCAAAACGCAGATGCTCAGCCTGGATTATGCCAGCCTCGATATTTCCGAACACGAGCGCGTTCTGCTTTATAGTGTGCCCGAGCAGGCGCAGTTCAATATCGTGCGGGATATGCTGCAAAATGGCGCTATCGGACTGGTGTTGCTGATCGACAATGGAAGCAGGAATCCGTTTGACGATCTGGATGTTTATCTGAAACTGCTTGAAGGTTTCATCGAAAACACTGGTGTGGTGATCGGCATCAACCGATCCGAGGCGTACCCGGCGCCGACTATTCACGACTACCATAGCCACCTGGCGAAGAGTCGGCGAGACGGGAAAGCGCCGCCGCCCATCATGGAGGTTGCCCCGGGCAATCGCCAGGAAATGAAGAAGCTGTTGCTGTCTTTGCTGTTCCATCTAAACCCCAGCCTCTAGGAACGCTATGTCTGACTATCAACTCACACAAGACGTCCACATCATTCCAACGCCGCTCGGCGCCTACTGCGCGGCGAGCAATCCACAGCCCGATGCGGCGCGATCGCTGCTATTGGGAATCATGGCAAACGAAACAACGCAAAAAGTTTCCGTTGAAACGTTGCGGCAGTATGTGGGGAAGGGCGACCCGTTGCAGTTGCTTTACTGGATGGAAAAGTCCAAATGGATCGCCGGGAGAGCCGAATCGGAAACATTGGCGGCGCAACACATCGAAACGGATGTTCCTTTCCTGCTTAGCCAGCTATCCGGCAATGGCATGGCGCTGTTGGCCGACCATGACGGATTCCACCTGGTGAATGCGGGCTTCACGCAGGAGGTTGCAGAGGAGTTGGCTATTCTGGCCGCCGCGATATCGACCATTCAAAGCAAACATTCCGAACTCATCAGGAGCAAGTTGCGCCTGGGGACGCTGGCGATGGCGGTGATCGACAGCGGCGGCAACAGCGAACTTGGCTGCTGGCCTTTGTATATCGGCAAGCACCATTTTATGCTGGTTGTTTCCGGCATACCCAAGTTTGACCAGCAGGCATACTTGCATCTCATTTGGGCGTTATGCAAAAAATACAACACATAAAAATGACGATTTCAGGAGGAGTTTCAAATGTCACTTGTTGTCAATTGCTCGGAGATGGTATTACGAGCAGGCAAGGGTATGGGACGAACTCAAAATCTTGAAAGGAATAGATCATGCGTGGTGAATTGATTCAGTCAGTACTGAGCGAGTTGAATTCGAGCTCGGGAGATATAGAAGCCTCTGCGGTCATTTCGACTGACGGCCTGGTTATTTCCAGCATGTTGCCTGCAACCATGGACGAAGACCGCGTGGGGGCGATGAACGCGGCCATGCTGGCTCTTGGAGATCGCAGTGCTCGTGAGTTGGATCGGGGAGAACTTGAGCAGGTCATGGTCAAGGGCGACAAAGGCTACATTCTGATGAGCTACGCAGGCAAGGATGCGGTTCTATCGGTCATCGCCAAGTCCGGGGCGAAGCTGGGCATGATTTTTCTGGACACCAAGCGCGCGGCGGAAAGTATTGCCAAACTCCTCTAACTTTCGGGAGCTCAAATGGAAACCACCATTTATCAATTGTCGGTCTGTCCGCATGACACAGCCAAGAATCTGGCCGGATGGTATTTGCTGAATACCTATTTGCAGCGCAATCTTGGCTGCGACATACACTTCAACCTGCAGGACAATTTCATCGTCGAGCGCGAGGCAGTGCTGGCGGGGGGATATCACCTCGTGTATGCGAATCCATACAGCGCAATGGAGTTTGCCGAAAAGCTGGGCTTTATCCCGGTTGCGCGTCCCGTCGGCGTGTTTGACGAAACCATACTCGTTGCTCGCAAGGGAACAAAACCGCTTGAGCTGGCCTCGCCCAAAGTCTCGACAGCCACCAAAGGGCTGATCGTGCATGCCTTGGGTTGTATGCAACTGGGCAAACTGGGCAAGGATCCCCATACCTGCGAAATCATCGTTGCCGGAAATCACATGAAAGCAGCCCAGGCGGTCATCAAGGGAGAGGCTGATATAGGTTTTGTTTTCAACGAGACCTGGCAAGGCATGAATGCCGTGTCGAAAGAGTCGCTGGAGGTCATCGGTGAAACGCGCGAAGGTTATGCCTTCCATTGTTTCTGCATCAGCCCGGAATGGGCTGACAGGAAATCGCGGCTTCTCGAAATCCTGACCGGTATGCATCAAGACACAAAGGGGGGCAGCCGGATACTGGAAGACCTCAAGTTCAAAGGCTTTGAGCCAGTCCCGGAGAATACCATCGAGTTATTGGAAAGGATCGTGGCGCAGAACAAGTGTTGATGCCCGTTGTTTTTGGAGCGCCGACGTTTGCTGGATTCTCCATCCGAAAGCTATAAACAAAAAACGCCCCGGCACTTGCGTGCCGGGGCGTTTTCATTTCGGAATGCTTATTTCTTTGCGAACGGTTGCGAGCGCGGTGTGCTGTCCGATGACGGCGGCAGGATCGGCAACTTGAAGTTCGGCTGATCGCCGGTGAGTGTCTTCAGGAAGGCAACGACCTTGGCATTTTCTTCATCGCTGAACTTCTTGCCCAATTGCACGCGGCCCATCGTATCCACTGCTTCTTTCAGGGTATTGGCTGCACCATCGTGGAAGTACGGGTAGGTCATTTCCACGTTGCGCAGTGTCGGCACCTTGAAGTTGAAGCGGTCGGCGTCCTTGCCGGTTACTGCGACGCGGCCTTCGGCGGGGCTGCTGGCCTTGTAGGCCTCAACCACACCCATCTTCTGGTAGGAATTGCCGCCAACGGCCGGGCCGTTGTGGCAAGCCGTACAGCCGCTATCCTTGAACAAGTTGTAGCCCGCCACTTCCTGGGCGGTGAGCGCCTTGCTGTCGCCTTTGAGCCATTTGTCGAAACGCGAATTCGGCGTTACCAGCGTCTCTTCGAAGGCGGCGATGGCCTTGGTCACTTCCTCTATCGTCACCTTGTCGTTGCCGAAAACCTGCTTGAATTCGGCGACATAGGCCGGAATGGATTGCAGCACTTCGACTGCGAGTGCATGGTTCGAAGCCATTTCTCCGGGGTTGGCGATGGGGCCGCCTGCCTGTGCCTGCAAGTCCTTGGCGCGGCCATCCCAGAATTGGGCGAGGTTCATGCTGGAGTTGAGTACGGTAGGGGCGTTGATGGGGCCTTCGTTCCAGTTGTGGCCGATCGATGTCTTCAGGTTGTCCGTTCCGCCCATGGACAGGTTGTGGCAGGAGTTGCAGGAAATGAAGCCCGACTTCGACAGGCGCGGATCGAAGAAAAGTTTTTTCCCCAGTTCCGCCAGTGCCGGGTTGGCGATCTTGACTTGCGGAACAGGCTGGATCGGTTCGTTGCTTGTTGCCCAGGCACCGGCGGATCCGGCTATAAGCAGGCTGGCGATGAAGATGCGGATTTGCATGTTTAACTCCTTCTACGTTGAAAAGTCTTACACTGGACGTTATGGTACTATTGATGAAATGGTATTTATTGATATATATCAATAAGTTACGATAGCTTTTTTGTATGATGCATATAGGCATTCCCTATAGGAGGGCGCATGAAACTTTCAGCATTGCGGTACCTGGTGGCTTTCGCGGATGAATGTTCCTTCAGCCGGGCGGCAGAACGCTGCCAGGTCAGCCAGCCAACATTGAGCGTCGCCATCCAGAATCTGGAGACGGAATTGGGTGTGGAGTTGATCGAGCGCAGCAAGGGACATCTGGGGCTGACCGATGTCGGTTTTCAGGTCACGGCGCAGGCGCGCCGCGCGCTGGAAGAAACGCGGCGCGTGGAACTGGTGGCACAGATGGGCAGGGATCCGCTACAGGGCGAATTCCGGCTGGGCGTCATTCATACCATCGGTCCCTATCTGCTGCCAGAACTGATCACGGCCATGCGTCGCACCGCTCCGCACATGTCGCTATACATTGAAGAGAGCATGACGGCATTGCTTGCCGATTACCTCAAATACGGAACGGTCGATGCTGTCATTGTTGCCTTGCCGTTCGACGTACCGGGTATCGAGACCAGAGCGCTGTACGACGAGCCGTTTCAAGTGGTCGTTCCCCGCGGCCACGCTTTCGCAAGACGCAAAAGCATTGCAGCCGAAGAAGTGCGGGGAGATGACGTGCTGGTACTCAAGGCAGGCAACTGCTTTCGCGAACAAGTGCTCGACGCCTGTCCGGACATCAGCCATGCGGAAGGTTCGCTGCATCAGGGGCATTCCATCGAAACGATCCGCTGCATGGTTGCATCGGGCTACGGGATTTCGGTCTTGCCGAGCGGGGCGCTGATCGGCCCGTACCGGACCGACATGGTTCGTTCAATTCCTTTTGAGGCACCTGAACCGGCGCGGCGTGTGGCCCTGGCCTGGCGCAAGGGATATACGCGAATGGAGGCGATCGAGGCGATAGTCGATGCGGTATCGGCTATCGACAATCCAAGCTACAACCATATCACTTCCTGAACTCCCATCAGGTACTTCGTGATTCGCGCGGCCCGGTGCGCAAGCTCCGGGTCGTTGTTTCCACTGCTACGCCGGAGCTGAACGCTGCTTTTCCAAACGCAGTTCGGCTTGTCTTAATGCATTTTCCATCGCATTGGACAGCATGCCGCGCGCCACGATGTGGGCGGCCGAGGTATCGCCCAGAAACAATGCTTCCAGATATGAAATGCGGATCGCTTCGTAGAGTTCGGCATCGGCCCTGTCGAACAGGTCGGCGATCAGGAACAGGTGCTTGCGTACGGTGGCGAAATCGCTGCGGGCGAAAGCTTCTTTGGTGGCGAGCTTCATTGCGCCAATTTCCAGATGCACGATGCCGAAGTCGCTTTCCTCGATACGCGCGGCAACCTCTGGCAGGTAGAGCGTAACCAGTTTCATGAAGTCGGTGCGCTTGATCAACGGCTTGCTTTGTTGATGCGACACCATGCGCCGCAGCGAGGCGAAGGTCTTGAAATCGAGCAGGTGTTCGAAGGGTTGCAGGACGCCGTCGGCGACGGTCAGATGGGGATGCGGCAGCGTGTGGGATGGAATCATGTTCGTCGCTCCTGTTGTTGGAATGGCGAACAAGATATTCCTCTCGCATTACAAGGTTATGACAAACAGGTCATAAATCGATTGAATCTAAAAACAGCAGTTGCCCGCAGATTACGCAGATTCACACCGATTAAAACAAACCATTACAGCGATCCTGTTACTCATCTTTTGGGTGATACAGTCTCTACGGATAACAGCATGGAAATCTGCGTTAATCTGTGTAATCTGCGGGCTGAACTACGGATTTAAGGTTGAATATTCACGCCGGATGCAACACGCCGTCCACCAAACGCATCTGCCGCTGCATCCTGCCCGCGAGTTCGAGGTCGTGGGTGACGATGATGAAACTGGTGTTGAGTTTGGCGTTGAGGGTTTGCATCAGGTCGAACAGCGTGGAAGCAGAGGCGCGGTCCAGATTGCCGGTGGGTTCGTCGGCCAGCACGCAGGCAGGCTGGGTGACCAGGGCGCGTGCCACGGCGACGCGCTGGCGTTCGCCGCCGGACAGTTCGCCCGGGTTATGGCGCACACGCTGTGCCAGTCCAACTTGCTCCAGCATGGCGGCCGCTTGCGGATGCGCTTCGGCGGGCTTCATGCCGCGAATCAGCAGCGGCATGGCGACGTTTTCCAGCGCGGTGAATTCCGGCAGCAGGTGGTGGAACTGGTAAACAAAACCGAGCGAACGGTTGCGCAATTCGCCGCGCTGCGTCTCGTTCATCATCGTTACATCCTGCCCCAGGATGCTGACGCTGCCGCCGGTAATCGTGTCTAGCCCGCCCAGCAGGTGCAGCAGCGTGCTCTTGCCGGATCCGGACGCGCCGACAATGGCAATGCGCTCGCCGCGCTTCACTTCAAGGTTCACGCCGTTCAGCACGGGCACGCTCAAATCACCCTGCGCATAAGTCTTGCGCAATTCGCGGCAGGAGATGACCAATTCATCACTCATAACGAAGAGCCTCCGCCGGCTGCACCTTGGAAGCGCGCCAGCTTGGATATAGTGTTGCAAGCATACTGATAGCGAATGACATTACAGCGACGATTTGAACATCTGCATGATGCAAGTCGGAGGGAAGTTCACTGATGTAGTAAAACTCCTTGGATAGGAACTGCACGCCGAACAGGTGCTCGATGAATGGCACGATGGTGCCGATGTTGAGTGCGATCACCACGCCGCCGATCATACCCAATCCAGTGCCGATGAGGCCGATCAACATGCCCTGCACCATGAAAATCTGCATGATGCTCTTCGGCGATGCGCCCAGCGTGCGCAGGATGGCGATATCCGCCTGCTTGTCGGTCACGGCCATCACCAGCGTGGAGACGATGTTGAAGGCGGCGACCAGCACGATAAGCGAGAGGATGATGAACATCATCTTCTTTTCCATCGCCACCACGGCAAAATAGTTGGCGTTCTGGCGCGTCCAGTCGGTGGCGTAAGTGTTTTTCGGCAACTTGTCTTCCAGATCCCATGCAACCTGCGGCGCCAGGTCGAGATTACGCAGGCTGCCGCTGATTCCGCTCACGCTGCCGCCCAAGCGGTAAAGTTTTTGCGCATCCTCAAGCTGGATAAGCGCCAGCGCGTTGTCATAGGGCGCCATGCCGATCTCGAAAATGCCGACCACATGGAACTGTTTCAGGCGCGGAATCATGCCGGCAGGGGTGATCTGCCCCTGCGGGGTAATGAGCAACACGCTGTCGCCGACATGCGCCCCCAATGAACGCGCAAGATCGACGCCAAGCACGATATTGAATTCACCCGCCCGCAGGTCGCTCATGGAACCGTGCTTCATCTTGTCGCCCAGCGCAGTCAGTTTTTGCTCGGCGGCAGGCAGGATGCCGCGCACCATCACGCCTTGCACGCTCTCGTTCAGCGACACCATGCCCTGGCCGGCGACATAGGGCGCGGCGGCGCGCACTTCGGGATGTTGTTCGATAATTTCCAGAACATGCGGCCAGTTGCTGATCTGCCCGCTGTCGCTCATGACCTGCAAGTGCGGCGTGACGCCGAGGATGCGCGCGCGAATCTCTTTCTGGAAGCCGTTCATCACCGACAGCACCACGATCAGCGCCATCACGCCCAGGCCGATGCCTGCCATGGAGATCATCGAAATGAACGAAATGAAGTGGTTGCGGCGTTTGGCGCGGGTGTATCGCAGGCCGATGAAGAGTTCGTAGGGTTGCAAGGCGGCAGCTCGAAATATTGACGGGCGCTAGTGTGCCACAAGAGTCCGCAATGCGGGATGGTAAACTGTGGACATGAACCATCTCCACCTGTCCATTCCCGACCTGTTTCCCCCGCAGGACATCGCCACCGAGGTTTGTGCCGGACTGCATTTGCCCGCGCTGGAAAAATTGCTGGCCCGTGGAAATGCGAGTACTGCGCCTGCCGAAACCCTTGAGACCAAGCTCTGTGCCGCGTTTGGCGTGCAAGCTGTTGCGCCGGTTCGCGCTGTAGCAGACGGTGTGGAGGTGGGTGCCGCATACTGGCTGTGTGCCGATCCGGTGAGCTTGCAATTGAATAGTTCGCAGGTGTTGTTGCTGCCCAATGTGATGCCCAGCCAGGAGGAGGCTATCGCACTGTGTGCCAGCCTGAATGAGCATTTCTCCGGGATGGGGGTGTATTTTTCGGCACCGCATCCGCAGCGCTGGTATGTGCAGGTGGATGCGGAACCGCAGATGACGACTACGGCGTTGCGGCAAGTGGCGTGGCGCGATGCAAAAATTCATTTTCCGCAGGGCGCGGATGCGTTGCGCTGGCAGCGCATTGCCACAGAGGCGCAGATGCTGTTGCATGCACATCCGCTGAATCAGGCGCGCGCGACACGCGGCGAGTTGCCCATCAATAGCTTGTGGTTCTGGGGTGGCGGCCGCGCGATTCCGTTGGCTCCGGCGTTCGATGCGGCCGGTGGTGATTACGATTTGACTGGTGCGTTTGCCCGTGCGGCCGGTATGCGGCCGGTCGAATCGTTGCCGACGATGCTGGATGGACAATACGCGAGCGGGTTATGGATTTGCAGCGCGCAGGGTGAAGCCTTGCAACGCGGCGATCTCTACGCCTGGCGCGAGGCGGTGCAGCAGATCGAACGGCAATATGCGCAGCCGCTGCTGAAGGCGTTGCAGGCGGGGCGGTTGCAGCGTCTCACGCTGGAAGTATTGCGGGAAGCAACAGCGCATCGCTTTGAGTTGACGCGCGTCGCAACCTGGAAGCTGTGGCGTGGCGCGCGGCCATTGGCGCGGTACGCAGTGTAGAATGAAGCATATTCCAACGGGCGCGCTTCGATGAGTTTCTGGGACAACATGATCGGTTTCTTCTGGGGCGAAGAGTCATTGCCGGTGCTGATCATGGTGCTTTGCATCTCGTTCGTGCTGTTGCGCCTGCGCCGCGAAGAACGGGCGAGTCTCGTGAACACGCTAGGCCTTTTCGTTGTCTGTTTGCTGGGGCTGTTTTCCAGCGGCCTGTTGCATGTCCTGGAATTGGCCCGTGCCGCTGCGCTGACGCATGAGGTTTTCACCATCGGCGCCGGGATTGCGGTGATCCGCCTGTGGGGGCTGCTGGTGTTCCGCATTGTGTTGCCGGGACTCAAGTTCACGCTGCCGCGTATCGCCGAAGATATTTTTGTCATCATTGCCTATATCGCCTGGTTCATGGTGCGGCTGCGTTATGCGGGCCTCGATCTGGGCAGTATCCTGGCGACATCGGCAATGATCACCGCGGTGGTGGCGTTCGCCATGCAGGATACGCTGGGCAACATTCTCGGCGGTCTCGCGCTGCAACTGGATAATTCCGTCGAGGTTGGCGACTGGATCAAGGTGGACGATATCTCGGGCAGGGTCGTGGACATTCGCTGGCGTTCCACACTGGTGGAGACGCGCAACTGGGAGACGGTGGTGTTTCCCAACAGTCAGTTGATGAAAAACAAATTCATGGTGCTGGGGCGGCGCAGCGACCAGCCGGTGCAATGGCGGCGCTGGGTGTGGTTCAACGTCGGCATGGAAACGGTTCCGACCAGAGTGGTGAGCGTGGTCGAGGATTCCATCCTGCACACGGATATTGCGAACGTGGCAAAAAATCCCGCACCCAATTGCCTCCTGATGGACATGGACGACAAGGGCTATGCGCGCTATGCCTTGCGCTATTGGCTGACCGATCTGGCGGTGGACGACCCCACCGATGCCATGTTGCGCTGGCACATCATGGCTGCCCTGCAGCGCGCCGGCATCAGGCTGGCGCAGGAAACGCACAGTCTCCACATCACCAAGGAAAATGAAAAATACGACGAGGCTGTGCATGAGCGCGAAGTGTTGCTGCGCATCAAGACCCTGCGCCGCGTCGAGTTGTTTTCGCAGCTTAACGATGCCGAGCTCAGGGGGCTGGCGGAACGCCTGCGCTATTCGCCTTTTGCCAAGGGCAACATCATTACCAAACAGGGCGACGAACGCTCGCACTGGCTGTACATCATCGTCAACGGCGAGGCCGAGGTCTATGTCGATCTGGTTAACGGCAAACGGCGTACCGTAAGAATCCTCGGGCGCGGCAACTTCTTCGGCGAGATGGGGTTGCTCACCGGTGCGCCGCGCTCGGCCTCGGTTGTCGCCAAGTCCGATGTCGAGTGCTACCGCATCGACAAGGAAGTGATGGAGGAGATATTGCGCTCGCGCCCCGGAATTGCCGATGAGATTTCGCATATCCTCGTCACGCGCCGTGCCGAACTGGATATTGCGCTACAGAATCTGGACGCGACCGGTCAACATAAAGACCTGTCCCAGCAACGCAGCGAGATATTGGCCACCATCAAACGCTTCTTTTCGCTGGGTTGAATATACATGGCGACATAAATCTACTACGCGAACCGGCATTGAAGTCGCGCGGTGCTCGGCATCCGGGGGCGCGAAGCGGCAATCTTATACGTACACTCCGGTGCCTGCGCTCCGGACTCCTCCAATGTTGGCTCGCTCGCTACGATTTCTGACGCCATGAATAACCTAGTAAAATTTATGGGTTAATTCGCGGGGCGGCTTCCTGTATCATCCGCACCCGGACAACACGGATATTGTGCAGATGAAAGTTACCTTTCTGGATTTCGAGCAACCGGTCTCCGAGCTGGAGAACAAAATTGAGCAATTGCGCTATGTGCAGGACGATTCTGCCTTGGATATTTCCGACGAGATCGGCAGGCTGCAAAAGAAAAGCCAAACGCTGACCAAGGATATCTATGCCAAGCTCACGCCATGGCAGATTTCGCAGGTTTCGCGCCATCCGCAACGCCCCTATACGCTGGACTACATCCAGCACCTGTTTACCGATTTCGAAGAACTGCACGGCGACCGCAACTATGCGGACGATCCCGCTATTGTTGGCGGTCTGGCCCGTTTTAACGGTCAAAGTGTCATGGTCATCGGCCACCAGAAAGGCCGCGACACCAAGGAACGCCAGTACCGCAACTTCGGCATGCCGCGCCCGGAAGGTTATCGCAAGGCGATGCGCCTGATGCGCCTGGCCGAGAAGTTCGGCATTCCCATCATGACGTTCATCGACACGCCCGGTGCTTATCCCGGCGTGGGTGCGGAAGAGCGCGGGCAGTCCGAGGCCATCGGCAAGAACCTGTATGTGATGGCCGAGCTGAAGGTGCCCATCATCTGCACCATCATCGGCGAAGGCGGTTCCGGCGGTGCATTGGCCATCGCGGTCGGCGATGCCATGCTGATGCTGCAATACGCGACTTACTCGGTCATTTCGCCCGAAGGCTGTGCCTCCATCCTGTGGAAGAGTGCCAACAAGGCTTCTGATGCGGCCGAGACGCTGGGCATTACCGCGAATCGCCTGAAGACACTGGGCCTGATCGACAAGATCATCAGCGAACCCCTGGGCGGCGCGCACCGCGATTATCCGGCGATGATGCAGACCCTTGGCAAAGCTTTGCAGGACATACTCAAGCAAGTGCAATCTCAAACCACCAACGAGATGTTGCAGGCGCGTTTCAGCCGCTTGATGAGCTATGGCAAGTTCAAGGAAATCGAGCTTAACTGACACTGTAGCGGCGCGCCTCGCGCCGCTTCTTCCAAGTCACAGTCACATCCTGATCGGTTTGAGCGGCGGCATGGATTCCGTCGTGCTGCTGCATCTGCTGCACACGCTTGCTCCCCGGTTCTCGTGGCGGCTTTCCGCCCTGCATGTCCATCACGGCATCAGCCCGAACGCCGATGCGTGGGCGGATTTCTGCACCGGACTCTGCGCGCAGCATGGCATTCCGCTGCACATCGAACGCGTCGATATCTCCGGCTTGCGTGATGAACATGGCATCGAAGCGGCAGCGCGCAGGCTGCGCCATGCGGCCTTTGCCAAGCTGGCCTGCGATGCCGTTGCGCTGGCGCACCATGCCGACGACCAGGCGGAAACGCTGTTGTTGCAGCTGTTGCGCGGCGCTGGGGTCAAGGGCGTGGCGGCAATGCCGCTCCTCAAATTAGCCACTCCGCATGCCCACGCCACCTTGCGGCCGCTGCTCTATATTCCCCGCAGCCAACTCCTCGAATATGCGCAGCAACACGCGTTGTCGTGGGTGGAGGACGAGAGCAATGCCGACGATCGTTATCCGCGCAATTTTTTGCGTCATCGCCTGTTGCCGCTGCTGGAACAGCGGTTTCCGGCTTACCGTGACACGCTGACGCGCAGCGCGCTGCACTTTGCCGAAGCGAGCGAACTGCTCGACGACCTGGCGCGGCAGGATGCGCGGGGTTTGGCGGGCAATGCGCCGCTTGAGTTATCCCTCCTGCGCGAACTTTCCCCTGCCCGCAGCAAGAATTTGCTGCGCTATTGGCTGCATATGCAGAGCGCGCCCATGCCGCAGAATGTGCAACTCGACGAGATGCTGCATCAATTGCCTGGGGCGCGGGAAGATGCGGCGATATGCGTCGATTTCGGCAATTGGCAGGTGCGCGTCTATCAGGGCCAGGCCTATGCCATGCCCGCCTTGGGCGAATTCGATCCGGATCTGGTGTTGCCGTGGAATGGCGAGGACGGATTGGCATGGCCCGCGCTGAATTCGCGCCTGATTTTCAGGCAGACGCAGGGGCAGGGCATCAGTCTGGACAAATTGCAGCGAGCCCCGGTAACGCTACGACTGCGTAGCGGCGGCGAAACCCTGCGTCCCCAGGCGACTGCGGCGACGCGTAGCCTGAAGAACTTGTTGCAGGAGCATCGTGTCCCTCCCTGGCAACGCGAGCGGCTGCCGCTGCTGTATTGCGGCGACGAGTTGGTGAGCGTGGTGGGGGTGGCGGTTGCCGCCGGTTTTCAAGCCGGCAATTTCGAACCCGGTCTGGTCGTGGAATAGGCTCCCTGACTGCGACAGGGCAGGCAAAGCCTGCTAGAATCGCGCCCTCAGAATTTTCTGATTTCTAATCACAACTTGGAGAGAAGCATGGCTGTCGAACGTACCCTTTCTATCATCAAACCCGACGCAGTAGCGAAGAACGTCATCGGTAAAATCTATTCCCGTTTTGAGACCAACGGATTGAAGATTGTCGCTGCCCAGATGCGCCATCTGTCCCGCACCGAAGCCGAAGGCTTTTATGCGGTGCACCGCGAGCGTCCTTTCTTCAAGGATCTGGTGAGTTTCATGATCTCCGGTCCCGTCATGATCCAGGTGCTGGAAGGCCCCAACGCCGTTGCCAAAAACCGCGAACTGATGGGCGCAACCGACCCATCCAAGGCCGACAAGGGCACCATCCGCGCCGATTTCGCGACTAGCATCGATGCGAACGCCGTGCACGGTTCCGACTCCGCAGAAAATGCCAAGATCGAGATCGATTACTTCTTTGCCCCGAAGAACATCTGCTCCCGTTGATGCAAAATCTCCTCGACTTTGATGTGCAGCAACTGACTGCCTGGTTTGCGGAACAGGGCGAAAAGCCCTTCCGCGCCAGGCAGGTGCTGCGCTGGATATACAAAGGCGGGGAGTCCGATTTCGATGCGATGAGCGATCTGGCGATCTCTCTTCGCGAAAAGCTGAAACAAATCGCCTGCGTGAAAGCGCCCACGGTGATGCGCGAAGAAGTTGCCTCCGACGGTACGCGCAAGTGGCTGCTGGATGTGGGCACGGGCAACGCGGTGGAAACCGTGTACATCCCGGAGGAAGATCGCGGCACGCTGTGCGTTTCGACGCAAGCCGGATGTGCACTGGATTGCGCATTCTGTTCCACCGGCAAACAGGGTTTTAACCGCAATCTGACAACTGCCGAGATCATCGGCCAGGTGTGGTGGGCGAACCATGAACTTGGGAAAAATGCTGAAGGCAACTGGCCGGTCACCAACGTGGTACTGATGGGCATGGGCGAGCCGTTGCTGAATTTCGACCATACAGTGAGCGCATTGCGGCTGATGCTGGACGACAATGCTTACGGTTTGTCGCGCCGCCGTGTGACGGTTTCGACCTCCGGCGTGGTGCCCGCGATGGACAGGCTGCGCGAGGAATGTCCGGTTGCCCTGGCGATCTCGCTGCATGCGCCGAACGACGAGTTGCGCAACGTGCTGGTGCCGATCAACCAGAAGTATCCGTTGCGCGAACTGATGGCGGCTTGCCGTCGCTATCTGGAGAAGGCTCCGCGCGATTTCGTCACCTTTGAATATGTGATGCTGGCAGGGGTGAACGACCGCGAGCAGGATGCGCGCGAACTGATCGCGCTGGTGCGCGACGTGCCCTGCAAATTCAACCTCATTCCTTTCAACCCGTTTCCGCAGGCGCCGTATCAGCGCTCCGACATGCAGACCGTGCTGCGTTTCCGCGACGTGTTGATGCAGGCGGACATCGTGACCACTATCCGCAAGGTGCGCGGGGACGACATTGCAGCAGCCTGCGGGCAGTTGGCGGGGCAGGTGCAGGATAAAACCAAAAGAACACATCGAATGGTGGAGGCGAGTCAATGAAGGTATTCAACCTGTTTTTCATCTTGTTGTTTTTGGGCGGTTGCGCTTCATCCGGCGGCGGCTCTTCGGGTACGCCGCAGCCGGACAAGACGCGCGCGCAGGCGAGTGCCAGGATACACACCGAGCTTGCCGCCTCGTATTACGAACGCACACAGTATTCGATAGCCTTGCAGGAGCTCGGGGTGGCGCTGAGGGCGGATGATAATTACGCGCCTGCCTATACCGTTCGTGCACTGGTTCGTATGGCGCTGCGCGAAGACGATAAGGCCGATGCGGATTTTCGTCGCAGCCTGCAACTGGATAGCACAAATTCCGAAACGCACAACAACTACGGCTGGTTCATGTGCCAGCGCGGGCGGGCAAAAGAATCCATCGCGCACTTCCATGAAGCGTTGAATAACCCGCTGTACACCACGCCGGAGAAGGCTTATGTCAATCTGGGCGTGTGTTCCAGGAAGGCAGGACAGATGACGGAGGCTGAAAACTATTTTCAGCGAGCCCTGGTCCTGCGTCCCGGCATACCTGAAGCGCTTTATGGGCTGGCGGAGTTGAACTTCGAGAGCGGCGACTATGCCGGGGCGAAATCTTATTTCCTGCGTTTCTTGCAGGATTCTCCCGAATTGAATGCCGAACAGCTGTGGCTGGCGGTGCGCATCGAACGCAAAATGCGTGACCGTAATTCCGAAGCGAGTTACGCCATCCAGTTACGCAAACGTTTCCCGGATTCCCGCGAGACACAACTGCTATTGCAAGGTGAATAATGGACACATCCGGCGTCGTTTCCAGCACAGAAAACAAGACCGCTCTTCAGCAGCCAGTGCTTAACGTTGGAATGGCATTGCGCGAGGCCCGCGAGGGCATGGGATTGAGCGTGCACGATATCGCCAATCGCGTCAAATTTGCGCCGAGACAAGTGGAGGCGCTGGAAGCGAATGATTTTGCGAACCTTCCACAAGCCACTTTCCTGCGCGGTTTTGTGCGTAGCTATGCGCGTGTGCTGCAACTGGATGAGGCGGCATTGATTGCTGCCTTGCCCGCCGATCCCGGCACACAAACTGTCGCCAAGGTGCAGGTGGTGGATGTGGCTTTCCCGACGCTGCTTTCCTTGCAGCGCGTTAATTTGTTGTGGGTAGGCGGGGCGCTGGGCGTCGCGCTTGTACTCGGATTGTTCATATTCACGCGCGAAGGCGAACCGGCGCCGAAGGCAACCGAGGTTGTCGTTGAACCCGTTTCCTTGCCGACAGCCGCTGTGGCAGCCTCGGCCGTGACTGATACCGAAAAGCAGCCTCAGGTGGCGGAAGCCGTCAAAGTAGTCGTGCCGCAAAAGAAGCTCGAACCGGTCGTGGCGCCAAAGAAACCCGATGCTGTTGTGGTTCCCAGGAAGGTCGAGCCAGTTGCGCCCCTAAAGAGTTTCGACCCGGTTGTGCCGCAAAATCAGCCTGAACCTGTCAAGCCCAGAGAGCCAATTGCGACGCCTGTGCCACAGAATGGGGCGGCATCGGCGCCAGCCGCAGTTGTCAAACCTGAAGTTCCCCTCGAAGCGCTCATGCGTCGTCCTTTGCACTTCGTTTTCGGGGAGGCCATGTTCGCTGAAGTTGTTGATGCGCGCGGAGGAGTATTGCTTTCGAGGAATGTGCCGCGCGGAAGCGAAAAATGGATAGGCGGGCCTGGGCGTGCGCCATATAAGATTTCCGTCTCGAATCCCGGCAAAGTGAAGCTGTATTACAAAGGCAGCCTGATAGATCTTTCGGCATACCCTGCGAATGAAATGGCGCACTTGACGGTGAAGTGAGACAGATGAGTCATTTTCCCGTATTACGTCAGCGCACGCAGTGTGTGCATGTCGGAGGCATCGCCATTGGCGGCAACGCGCCTGTCGTGGTGCAGTCCATGACCAATACCGACACTGCTGATGCGGAAGGTACGGCACGCCAGGTGTACGAACTGGCGCGTGCCGGCTCCGAACTGGTGCGCATCACGGTGAACACATCCGAGGCGGCCGAGCAGGTTCCACGCATCCGCAAGATGCTGGACGACATGGGTTGCGCAGTGCCGCTGATCGGCGATTTCCACTACAACGGACATCGTCTTCTCACCGAGTATCCGGAATGCGCGCAGGCGCTGGCGAAATACCGCATCAATCCCGGCAATGTAGGCAAGAACCGCAAGGGCGAGGATCAGTTCGCGATGATGATCGCGGTGGCGAAACAGTATGACAAGCCGGTGCGCATCGGCGTCAACTGGGGCAGTCTGGATCAGGACATCGTCGTGCGCATGATGGATGAGAATGCGAAACTGCCGCAGCCGAAGGAAGTGGCCGAGGTAACGCGCGAGGCGCTGATTGTCTCCGCGCTGGACAGCGCGAAACGAGCCGAGGAACTGGGGCTGCCGCGCGAGCGCATCGTGTTGTCGTGCAAGGTGAGCGATGTGCAGGATCTGGTCGCGGTGTATCAGGAGCTGGCCAGACGTTGCGATTATGCGCTGCATCTGGGGCTGACCGAGGCGGGCATGGGTTCCAAGGGCATAGTAGCTTCCACTGCGGCGTTGGCCGTGTTGCTGCAGCAGGGCATAGGCGACACCATTCGCGTGTCATTGACGCCCGCTCCCGGTGGGGCGCGCACAGAAGAAGTCGTGGTGGCGCAGGAGATTTTGCAGACCATGGGTTTGCGCTCGTTTGCGCCAATGGTGACCGCATGTCCCGGTTGCGGACGTACGACCAGCACGGTGTTTCAGGAATTGGCGCAGCATATCCAGAACCATCTGCGCGCGCAGATGCCGGCTTGGCGCGAGCAATACGAAGGTGTGGAAGAGATGACCGTCGCGGTGATGGGCTGCATCGTCAACGGTCCCGGCGAAAGCAAGATGGCCAACATCGGCATCAGTCTGCCGGGTACGGGTGAATCACCCGCAGCGCCAGTATATGTGGATGGCGAGAAGACAGTGACCCTGCGCGGCGAGCATATCGCCGAAGAGTTCACGCAGATCGTCAATGAATATGTGGCAAGAAAATATGCACGGCGCTGAGTTAGATAGGTTTGAGAATGATAAAGAATGATGCAAATGCTGCGTTAATTGCTCCCGCTCCCGTACTTAAAGCGGCGCAATTATTGCAGGCCGTAAAAGGCATGAACGATATCCTGCCGGACGAGGCGGGACTGTGGCTGTGGTTCGAGGATACGGTGCGCGAGTGGCTGGAAGCCTACGGCTATCGCAATATCCGCATGCCGCTGGTGGAGCCGACCGCGCTGTTTAAACGCGCAATCGGCGAAGTCACCGATATCGTCGAAAAGGAGATGTACAGCTTCGAGGACAGCCTCAACGGCGACCAGCTCACGCTGCGTCCGGAAGGGACGGCTTCCTGCGTGCGTGCGGCATTGCAGCACAATCTGCTGTATAACGCGCCGCAGCGCTTGTGGTATGCGGGGCAGATGTTCCGCCACGAGCGTCCCCAGAAAGGGCGCTACCGCCAGTTTCACCAGATCGGCGTGGAGGCATTGGGCTTTGCCGGGCCGGACATCGATGCCGAGCAGATCGTGATGTGCGCGCGCTTGTGGAAGAAGCTGGGCATCCGCGATGTGGCTTTGCAGATCAACACGCTGGGTGATGCGGCTTCGCGCCAGCGTCATCGCGAGAAGTTGATCGCGTATTTCGAGCAGCACAAGGATGCGCTGGACGCCGATGCGCAGCGCCGTTTGTACAGCAATCCGCTGCGGATTCTCGATACCAAGAATCCCGCGATGCAGGAATTGGTGAGCGCGGCGCCGAAGCTGATGGATGAACTGGAAGCAGACGCGATCCGGCATTTCGAGGCGGTGCAGGCGATCCTGAAACAACACGGCATCGCGTTCGAGATCAATCCGCGTCTGGTGCGCGGACTGGACTACTACAACCGCACCGTGTTCGAGTGGGTCACCACGCGTCTCGGCGCACAGGGTACGATCTGTGCCGGGGGCCGCTTCGACGGCCTGATCGAGCAGATTGGCGGCAAACCTGCCCCGGCGTGCGGTTTCGCCATGGGTGTGGAGCGTCTGCTGGCCCTGTTGCAGGAAGACGGCATGCAGAATCCGGCGGCGCCGCTGGATGTGTATGTGGTGCATCAGGGCGAGGGCGCGCAGAATATGGCGTGGCGCGTCGCGGAAAGCCTGCGCGATGCCGGATTGCGCGTGTTGCTGCACTGCGGCGGCGGCAGTTTCAAATCGCAGATGAAAAAGGCCGACGGCAGTGCGGCGGTATGCGCAGCCATCATCGGCGATGATGAAGTGGCGGCCAATGCGGTCATGCTCAAGCCTTTGCGCGGCGGGGAGCAGCAGCGCGTCGGGCTGGAAGATTTGCAGCATAAGATTCGTGAATTGATCAAGTGAGGGAATGAATATGTCTAGTTTGGATCTGCAGGAACAGGAACAAGTCGACGCGCTGAAGGCGTGGTGGAAAGAAAACGGCAAGTGGGTGATTGGTGCTGTGCTGGTCGGAGTGCTCGGTTTTGCGGGTATCAAATTCTGGAAGAATCACCAGGCCGCTCAGACTGCCGAAGCGGGCAAACTGTATGTGGAAGTGGTGAAGCAGGCTTCTTCCAACGATGCCAAGCGTATCGGCGATGCTGCGGACGCACTGGTCAGTCGCTATGGCAGCAGTGCCTATGCGCCGCGCGCGCAATTGCTCGCGGCACAGGCCAGTTTGCAGGCCAGGGATATCGCTCGCGCCAAGGTGCAATTGCAATGGGTGATCGAACATGCCAGCGAAACAGGCTTGCAGGATGCGGCGCGTTTGAAGCTGGCGAGCGTGTTGCTGGATGAAAAGAAATACGACGAAGCGCTCAAACAGCTTGATGCGGCCCGTCCCGAATCATTTACCGGACTGTATGCCGATTTGAGGGGCGACGTATTGAGCGCACAGGGCAAGATTGCCGAGGCCCGTATCGCGTATCAACAAGCTTTGGACAAGACCGATGCGCAGAGCACGTATCGCAATCTGATCCAGATGAAGATGGACGGCTTGGGTAGCGCTAAATGAAGTTGAACCTTCAATCCCTGACGTTGCTGCTGCCGGTAATGCTGGCTGCGTGCAGCAGCGACAAGCCCGCTGCCGAGCCCGCCAAACTGGTGGATTTTCAACCGAAAGCCAGGATCGAAGTGCGCTGGAATGTCGATATCGGCAGTGCCGGGCAGAGCGTTCTGTTTCCGGCCGTGACGCGTGAGGCGGTGTTTGCCGCGAATGCCAAGGGCATGCTGTATCGTCTGGATCGAAAAACCGGCAAGGAAATCTGGAGCATCGACAGCGGTTTTGCCATCACTGGCGGCGTCGGGGCAGGCGATGGACTGGTGCTGGTCGGCGGAGAAAAAGGCGAATTGGCTGCGTTCGACGATGACAGCGGCAAGTTGAAATGGCAGGTGAAGGTATCCAGCGATGTGTTGAGCGCGCCCAGGATCGCCGACGGCGTGGTGGTGGTGCGCACGGGCAACCAGCGCATTACCGGTTTGAGCGCGAAAGACGGCGGCCGCTTGTGGCTGTATGAACGCGCCACGCCGACGCTTATCGTGCGCAGCCATGCCAGCGTGGCGATACGCAAAGGCATCGTCTATGCGGGTTTTGCGGCGGGAAAGTTGGCGGCGATCGGCCTGAAAAACGGTGTGGTGGTATGGGAATCCTCGGTATCGCAGCCGCGCGGCAATACAGAACTGGAACGCATCAGCGACATCACCAGTTTGCCGGTGGTGGACGATGCCCAGGTGTGCGCGGTGGCCTTTCAGGGGCGGCTGGCCTGTTTTGATGCCGTGCAGGGCGGCGCACTGTGGACACGCGATATTTCCAGCGACAAGGGGCTGGCTATGTCGGGCAGGACGCTGTATCTCACCGATACCGACAGCAATGTGCTGGCGCTGGACAAAAACAGCGGTTCATCGATATGGAAGAACAACCAGCTCCTGCTGCGCAAGGCGACAGCAGCCTATCCGCTGGATGATTACCTGCTGATCGGCGATTTTGAAGGCTACTTGCATGCCTTGAAGAGCGAGGACGGGAGCTTTGTCGCACGTTTCAAAACCGACGGCAGCGCCATTGCCATTTCGCCGGTTACCCTGGGCGATGGCGCTCTGGTTCAGACCAGCGATGGTGAGCTGTACTCCTTATCCATTCGCAAATAGAAGATGCTACCTACTCTCGTACTCGTCGGCCGTCCCAACGTCGGTAAATCCACGTTGTTCAACCGGCTTACGCGCAGCCGCGATGCGCTGGTGGCGGACTTGCCCGGTTTGACCAGGGATCGTCACTATGGACGCGGGCGCGTCGGCGAGCGGCCTTTTCTGGTGGTGGATACCGGCGGTCTGGAACCGGTGGTCAAGGAAGGCATCCTGCACGAGATGGCCAAGCAGACGCGGCAGGCGGTGGACGAGGCGGATATGGTGTTGTTCATCGTCGACGGTCGTGACGGGTTGACGCCGCACGATCACATCATTGCCACGCAGTTGCGCAAGACCGGGCGTCCGGTGCTGCTGCTGGTGAATAAAGCCGAAGGCATGCAAAGTGCGCGCGTCACCGCCGATTTTCACGAGCTTGG
This sequence comes from Sideroxyarcus sp., assembly GCA_049286265.1. GTDB lineage: Bacteria > Pseudomonadota > Gammaproteobacteria > Burkholderiales > Gallionellaceae > Sideroxyarcus. The sequence continues at coordinate 48,378 of JBAQDF010000037.1, forward strand.
CCTGGGCACCCCCATCCCGATTTCGTCGGCGCATGGCGACAACGTTGCCGAGATGATCGAAGTCGCGCTGGATGAATTGCCGGCAATGGAAGCGGAAATCGAAGAGAAATCCGATCATCCCAAACTGGCCATCGTGGGCCGCCCGAACGTGGGCAAATCCACGCTGGTCAACGCCATTCTCGGCGAAGAACGCGTCATTGCATTCGATCAGCCGGGCACGACGCGCGATTCCATCTACATCGACTTCGAGCGCGGCGGCAAGCAATACACCATCATCGATACAGCCGGTGTGCGCCGCCGCGGCAAGGTCGACGAGGCCATTGAAAAATTTTCGGTGGTGAAGACCTTGCAGGCTATCGAGGATGCCAATGTGGTCGTGCTGGTGGTGGATGCGCGCGACCAGATCACCGAGCAGGATGCCCACCTTGCAGACTTCGTGCTGCAAGCGGGCAGGGCATTGGTGCTGGCGGTCAACAAGTGGGACGGGCTGGACGAATACAAACGCGACACGACCAAGCGCGACATCGAGCGCAAACTGCATTTTCTGGGTTTTGCCAAACACCACTTCATTTCGGCGTTGAACGGCACCGGTGTAGATGCGTTGCTGAAATCCGTGAATCAGGCCTATACCGCCGCGATGGCCAAGTTGCCCACGCCGCAACTCACGCGCGTGCTGGAAGAGGCTACACAGAAACAACAGCCGCCGCGCGTGGGCAGTTTCCGCCCCAAAATGCGCTATGCCCACCAAGGCGGCAGCAATCCTCCGCTGATCATTATCCATGGCAGTGCGCTGGATAAAGTCCCGGACAGCTACAGCCGCTATCTGGAAAAAGTTTTCTGCGATGCCTTCAAATTGCAAGGTACGCCACTGCGTATCGAATACAAGTCCGGCAAAAATCCGTTTGCCGAAAAGAAACATGTGCTTACGGAGAGTGAGCAGCGTGCGGCACATCGGGCTCGCATTCGCGGGCGAAGGTTATACGGCTAGTAGCCACCAAGATCCCTCAAGTATCGTTGTTTTCTGCCGCAATAAACTTATGCAGGCAGCATTTACGTTGCAGGAGGTCAAAATGAAATACTTATTGCTGGGTATGGCCGTACTGGGGTTAACCACGATCATGTTCGTGATGCTGACGAAGGCGGTGTGTGTTGAAATGCGCGATCGGGCTGGCAGGGGAAAAACCGGTCGCAGGAATTAAGCCAGAGAGAAGTTGATGCTTCGCGCTCTTCCGTAAAGAAGGGTTTTCCAGTAAAGTAGCCGCCCCAAACATCAAGAGCGGACATCATGAGTACAAAAGGGCAACAATTACAAGACCCGTTTCTGAACGCGTTGCGTAAGGAACATGTGCAGGTCGCCATTTATCTGGTCAACGGCATCAAGCTGCAAGGCCAAGTCGAATCGTTTGATCAATATGTAGTGCTATTGAAGAACACCGTCACCCAGATGGTTTACAAGCACGCTATTTCCACCATCGTCCCCGCACGCGCCGTCACTATCCCGTTCGACGCCGAGTAATGCACGAGTCAACGACTGCCGCCAATACGGCGGTATTGGTCAGTCTGGATCTCGGTGCACCGGATTACGCAGAAAGCCTGGAAGAGTTACGTTTGCTGGCGGAAAGCGCCGGTGTGCGTACCCTTGCGCTGGTGGAAGGCAAGCGGCAACGCCCGGATGCCTCGACCTTTGCCGGCAGCGGCAAGGTGGACGAGATTGCGGCCTTGGTCGAGAAGCTGGAAGCGCCGCTGGTCATCTTCAATCACGACCTGTCTCCCGCGCAGATGCGCAACCTCACAGCCAAGATTCAGACGCGGGTGATCGATCGCACCATGCTGATCCTGGATATCTTCGCGTTGCGCGCGCAGAGTCATGAAGGCAAGGTTCAAGTCGAGTTGGCCCAGCTCAAGTACCTTTCCACGCGCCTGGTTGGCATGAACATGGACATGGGACAGCAGAAGTTCGCCGTGGGCGCGCGCGGCCCGGGCGAAACGCAGCTGGAACTGGACCGGCGCAAGCTGGACCGGCGCGTGCATTTGCTCAATGAACGTCTGAAGCAGCTGAAAAAACATCGCGAATTGCAGCGCAAGGCGCGCAATCGTTCCGATGTGATGTCGGTGTCCATCGTCGGTTATACCAACGCCGGTAAATCCACGCTGTTCAACCGGTTAACCAACGCCAACGTTTATGTTGCCAACCAGTTGTTTGCCACGCTGGACACCACGGCACGCAAGATTTTCCTGGAAGGCGACAGCTCGCGCCAGGTGGTGCTTTCCGATACCGTGGGTTTCATTCGTCATCTGCCGCACGGATTGGTGGCGGCCTTCCGCAGTACTTTGGAAGAGACCGCACAGGCTGACCTGTTGCTGCATGTGGTGGACGTAAACAGCCCGGAACGGCACGACCAGGTGGCCGAAGTGAACAAGGTGCTGGCGGAGATTGGGGCGCAGCATATCCCGCAAATTGTGGTCTACAACAAGATCGATCTGCAGGGCCTGGAAGCAGGCGTGAAACGCGACGAATATGGTAAAATCGCCAGCATTCACTTGAGCGCAAAAACGGGCGCGGGTTTGGCAGAATTGCGAACCGCGCTGGCCGAAGTGCGCGATGCGCCGGTAGCCGAGGCGCAGGTGGAAGAGTGGCATCCCCTGAATGACAACTAAGTTGACCAAAAGGTAACGAACTATGGGATTGAATGACCCGCAATGGGGCAACAAAAACAGCGGCGGCCCTCCTGATCTGGAGGAGGTGATGCGCAAACTCAATCGCAAGATCGAATCGCTGTTCGGCAAGTCCGGCGGCGGTGCGCCCAAGGGCGGCAGCGGCAATACTTCCGGCGGCATCGGTGGCGGCGGTATCGGCCTGATCGTGCTGGTTGTCGTGCTGATCTGGATCGCCAGCGGCTTTTATATTGTCAATGAGGGACAGCGCGGCGTTGTGTTGCGTTTCGGGAAACAAACAGAAATTACCCAGGCTGGTGCGCGCTGGCACTTGCCCTATCCCGTCGAGACGGTGGAAGTGGTCAACCTGAGCCAGGTGCGTACCGTCGAAGTCGGTTACCGCGACAATGTGAAAAACAAGATGCTGCGGGAATCGCTGATGCTGACCGATGACGAAAACATCATCGACATCCAGTTTGCGGTGCAGTATTTCCTGAAGGATCCCGCCGAATACCTGTTCAACAATCGCATGACCGACGACCGGGAAATCGTGCGTCAGGCAGCGGAAACATCGATTCGTGAAGTGGTGGGACGCAGCAAGATGGATTTCGTGTTGTACGAAGGACGCGAACAGGTTGCGGCTTCGACCACCAAACTGATCCAGGACATCCTCGACCGTTACAAGGCGGGCGTCGTTGTGAGCAAGGTCACCATGCAGAATGCCCAGCCGCCAGAACAGGTGCAGGCCGCATTCGACGACGCAGTGAAGGCAGGCCAGGACAGGGAGCGCCAGAAGAACGAAGGCCAGGCTTATGCCAACGACGTGGTACCCAGGGCCAAGGGCGCTGCAGCGCGCCTGATGCAGGAGGCAGACGGTTACAAGCAACGCGTGATCGCCAATGCCGAGGGTGATGCCAGCCGCTTCAAACAGATTCTGGTTGAATACGAAAAAGCGCCGCAAGTGACGCGCGAGCGCATGTATCAGGACATGAAACAGCAGATTCTGACCAGCACCAGCAAGGTTATCGTGGATCAAAAGAGCGGCGGCGGCAATCTGCTCTACCTGCCTTTGGACAAGCTGATTCAAAGCACCAATCCGGGTGGCGAACTGGTTTCCGCGGCAAAACCAACGGAACAACTGACTTCGACGCCTTCCAGCGAAGTGCCTGTCGCACCGCGCGGGCGCGAAACGCTGTTCAGCCGTGAAAGAGAGGCTCGTTAATGAAACCGAATATGACCAATTTCCTGGTGGCTGCCGTGGTCGCGCTGATCCTGGCCAGCATGAGTATTTTTATTGTCGATCAGCGCCAGTCGGCCATCGTATTCCAGTTTGGCGAGGTGGTGCGCATCGAAACCACTCCCGGCATGAAGTTCAAAATGCCGCTGGTACAGAACGTGCGCTTTTTCGATTCGCGCATCCTGACGCTGGATAGCGAGGATCCCGAGCGTTTCATTACCGCCGAGAAGAAGAACGTGCTGGTGGATTCCTTTATCAAATGGCGCATCGTCGATGTGAAGCAATATTACGTCAGCGTGACCGGTGATGAGGCGCGTGCGCAGACCCGTTTGATGCAGACTGTTAACTCGACACTGCGCGAAGAGTTCGGCAAGCGCACCATCCACGAGGTGGTGTCCGGGCAGCGCGAAGAACTGATGCGCGTGGTGCGCGAAAAGACCGATGTGGATGCGCGCAAGATTGGTGTCGAAGTGCTGGATGTGCGCCTGAAACGCGTCGACTTCCCCGTCGAAATCAGCGATTCCGTCTATCGCCGCATGGACGCGGAACGCAAGCGGGTAGCCAACGAACTGCGTGCAACGGGTAACGCCGAAAGCGAAAAGATCCGCGCCGATGCAGACCGTCAGCGCGAAGTGACGCTGGCTCAGGCCTACCGCGATGCGCAGAAGATCAAAGGCGAAGGCGATGCAAGGGCTTCTGCTTTGTATGCGAATGCATTCGGCCGTAACCCCGAGTTCTATGCCTTCTATCGCAGTCTCGATGTTTACAAGCAAGGTTTCAAGAGCAAGAGCGACATCATGGTGCTGGATGCCGGTTCGCCTTTCTTCAAATACATGAAGGGTTCCGGCAGGGACGGCAAATAAGAACGCATGAGCAATTTTTGGTTGGCAGCGTTGGGGTTGATGTTGGTGCTGGAGGGAATTATGCCGTTTTTGTTTCCCTCCTCATGGCGCGAGACGTTGCGTAAAGTGTCGCAGTTCCAGGATGGGCAGGCCCGCTTCATCGGCTTGACGCTGATGTTGAGCGGGTTGCTGCTGATTTACTGGATCAAATAATGGAATTCTTCAAATGAAGTGGCTGCTGCCGGAAAATATCCAAGACATGCTGCCGGACGAGGCATGGCGCATCGAAGGCATACGCCGCGATGTACTCGAACTTCTTCGCCGCTCCGGCTACCAACTGGTTTCTCCCCCTTTGCTCGAATATGTCGAGTCGCTCCTCATCAACGACAGCCCGGATATGGATCTGCGCAGCTTCAAGCTGGTCGACCAGTTGAGCGGCCGCACGCTGGCTTTGCGCGCCGACATTACGCCGCAGGTGGCGCGTATCGATGCGCATTTGCTCAATTGCCAGGGCGTGACGCGCCTGTGTTACGCCGGCAGCGTGTTGCACACGCAGCCTGCCGGATTGATGCGCACGCGCGAACCATTGCAGATCGGGGCGGAGTTATACGGTCACAGCGGTATCGAGAGCGATCTGGAAGTGCAACGCTTGATGCTGGAGGCGCTGGCGCTGATGGGCATCAAGGGAGTACACCTCGATCTCGGCCATGTTGGCGTCTTCCGCGCGCTGGTGCAGAACGCGGGTATCGCCCAGGAACTGGAAGCGGAATTGTTCAATGCCATGCAACGCAAGGATGTTCCGGCGTTGCGAGGTCTGGTGTCCGGTTTGCCGCAGAAAATGCAAACAGCCTTGCTGGCCTTGCCGCAGCTCTATGGCGGCATCGAAGTCATTGCCCGCGCCCGTACGGCGCTGGCTGCCTATCCGGAAGTCATGGCAGCCTTGAACGAACTGGAACAGGCGGCAGCGCAACTCAAGACGCTGGCTGGCGAGATTGGCATCGACCTGGCCGAATTGCGCGGTTACCACTATCACAGCGGCATGGTGTTCGCGGTTTACCATGCCGGTAGCCACGATGCCATCGCACTCGGCGGGCGCTACGATGACGTGGGCAAGGTTTTCGGGCGCGCGCGTCCGGCGACGGGATTCAGCATGGATTTGCGCCAATTGCACGGCCTGTTGGCCAAACAGGCGCAACCGCAAGGGATACATGCGCCATACCGTCAGGATGCGGTACTGGATGAGGCCATCGCCAGATTGCGCGAGCAGGGCGAGATCGTCGTGGTCGATCTGCTGGGTAAAGCCGAATATCACCCGGAATTGAATTGTAATCGCGAGTTGGTTTTACGTGACGGCAAGTGGGTTGTCGTCGAAATGAAAATTTAACTAATTACTTGGGAACGAGAGATGTCTAAAAACGTTGTAGTGATCGGGACGCAATGGGGCGATGAAGGCAAGGGCAAAGTGGTCGACTGGCTGACCGATCATGCACAGGGCGTCGTGCGCTTCCAGGGCGGACACAATGCGGGCCATACACTGGTCATCGGCGGTGAAAAGACGGTGTTGCATCTGATCCCTTCGGGCATCCTGCGCGACGACGTGATGTGCTACATCGGCAATGGCGTGGTGGTTTCGCCTTCCGCGCTGCTCAAGGAAATGGACAAACTGAATGAAATGGGCGTGAAGGTCTATGAGCGTCTGCGCATTTCGGAAGCGTGCCCGCTGATCCTGCCTTACCACGAGGCATTGGACAAGGCGCGCGAAATCGCCAAGGGCGCGGGCAAGATCGGCACCACCGGACGCGGCATCGGTCCTTGCTACGAAGATAAAGTGGCGCGCCGCGCCATTCGTTTGCAGGACCTGTTCCACCGCAAGCGTTTTGCCGCCAAGCTGGGCGAAGTGCTGGATTACCATAACTTCGTTTTGAAGAATTACCTGAAAGCCGAGACGGTGGATTTCCAGAAGACACTGGACGAGATGCTGGCACTGGCCGAGCGTTTGCAGCCGCTGGTGCTGGATGTGCCGCGCGCGCTGTACGAGGCTAACAAGGCCGGACAAAACCTGCTGTTTGAAGGCGCCCAAGGCACCTTGCTGGACATCGACCACGGTACTTACCCGTTCGTGACTTCCAGCAACTGCATCTCCGGTGCAGCCTGCGCCGGCGCCGGCATCGGTCCGCAGAGTCTGCATTACGTGCTGGGCATCACCAAGGCCTACACCACGCGTGTCGGTTCCGGCCCGTTCCCGACCGAACTGTACGACGCCGTGGACAAGCAGGATCCGATAGGCAAGATGCTGGCGACAAAGGGCCACGAATTTGGCGCCACCACCGGCCGCGCGCGCCGCTGCGGCTGGTTCGATGCGGCTGCGCTGAAGCGTTCCATCCAGATTAACGGCGTATCCGGTCTGTGCGTGACCAAGCTGGACGTGATGGACGGTATGGAGAAGGTGCGTATCGGCGTGGGTTACAAGATCGATGGAAAGTTCAGCGACATTTTGCCGGTTGGGGCGGAGTCGCTGGAAGGTTGCGAACCGGTATACGAAGACATGCCGGGCTGGAGCGCCAGCACTGTTGGCGTGAAGCGTTTCGAAGAGTTGCCGCTTGAGGCTCGCAACTACCTGAAACGTATAGAGAAGATATGCGAGGTTCCGGTAGATATGGTCTCTACCGGTCCTGACCGCGACGAAACCATCGTATTGCGCCACCCGTTCAAGGACTAAGGTGGGGCTGACGAAAAAAACGTGCACGCATCGCCAAGGCGGTGCGTGTTTTTATTTGAATAAACTGAAAAACGTAGATGCGAGATATAAACAAAAATGGCCCGCTTGCGCGAACCATCTTGTTGAATATTGGTGCCCAGAAGAGGCTCGGTCACATAAACGCGACCCCGGCATCCGTTGCACCGGATGCCTTTCGAGTCCTGGCGCGAAGCACGCAGGTGCTTCGCTTGTTCCGGGCACAAAACAAAAATGGCTCGCTTTCGCGAACCATCTTGTTGAAACTTGGTGCCCAGAAGAGGACTCGAACCTCCACAGTCTTGCAACCGCTAGGACCTGAACCTAGTGCGTCTACCAATTCCGCCATCTGGGCATTGCTTCGAGGGTGCGCACTTTAATTGCTATAGGAATTTGTGTCAATGACGAAAAAGAAAAAAAATATCCGCGAACTCGACCCGTTTCTGGAACGCGAACGCGAACAATACGATAACCCGCTGCCCAGCCGCGAATATATCCTGCAAATGCTGGCGGAAAAGGGTATTCCGCTGGAACAGGATGACTTGTGCGCCCTGTTGCAGATCGAACACCACGAGCAGGATCTTTTCAACCGCCGCCTGCGTGCCATGGAGCGCGACGGCCAGATCATGCGCAACCGCAAGGGCGCCATCTGCGAGGTGGATAAACTTGACCTCATCAAGGGCAAGGTGCAGGGCCATCCGGACGGCTTCGGTTTCCTGATTCCGGAAGACGGCAGCCCCGACCTGGTGCTGAGCGAGAAGGAGATGCACAAGGCGCTTCACGGCGATACCGTGATGGCGCGAGTCGGCGGCGAGGACAGGCGCGGCCGGCGCGAGGCCAAGATCGTCGAGGTGCTGGAAGCGGCCAATACGCGTGTGGTCGGGCGTTTGTACGAGGAACACGGCATCCAGTTCGTGGTGGCCGAGAACCGCCGCATCAGCCAGGATTTCCTGGTCGCGCCGGGCGCTTCGGGCGGGGCAAAGGCCGGGCAGGTGGTGATGCTGGAGATCATGCAGCAGCCGTCCAAACATGCACAGCCCATCGGCCGCATTGTCGAGGTGCTGGGCAACTACGCCGATCCCGGCATGGAGATCGAAATCGCCCTGCGCAAGCACGATCTGCCCAACGAATTTCCGCATGACGCTGAAAAACAGGCCAAGGCATTCTCGCCTGAAGTAAAACCGGCCGATTACACCGGACGCGAGAGCGTGGCCCAGTTGCCGTTGGTAACCATTGACGGCGAGACCGCGCGCGACTTCGACGATGCGGTGTATTGCGAGCCCAACGCCCAGGGTTTCCGTCTGGTGGTGGCCATCGCCGACGTGAGCGCCTATGTGAATTCCGGCGATGCGCTGGACAAGGAGGCGATCAACCGCGGCAATTCCGTCTACTTCCCGCGCCGCGTGATTCCCATGCTGCCTGAAGAGCTTTCCAACGGCCTGTGCTCGCTCAATCCCAACGTCGAGCGCCTGTGCATGGTGTGCGACATGCAGATCAGTGCGGAGGGGGAGATCGGAAAGTACCGTTTCTACCCGTCGGTGATGTTCTCGCATGCGCGCCTGACCTATACCAAGGTCGCCGACATGTTGGCCAATCCGCAGGGCGAGAATGCGCGCGAATACGCCGCCGTATTGCCGCATATCAACAACCTGTACAAACTGTTCCAGACTTTGCTGCAGGCGCGTGCCAAACGCGGCGCTATCGATTTCGAAACGGTCGAGACGCAGATGATCTTCAACGACCAGGGCAAGATCGAGAAGATCGTGCCGGTCATCCGCAACGACGCGCACAAGCTGATCGAGGAATGCATGCTGGCGGCCAACGTGTGTGCGGCTGCCTTCCTGAAGGAGCATGAGCATCCGGTGTTGTACCGCGTGCACGAAGGTCCCACGCCGGAGAAACTGGAAGCGGTGCGCGAGTTCTTCAAGGAATTCGGCCTGCAACTGGGCGGCGGCGACGACCCGCAGGCGGCGGATTATTCCAAATTGCTCAAGCAGATCAAAGGGCGGCCCGATGCCGGATTGCTGCAGACCGTGATGCTGCGTTCCCTGCGCCAGGCCGTGTATGCGCCGGAGAACCTGGGGCACTTCGGCCTCGGCTACGAAGCCTATGCGCACTTCACCTCGCCCATCCGCCGTTATCCCGACCTGCTGGTGCACCGCGCCATCAAGGCCGTGCTGGAAGGCAAGCAATACAAGCCGAAGCTCAAATGGGCGGAACTGGGTATTCATTGCTCGATGACTGAACGCCGCGCCGACGATGCCACGCGCGACGTGGAAGCCTGGCTCAAGTGTTTCTACATGCGCGACCATCTGGGCAGCGTGTTCGACGGCAGCATCTCCTCGGTCACCGGCTTCGGCCTGTTCGTGGCGCTGGACGACCTGTATGTCGAGGGGTTGGTGCACGTATCCGAACTCGGCGCCGACTACTATCACTTTGATGCGGCCAAGCACATGATGCTGGGCGAGCGCACCGGCAAGCGTTACCGTTTGGGCGATCGCGTGCGGGTTAAGGTGGTGCGGGTGGATATGGAAAGCACCAAGATCGACTTCGTGCTGGAGGCAGGCCCCGCTGCTTCAGATTCAGTTGAGGCTTCGGATATCCAGGGTATCGATGTCGGCGCCTGGGGGGCTGCACCGCCCAAGAAGGCAAAAATTTCCGAAAAATCGGGCAAGACAAGCAAGTCGTCAAAAGCCGGAAAGTCGGGTAAACGTCATGGCTGAGTCACGAATCATTCACGGCTTCCATGCCGTCACCGCCCGTATCCGCCAGAACGCCGACAGCGTGCTGGAGGTGTTTGTAGATACCCAGCGTCGCGATCCGCGCGCGCGCGAACTGCTGAAACTGGCCGAGAGCAACGGCCTGCGCATCATCCAGGTGGACAGCAAACGCCTCGACGGCATGGCCGGAAATGCCCGCCATCAGGGCGTTGTGGCCAGGGTGAACGCGGCACAGAAGGTGCAGCATCTGGACGATGTGCTGGATACGCTGACCGAACCGGCCCTGCTGCTGGTGCTGGATGGCGTGCAGGACCCGCACAACCTGGGCGCCTGCCTGCGCAGTGCCGACGCCTTTGGCGTGCATGCGGTAATTGCGCCCAAGGATAGAGCCGTGGGCATCAACGCCACGGTGGAAAAGGTGGCTTGCGGCGCCGCCCAGACCGTCCCTTACATAACCGTCACCAATCTGGCGCGAACTCTGCGCGAACTGCAGGAACGCGACATCTGGGTGGTCGGTATGGATGGCGAAGCCGAGACAAATCTGTATGATGTAAAGCACAAAGGTGCGATAGCTTGGGTGCTGGGCGCGGAAGGCGAAGGTTTGCGCCGCTTGACCAAAGAAACCTGCGATCAACTGGTGCGCATCCCGATGCAGGGGAGCGTGGAAAGCCTGAACGTATCGGTGAGCACCGGCGTGTGTTTATATGAAGCAAGAAGGCAGAGGGCAGCTACATAAAAAAAATTAGCAGGAGGGGCAGGTAATGCAGAAATACGATTTTTCAATTCTGACCCGCGACGGCCAAAAAATAGAAAGCATCGTCATTGCCGGTCGCGATGAAGCCGAGGCAGAGCGCAAGCTGCGCCAGATGTATCGCTATTGCGAAATAGTGAGTTGCAATGCCAAAGGCGCCGGGGATGGAAAAAACCAGCAGGTCATGTCGGTCGAGGACATTCTTTCGTTGATCTCCAAGTGACCCGCACCAGCGTCACTCGATAAACCCTATTTCCAGCAATTCTTTCAGCAGATCGTCGTGATCATGCGCGCCTCGGCTGTCCGGTGCATGTTCGTACACCGTTTTATTCAACGCAGGACTTTCGGCCAGACTCACGTTCTCCATGATGCGTGTTTTGCACACGTCGGCGCCAAAATGCTCTTCCACCAGTTTCAACACATCCCAGGACATACGGCGGCGCCCGTCGAACCGAGTGAGCAAATAACGGCGAGGGACACGACGCTTGAGCACTTGTTCCAGCGCGTTCAATGTCTTCTCGATCTGCATCGCTCCCTTGGTGGAGAGATGATCGGCCGAGATCGGCACGATCAGCCCGGTGCAGGCGAAAATGGCATTCAGAGACAGTACGCCGACCATCGGATTGCAATCGATGATTACCGGCGTGTCCTTCCCCCCGAAACGCTCGGTCTGCAACGCGCTGTTGAGCTTGTTGACCACGTTGAAACCTTTGCCGTATAGCGCATCCACTTTTGACAGTTCGGTGTGTGCGGGGATCATGTGAATCATGCTGGCGGATTCTTTGACCAGCTCGCGCAAGGGACGGTTGCTCTGGAACATACTCAAAACAGTGTCAGTGCCGGATTTCGCGGTGACATTGGTGATGGAACTGAACTGCGCCTGCGGATCGAGATCGATACCGTAGGTCGCGCGTCCGATGCGTGTCAAGGCAGCAGCGAGATTGACGGCGGTAGTGGTCTTGCCGACCCCGCCTTTTTGATTGAAGACCGCAATAATGCTCATACGGCCGAGATTCTAGCCGAAAACAGTGTTGCGTATGGGTGAATAAGGGGACTCGGCCCGGTACGGGCC
>JBAQDF010000038.1:0-9586 GCA_049286265.1 Sideroxyarcus sp.
GTTTTTCGGTTTGCGAATCGGCGCCGACGACTTCATGAAAAAACCCTTCTCGCGCGAGGAACTGTTCTTCCGGATCGAACGTCTGCTCGACAACGATTTTATTCCGCGCCGCGTCAAATCGGTTTCCGACACAGAAGCGGAACACTCAACAGCACCCGCCGCCTGATTCGAAACTCGGGAATGGGTGACCCGCCACCTCTCCGGAGGCGAGGAGAGATGCTGCTGCGCTCTGCCAGCACAGCATGCAGTGTCTGGCGCGAAACACCGAGGCTGCTGGCCTTGAGTCTACATGAATGGCCGGTGCATCAAAGTATGCGCCGCCCGCTGATGATGTTGACGAGGATCATGACGACGGCCACGACCAGAAGAATGTGGATGAACCCGCCCAGCGTATAGGAGCTGACCAGGCCGAGCAGCCACAGGACGAGCAGGACGACTGCAATGGTATAGAGCATGATGTTCTCCTTATAAACCGCCTCAACAGGCAATATGCCCCGGGACGTGAGTTCATATTGAACAAGGGATCTCCTGCTGTCTGTTCGGCGGCGCACAGTGCATTCCAAAGTGCGCTATCGAACCGACACATACGGCCGGCAGGACTAACTTGTGCATATGTCCGATATGCCGCCGCTCAGCAGCCACTACGTCCCGCGAGACCATTCGGACCGGGCAGCCTATGCGTTCGTCCGGTTTCTTCGGCTCTTTGCCGACATGTTCTTTGCCCGTCGCTACGGCCATCGTGCGGTGGTACTGGAAACGGTCGCCGCAGTGTGTGGACAACGGGATTCATGTAAATGTCGCGGCGCCCCGAATCACCATTGAATACTGGGCACCTCGATCCCGATGCCAGGTTGCGTGAGGTCATGTCGATCTTTCCTTGCTGCGCCGCCAGAAAAGCCCCATTAACGGTTTGACGCTGGTGCCGTGCAACAGGATGGAGAGCGTGACAACGATCAGTGTCATTTGTATCAATTGCAACGATAGCGCTTCCGGCAAACCGTGTTGTATGGCGTACATCAGGTAGTAGAGCGAACCGATCCCGCGCACGCCGAACCAGCCTGTCATGGCGCGTATGCGCCACGTGGTTTTCGTGCCCGTCAGTCCGACGACGACACTGAGCGGGCGCGCAATCACGAACAGGAACAGAGCCAGCCACACCGCTTCCCAGGTCCACGAGTTCAGAAACAGTGATCCTCCGATCAGGAGAACAAGGATTACTTCCGATAGTCTTTCCAGATGCTCCTTGAATATCAGAGAACCTTCGCTGACTGTTTCCGGTGGTTCCAATTCTGTTTGCGCCTTTCCGGCAGCGCGTGCGGTTTGCTGGGTTATGCGTCCGTCAAAGGCAGTCTGCGCTGCTTTGGCCAATTTGTGTTCGGTCTGGCGCAGTGCGACGGCGGCAAAAAATACCGCCAGGAATCCCCAGCCGTTAACCATCACCGTCAAGCCGTATACGACACCAATCAGGCCGAGGCCGAGGAAATCGTCCATCAGTTCGTGTTTGTGCGGCTTGCTGCGCAACTTCCAACCCAGACGCGCGAGCGCCACTCCCGCGACAACGCCGATGGCGATGCCCGCCAGGGTAGCCCATAGCACATCGACAAATATCCAGCCGAGTCCGAATTCGCCGAGTTCGTGCAGTCCCAGCATGCCCATCCCCAGCATCACAAACGGAAACGCGCTGCCGTCATTCATGCCCGCTTCGCAAGTTAGCGTGAAGCGCAGTTGATCCTTGTCCCCGGGATGGCGTGTTTGCACATCGGTTGCCAGTACCGGATCGGTCGGTGCCAGGATCGCACCCAGCAGCACGGCGGCCCCCAATGGCAAACCCAGTACGTAATAGGCGAATTCGGCAACCATGACAACAGTGACGGTCATGGATACTGTCGCAAGCAGGATGGGTGCATGCCAGCGGGCAAACGAAAATGGTACCGGCATTTTGACGCCGGCAGAAAACAGGGAGATCAATACCGCGACTTCTGTCAGCGTTTCCAGCAGTGCTGATTCCTTGAGCGGATTGAAGTGAAACAGGTCAAGCACGGTGGGCCCGACCAGCACGCCCACTGCCAGATAGATGATGGCGGAGGTAATTGGCGAGCGCTTGAGGAGTGAAACAGTGAGACCCATGACCAGCAACAGGCCGCCTACGAGTATGAACCATTGTGCGTTAGTCATCAGTTCGCTCCCGATACATGCGCCATTTTACATCTCTGCAACTTATACCTGGTCCAAAGCGAAATTGCGGGCCGAATTGCTTTGATCGCGAAGGCGGAGCCATAGTGGCCGATGAACATTGCTATCTCCCAGTTGTCGTCCGGGGCTCCGCCTTGCAAAGTCCTATTTACTCGATGCCTTCACTTCCTGGAACGGCCCGTACTGATGGCGCTCCTGTGACAAGTTGTCGGCATAGGGAGGATATGGCGCGTCAGCCGGTTTCTTCTCCAGTTTCGGATAGTCCTTCTCCAGTCCGCTCATCTGTGGCCGCTTCATTGAGCTGAGATAGCCGGCGATATCGTAGGCATCCTCGTTGGTGATTGCCGGATGGGTCCACGCTGTTCCAAGCGGCATGTTGCCTTGAATGAATGCAGCGGTGGTCAGCAGCCGGTTCATTCCCGCTCCATTGTTGTAGCTGCCGGCACCCCATAGTGCCGGGACGACATGGCTGCCCGAACTGCCGGCAGACATTGACTGATAGCCGTTGCCGTTCTTGCCGTGGCAGGACATGCAGAACCGGTCGAATGCCTGTTCGCCGTGCTTCACGTCGGCCTTGCGGGTTGGTGGTTCGAACTTGGGCATTCCCAAACCGGCAACTTTCTTGGGCATGTCTTTCGACAACCAGCCTATGTAAGCAACCATCGCCTTCATTTCCTTGCTGTCGACAGGCAATTCCTTGCCGTTCAGGCTGCGCTCGAAACAACCGTTGATCCGCTGCTCAAGTCCCTGCACCTGGTCTTCGCGGCCCCGGTATTGGGGGTATGCCTGGCTAACGCCCATCCAGGGGAGTCCAAACTGTTTGGTTCCGCTATCGAGGTGACAACTCGTGCAGTTCAGGGTGCTTCCCGAGAACCGCATATTCTCGTGCTTCACATCCGGGCCGAACTGCGCATAGGTATCGGTCACCAGCAGTGCGCCGTAACGGATCATATCTCCTGCCTCTCCCTGCGGAATATTCTTCATCAGGGGCGGCACCCAGGCGGCAGGCGGTGCATTCACCTGCATTGGCGGCGTGGTGGTGAGCTTTTCATCGGCCAGCGTGGTCAGGAATCTGAGGATGTTGTTGATTTCTTCGTCGCTCAGCTTTTTGTCCAACTGCATGTAAGCCATCTTGTCCACTGCCTCCGCCAGATTGCTCACTTCGCCATCATGGAAGTAGGGAGCGGTAAGAGTGACATTGCGCAGACTGGAAGTCTTGAAGACATATTTGTCGCTTTCCTGTTTGGTGACCTTGAAGCGGCCTGTATCCTTGTCGTTCGGGTACGAATGGAACAGACCCAGTTTCTGGTAAGTCGTTCCGCCCAGGTTGGGGCCGTTGTGACACTGCACGCAGCCGATCTGGATGAAGGTGCGCATCCCTTGCATTTCCTGCCCGGTGAGGGCTTGCTTGTCACCGTCGATGTAGCGATCCAGGCGGCCACGGGAAATCAGCGTTCGCTCAAAGGCTGCAACCGCCTTGGCGAAGTTGTCGAACGTCACGGGATTTTTCTGGCCGGGGAATGCTTTCTTGAAATCGGCGGGATAGTGGCTGATTCCCTTCAGTCGTTTTGCCACTGCTTCGCCATTGGCCATGCCCATTTCTATCGGGTTGAGCGGAGGACCCTTCGCCTGGTCTTCCAGCGTTACAGCGCGTCCGTCCCAGAACTGCGCAATCTGGAATCCAGCATTCATGGTCGAAGGATCGTTGCGGTTGCCGGATTTTCCTTCTGCGCCCTTGCCGGTCTTCAAGTTGTCCGCGCCCGCGCCCTTATTGTCCAGCGGGTGGCAGGAGTTGCACGACTGCGTCTTGTTGATCGAAATCGCTTTCTCGAAGTAGAGCTGCTTTCCCAGCGCAACCATGGCGGGCGTGTCATGTTCACTCCCGGGCATGGTTGCGGGAAGTTTGCCGAAAATCGTTTGTGCCTGTATCAGCAGATCGACTTCGGGTGTGCCTGGTGCGACCTCCGCGGTGGATTTGGCCGCGGCCGACGAAATCAGATGCGATCCGATATCGGAATACATCGCGGCAACAAGTCCTGCCAGCAGGAACAGGGATGTACGTAACTTTACTTGCATGATCAGCTCTCCTTGTGTTTAAGCAAACTCCCGGTGGTACGTATCGGTATTGGCGAGCGCGTGTGCCAGGCGCGGCAACTCAGGTCGCGGACGGTGTGATTCGCCGCGCGAACTCCACGACCGCTGGCGACACAAGCTCGGAAAACTCTGCCTGCGGATAGTGTCCGGCGCCCGGAATCATCAACACCTTGCCGTGCAGTTGGACGGCGATCCAGCGCGCTTCAGCCTCCGGGTCGGGGAAGTCCGGATCCATGTCCCCCATGACGATCAGCGTTGGCGCATGCACATTGCCGAGAATTGCCTCGGCGGCATGGTGCGAAGAACGGGTGGTCTTGTGAAATGCTTCCCAGTGGCCTGGCTTGAGCAGGTTCCCGGCAACCTCGGCGAGATGCGCTTCGTACTCGCCATCCCGGCGCGTGGGATATAACTTTTTGAAGTAGGCGTTCCAGATTGCCGGCCCCCACGGGCGCAACAGGGCCAGACGCAACATGAGCTTGCCCAGCATGTCTCCCTTGCGGTCGCGCACGAACGGTCCGATCAGCACGAGGCCGGTGATCTGCGTCGGTGCCTCGGCTGCCGCCCAGCAGGCAGCCCCGGCGCCCATTGAGTTGCCGACGAGGATGGCCGGTTCGCCCAGGTGTTCGGCGAGCGCGATAAGATCGGAGCCGGCAGCAACGTCGTCGTAGACGTCAAACGTCGTGTCGCTGTCGCCGTGGCCGCGCAGATCCATGGTGGCGACGCGGAAGCCGGCCTCGGCCAGGACTGGTGCAAGGAATCGGTAGACGGAGCGCACATCGCCCATGCCGGGGAGACAGATAACAAGCGGGCCCTCGCCGAACAGCGCGTAAGCGATTCGACCGCCGGGACGGTCAAGGTAGAGGGTACTGGTTGCGGAGATGATCACGAGATGGTCCCGGGAAAGGAAGAGCGGAAGTGCGCGATCAACCGACATGCGTGCAGGAATTCCTTCATATCTTTACCAGATACTTTCGGTAATACCCCATCACTCGCGGCACATAGCTCGTCGTTTCCGGATAAGGCGGGATCTTGTTGCCATATTTCGCAACCGATGCCTCGCCCGCGTTGTAAGCAGCGAGCGCCAGATGTCTGTCGTTGTTGTACTTCTTCAACAGGTAGCGCAGATATCTTGCGCCACCGCGCAGGTTTTGCAACGGGTCAAGCGGATCGGCGACGCCATATTGCCTGGCGGTCTCCGGCATCAATTGCATCAGTCCTATTGCGCCTGCCTTGGAAACCGCCTTGGGGCTGTAGCGCGACTCGACCGAGATCACCGCATGCAACAGCGCACTCTCCAGACCATAGGTGAGCGCAATTCTATCGACCATGCGGTCATAGATTATTTTGTCCGCGATGTTGGATAGCGGCTTGCCTGTATATGCTTCGGGGACCACGGCAATTTGCGTGACCGGATTCGGGATCATTACCGGCTGATCTGGGTTAGTTTGGTTACTGCCTATATTCACATCGCTTGTAGTGGAAATTAATGCCTCTGCCCACACCTGTTGCATACAAAGAACGCCTGCAGCAATGAGGGTCACTGCCGACAATATCGGCATTCTTTCCAGTACTTTCATGGCCAGCTCCTGTGAACAATTGAATATAGTAGTAAAGGGTCAAGTAATTAAGGAGCAGGCTAGGGCTGTTTTCGGCAACCAAAACCGCCAGTCTTTTTGTGTTCACGCCGACATAATTATTCATTTAACTGTCCACCGGCCCTTTGGAGATCGCGGCCATGGTCATGCGTTTCAAATGGCTATGCCGCGATTATGTGCTTGCAAGCAAAAGCTTCTGTGCTATAGCGCACATTGCCTTGCGAAATATTTTGAAAGACCGGAGGAAACCGCTACGGATAGTGGTCTGCCCGAAAAAAGAAGCATGTAGCGCTTCTCTTCTCCGGCAGGAAGTTGAAACTCGGAGGATTCATTTAACCGGAGTTGCCTCAAAGAGGTGTCCATTCAAATTGAGAACGGCTATTGCCGCCTTTAATTTAATTTCTTCGGTAAAGTCGACTGGGTCTCCGACTTTGTTGACATATCCCCAGACTGTGTCTTCTCCCGCCGTGCCGCGCTTTGCCTTTTCTTCCAACTCTGCGTAAGTGGCCAAGTCCCCGCCCAATTGCTTTGCCAGGACTTCTTCTGCGCGCGAGATGATCTCGCTGCGTGTATGGCGCTGCTCGCTGATCTCGCTGCCTGCCGGACTGCTCATTTGCCCGGCACTCATTCTTGTTTTGTACATCTTCTCCACTGCATTTGTATTTGTCATGATGTGTATTCCTTATATAGGTGCTGATGATTGAATTCCAGAATGCATGACGCAACCATATTGGAACGCCATGACTCTGTAACATATGCTTCCAGTTGCGGCAGAACCGTACGCTAACCAACGTTGAACCAAACAAACATAAGCCGGGTCGCCATGTATAAATTCGCTCAGTTGTTTAATCAGTTACCTTTGGACGCATCAAATTCAAGCACTTATTGCTTTGTCGGAAATACCTGCTTTATTGCTCTTGTTGGTAGCAAAACTTTTATTTTCACTTGCTAAATTTCCACCATCAGGAATGGGAGCAGGATCTAATTTCAGATCGCCCGCCCAACCCTTTCTAATTGAGTCCGCTCGGATACGGAATAGATGGGAAATGAATGATCATCTTGTAAATAGAAGCCGACCTTCTTCATTTGCGTGCGACAACGTACAGAGAAGTTTATGACACGCCTCTACTGTGCGTCCGTGTGCAGATGGTTGACTTGCGACAACAGGGGGCTCCGGTCAGGACATCTCAAATGCCGGACATGGCGAATTTCAATGGCGCTTTTATGCGAACCAGAGGTTCGGCAGTTGACCTGTTTTCAGCCGTCTCTTCCATTTAAACAATTCGGCTACGGCACCTTTGGGTTGCTTTCTTTTTAATCCCCGACAAAGGTCAACCGCATCTGTTTCCACATAGTTCACCTGAGCATTTTCAGACCGCGCGTAAATGGCACTGTGGATGCTGTGCTTTATGAATGGTGTACTGCAAACCGCATTGATTAGAGAAGACAGGAGATGGCGATGAAGTGCTTCATTAAAGAAATTTTCTTTCCAAAATACCATGAGGCTGAACCGGAATTTGTCGGCGGCGGACACGGGAGCAATTCTGCAGGAACATTGATATTGCAGCGCGCCGACTATTTGGCCGAATCCGGGGATCCTTTCCTGAGCCCTGCGCAACATCGGGCTCTCGTAAAACTGATCCATGAGGATGATCCCGCCACAAAGGGAAAAATGATCGCCCACAACCTGGTGCAGGTAATCAACATCGCCCACCGTTATGCCAATCGTGGCCTGGGTCTTCCTGACATGGTGCGCCAAGGCAACGAGGGGCTTATCCAGGCATTGAAAAGATATAAACCCCTGTCGGTTTCATGCTTCTCGAGCTTCGTCACTTTGTGTGTATGCCAGCAAATTAATCTTGCCATCCTGAATCAGAAAAGACCTCCAAAGATAACCTTGCTTTCCCCGGCTGCGAATTATCAACCGCTGATGAAGCAACATTGAATTCGCTGCCCAGGTTAAATTAGGCAATGTTGTATATCAATGCCTCCCTTCCCCGTTACGTGCGGCAGCGTACGGAATAGTTCACGACACCTCTCTATTGTGAATCCGTAAGTCGATGGATGGCTTGCGACAATATGGTGTTCTATTCAGGACATCTCAAATGCCAGTCATGGCAAATTTCAAAGGAGCTTTTATGAATATCAAACTTGCCGGGAGTTTTATTTTAGCCGCTGCTTTACTCGTTCCTGCTTTCTCTTATGCAAAAGATTCGTCTACCGATACCCCGGGTGAATATGTGGACGATGCGGTCATCACCACAAAAGTGAAGGCCAGTTTTGCCGAAGACAAGTGGGTCAAAGGGCGCGACATCAGCGTTCGCACTGATCAGGGCGTTGTAGATTTAACCGGAACCGTTGGCAACAAGAAAGAGTCGGATCGCGCCACGGCGCTTGCGACAAAAGTAAAGTCGGTGACGGCAGTCCACAACAACTTGAAGGTTAAGCCCGAATAGAGCTCGAATCTGTCAATAATTGAGCCTGCAAGTTTTGATACTTGCAGGTTCATTTGCAACTCAATATCTCAAGGTATAAATCATGAAAAGAATCGCGATTGCTATATTGTTATCCGCTGCCACTGTCCCTGCTGTTGCTGCTGATATGTATTTTGGCCTCAGGGGCGGTCAGGCTAAAACGAATATTGAAAATAATACTTTCAACAACAGTACAGTGACATCATCAAAACCAAACGGGTGGGGTGTTTTTGTCGGCCACAAGTTCAATAGCAATTATGCTCTTGAAGGTGAATATCTCAATCTGGGTGAGATCAAAGCAGGAGAGAGTTCTGCGAAATCCACCGGCGTCAGCCTGAGCGGCGTTGGTTCTATTCCGTTCAATCGGAATTTCTCGCTGTTTGGCAAATTGGGCTTTGCGATGATTACCGGAAAACCCGGCGGAGCTTATGTTGGCAATGAAAAGAAAAGCAAAGCGTGGACCTATGGCTTGGGAGCTCAGTTCAACTTGAACTCTTCAGTGGGTATGCGTTTAGGTTGGGATAAATACAAATTCAACGATTCCGGTTTGAACGGCGATGCCAGCTTGACCTCCGTTGGCGTTTTGTTCAATTTCTGACCCAGTCTGATCTGCAGAAAGCCAGACATGTTCCGGCTTTTTTGACCATGTGCTTAAGCTATCAATCAGCAACAGGCGTTGAGCGACGAACTTGGCACGCCAATCACTCCCGGCTTCGAGGCTTTGGTGTTCAAAGCCAAACGCGGAATTGAAGATATCTGCGAGCTGACCTATATCCGCAAGGACGGCAGCAGCTTCCCGGCCGTCGTCTCGGTCACGGCCCTGCACGATGCGCATGACGCCATCATCGGTTACCTGCTGATCGTCACTGACAACAGCGTACGCCGTCAGGTGGGAGAAGCGCACGCGCATGATTCAAATCGAGAAGCTCTCTTCGTTGGGCACGATGGTCGGCGGCGTGGCACACGAGATCAACAACCCGCTAATGGGAATGATGAATTATGTCGAGTACGCCAGAGACAAGTCTCCGGGAACGGGATGAATATGAATCAAAATATTGTGGTGATTGATGATGATGCTGCCGTGCGCGGCATGCAAGAAATTCCTGCGCTCCGCACCATCAGACGCGATCCGCTGACCCGCGACATTCCGGTCATCATGATGAGCGGAAACGAGCAGGCAATGGAACAGTTTTTCGGTTTGCGAATCGGCGCCGACGACTTCATGAAAAA
>JBAQDF010000039.1:0-15609 GCA_049286265.1 Sideroxyarcus sp.
GGAGTCTACCCCCTCCCTAACCCTCCCCCTGCATGGGGGAGGGGATGAGTATTGAAGCCGCGCCGGTTCCTTCCGCCTGCATGGGGGAGGGGATGGGGGGGGTTGATGGTGTTGGTTGCGTGAGACAAGTGCTTCCCCTTTTCGATCAGTCGTACGGCTGGCGTTGTTCCCGTCGTTGCGGGATTCGTCTTGCGCCAGCTCCTGTCTGGGGTTTCTGCTGTTTGCCTCGCGCCATTCATGTGGCGTGATGTGCATTCGGCAGAGTTGCAAGAGGTTCGAACTGTAGGGGGCAGGGCGGGCTATGTCAATGCGACGAAAGGGCTGTCGGGTTATGCTGGGTTACAAATAACGAAAGTGCCGGAGACGACTATTACAATCAAACCGCCCCGGTTCGCCGCAATCCTTGCAAGATGATCTGAAACCCCTCCCAGCCTCCCCTTGTCAGGGGAGGAGCGGATCGCTGCTCCCCTGACAAGGGGAGATGGGCAAATTATTTCCAATCGATATACCGAACCCGGCTGATGTTCGGGATGAGCCTGCCAAGGTCGCGGCCGTCCTTGTTCATGAGCCGCGCATCGGTGTACCCCACGCTCTTGAGGTAGACGAGGTACTGCGCGGTGGGATCGTATACCGGTAGCCAGTTGATCCAGCCGTCGGCGATCAGGTTACGTTCGCTGCCGCCATCGGTGCGGGCTTCGACGATGTTCCATGCCGAATACAGCGCAGTTGGGTCTGTGGAGTAATCCGTGCCTTTGGTGAAGCGTTCGAATACTGCGGTCGTGTTGGTTGCCACGGGGTCGTGGTCGGATGTACCCGCCGTATTGGTCACCTGGTGGAGGTTGCTGCCATCGGCATTCATCACTGCGATCCGCACCTCGGGTGTTCCCGGCGCGCCGAAGCGGTCGGTCTTGAACACAATCCGTCCGTCCGGCAACCAATCGGGGTCGTTGTCGTTTGCGCCGACAGGGGTGAGATTTTGAATTTCGGCGTGTGTGGTGGAATTCATTCTGATCAGCGATGCTATGCCCCCGGCACGGAACGAGGCGTAGATGATTTCGCTATCGTTTGGCGACCACGCCGGGTGTCCGTCCAGCAGCGCATTGGTGGTGATTTGCTGCAGGTTGGTGCCGTCGACGTTCACTGTATAGATCTCGTAGTTGGCGTAATCCGTACTGGTGGGCGCAGCGTAAAAAGCGATTTTGCTGCGGTCATGCGACAGGGATACGCCATCCAGGTACAGCCCCGTGGTGTTGGTTAGGCGGACGACGTTGTTGGTGGCCGGATTGAAGGTGTAGATTTCACCTTTCGGATTTTGGTGGTCGCTGATGAATGCGATCAAACCGGTGAGGTTGGCAGGTATGGTCGGTTGATCGTAAGCCCCGGGCGCGACATAGGGCAGCAGCGCCCACGCTGTCGTAACGGTTCCGGCCCCGAGCTGGGGGCCGCCGTTCAGATAACCGATATTGCCCGCCAGGACAGGTATCTGGATATGGTCATAGAGCAGCACATTGAAGCGGGTGGTCGCGTTCAGAACACCATCCTCGCCCGCTGCATCCGGCGCAAGCGGAATCAGGAACTCCGCGTGATATTTCCCGGCCGAATAGGTCATCCTGCCCCAGCCGTCGGCGACGGCATCATCCACCGCGTCTGCTCCACTCACATGCAAGTCGCCGTAGATCGAACCATAATTCGTCATCACCAGACGGTGCGCATCCTCGTTCGCATCCAGCAGACCATTGGCATTGTTGTCAAAACTGATGAAGATGCCGTCGAAGTTGTCCATGACACCCGCAGGTTCATAGGAATCCTGCGTTGCATCGTTCCATTCAAGGGCGATATACAAATTGCGGTCGTCGTTCCGGGCGGCGTAGCGCAGTGTGGAGGTTTTTACGATTGCGCCGTTGCCGAAAGTGTCGCGGATGTCGATTGTCTTCTCGTAGGCAGTGCCGACGGCGGCGAGATCAACGACACCGTCGATGACGAAACGCTCGGCAACGGGTTGGGGGAGAGCGTCTTGCGTGCCGCCACCACTGGAACAGGCACCAAGCAACAGGGAGAACGCCGAGATAAACAACACGCAAACGCATGTTGATGATCCTGGAAATTGATGGTTGGGGATGGGGGCGTTCGCAGGCACAGACGATCACTTTACAATCAGGCCGCCATTTTCAATTCAACTTTCTTTCCTGCTCTGGTCGCCAGTGTGATCAGCATGTCCAGACTGAATTTCTCAAACTTGCCGCGTATCAGGTCGGAGACGCGTGATTGTGAAATGCCTAGAACCTGCGCGGCCTCCGCCTGCGTCCATTGCTTGTCGCGGATCAGGATTTCTAGCCGACACATGAGTTCTGAGCGCATGGCGAGGATGGCAGCCTCTTCTGGAGGGAATCCGAGGTCGATGTAAACGTTGCCGCTGGATTTGGTGATTTTGAGGTTTTCTTTTTTCATTTTGCAACTCTCCTTGAGTTGCTTGTAGCGGGCGGCTGCCAGCGCAATGTCTTCCTTGGGAAATTCGGCCAGATCGTCTTCACTTGAACCGGAGAATATGAGCGGTTTCTTGCTGGCAATATATAAGTATTTATATTTAATAACAAGCGGAAGTTTTATAGCTGCTCACATATTTCAACCAAATAATCCATTAGGCCGTCATACCGGCGCAGGCCGGTATCCAGCAATGAAAAATAGGCCGTGAAACGGACAGAACCATGATGTTCTCCCACTTGCGTGGGGAAGTGGTTAATCATCTGGTTTCCGGCCTGCGCCGGAATGACGTGGATTAATGTGGGTTCGTCATATTGTAAAGCCCCAGCGCATTCTCAATGAACATCCGGCTCCTTGTCCTTCTGCGACTTTGGTGGCAGTAAAAACTCCCCCGGCTTGTGCCGGAAGCGCCTGCCCACACTGCGCAGCAAGGTTGGCCAATGCGCAAAAGTGACCTTGCGCGCTTTCATTGCCACGCTGAGCGCGAGGGTGAAGCTGACCATCAAATTGGCCAGGCCAATCAGCGCGATGCCCAGTGCGGCGATCAGCAGTTGCTGCGGTTCGATCGCGAAATCCAGCCCGACCAACGAGAATCCCAGAAAAGCGGAAGAGAAGGTGATGTGGCGGATGTCCACCGGCAGGCCGAACAGCACACCGATGGCGGCCATGCCACCCAGCATGCAGCCGAAATAGAAATTCCCCGCCAGCGCCCCCAGGTTGTTTTCCACATAGTCGGCGACACGCGATAGCCGCGCCTCGCCCAGCAGGCGCTTTAGCCAGCGCAGTTGTTTCAGCCGCTGCGGAATCCGGTTGTAGACGGCGAGGTTGTCATGGTGGCCCGCGATCAGTCCGGACAGGAACAGGCAAACGCCGGCAATCGCCGCATAAAACACAGACAGGCTGTGGAGCGGGTCGATGTCGGCCATCAGGTGCTGGGCTTTTTCGGGGTCGACGAAATGCGCGCCTGTCGCTTGCAGCACGCCCCAGGCGATCAGCATGGCCAGCGGTATCACCACCAGCACATTGCCCAGGATCGCCGCCAGTTGGCTGCGCATCGTTTGCGCGATGATGCCGGTCAGGTTTTCCATGTCGCGGCTGTTGCCGTGTTCGCTGATGCTGGCGGCGATGGCCGAGGCGGTCATCGCGGGCTGTTTGGTGGCGACGGTGTAGTGCAGGATATGGATGAGGATGAAGCCCAAACCGTAGTTCAGGCTGAACAATATTGCTTCGGTCAACGGCGGCAGGTGTTGCGCCGCGATTTGCAGTTTTAGCACCGCCATGAAAGCGATGATCAACCCCGCGCCCATGGCCGATTTCAGCAGTGCAAAATATTCGGAGCGTGTGCTGGTGATGTAATGCTCGCCGGTGCGGCTGGCGTTTTCCGTCACGCGCAACGCCAGTAGTTCCAGGCTTTCCTGCCAGTGTTGTCGCACGTCGTTTTTGTGGCATTCGCCGCTGACCAGTGTCTTGAATAGCCCCACAAACAGGGGGCGCGCACGCTCCCCGGTTTTGTCCTCGCGCAGTGCGGCGAGAATGGCCAGCAGGCATTCCATGCGTTCCAGCTGCTGCGTCAGCCGCTGTAGCAGGAAGGTGAGGCTGATGCTGGTGCCGGAACGGGATGCGGTGCGCCGGATTTTCTGGATGATTTGCGCGCACTGGTCCAGCAAAACCAGGATGTGCTTTTCGTCCTGGAACTCAAGCGTGGAATCCGCCCATGCCAGCGCGAACTGTTCAAGGTACTCGCCGACTTCATCGTTCTGGGTGAGGAAGGGTGAGGCGAACTCTTCCAGCGACGGATCGTTGCGGATCAGTTCCGGCTCCAGGCCGATGGATGAAATCCGGTAGGACAGCACCAGAACCGCATCCACAATGCCGCGCACCGGCAGGGGGAGGATGGTTTCCGCTGCTTGCTCGTCAAAGCACAGCGCCGTCAGCAGCTCCAGCCAGCGCACATCCGGCACGGCATTGACCCAGGCTTCGTCGTCATGCTGGGTAAATATCTGCGCGAAGATGTCTTTCAGGTATTGGGGGTCGATCGCCTCGGGCAATATCTTGTGGCTTATCCGCCGGTACAGCTCCGTGAAAAATCCGGTGCTGGGCAGTATTCCCGATTCCACATACAGCGAAACCGGTTTGCGCGTGCCCAGTAAGTTGAGCAGCGCAACGCGCAATGCAGCGCGCAAGTCCGGTCGGCGTCCGAGTATGTGGCACAGCGCGCCGAGCATGTGTTCCGCATGATCGGCCTGCGTGGATTTCGGGGGGCGGATCTTTGCTACGAGTCCGGCGATCAGTGTGATCTCATCGACGTTGTCCTGCAGATGGCGTTGCAGCAATGTTTCCATAGAGGTTTCTACTATAAGTGATTTGCGGGAGACCGCGAATTATCAATTGTTTTAATCAAGGGGCTACGTCAGCTTGGCGGCCAGTCTCATGTGATACGTACCGAAGCGGATGATGGACAGCCATCGCTTCACGAAGTTGCAGCAGCAGTGGCTCGCCGTATTTGCGGTGGAAGCCATGCCGGTTGGCAAATGACCCGCACGTTTTTGTCAGCAATAGCCGCGTATGCCTGGCAATTTTGACAGATATGGCAGGCACTATCTGCCAGGCTGGCATATAACTCACGTTTTTTTTGCGGAAACGGGGTGGATAAAGGCCTGTAGCGTTGCGGCATTTCTGGCACACACCTTGCTCAGATGCAGGTGAGGGTCAGGAAGCCACCGTCTGTTTATTCAACAGAATCGGAAACAGTCACAACTTTAAGGAAATGGCATGCAAGAGGAATATGAAGTACCCGACGTAAACAAACCCGAGGTGACGCCGTACCAGCTCATCGGGGGCGATGCCGCTATTCGCAAACTGGTCGACCGGTTCTACGAATTGATGGATGAGTTGCCGGAGGCATACACCACGCGCAAGATTCATCCTGCCGACCTCACAGAATCCGGCAACAAGTTTTTTGATTTTCTCTCCGGCTGGCTGGGAGGTCCGCAGCGTTTTGTGGAGAAGTACGGTCCGCCTATGCTGCGGCGCCGCCATATGCCTTTTGCCATCGGTGAGGAAGAACGCGATCAATGGCTCATGTGCATGAAACAGGCGCTGGAAGATACTGTGGCAAATGAACGACTGCGCAATATTTTGTATGAACAGTTTGTCCAGATCGGTGAAAGCATGCGCAACCGCGGCGAGAATCTTCAGGGCTGTTGCCACCACTAACCCCCGGCGCTACCTGCCTCATAGTCCGCGCATGAAATACGGCCGCAGCGGCCTATGCCCCGCCATCGCTTCGCGCAGTTGCAGCAGCAGTTTGTCTTTATCCCTGGGCAGATTACCCGCCAGTGCCAGCGCATTGGAAGCATGGTTGCTGCGGAAGATGACCGGCTGTGGCGGGTTGAGGCCGCCGATCAATCTTTCCTGTTCCTTCAAGATCGCCAGATCGTCCGGCATCTCGAACGGTTCGCCGAATTTGCG
Organism: Sideroxyarcus sp.; assembly: GCA_049286265.1. Classification (GTDB taxonomy): domain Bacteria; phylum Pseudomonadota; class Gammaproteobacteria; order Burkholderiales; family Gallionellaceae; genus Sideroxyarcus. The sequence continues at coordinate 5,953 of JBAQDF010000039.1, forward strand.
CTGGAATTCTTCCGCGATGCTGTCGTCCAGATACAGTTGCAGCGTGGAGAGGTAGGTGACGGGTGCGCTGTTGAGCAGGGCGATGGTGCCATCGATGTGTTCGTCGCTGTGTGTCGTACCGCCCAATCCGAGGATGACGGTGGCGGAGACTTTCATGCCGCTGGCGTGTGCCTTGGTCAGCACTTCGGCCATGCGCCGTTGCGTGGCGCCTTTGGTGATCTTTTTCAGGATGAGGTCGGAGCCGGATTCGATGCCGAAGTAGAGCAGGGTGAGTTTGTGCTCGCGCAGCAGCGCCAGTTCTTCGACGCTCTTGCGCTGGATGTTGCCGGGTGTGGCGTAGCAGGATACGCGCGTCAGGCGCGGCAGCTCAGCAGCCAGTTCGCGCAGGAGTGAGAGCAGGTGTTCCGTTGGCAGTGCCAGCGCATCGCCATCGGCCAGGAATACGCGCTGCGCATCGGGCCAGTCTGCGGCAGCTGTGCGGATGTCGGCGATCACATCATCCAGCGGGCGTTCGACATACTGCTTGCTGCGATACATGGCGCAGAAGCTGCACTGGTTGAAGCTGCAACCCAGCGTGGCCTGGATGATGAGGTTGTCGCCTTCGGAGGGGGGGCGGAAGAGGGGTTGGTGGTAAAGAAGGTTCAATTGGCTGCCGATGCTTTCGTTTTCTTCCTTCCCCCGCAAGCGGGGGAAGGGCTGGGGATGTAAGGAGAGCTATTCCTTGGACAGTTTGGTGAAACTGATCACATTCGCATTCGGTTGCTCGCCGTCCGCGTAATAGGGCTTGTCCTTCTCGAAGCCGAGTTTTTCGGCCAGTTCTCTTTCCCGTTCCGAGATCAAACCAAAACACTCCTTGATCTCCTGGATGGTGCTGTCCTTCAGCGGGTTGGGGCGCCCGCCGAGCGGGGTGGCGTCCTTGACGACGCTGGCCAGCGTCTTGCGCATGATGCGCAGGATTTGTTGTTCTTTGCTTAGTTCTGTGTTCATGGATATATACCGGTGTTGATTGCAGGAAATAACTATACTGGAATTAACCTGAAAACCGCAGTTGAGGTGTTTGTAGGTGCGAATTCATTCGCACGATCATTGAGTAATGTGCGAATGAATTCGCACCTACATAAGCGGCATAACGCAATGAATTATCAAAGCATTCATTTCCAACTGCGGTTTCCAGGATTAAATGATCTCCGGCAAAGCCGCGGTGGAGCGGCGGATGGTTTCGACATCGAACTTGTCAGCCATCTGCAGGTCCGGGCAAGTCCTCGTAGAAAAGCGCCAATGCTTCTTGCAGATTCGCTATCGCTTCCTGTTCGGTCGCGCCGCGGCATTCCAGATCAAGGTCGGAGCATTTTGCGATGTAGAAGCTGCCTTCCTTGACGACGACATAGTTCATGCGCTGCTTGTTCTTTTTGTTTTTCATGGCGATTGATGTGTTGCTGCTTTCAAGGAATCCGGCACCTGGCATTCACGGCATGCCTGAAACATGTTTTTGCTCATTCAGTTTCGCCAGCCTGGCTTTCAGTTCCGGCAAGATCGCCGCGACTGCCTTTTCTCCCTCGAGCACGGCTTTGTTGCGGCCGCTCACGTCGGCGGAGGGCAGGCCGTAGGTGACGGGGCGGATGATGATGTCGGCGCTGGATTGTTCGTGACGATTGAGGGTCTGTCCGAAGATGGAAAAGGTTTGCCACAGGATGTCGGTGATGCCAGCGGTGCTTTTGTCCTGGGGGCGATCCGAGATGTCGACGGCGATGACGAAGTCGGCGCCCAGCGAGCGGGCTACGCTGGAGGGGACGGGTGCGACCAGCCCGCCATCCACGTAATCCTGTCCGTTGATGGTGACGGGCTCAAAAAATACCGGCACGGATGAGGAGGCGCGCACTGCCATGCCGGTATTGCCGGTGCGGAACACGATCATTTCGCCTGTCCGCAGGTTGGTGGCGACGGCGGCAAAAGTTTTGTTGAGCTTTTCCATCGCACGCCCATTGACGTTCCTGTTGATGAAATCCTGCAGCGCCTGACCCTTGATGCAACCACGCTTGTTCGAGAGCATCGTCTCGGCGATGCATTGGTACATGCCCGAACCGTCAAGCACCTGGTCTTCGCCCATGTTCATGGACAGTTCCTGAATCTGGAAGCCGTTGAGACCGCCCGCATAAAGCGCTCCGACGACTGAACCGGCGCTGGTGCCCACGACGATGTCGGCGGTGATGCCCTGCGCTTCCAGCGCCTTGATCACGCCGACATGGGCAAAGCCGCGCGCCGCGCCGCCGCCCAGGGCGAGTGCGATCTTCGCGGGTGGTCGATCCGCACCCAGCTGGGTTGGCGGGGTGGTTGTGCAGGCTGCTGTGCCGAGGAGCAGAAGGAAGGCGAAGGCGGTTTTTTTCATGGTCTTTAATTCGTGGGTTGGTATCTGATTAAGAACTGGATTATCCTGAAAAAAGCAGTTGCCCGCAGATTACGCAGATTAACACCGATTAAAACAAACCATTACGCGATCCTGTTCGCATCTATTGGGTGATACAGTCTCTACGGATAACAGCATGTAAATCTGCGTTAATCTGTGTAATCTGCGGGCTGAACTGCGGTTTTAAGGATTACCCAAATATTCACAACATCTTGCCAGAGTCACTTTACGCTAGCCACCGCAACACGCGTTTTGGGCAAGCCTTTGCCCAGAAAGTAGTGTTCGGCGATGCTCACCGCAGCTTCCGGGCCGGCGATGTAGATGTCTCCTTGCAGCAGGTCGGCATCGGCAGAGGTGATCTCGCCCAGTTGCTTGAGCAGGGCTCCCCCGCGTTTGCTGCTCACCGTGCGCAAGTCGAAACCCGCAACATGTTCTTCGTAGTGGAAGTTATCCAGTGCGTCATCCCAGGCATGGGCGATATTCGGCAGGTAGATGCTTTGCGGGTTTGAGCCTGTCCAGTGCAGGTGGATGTTTTCCACTTCGAGCGACAGCGCGTGTTCGATCAGGCTCTTGATCGGGGCGAAGCCGGTGTCGAAGGCAAAGAAGTACAGCGGGCGCTGCGACTTTTCCTGCAGGATGAATTCGCCATGCGGGCCCTCGATCTCAACTGTGTCATTCGGTTTGAGGTGATCGAAGACAAAGTCGGAGAACAGGTTGCCGCTTTGCCTGCTGATGTGGAACAGCAGGTTGCGGTCGTCGCAGGGGCAACTGGCGATGGGCAGTTCTGCGCTATACGATTGCCCGACGTGCAGTGTCACGCTTTGTCCCGCCAGGAAACGCAAGCGCTGGGTGCGAGGAGTTTGCAGATGCAGCAGGATCATGTCGTCGGCGATCTGCCCCAGGTTTTTGACATGGGCGCTGATCTGCTGATAAGGAATGTCCTGCACGCTGCCGGCCACTTCTGCCTCGATCACCACATCGCTGACTGCCGTGTTGCTGCACAGGAGCACATAGCCCTGGGTTTTTTCCGTTTCGGAAATAACGAAGTCATGCTGGCGCGTTTTCCTGACTTCGCCCGACAGCACTTTGGCTTTGCACAAACCGCAATTGCCGCCGCTGCAACCGTAGTTGAGCGGTATGCCGGAACGTACGGCTGCTTCCAGAATGCTGTCATGCCCCTCGACCAGGAAATCCTGCTTGCTGGGCAGGACCGTCACCTGGGCAGTGGTGACGCGCAGGACGTTGTCCTTGATCGCCAATGGATTGATGAATCCAGGTTCCATAGCCAAATCAACCTCCCGCTTGATCCATGTCTTGAGATTATCCATCGCAGTGCACGACTTGGCGTCGAGCTGCGCTTCGATTTCGCCCAGCTTGTCCCACAGCTTGCCCAAAAGCGCATTGAATTGCTTCACTTGCTCCTGGCTGTTCGCCAGCGTTCTGCCAAGTTCGGTGATGCGCGCTGCCAATACTTCCGGCTCCGGCAAGACTCGCTCCATTACGCGTTTGCCGAAAGCGCGTTCCTTGATCTGGGCAATCCGTCTGGATTCGGCGTTATCTTCCAGTTGCGCATCGGGATAGCAAGCCAGCAGATTTTCGACGGTGACCGTCCCGTCGTGCGAGATCATCTCGCCGCGCTGGATTTTTTTTTGCAATTCCGCGCGCGTCACGCCGATCAATCTTGCGGCGCGCGTCAGGCTTAAAGTGTCACTCATGGCAGCTTCCGGTTTTTGCTACGGTCTGGATTCCATGTTTCGTGATGAAATGTACCGGAGTGCAAGGGTTTTGACTATCCTGTTATTGCCGTTTTTTCGTGACCCGGACTATCCCGCGGGTGTTGCCCATTCCTGAAAGTTCAGTTGTCGGCATATCCGATCATCTTCAGTTCCTCAAATATTTTCTCTGCAAGGAGCGCATGCCCTGCGGCATTGGGGTGCAGGGGATCGCCCTTCAGTTGCGGCTCGGAAATGACGTCGGCAATCGCGTCCTTGATCAGCGGGACTTTTTGCGTATCGGAGATTTGCCGGTAAAAATCAGCCGCCGACAGATGCTGAAATACAGCACCGGCGATGCTGGGTTGCGGCGTTGCCAGCAGCACCGGTTTTGCGCCTTGTGCCTTGATCAGGGCGAGAATTTGTTCCAGGTTGGCGACGGTTTCTTGTCGGGGGAGGTGGCGCAGCATGTCATTGCCGCCCAGCGCCACCAATACCAGAACCGGTTTGTGCTGCTCCAGCAGGGAAGGCAAACGCCGCAACGCTCCTGCGCTCGTGTCGCCGCTGACCCCGCCGTTGATCACGACCCAGCCTGTGCGGCCCGCCAGCAGATTGGGCCAGGCTTCTTCGCGGGTGACGCCCGCGCCTTCGGTCAGGCTGTCGCCCAGCGCCAGCACCACGCTGCCGGGAGAAATGGCTTCTTCTTTGACTTCGCTGCAGGCGGTAGCCAAGAGGAGGACGGCGCTCAGCAGAATCAACTGCCGGATCGGGTTGGCGGCAAATCGGCGCAGGATTAAAAATGGGCAGGGAGGCGGGTTTGGGTTCATCTTTAAAACCTTGGTTCTATCCGCAGATTTCGCAGATTAACGCAGATTTTCATGCTGTTTAACGCAGAGACAACATCACCCAAAAGGAGAGCAAGATTTACGGGGTAATGGTTTGTTTTAATCCGCGTTAATCTGCGTAATCTGCGGGCAACAGTTTTTTTCAGGTTCATGAATCAGACGGATCCGGGGCTGACGGTTCGGTCGTGATGATGAGGCGGCTGCCCTGCACGGACTTGACGATGCCATGGGCGGCATCGGGCATTTCGTCGCGCGCTTTGTCGGCCTCCCATATTTGGCCGCGATAACTTACCCTGGCAGAGCTTTCGTCGATCCACTCGATCACCTCCACGCGTTGCCCCACATCCGGAGGAACGATCTCAGGCGAGCCGGATGGCTTGAGCTTGCGCAAGATAAATACGATCAGCGCGTGAACGAGGGCTCCGGAACAGAGTGCTGCGATCTGCATGGCGGTAGAGGCGCCAATATAGGCTGCTACGGCGGGATAGATGAAGGCCAGCCCGATTGCCAGCAGATAAAAAGTTCCGGTGGCGAACTCGCCGAACATGAACAGGATGCCGAACACCAGCCATGAAATGAAATTCATCGATAATCTCCCGAGAGCCAATACATGCCTTGCATCTTGGCTGGGGCAGATTTGCTTGTAAAGCACTTCCACCCGGTGCCTGTCCGGTTGAGCCCCTTTCCCGTCAACCGCTGTCCGAACTTCGTCATTCATCCATAAATGCCCATTATCAAAAAATGCCTTTTCCCTTATTCGGCGCGTAGTTGGAATAGCTTGACGCAATTGGTACGGATGTTGCGTAGCAATGTACAGAATCAAATTAATATGGGAAATTTGCAATGCAAAGAAGTATTCAATCTGGATTTACATTGTTTGAAATCGTCTTTGCGATTGTGATCATGCTTTTGCTGGTCACAATCATGATGATGGGGCAGGATTTATCAATTAATTCTCAAGTGCACCGTATTGAGCACGATTTTCGCAGCATTCAAACGGCAATCTATGATTCCCATGACGGGGAGCGTTCAAAGCATGGCGGTGCCCGCAAGGTATCCGTGCAGTTGCAGGATGCGGCAGTTTTGAACGATAGCGGCGCCCCGAATGTGATTATCGAGGGGAACTGGAATTCGTCATCGGGAATGTTTTTTAAACTCTGGCGCAACATTCATCAGGCAGGTTTGACACAGGGTTTGACGGATAAGAATCGGAATGCTCATGATCCGCTCAAATTGCCCGGCGGCGTTATCGTGGTATCCGAAACTGACAACGCACTCATCGCGGGATTAAATGGGTATTACACAATCTGTACGAACAATATTGCAGGGAAGCTTGTAACAAAACTCGATCTCGTCATGGATGACGGGAATACCGCTACGGGTTCAATGCGGACATCCAGTTCAATTGGCGGCACAGCTATCGCGACGGATAGCATTGTCGATAGCGCCGCTTATGTGGTGTGCCTGGGTGTCTTATAAGACCTCAATACAATCAGAGCCGGCTTTGCAGGCTGGATGGTTGATCAAGCAATTTTCTTTTTAGTGCCACGCTTTTCGGCTGGCGATCATTATTGATCCGGCCAAGTGAAGTTTGAATTCGGCAGTTGTAGGGTGCGCAAGCGCACCCTACTTGAAACTTACGACATCTGTTTAGACCGATTGAGTCAAAACTTCACCGCCCTCAATACATGAACCTGCTGGCGATGTACCAGAAGAATGCCGCCATCAAACCGGCGGCAGGGATGGTCAGTACCCATGCCCAGACGATGCGTGCGGCTAGGCCCCAGCGCACGGCGGAAAGGCGGCGCGAGATGCCGACACCGACGATGGAACCGGTAATGGTGTGCGTGGTGGAGACGGGGATACCCAGGTAGGTGGCGAGGAACAGGGTGATGGCGCCGGAAGTTTGTGCACAGAAGGCGCCGGTGGGACGGATGCGGGTAATGCCCATGCCCATGGTTTTGACGATGCGCCAGCCGCCGAACAATGTACCCAGCGCCATGGCGATCTGGCATGAAATCACCACCCAGAACGGTACATGAAATTCGCCCTGCAAATAGCCGTTGGCAAACAGCAGCACGGTGATGATGCCCATGGTCTTTTGTGCATCGTTGCCACCGTGCCCGAGGCTGTAGAGCGATGAGGAAATGAATTGGAGTTTGTTGAACCTGCGCTCGGCCTGATGCGGCAGCGATTTCTCCAGGATCCAGAGCAGGGCAATCGACATGGCAATCGCCAGCAAGAGTCCCAGCAGCGGCGACAGGATGATTGCCGCCGAAGTCTTGATCAATCCTTTGGCGATGATGGCCGACCAGCCTGCTTTGGCCAGTGCCGCACCGACCAGTCCGCCGATCAGGGCGTGCGAAGAAGACGAGGGAATACCGAACCACCAGGTGATGACGTTCCACGCAATAGCGCCGCACAGCGCGCCGAAGATCACCGCATTGTCGATTGCCGCAGTCGATACGATGCCGGAACCGACGGTGTTGGCCACATGCAGCCCGAAAAACAGGAAAGCGATGAAATTGAAAAACGCAGCCCAGAGAACCGCTGCTTGCGGCGTCAGCAGCCGGGTTGAAACCATCAACGCGATGGAGTTCGCGGAATCATGAAAGCCGTTCATGAAATCGAACATGAGTGCCACGACGACCAGGGCCGCCATGATCAGAAACGTCGATTCCAGGATCATATGCGTTCCAGCACAACACCGTGAATGACGTTGGCGGCATCTTCGCAGCGGTCAACCGCTTCTTCGAAAAGCTCGTAAATTTCCTTGGAGCGAATGAGCGAACGTGCATCAGAAACTTCGGCAAACAGGCGTTCCATGCCTGCGCGCATGACGCGGTCGGCTTCGCTTTCGATCACGCCGATTTCCTGGCAGATGTTCAGGATGCGGTCGGCATTGCGCATATCCGACAAGAGCGAAACGGCTTCCTGGACTTTCTCGGTGGCGCGCAGTGCAATCTGGCCGAGTGCGGCCATTTCCGGGGTGAAGCTGCCGGGGCCGTAGAGCCGGGCGCGCTGCGGAATGTCTTCCATGCAATCGATCATGTCATCCAGCGCCTTGGCCAGATCCTTGATCTCCCAGCGGTCGAACGGGGTAATGAAGGTTTTATGCAGCGACAGGAAAATGTTTTTGGTGACTTCATCGGCCTGGCCTTCGGTTTTCGTCATTTCGACGAAAAGCTGGTTGAAAGTCGCGGGGTCTTGCACGGAACTCATGGTGGCGAGGATTTTTGCACCTTGCACCGTGAGGGCAGTCAATTCATTGAAGAGGGAAAAATAATTGTCGCTACGCGGGGTGACCTTGGATAGTAGTTTGCTGAAGAACACGCTTGCCATATTTCTTCCTTGAGCGATCAAAGTTGACTGAATTTTAATTTTCAATTTTGCGGGCGGCAATATAACCAATTTAACGGGCCGGAGTCGAGCAGTTTAAAAATACCAAATCAGTCGGCTTTTCGTGATCGCGCTGCCAGCTTTGGTTTGTCCGGATTTTTCGCTGTCCGGTTTTTTTGGATATACGCTTTGCCGCCAAAGTCGGCATCAAGGTAGACTGCATGAGTAGTATGATGAAGCACGATAATTCTTGAGCAAGGATGAATGACATGGAGAGTTCCAACAGCCAGCCGGTGCCGGGAAAGAAACTGACTCCCAGTGCGATCACCGATTATCTGAATCAGTATGTCGTCGGCCAGGATGACGCCAAGAAGACGCTCTCAGTGGCCTTGTATTCGCATTACCGCAGGCTGAACAAGCAACGGCAAGGGGGTGTGGAGATCCTCAAGAGCAATATCCTGCTGATCGGCCCGACCGGCACGGGCAAGACGCTGCTGTGTGAAACGCTGTCGCGTATCGTGCGCGTGCCGTTTGTCACCGCCAACGCTACCTCGCTGGCGCAGTCGAAATATGTGAACGAGGAAATCGAGGCATTGATGCTGCGCCTGCTGGAAAAGGCGGAAGGGGATGTTGCCAAGGCCCAACGCGGCATCGTCTTTATCGACGAGATCGACAAACTGAAGGCAAGCGAAGGCGAACAGCGCGGGACTTCGGGAGAGCGGGTGCAACACGCGTTGCTGAAGATCATGGAAGGCGCGCCGGTCAGGCTGGGTAGCGCGCAAACCATCGACACGACCAATATTCTTTTCATCTGCGCGGGAGCGTTCGTCGGTCTGGACGTCATCGCCGCTGCAAATCAGTCCTTCGGTTTTATTTCCGTCAGTGACCGCGAGGATCAGCATATTCTCGACCGGCTGAATTCGCGCGTGAAGCCCACCGATCTTTTCAAGTTCGGACTGATTCCGGAATTTGCCGGACGCTTGCCCGTGATCGCCAACCTGCAGCAACTGTCCAGGGAGATGCTGGCAAGAATCATGGTCGAGCCGCGCAATTCAATTTACAACCAGTTCCGCGAAATTCTCAAGGACGAGGGCGTTGAACTGGTCATCGATCCGGAAGTTTTCCGGCAGATCGCCGAGATGGCATTCGAGTACAAGGTGGGCGCGCGTAGTCTGCGCGGAATTTTCGAGGAAATGCTCATGCCCGTGCTGTACCAGGTTCCCGACCGGCCGGATGCGCGCAAGGTGGTGATCAAATCGTTGTTTGAAGAGCCGAGCCTGGTTGCAGGCTAGTGTAGTGTTGCACGCTGTTTGGAACTTATTAACCTAAAAAACCTTAGTTCAAGCTGTAGGTCGGG
>JBAQDF010000040.1:0-34213 GCA_049286265.1 Sideroxyarcus sp.
TTGTCGGGTTACGCTGCGCTAACCCGACCTACGAGCTACTTATTAGAAATATTTCCAGCAGGTCGTTGAGAAACCGCTGCCCCAGTGCAGTCGGCGCAATGCGTTGTCCTTCGCGCAGCAGCAGCCCGCGCTTCTCCGCTTCTTCCAGTTCGCGCCGTATCACCAGCAAGGGCAGACTGGTGCGTTCCTGGAACAGCGCCTCGTCGAAACCGCCGTTCAACCGCAAGGCGTTCATCATGAATTCAAAGGTCAGGTCGTCCTTGCTCAACACCTGTTCCTCCCTCAAGCCCTGCGCGACACTCTCCATGTAGGCCTGCGGTTGCTTGGGGCGCGCCTGCCGCACTACCTTGTCGTGGAAACTCAGCTTGCTGTGCGCACCCGCGCCAATGCCGAGGTAATCGCCGAACTGCCAGTAATTGAGATTGTGGCGCGACCGTTTCTTCGGCTGCGCAAAAGCGGAAGTCTCGTAATGCTCGTAGCCGTGTGCAACCAGCAATTCCTCGATGCGCTGCTGCATCTCGCTGCTCGCGTCGTCGTCGGGCACTTGCGGCGGCTGGTGCGCGAACAGCGTGTTCGGCTCCAGCGTCAGGTGGTAACAGGACAGGTGCTGCGGTTTGAATTGCAGCGCGGTCTGTACATCCTGCAATGCCTGTTCCAGCGTCTGCTGCGGCAGCGCATACATCAGATCGAGGTTGATGTTATCGAAGTGTTGTTGCGCGATGGCGATGGCCTGTTTCGCTTCCGCACTTGAATGGATGCGCCCCAGCGCCTGCAGGTGCGTGTCGTTGAAACTCTGGATGCCCAGCGACAGCCGGTTGACCCCGGCATTCCTGAACTGCGCGAACTTGTCCGCCTCCACCGTGCCGGGATTGGCCTCCAGCGTGATTTCGGCATTGAGATCGAGGGGCAACAACAAGCGCACCTGGCGCAGTATCTCCTCGACCGCTGCGCCACTCAGCAGGCTGGGCGTGCCGCCGCCGAAAAATACGGTATAAACCTTGCGCCCCCAAATCTGCGGCAGCGCCAGCTCAAGGTCGCGCACCAGTGCCGCAACGTATTCTTTTTCCGGAATCCCGCCGCGCGCTTCATGCGAATTGAAATCGCAATAAGGGCATTTGCGCACGCACCAGGGAATATGGATGTACAGCGAGAGTGGCGGCAGGGCCTGGAAATTCACCGCCTGTGCTTTGAGACCGACAGGTTGCAGGGGATGGGTGGACATCGCCAGTGTTGCGCCCTAGTGCTTCAGCTTCAGTTTTTCCAGCAACACCTTCATTGCCTTGCCCCTGTGACTGATCGCGTGTTTTTCGTCATGCGTCAACTCGGAGCTCATCTTGTCCAAGTCGGGCAGCCAGAACATCGGGTCGTAACCAAAGCCGCCATCACCGCGCTCTTCGTGCGCGATCTCGCCCCACCACTCGCCTTCGGCGATGATGGGCTGCGGATCGTCGGCGTGGCGCACCAGCACCAGCACGCAGTAATAGTGTGCGCGGCGGTCGGTCACGCCCTGCATGTCCTGCAGCAATTTGTCGTTGTTGCGCCGGTCCGACTTGGGATTGTCACCCGCATAGCGTGCCGAGATCACGCCCGGCGCACCACCTAATGCTTCGACGCAGATGCCGGAATCATCCGCCAGCGCGGGCAATCCGCTCTCGCGGCTAACGTGGCGCGCCTTGGCCAGCGCGTTCTCCACGAAGGTGCAGTGCGGTTCTTCGGCTTCGGAGATGCCGAGTTGCGATTGGGTCAGCACTTCGATGCCGAGCGGCGCCAGCATCTTCTCGAACTCACGCAGCTTGCCGGGGTTGTTGGAGGCGATGACCAGCTTGTTCATTGCGCCAATGCCTTGCGCTGCATCTCGGTAAGTTGCGTGATGCCATGCTTGGCCAGCTCCAGCAGCGTATCCATCTCTTCGCGCGAGAAGGGATGGCCTTCGGCCGTGCCCTGCACTTCGACGAAATGCCCGCTGCCCAGCATCACCACGTTCATGTCGGTGTCGCAGTCGGAGTCTTCGAGGTAATCCAAATCAAGCACGGGAGTGCCCTGATAGATGCCGACCGAAATGGCGGCAACGGCATCCTTGAGCGGATTCTCCTTGACCAGGCCTTTTTGCATGAGCGCGGACACCGCATCGTGCAGCGCAACGAACGCTCCGGTGATGCTTGCGGTACGCGTACCACCATCGGCCTGGATCACGTCGCAGTCCAGCGTGACGGTGCGCTCGCCGAGCTTTTTCAAGTCGACCACGGCGCGCAGGCTGCGGCCAATCAATCTTTGAATTTCCTGTGTGCGGCCTGATTGTTTGCCCTTGGCCGCCTCACGGCTCATACGTTCGCCGGTGGAACGCGGCAGCATGCCGTATTCGGCCGTCACCCAGCCCTCGCCGCTGCCTTTCTTGTGCGGCGGCACGCGCTCTTCCACGCTGGCGGTGCAGATGACTTTGGTGTCGCCGCACTCGATGAGCACGGCGCCTTCGGCATGTTTCGTGTAATGGCGGGTGATACGGATAGCACGGAGCTGGTCGGGCTTACGCTTACTGGGACGCATAACGGGAACCTCGGAAATAGTGGAAAACGGCGCGGATTATAGCGGACTTGCTCAGAAATTCTCGGGGGCGGGGTGTTCGTCCAGCATGACGCATACCGGTGCTTCGGCAGCGTGTTCTTCTTCAGACTCGCCAATGCGCGCGACTACGGCGGTCGTGTTGTCGGCGCGTATCGAGTCGCGTTTCAACGCCAGGGCGATCAACTCGTCCAGCTTGTCCGGCAAAACCGGCGCGGAAGACAGCTTCGCCAGCTCCCCGTCTTCCAGCGGACTCCAGAATCCGTCGCTGCACAACAGCAGCGTATCGCCGGGTTGCACTGACATCGGATGCGAAACGTCGACATAAAACATGTCTTCCACCCCGCCCAGGCAGTTGGTGATCTTGTTGCGGTCGGGATGTGTCTTCATTTCTTCGGGAGTAATGATGCCCCAGTCCGCCCATTGCTGAACCACGGAATGATCATGCGTCGCATCAGCCACTGCATCGCCGCGCAGCAGGTAGAAACGCGAATCGCCCGCATGCGCCCACCATATCTGCCCCTCCTGCACCAGGGCCGCCACACAGGTGGTGCCGGGACTCCCGCCCAGCTGCTGTTCGCGCGCATAGGCAAAAATGGCATCGTGCCCGGCGCGCATCGTGGCGCGCAGGAATACTTCCGGCTCCTTCACGTGCATCCCTTCGAGACGACCGAACGCACGCATGAAAGAGTGAACGGCGATTTGCGCGGCGACTTCCCCGTGCAAATGCCCGCCCATGCCGTCGGCCAATACCAGCAGCAACGCCTCGTTGGTATAGGCGTATCCGACGCGATCCTGATTGTATTTGCGGCCCCCTATTTTGCTGGCCTGATGGACGGTAAACCTCATATTTCCCTGGGCTTATTATTGTTTGTTCCGTTCGCGAACGGAAGCGGTGCTCAATCGTAATATAATGCGCCGCGTTCAGTTGATATTTTTTCTTTTCCCTGGAGTTCACCATGATCTACAGCATGACCGGCTTTGCCTCCGTCGCAGCCGAACTGGAGACCAGTTCGCTCTCGCTGGACCTGCGCTCGGTCAACAGCCGCTACCTCGACCTGCAACTGCGCATGCCCGATGAATTGCGCAACCAGGAACCGCTGTTGCGCGAAGCCATTTCGGCGCAAATGAGCCGGGGCAAGGTGGAATGCCGCATCAACCTTGCCACGCGCCAATCCGCACAGGAACCGGCCCGCCTTAACCAGTCCATGGTGCAGCAGCTATCCGTATGGAGCACCCAGGTGCGCGAGATGCTGCCCGACGCACGAGTGCTTTCCATAGCCGACGTGCTGCGCTGGAACGGCGTGCTGGAAAGCCCGTCCCTCTCTTCCGAAACCCTGCATGCCACCCTGCAAGCCTTGTTGCAGCAGGCATTAAAGGACTTTGCCGCCGCCCGCCAGCGCGAAGGTGAAAAGCTCAAAACCTTCCTGCTGGAACGCGTGACCCAGATCGAGGCATTGCGCATAGCCGTAGCGCCGCGCATCCCCGGCGCCATCGCCGCGTATGAAGCCAAATTGCGCACCCGCCTGTTTGAAGCGCTCAGCAGCGAGGACGACGAGCGCGTGCGCCAGGAGATCACGTTGTTCGCGAGCAAGGTCGACGTGGACGAAGAGCTATCGCGCTTGCATACCCATCTGACCGAAGTGGAACGCGTGTTGAACAAAGGCGGCGCGGTCGGCAAGCGGCTGGATTTCCTGATGCAGGAGTTGCACCGCGAGGCCAATACCCTGGGCTCCAAATCCGTGGATACGGAAGTCTCACGCACCGCGATGGAAATGAAGATCCTCATTGAACAAATGCGCGAGCAGGTCCAAAACATCGAATAAGGAAATCATCATGTCCGGCAATCTTTTCATCATCAGCGCCCCTTCAGGCGCGGGCAAGACCAGCCTGGTCAGCGCGCTGCTCAAAAGCAACCAACAGATCGCCCTGTCCATTTCCTACACCACCCGCGCACCGCGTCCGGGCGAGACGGACGGCAAGGAATACCACTTTGTCAGCCGGGACAAATTCCTGGAGATGGCCCAAAACGGCGATTTCCTCGAAAGTGCGGAGGTTTACGGCAATTTTTACGGCACGTCGCAGCCGTGGATTGAAAAACAACTCGCCGGTGGCCACGATATTCTGCTGGAAATCGACTGGCAGGGTGCCGCGCAGGTGCGCAAACTGATGCCGCACGCCATTTCCATTTTCATCCTGCCGCCCTCGCTATCCGCGCTTGAAACACGCCTGAAGGGCCGCGGTCAGGACAGCGCCGAGATCATCGCCCGACGCCTGCACGCCGCCCAGGAGGACATCTCCCATGTCGCCGAGTTCGACTATGTTATTATCAACGACAAGCTGGACGAGGCTTTGCGGCAGCTCGATGCGGTGGTCATTGCCATCGGCCTGCGCCGCGACAGCCAGTTGTCACGTCACGCAACCCTCATTAATCAATTGCAGAAATAGGAGCACACCATGGCACGTATTACCGTCGAAGATTGCATGAAGTACATCCCGAATCGTTTTGAGCTGACCCTGGCCGCTGCGTACCGCGCGCGCCAACTGGCGAACGGCGCCGGTTATCTGGTCGAGAACACCAAGGACAAGGCCACCGTTGTCGCGCTGCGCGAGATCAGCGAAGGCAAGGTCGGCATCGAAATCCTGAACCGCGGCATGGCCTGAGCGCACGCCGCCGGGTTTTCCGGCGGCAATACTGCCACATGTTCCCATGCCGCAAACCGATGCCGAAACGCTCATTCAAGAGGTATCCGCCTATCTGAAGCCCAAGGATGTGGCGCAGATCGAGTCTGCGCTCGCCTTCAGCAGCACCGCTCACCAGGGTCAATTGCGCCAATCGGGCGAGCCCTACATCACCCACCCCATCGCCGTAGCACGCATCCTGACCACGCTGCACCTTGACGCGCAGGCCATCACGGCCGCTTTGTTGCACGACGTCGCCGAAGACACCAGCATCAGCATCGAGCAGATCTCAGAACTCTACGGCAATTCGGTTGCCGAATTGGTGGACGGCCTGAGCAAACTGGACAAACTTAAGTTCGAGACGCTGCAGGACGCGCAGGCGGAAAACTTCCGCAAGATGCTGATGGCGATGGCGCGCGATGTGCGCGTCATACTCATCAAGCTCGCCGACCGCCTGCACAACATGCGCACCCTGAATTCGGTCTCCAGGGAAAAAAGCCGCCGCATCGCACGCGAAACCATGGATATCTACGCGCCCATCGCCAACCGTCTCGGCCTCAACAACGTCTATCAGGAACTGGAAGACCTGAGTTTCAAATACCTGCATCCGAACCGCTATTCGGTGCTATCCAAAGCCTTGAAAGTTGCGCGCGGCAACCGGCGCGAAGTGGTGAGCAAGATACTGGAAGCGATTCGCAAGCGCCTGGAAGAGAATTGCATCAAGGCCGAAGTGCGCGGTCGCGAGAAGCATTTGTATGGCATTTACCTGAAGATGCAATCCAAATCGCTGGCTTTCGCGCAGGTTCTGGATATTTACGGTTTCCGTGTTCTTGTCGACGATATTCCTTCGTGCTATCTCTCGCTTGGCGTGCTGCATAGCCTGTACAAACCGTTCCCCGGCAGGTTCAAGGATTACATTGCGATCCCCAAGGCGAACGGCTATCAATCGCTGCATACCGCACTGTTCGGCCCGTTCGGGACACCCATCGAAGTACAGATACGCACCCACGAGATGGACAAGCTGGCAGAAAGCGGCGTGGCTTCGCACTGGCTGTACAAATCATCCGAGGCGGAGATCAACGACCTGCACCAGAAGACGCACCAATGGCTGCAAAGCCTGCTGGAAAGCCTCGCGCAAAGCGGCGATTCGGTTGAGTTCCTCGAGCATTTGAAAATCGACCTGTTCCCCGACGAGGTCTATGTGTTCTCGCCCAAGGGCAAAATCTATGCGTTGCCGCGGGGTGCCACTGCAGTCGATTTCGCCTACAGCGTGCACACCGATATCGGCAACCGCTGTGTTGCCGCCAAGTTGAATGCCGAACTCGTTCCATTGCGCACCGAGCTGCACAATGGCGACCGCGTCGAAATTATTACCGCACCGCTCGCCCACCCGAATCCGGCCTGGCTGAGTTATGTCGTGACCAGCAAGGCGCGCGGCGAGATACGGCATGCGCTCAAGACCATGCATCTGGAAGAATCGGCCAAGCTTGGCGAACGCTTGCTTGCTCAAGCCCTCAACTCGCTTGGCATCAAGCTGATGGACATTCCCGACTTGTGCTGGGAGCGCGTCCTGAATGAAAGCAGCGCAAAATCGCGGCAGGAAATTTTTGCCGACATCGGGTTGGGACGCCGCCTGAACATGGTCATCGCCCGACAACTGGCCAAGATGAGCACGGGTGAAAATAGCCGGGTTGAACCGGGCTCCGGCAGCGGCATCATCACGCTGCTCGGCACCGAGGGCATGGCCGTGCAGTACGCAAAGTGCTGCCGCCCCATTCCCGGCGATCCCATCATCGGCGTGATCAAGAGCGGGCAGGGACTCATCGTCCACACGCACGATTGTCCTTCGCTGCGCAAAGGCCGCGGCGGCAGTGAAGAGTGGATGGACGTGGTGTGGGACAAGAGCATCAACAAGCTGTTCGAAGTCAGCATCAAGCTCATCGTCGCCAACCAGCGCGGCGTACTGGCCAAAGTCGCGGCCTCCATCGCCGATGCCGAGTCCAACATTGAAAATGTGCACTTCACCAGCGAAGGTGAATACACCGCCCTGTATTTCACGCTGCAAGTGAACAGCCGCCAGCACCTTGCCGGCGTCATGCGCGGCCTGCGCCGGATACAGGAAGTGATACGCATCACCCGGGTTAAAAATATCCCGGCTTGAATTCGGACGGGAGGACAAAATGAAAGACACACTGAAACCCGGCCTCAAGTACGAGCACAAATTCGTAGTGCCGTCCTCAAAAACCGTTCCGTCCCTGTACCCGGAAGCCGAGGAATTCCTTGCGATGCCCGAAGTTTTCGCCACCGGTTTTCTGGTCGGGTTCCTGGAATGGGCATGCATCAAGTGCATCAACCCGCACATCGACTGGCCGTCCGAGCAGACGCTGGGCACGCACATCAACGTGACCCATCAGGCTGCCACACCGCCCGGGCTGGAAGTCACCGCGAATGTTGAGCTGATGGAAGTGGACGGCAGGCGGCTCGTGTTTCAGGTCGAGGCGCACGACGGCGTGGAGCTCATCTCCAAAGGAATGCACGAGCGCGTCATCGTCAACAAGGAACGATTTCAGGCCAGGGTCGGGGAGAAACTGAAGCGCTAGCCGAGTTTCCCGCCAAATCGCTGTAGCAATTCCAGCATGGCGGTCGCCTTGTCCAGCGTTTCCTGATACTCGGCATCGCATTGCGAATCGGCAACAATGCCGCCGCCTGCGCAGAATCGTATCTGGTTTCCTGAATATTCCAGCGTGCGGATGGCGATGTTGCTGTCCATGTTTCCGTCATGCCCGATGTAGCCGATTACGCCGCAGTACACGCCGCGCCGGTTCGGTTCCAGCTGTTCGATGATCTCGATCGCGCGCTGTTTGGGTGCGCCGGTAATGGAGCCTCCCGGAAAGCAGTCCCGAAACACATCCAGCGCATCGCGCCCGCTTTTCAGCTTTCCCTCAACCGTGCTGACAAGGTGATGGACATTGGAAAAGCTTTCCACATCAAACAGCTTGGGCACGCACACCGAACCGGGTTCGCAGCTTTTGCCCAGATCGTTGCGCAGCAGATCCACGATCATCAGGTTTTCGGCCCGATCCTTGGGGTGCTGAGCCAACTCAGCCACAAGCTGCAAATCTATTGCAGCATCGTCATTGCGGGCGCGCGTGCCCTTGATCGGTTTGGTTTCCACCTGGCCCTGCTGCACCTGCAGGAAGCGTTCCGGCGAAGCGCACAGAATCCGGGTTTGCGGCCAGTCGAGGAAGGCGGAGTACGGCGCCGGGCTCAGGCGTCGCAGTTCCAGGTACGCCGCGAAGGAATCGCCGGATGCTTGTGCCGTAAAACATTGGGCAAGATTGACCTGATAGCAGTCACCTTCTAGCAGGTATTTTTTCACCGCATCGAACGCATTTCGGTACGAGGTCGTACTGAAATTGGACTCTATTTTTCCCTGCACGGTGAAAGGGGATGTTTCCAGCTTGTTGCAGGTAGAATCAGCCAACTCCAGCTTCGCCAGTATTTGCGGCAGGACATGCGCGGTTTCTTCATAACGATTGCGCGATACCAGCCTTGCGCTCAACTCCTGATGATCCAGAACAATTGCCCAGTCGTAAATGCCGACCGCCATTTCCGGCTGATATTTTGCATCCGGCGCATTATCCGGAATGCGGTGGTAACGGCGCGCAAGGTCGTAACCCCAGTATCCCAGCGCCCCGCCGGCAAACGGAATTCCCGGCATGGGCGCGATTTTCTCTCCCAACTGCCTTCTGATGAGTTCAAAAGGGTCTTCTGATGAAAGACTCACTCCGGTGGAGTCGCGTACTTCGGTATTCTCGCCTTGCGTGGTCAAAGTGACTGCGGGCTGCGCCACGAGGATGTCAAAACGCCCTCTGCCGCCGCTATCCAGCCATGCAGCCCACGGCAGATCGCGGATTGCCGCGAAGTAGGCACTTGCGTCGGCTTGATAAGGCAAGGGGGAGCTATACAGCATCAGTGATAAAATCGTGCTCGAACTAATACGGAATATTTCACATGACCACCATCGTCGCTGTCAGAAAAAACGGTTATGCCGCCATCGCGGCCGATACCTTGACCACCTTCGGCAATACCCGTTTGCATGCCGCACAAGACGCTTCGCACGACAAAATTCTGCGCATTGGCGACAGCTTTGTTGGGGTTTGCGGTAGCGCGGCACATCATCTGGTGCTGTCCAGCCTGCTCGCCAAGACACCGGACGTGAAGCTTAACAGCAAGGAAGCGATTTTTGAAACGTTCCGCAAACTGCACCCCATCCTCAAGGAAGAATGCTTCCTGAACCCCAAGGAAGACGAGGAAGACCCTTACGAGTCGAGCCAAATCACTGCGCTGATTGCCAATTCCAGCGGTATTTTCGCCATCTATTCCATGCGCGAGGTTTTCGAATACACGCAGTACTGGGCCATAGGTTCCGGGCATGAATTCGCTCTGGGCGCCATGCATCAAGCCTTTGCGTGCGAAGAGAATGCCGCAGACATTGCCCGTGCCGGCGTTGAGACGGGAATCGCTTTCGACAAGAACAGCGACTCGCCCATCACGCTATACAACGTGAAACTGGCCTGAATGGATTGTTTGGTACTGAAAATCAACAGAAAAACAGGTTCACTTTTTTCAGGGGGATCAGAACCCCTCCAGTGATTTGGATATTTGTCTGCCACCTGAATTGATAGAGGATACGACCCCCTCCACTCAACCGTGGCAAAAAATCTCGAAACTTGTCGTCAGAAAGCGGTGCGAGCCTTGCACAACGCAGACCAACTACGATACGCCAAGCAAAAAATACCAAACGTTTCTTAGAGGGGACAAAGACCCGCGCACCTTTTTCAGGCGCGAAAATTGGTCTGTCCGGCTCGCTCTCCGACAACCGTGAATCAGCCCCTGCCTTACAGCCTGTTCGGGGCTGCCTTCACAGCCTCACACCACATTAATTCGGCTTGCTGATACCAGGTGTGGGGAAAGGCCAAGTCGCAGCCGGGCGCACAGGAGCCGGTGCAGAAGGAGCCATTGACGTCGCGGCCGGAGCTGCAACGGGCTTAGCTGCTACTGCGGGCTTCTTGGCTACCGCTTTTTTTGCTGCTGGCTTTTTGGCAGCCGCTTTTTTTGCCGCTGGTTTCTTGGCTACAGCCTTTTTGGCAGCGGGTTTCTTTGCTGCTTTTTTAGCTGCCGGCTTTTTTGCGGCCTTCTTGGCTGCCGGTTTCTTGGCTACAGCCTTTTTGGCAGCGGGTTTCTTTGCTGCTGCTTTCTTGGCTGCTGGTTTCTTCTTGGCAACTGCCTTCTTCGCAGCGGGTTTCTTTGCTGCTACTTTTTTAGCTGCCGGTTTCTTTGCTGCTACTTTTTTGGCTGCGGGCTTCTTTGCAGCCGCCTTTTTTGCTGCTGGTTTAGCTTTCTTTGCTGCGACCATTTCGACCTCCATTAGTGGTGAAAGTTAACAAAAAACATCTACAACTAGACAACTACTACACCCCCGGCACTCCGCAAAGCGGCGTGTCCGAAGCCCTTGCATCAAAGGCTGCCGGAGCAGCCTTTGAAAAATACCGCCTCAAAAAAAAGCAGCGCCCGTCTGGCAAGCGAAGGATCGCTTCACGAAAGTCGCGTTCCTCGCGCCATTCCCCAGCAGAGGCGCATTGCCTTGCCCCGAAAATATTCCGATTTGGATTGAATCTGCATCTGGAACCCCAAAGCGCCTATATCTCATAGTCATTTGTGGAACCGATAAACAATGAAGAGGGTTGTTCAAGCCAGCTTGATGAAGCTGCAGGAGGCCTGGAAATTTGGAGGGAGGGGAACCCCTGAGAAAGAATCTCGCTTTTGATTTGCGCCATCGGCGCCATGTAAGTTAAATCTCGAGCTTCAAGTTCGCGCAAGCGAAGTCCCCTTAAATCTGCCTTTTTTGCCTTTTTGAACACTACAGCTAGTGTTTGGCTTGGAAATTATTTACTACATCTTGCGGTTGCAACTTTATCTTAAATATGTTTGCTGTCAATATATAAATTGAGTTTTTTGCATTTTTTTGTTATGTCGCCGCAAAAAAATTTTAGATCACTCACTCGCGCGCGCTTACAGAACATTTTTTCAGAGACCGCTTAAACAATTTTCCTCCCGAAAATTATTCAGCGACACCGAACTCACCCTATCCTTCGCGAGGCCCGGAAATAAAAACGCTCCCTCTGGGGGAGCGTTCTATCAGGCTTACCGCCCGCAAGGTCGGTATGGATCAATCCCAGGACAAGGCCCCGCCGGTCTGATATTCGGTCACGCGGGTCTCGAAGAAGTTCTTCTCCTTCTTCAGATCGATCATCTCCGACATCCACGGGAACGGGTTGGTCGCTCCCGGGAAAATCACGTCGAGGCCGATCTGCTGGCAGCGGCGGTTCGCGATGAAGCGCATGTACTCCTTGAACATGGCAGCGTTCAGGCCCAGGATACCGCGCGGCATGGTGTCGTCGGCATAGGCCGACTCCAGCTCGGCCGCCTTGCGGAACAGGCCGGAAAGCTCGGCCTTGAACTCGGGCGTCCACAGGTGGGGGTTCTCCATCTTGATCTGGTTGGCCATATCGACGCCGAAATTCAGGTGCAGCGACTCGTCGCGCAGGATGTACTGGAACTGTTCGGCAGCGCCGGTCATCTTGTTCTGGCGACCCATGGCCAGGATCTGCACGAAGCCGACATAGAAGAACATGCCTTCCATGATGCAGGCGAACACGATCAGGCTGCGCAGCAGTTTCTGGTCGTTTTCCGGCGTGCCGGTCTTGAATGCGGGATTGGTCAGCGTGTCGATGAACGGTAGCAGGAACTCGTCCTTGTCGCGGATCGACTGGACCTCGTGGTACATATTGAAGACTTCACCCTCATCCATGCCCAGCGACTCGACGATGTACTGGTAGGAATGGGTATGGATGCCCTCGTCGTAAGCCTGGCGCAGCAGGTACTGACGGCATTCCGGCGCGGTGATGTGGCGATAGGTGCCCAGCACGATGTTGTTGGCAGCCAGGCTGTCGGCAGTGCTGAAGAAGCCCAGATTGCGCATCACGATGCGGCGCTCGTCCTCGGTCAGACCGTTCGGGTTCTTCCACAGGGCGATGTCGGCCGACATATTGATCTCTTGCGGCATCCAGTGGTTGGCGTTGCCAGCAAGGTACTTCTCCCACGCCCATTTGTACTTGAACGGCACCAGCTGGTTCACATCGCAGCTGCTGTTGATGATGCGCTTGTCTTCAACCTTGATGCGTCCAAAGGTTTTCGGGGCGACCGCGTTATCCTTTTCGGTCTTTTTGTCGGCCACTGCGGCGCCCATATCCATTGTTGCCATACGCAAGCCCGCTTGGGCGGATGGTGTCATTTCTTCGTCAAAATTCAGCATATCGGTCCTTTGCTACTTTGTATCCGTCGCACGATGCGGCGAACATACATTCTTACTGGCAGGCTTCGCACTCCGGATTGTGGTTCCGGCCGCCCGCTCTCGCGGGCTTCACATGCGCTTTGCACATATGAACCTTCACCGCAACCCCGATGTTCGGCTTGCCTACTGGCAAGCCTCGCATTCGGGGTTGTCAATAGAACAGAACTTCGTTTCTTCCGCCGCCGGAGCCGTAGACAAGCCCCCAGCACCCGCGTCGCTGGAAACCGAGTTCAGCGAACCGGCGCGCGAGGTGGACTTCTCGGCCGAGGTCGCGCCCATCGAACGCAGGTAGTAGGTGGTCTTCAGGCCGCGCAGCCACGCCAGCTTGTAGGTATCGTCCAGCTTGCGGCCCGAAACGCCAGCCATATAGATGTTCAGCGATTGCGACTGGTCTATCCACTTCTGGCGGCGCGATGCGGCTTCGATCAGCCAGGTCGGCTCGACTTCGAAGGCGGTCGCATACAGTTCGCGCAGCTCGGCCGGAATGCGGTCGATCTTGGACAGGCTGCCGTCGAAATATTTGAGGTCGGCAATCATCACCTCATCCCACAGGCCCAGTGCTTTCAGGTCGTTCACCAGATGCTCGTTGATCACGGTGAACTCGCCGGACAGGTTCGATTTCACGAACAGGTTCTGGTAGGTCGGTTCGATGCTCTGCGACACCCCGATAATGTTGGAGATGGTCGCCGTCGGCGCGATCGCCACGCAGTTCGAGTTGCGCATGCCGTTCTGCTGGATGCGCGCCCGCAAGGCATCCCAATCCAGGCTGGCAGACATCTCCACCTCGACGAAGCCGCCGCGCTGCTCGCGCAGCAGGTTCAGGCTGTCCTGGGGAAGAATGCCTTTATCCCACAGGCTGCCACGGTAGGTCGCATAACGACCGCGCTCTGCTGCCAGCTCGCTGGATGCCCAGTAGGCGTAATAGCAGACCGCCTCCATGGAACGGTCGGCAAACTCGACCGCGGCTGGGGACGAATACGGAATGCGCAATTCGTGCAGGCAATCCTGAAAACCCATGATGCCGAGGCCAACCGGACGGTGCTTCAGGTTGGCGTTGCGCGCCTTGGTTACTGCGTAATAGTTGATGTCGATCACGTTATCCAGCATGCGCATGGCCGTGTTGACGGTGCGCTTCAGCTTGTCGTGATCGATCTGTCCGGCCTTGGCGTGCCCCTTGGGAAACAGGTGCGCCGCGAGATTGACCGAGCCGAGGTTGCACACCGCAATTTCGCTGTCCGACGTATTCAGCGTGATCTCGGTACACAGGTTGGAGCTGTGCACCACGCCCACATGCTGCTGCGGGCTGCGGATGTTGCACGGGTCCTTGAAAGTGATCCAGGGGTGTCCAGTTTCGAACAACATGGTCAGCATCTTGCGCCACAGCGATTGCGCCGGAACTTTCTTGAACAGCTTGATCTCGCCGCTGGCCGCCTTGGCCTCGTAGGCGGTATAGGCCTTCTCGAATTCGGTGCCAAACTTGTCGTGCAGGTCGGGACAGTTCGACGGGGAAAACAATGTCCATTCGCCGCCCTCCATCACGCGCTTCATGAACAGGTCGGGGATCCAGTTCGAGGTATTCATGTCGTGCGTACGGCGACGGTCATCGCCGGTGTTCTTGCGCAGTTCCAGGAATTCCTCGATATCGAGGTGCCAAGTCTCCAGGTAGGCACACACCGCGCCCTTGCGCTTGCCACCCTGATTCACCGCCACGGCGGTGTCGTTCACCACCTTGAGGAAGGGCACCACGCCTTGAGATTTGCCGTTGGTACCCTTGATGTGGCTGCCCAGCGCGCGCACATTGGTCCAGTCGTTGCCCAGACCGCCCGCGAACTTGGACAGCAGGGCGTTCTCTTTCAATGCCTCATAGATGCCGTCCAGGTCGTCCGCCACCGTGGTCAGATAGCAGGAAGACAGCTGCGAACGGCGCGTACCCGAGTTGAACAGGGTCGGCGTGGAGCTCATGAAATCGAAACTGGACAGCAGACGGTAAAACTCGATGGCACGCTCTTCGCGATTAATCTCGTTCAGGCTCAGGCCCATCGCCACGCGCATGAAGAACGCCTGCGGCAATTCGATGCGCTTCTCGTCCATATGCAGGAAGTAGCGGTCATACAGAGTCTGCAGGCCGAGATAGTTGAACTGCTGGTCGCGGTTAGCATCCAGCGCCTTGGCCAAACGCTCCAGGTCGAAATGCCCCAGTTCTTCGTTCAGCAGCTCGGCTTCAATGCCCTGCTTGATGTACTTGGGGAAATAGTCGACATAACGCGCCGCCATGTCGGCCTGCAACACCTCTTCGCCCAGAATCTCGCAAAAGATGTTGTTCAACAGCAGACGGGCGGTGACAAAGCTGTAAGCCGGGTCATGTTCGATCAGCGTACGCGCGGACAGGATGGAGCATTTGCGCACTTCTTCGATGGCAACGCCATCGTACAGATCCTTCAGGGTCAACTTGAGAACCTGCTCCGCATCGACCGCGGAACCCAGTCCCGCGCAGGCCGCCTGGATCTGGCCGGCCAATTCGGCCACATCCAGCGGACGGACGCTGCCGCCCACTTTCACATTCAGAACCAGTGCTGCTTCTGTCGCTTTCTTGCCCTTGCTGCGTTCGCGGGTACGTTGCTCGCGATACAGCACATAAGAACGCGCCACGTCGTGCTCGCCGGAACGCATCAGGGACAGCTCGACCTGGTCCTGGATATCCTCGATATGCAGGGTTCCTCCGTGCGGCTGGCGGCGCACCAGTGCATTCACCACATTCGCGGTCAATTGCTCTACCAACTCGCGCACGCGCGCGGATGCAGCGCCCTGCCCGCCGTTGACGGCGATAAAAGCCTTGGTCACCGCAATGGAAATCTTGCTCGGCTCGAACGGAACCACCGATCCGTTGCGGCGGATCACTTTGTACTGGTCTAGCGGGAGACTAATAGAGGAGGCGACGGATTCGGGATTTTGATGTGCAAGCAGGGGAGAAACAGAAGAAGAAACACTATCAGAAGCAAGCAACATAAAACTCCCCTTTATTATTATTTACTTGGGTCAATTCGGCACAATCCGTCCAACCCGGCAAAAAGTAAAAAACCACTACATCTAGTGGTTCGGCATCAAATTTTCACTAATTCTAGTGCATGAGCATTTTAATGCAAGATATATTTTGGCCTATATCTTTTTTGTCCCACAGCAGTGGCGGGTTATTGAAAAATACAGGGGACGTCGCCGCTCAGGCGAGACGAAGCAGGAAATTATCCCATTCGAAATACGGGCCGGGATCGGTCTTGCGTTCAGGGGCGATGTCGGAATGTCCGGCGATGTCGCGGATGGGATAAGCGCGTTTGAGACATCGGGTCAATCTTGCCAGCACCGAGTACTGGAGCTCGGTGTAGGGTTCGAAATCGCTGCCTTCAAGCTCGATACCGATGGAGAAGTCGTTGCAGCGCGTGCGTCCGCGCCAGGCCGAGGCGCCCGCATGCCAAGCCCGCTTGCCGCAGGGAACGAACTGGACGATCTGCCCGTCGCGCCTCACCAGAAAATGGGACGACACCCGGACTCCCTTGAGCTGCTCAAAATAGGGGTGCTCGGAATGATCCAGGACGTTGGTGAAGAACCGCTCGATGGCGTCGCCGCCGTATTCACCGGGCGGCAGACTGATGCCATGAATGACCAAGAGGTCGATGTCCGTACGGGCAGGACGCGCATCGTGATTGGGGGATGCCACGCGGCGAACGCCGCTTAGCCAACCTGACCTGTCGGGTTTCAATCCGCTTTATCCTCGTCGGTGATGGACAGGCGTTCCATGCGGTATCGCAAGGCACGGAAAGTCACCCCCAGTATCTTGGCGGCGGCAGTACGGTTGAAATGCGTCTGATGAAGCGCCTCCAGAATGGCCTCGCGCTCGATTCGGTCGAGATAATCCGTAAGCGGATACTTGCCCGTTCCGCCTGATCTGGATTCGCCTTGCGCGGACTGGGCCGGCATCAATTGCAAATCCGCAGGCATAATGACCCCGCCCATGCACAGCGCGAAAGCACGTTCGACGATGTTTTCCAGTTCGCGCACATTGCCGGGAAAATCATAAGCCGCCAGCTCCTGCAAAGCCTGGGGAGAAAATTTGACCCCCGAGTTTCCGCGCAACCGTTTCAATATCTGGTCGGCGATCTCCGGCACATCCTCGCGCATCTCGCGCAACGAAGGCATCAGCAGCGAAATGACATTCAGGCGGTAATAAAGGTCTTGCCGAAAAGTGCCTTGTTGCACGCATTTCGCCAGATCATGATGGGTGGCGCTCAGGATACGCACGTCCACCGGTTCCTCTTGCGTCGCCCCGACGCGGCGTACCTTCTTTTCCTGGATGGCGCGCAACAATTTTACCTGCATGGCCAGTGGCAGATCTGCCACCTCGTCCAGCAACAGGGTGCCTTGATTCGCCGCATGAAAGAACCCTTCCCTGTCCTTATCCGCACCGGTAAAAGCACCCTTGCGGTAGCCGAAAAACTCGCTTTCCATCAGGTTTTCGGGGATCGCGCCGCAGTTCACCGCAATAAAGGGTTGTTCGCCCCGCGCGCTTTTTTCCACGATCAGCCGTGCAGCCAATTCCTTGCCGCTACCGGATTCGCCGCTGATATGCACCGGCGCCTGGCTGCGAGCCACGCGTCCGATCAATTCGCGCACCTGCGCCATGGCCGGAGAATTACCCAGCAGAGCGCCCTCACCCTCCGCAGTCTTTGCACAAGAACTGGCGGCGGGCAATCTGAGCACCGAGTTAACCAGCGTGCGCAACTGATCCAACGCCACCGGTTTGGACAGGTAGTCGAAGGCGCCCGCCTTGAGAACCGCAACCGCATTTTCCAGATTGCCATGCGCGGTAATCACCGCCGCCGGCACATCCATGCCGCGTTCGGAAATATAGCGCACCACCTCCAGCCCGTCCCCGTCCGGCATGCGCATATCGGTCAGGCACAGATCGAACTTCCCGGCATCGAGGAGCTGTTTGGCCTGCTTTACGCCGCTCGCGCGCGCCACTTCCAGCCCCATGCGCACCAGCGCCAGCTCCAGCAGCTCCAGAATATCCGCCTCATCATCCACCACCAGCACGCGCGGAATGGCTTTCACCTCAAGACTCATCATTACCCCCGAACTGGATACGGAAACACGCACCACCATCCGGTGCGCGCTTGTATTCGATCATTGCGCCGTTCGCCTCGCACAGCTCGCGCGCGATATACAGCCCCAGCCCTGTTCCGCCTTCGTCTGTGGTAAAAAACGGCTCAAACAACTTTTGCATCGCATCGCTTGGCACACCCGTACCGTCGTCTGCCACTTCCAGCACCGTCCGTCCGTCTTCGGTCGTGGTGTACAAGCGAACGCTGCCTGAAAGGCGCTGACTATAGTGTAAAGCGTTGCGGCACAGATTCCACATCACCTGCTCGAAATGCCCGCGGTCGAATCGCGCTTTGCTTGCCGGATCGACGCGCAACTCGAACACGGTTCGCGGCAGCTGCTCTACCTGGCACAGATTTTCAAGCACCTCATCGAGGCACGCCGCCAGATTGATATTCTCCGCCTGCAGGCGGTCACGGCGGTTGACCTGCATCACATCCTGAATGATGCGGTTCAGGCGCGTCGTGTTGTCCAGAATGATCTGAAACAAGCGCGCCTGCGAAGCGTCATGCTCCTGCTCCTTGAGCAATTCCGTGGCATAGCTGATGGACGATAATGGATTGCGCACCTCATGTGCGATGTTCGCGGTCAATCGCCCCAGCGCGGCCAGTTTG
Organism: Sideroxyarcus sp.; assembly: GCA_049286265.1. Taxonomy (GTDB): domain Bacteria; phylum Pseudomonadota; class Gammaproteobacteria; order Burkholderiales; family Gallionellaceae; genus Sideroxyarcus. The sequence continues at coordinate 18,427 of JBAQDF010000040.1, forward strand.
ACCTGCTGCGCCTGTTCCTGCACCCGCTGCATATCCTCCAGCACCACCACCGCCCCCCAGAAACTTTCGCGCTGAACCGGCAAAAATCGCACTCGCACCGGGTGAGTTGTGCCCGGCAGCCGCAACACTTCGTTGCCAAGCGCCTTGTTCTGGCGCCAGGCGGCAAACAACGCTTCCAGCAGCGGGGAACATTCGGACAATTGGGACTTGCCGCCCTCCGCAAAGGTAAACCCCAGCAATCTTTCCGCACCGGGATTGGATTGGCGCACCATGCCGCGTTCGTCCACGACCAGCACGCCATCCGGCATATCCTGGATCATCAGGCGGTTGGCCTCGGCCATGTTGGACAGATCCACTCCGCGCAAAAAAGCCAGGTTCTCGCTGGCGAGGGCGTATTTGGACAGGGCATGCGCCAGCCAGGCCACCGCAAAATAGGAAATGCTGAGGATGCCCACCTGGAAGAACTGCGCCACGGTCGCATCGGCGGTCAGTACCGCATAGCCGTGCAGAAGCAAAATGGAAATGCTGGCAAGTGCGGCAAAGAGCAGAGTGATGCGCCCGCCACTGACCATCCCGGCCAGCGCCAGCGATACCAGCATCAACATGCCAAGATTGCTTTGGACACCGCCGCTGAAATAGGTGAGCAGGGAGATTGCAACAATGTCGGTGCAAACCTGAAAAGCCAGTTGCATCCCCGCCCGCGGCTTGCGCAGATTGACCGCTATGACAGACACCAGCACCAGCACAGTGTAGGCGACACTTACCCAGAAGAACCACGCTTGATGCGCCGCACTCAACGACATCGATCCGCCGAAGACCGCCGCCATGAGCAGCAACACCCCGCCCAGGATCAGGCGGTAGACATTGAAGAAGCTGATTGAACGCCAGCGGCTTTCTTGCGATAACGGCGCAGCCGTCTGCAAGAAGGGGAAAGAACCGGTGAGGGACAGCTTATCCCGCATCGTACCTACTTGGAGGTATGCTCGCGTCGATGCGCATCGCTGCAATAATAATTGCCGCCTGCCAGAATGCTTTCGCTTTTAGGCAGATGCACACCGCACTTCGCACAACGCACCATCTCTTCCACCGGAGCGGCGGATGCATCCTGCCTGGGCGCCGGCCTGCGAAAGGAACGTATCAGCAGATAGACGACCGCCAGGACCGCCAGCAGAAAAAGTAAGCGACTCATGCGTCTTACTCCACAGAACGCCGCACACAGGCGGCTGAAATTGGTCGGGGTGAGAGGATTCGAACCTCCGACTCCTGCGTCCCGAACGCAGTACTCTACCAGGCTGAGCTACACCCCGAATCGGTAAAATTAAAATTGCCGCGTTGCGGCAAAGTGAGCCAATTCTAACAGACACTGCTTGTATTTAGAATCGGCAAGCGACGCAATCGATGCGCAAGCCGCGTCCGCTTCACGCAAAGCCTGCTGGCGCGTGAACTCCAGCGCGCCGGAATCTCGAATAATCTCCAGCACTTGGGCAAATTTGCCCACATCGCCCTGCTCGATCGCGCCACGCACCACGGCCGCCTGTTCACCAGTGCCGTGCTGCATCGCGTAAATCAGCGGCAGCGTGGGTTTGCCCTCGGCCAGATCGTCGCCGAGATGCTTGCCGGTTTGAGCTTCGTCGGCGGAATAATCCAGCACATCGTCGATCAACTGGAACGCGGTGCCGAGGTGCATGCCATATTTCGACACCGCCTCTTCGTCGGCAGCCGAGGCCTGGCAGATGATCGCCCCCAAGCGCATCGCCGCCTCGAACAACTTGGCGGTCTTGCAATGGATGACGCGCATGTAGTTGGGGATATCCACGCTTGCATCGTGGCAGTTGAGCAACTGCAACACCTCGCCCTCGGCGATGACATTGGTTGCATCGGCCAGCGTCTGCATTACGCGCATCTCGCCCACGTCCACCATCATCTGGAACGCGCGCGAATACAGGAAATCGCCGACCAGCACGCTTGCGGCATTGCCGAACAAGGCGTTGGCCGTCTCGCGCCCACGGCGCAACTCGGATTCATCCACCACATCGTCATGCAGCAAAGTGGCAGTATGGATGAACTCCACCACCGCCGCCAGGTCGTGATGGTGCTTCCCGGTATAGCCGAAAGCCTGCGCGGAAAGCAGCACCAGCGCCGGACGCAGCCGCTTGCCGCCGCTGTTGATGATGTATTCGCCGACCTGGTTGACCAAGGCCACTTCGGAATGCAGACGGGCGCGGATCACCGCATCCACCGCCGCCATATCCGATGCGATTAATCGCTTGAGATTGTCCAAAGAAACTTCCTGTTATATATGTGAGTTGCTGCCCGGCACCTTCAGGCGCTCTTTTGGGGGGCGCATTGTCGCATAAAGTGGTGCTGACTGATAAGCACCCGTGACTGAGGGGGGTTTGGCCGTTTGAATGGGGTGTCAAACAATAACCTGGGTTATAGCCAGCAGGTGATTTACATTGAGAAGAGCAAAAGGCAAGACCCCGCGATTCCTGCTCTGTTGAAGCACCGGCGATGGCCGAACTGCCCCATGGATTTGCTATAAGATGTCCCGGTATATGATAAAGAAATTTCGCAGGGATTCCGTTACCCGAAATCATTCCGACCAAGAAGTGATGGAGCAATCTCATAGGGGGGCATATGAAGATTCAATACAATAAAAACGAGGTGATTGCAGCGGCACGGTTCATTCTGGAAAACAAGCCGAGTGCCAGAGTTTCATCAGAGATCCCTCGTACTGACAGAGGGTATCTGCCGGAACGCGGGCACGTGGATGAAATACTGGGAAACATACGGCATCTTGCAAAGGAAAATAAGACAGTCTTTGAAGCCGTTCAACAGAAACTTGCTGCCGGCGATAAGAATGTCGCCCCTGTTTGGCAAAAGTGGGTTGAAGTATTGGGCGTGGGGGGCTATTGGATAATTGCGGATATGGAGGGAAGTACAATCAATTTCGCAATTGCAGTGTCACCCTGGTTTGGCGACCCACTTAATATCGAGGAAGAAATCTGACAGAAGCCAAGCACTCAGGCAACGGGAAGTTGTCCGGGATTGTCGCGGGATTCTCCGGCGCAATAACCAACGGACATTGCGCCGGATGGTAATGCATTACAAATTCATACGGCGGTGTCAACTTCTCAAGCTCGCAAGAGCTTAGAGAATTGCCTACCTTTGGTGCAATGCGCTACGCTTATTGATGCCCTACGTTGTGCGCCTTACGCGGGGTGAGGTCTCTCCTCAGGTTCAGACTCGATTGATTCCGGGTTTATGGCAAGTCGGTGGATTCACATCGAGCAAGGCAAAAACCAAGATCCCAGATTCTCAGCCTCTTTGGTTTATACGCTGCCGTTGGTAGTACCTAAGTACAATATGCCCGACTTTCTGATATGGGTATCCTGAAAGCGGTCGTCGCTATTGGGTGTCAGTTTTACATCCGCTTTTATGGATGTGGAGTTTCTGCCTTTAGTAAAGACTGGTGTGTCGGATTATTCAAGGCTCCGTTAAACCAGCTTGAGAACGATCACTTCGGGAGGATTTCTCACAACCGTTTTACTTACAGGTAAGCGAAAGGGGAACAATCTTGAAAAGAATATATTCATCAGCTATTGCAGCAGTCGTTATGCTCATCGCCACAACAAGCCTATATGCGGCGCCGATTGCAGGAACAAGTTCCGGTGTTTTCGTAAATCCCACCGGGCCGGGGGGGCTGGTTGTAAGCGGAGTGGGGACACCCAATTTCGCTTGGGGAGTCGGATATTACTCCCCACCGAGTAGCTTGAGTTTTGCGGGTAACGCCTTCAATACACAAACCGAGCAAGTATTCAGTTTTGGAACACTTTCGTATTACAACGGTGTAACACTCGGTGGCGAAGCCGATAGTGTTGGTTTAAACGTTACAGCTTCTTTCACAACACCTTCAGGTATTAATGGGTCTTTCCTTTACAATTTGGGACTCATCAATACAACAAATACGTCAGACCCAAATGCCAGTGCTGACATCATTCAATTCCAGAATACATTCCCATCGAGTACATTCACTTCGAGTGGCATAAACTACACGTTGGAATTCCTGGGTTTTGGCAATATCACCCTGGGGGGTTATAGTACGGTAAATCAATTCCACGTACTTGAGGGGGCAACAGCGAGCGCGGAATTATTGGGCCGTGTTACATCAAACATTCCACCTGTCCCCGAGCCTGAAACGTACGCCATGCTTCTTTTGGGAATCGGTTTGATCGGTTTCCAGCTGCATCGTCGAAAAGGCACACAAGACTCGGCTTCGATGCTTGGTATGGCTTAAGCCAATTCAGTACTTCCACCGACAACCCCGCTTCTGCGGGGTTTGTCTTTCTGGTCGGCTAATGCGGTCACAGGGTCTTGCCTTTTGCCTCCTGCCGCCGCCTCTTTTAGTTGCGCGTTGATCTTCCGCCCCGGCTTCGGCGGCTTGGCGTCACTCGCGGACGCTCACATCCCCGCTCCCTGCTCCTGCCGTCGCAGATAAACCCCCAACCCCACACCCACCACACACAGCGCCAACATATAGTGCACTGGCGCCAGCGCATCCAGCGGCAGCAGACGGCTGACCAGCACCGGAGTCAATCCGCCGAAGATGGCGTAGGCGACGTTGTAGGAAAACGACAGACCGGAGAAGCGCACCACGGGCGGAAAGGCTTGCACCGCCGTGCTGGGAATCACGCCGATCACGCCGACGAAGAAGCCGCACAGCGCATACGCCCAGTAAATATCGTCCGGTGCGACGCCCAGGCGCTGGTAGAGCAACCACGAAGTCGCGCCCAGCGCGATGCAGCCCAGCGCCAGCACGCGGCCTGCGCCGAAGCGGTCGGCCAGTGCGCCGAACACGATGCAGCCTACGCTCAAAAACAAAGTCGCGACGCTGTTGGCCTGCAAGGCAGTCACGGCGGAAATGCCGTACAGCTTCTGGATCAGCGTCGGCGTCATCAGGATCATCACCACCACGGCGGCGGAGAGCAGCCAGGTCATGAGCATGGTAAGCACGATGGCGGGGCGGTGTTCGCGCACCACGGTCTTCAGCGGCAGTTCGTTCGCCAGTTGCTGGCGCGATTGCATCTCCTTGAACACCGGGGTCTCGTGCAGGTACTGGCGCAGCCACACCGACACCAGGCCGAACACGCCGCCGAGGATGAAGGGCAGGCGCCAGCCCTCCGCCAGCAAGGCAGCGGGATCATAGGAACGGTTCACGGCGGTCGCCACCAGCGAACCCAGCAAAATACCGCCGGTGAGTCCGGCGGTGAGCGTGCCGCAGGCGAAGCCGACATGGCGCTGCGGCACATGCTCGGAGACGAACACCCACGCGCCCGGCACTTCGCCGCCTATGGCCGCGCCCTGCATCACGCGCAGAGCGAGCAGCAACAATGGCGCGGCGATGCCGATGCTGGCGTAGGTGGGTAGCAGGCCGATGGCCAGCGTCGGGATCGCCATCAGGAAGATGCTCAGCATGAACATCTTCTTGCGCCCGAGCAGGTCGCCGAAATGCGCCATCACAATCCCGCCCAATGGACGCGCGAGATAACCGACCGCGAAGATGCCAAAGGTCTGCGTCTGGCGCAGCCATTCGGGCATGTCGGGCGGGAAGAACAGTTGCGCGATAACCCCGGCGAAAAATACGAAGATGATGAAGTCGTAAAACTCCAGCGTGCCGCCCAGGGCGGCCAAGGTCAGCGTGCGGTAATCGCTGCGTTTCAAACTAGGCATTTATTTTTCTCCTTTGCGCCCACCAATATTTCCCCTGCACGACAATCGCGTAGATCGCCAGCCACGGGTCAAACAGATAATCCCAGAGATTGGGCGATTCGTACCAGCCGACGCTCCATGCAGCCACCGCCAGCGCAATGACCAAGGCCAGCAACATCGAATAACGCAAAACCGACCACAGCGTAAAGCCCAGCAACGCCAGCATGAACCACAGGTTGCCGTAACCCAGCCGGTAGGTGTCGAACAGGGTAAAACCCAGGGCGAAGGGATAGAGCACGACTGCGGCGATGGCAATTGCCCGTAGTATGCGCAGGCGATTCTCTTCTTCGATCAATTCACACCCGGACAGGGTGCGCGCCATGGCCAACGCCAGCACCAGCAATGTCATGATGCTCAAATCGCCGGTGATGCCGCGCACGAAGCCGGACAGCGACAAGCCCCACAACGGAATCGATGCCAGCACGATGGCCGCCGCCAGCACTGCCGCTCTCTGACGCGGCGGAAACGCCCGCACGCGCGGCACGCGCACCAGCAGCGCAAGAATGGCCAGCAAAATGCCGAGCAGTCCGGTCAGGTCAGTGTTGATTTGCATCTGGGCCCTTCCTCAATCGCCGGTCCAACCAGTCCTGGTCGAAAGTGATATGTTTGATAAATACCCGGTTCCAGGTGTAACTGAGATGAAAGTCGCCGTTGCTCGCCTGGATCAGATACGGGTAGGAGAATTCAAAACCGCAGCCGCCCCCCGCGCGCACCCTGGCTTTGGCTGTATCGACATACTCGTCCAGCGTCGCCGCCGGTGCCTTGGCCAGGCGCGCATCCGAATGCTGCAACAAGCCCTGCACTATATTCAGACACTGCGCCTCGTCCAGATTCTTGTCGCGCACTACGCGCATTTCTTCCAGCCGGTGAATTTCCTTCCAGTCGCGCCCGCCGTCGGACGACAGCATCAGCGACAAGCTGTCACGCCCTGCCTCCTGATGGTTCAACACGGCCAGCAAGCGACCATCCGGCAACGCCGTGCCCGACAGTGCGGCATCGGGATTGGGGAAGGATGATTTTTCCACCGCGCCCCAGTGCCGCCCGCCGTCCCGTGTAAAAATGCTGCGCGCCAGATGCGGATTGTCCTTGCCGGCATAGCGCGTCAACGCCAAAGCTTCGTTCTGATTCCTCACCAGCACCACCGGCTGCAGCGTGCCCTGTCCGCCGCGAGCCAAGCGCTGCTTGTCGATCACCTTGCCCGCCGCATCCAGACGCAGTATCTCGGCGAACTTGCTGACAAACTCATGATACACCGGCAGCCCCATGGTCCCGTCGGCATACAAAAATGGCGCGCCTTTGACCAGCGTGCTGATATTGATGAAAGGCGAAGTGATCAATCGTTGCGGTGCGTTCCAGGTTGCGCCTTCGTCGTTCGATGTCATTGTCGTGATGGAACTGCCCGCCCAGCCGCCCAGCGACACCGCCACATAAAACAGGCGCAATGTGCCATCCGCCGCACGGCCCGCCACCGGATTGCCCAGTTTGGCGATATAGCGATGCAGGGCGCGCTGCGTGCCCGAACGGCTGGCGATGGCCTGTTCGGCGCTCCACTCGCCGCTTTGCGGATCGAACACCGCCGTGTTGACGGTCACATCTGGCGCCCCTTCGCGGCTGCCGGAAAACCAGAATGCCCTCATGCGCCCATCCTTCAGTTCGATGAGGGATGACGCATGCACCTGGGCATGCAATCTGGATGACGCGAAATGACTGTTGAAACGACCCGCCACGACATTCGGTTCTTCATCGCGGCGATACCGCCTATTCTTGCGCACGGGAGGCGCTTGTTCGGCGACCGGCTGCGCTGCGGGCGGATTGATGACAGGGACGCGGAAGCCGTAGCCCGGATTGGGCTGCTGCCATGCCTTGTGCAGGCCAAAGCCGAAAGCCAGGGCCACAATGACTAGCGTGATCTTGCGCTTAATATCCACCATCAACGGCACCCTTCCTTGTTTGCATCGGGCACATTGAAATCCGTGTGCGGTGATTCGACCAGCAATTCCTTCACGAACAGATGCTGGAACACATCTCCCCTGAGCATCGCCTGCAATTCCTCCGGACTATGCCGTCCGCGGATGTCCAGTCTCTGCCCGATCACGCGGCAGCCCGTGCAAGCCTCGGCATTCAACGGCAGTTGCAGCGCAAATATCTTGTAGCGCGCGGCCAGTTCGTCCGGCTTCAGGTTCCAACCCTCATCGTAACCATGCATCCGTGCATTGGGAAGCAGGAAGCGATGGCCTTCATCATGCGCCCGGAAGTTGCACGAGACCCACACATCCTTGCCTTGAACATCGCGCCGGGCGGCTTCGCTGAAGGTGCCTGGCGCGCCATCGAACGGACGCAGGAAGGCAGCCAGCAAAAGAAAAGTGAGCAACACCACCACATTGACCAGGCTGCGGGTCAGCCTGGAACTGACCAGTGCCAACAGCGTCAGCGCCAGCGCCACTCCCGCCAGCAGCCAGTAGTCCCAGCTGTACATTCCTGCAACTTCATGTTGCAGGCTCCGCGCCAGAAAGGTCAGCAGTGCAAGCACCGCTGCCGATGCGACGAGCGTGAGCGCAAATACCCAGCGCGGGATGCGCTGCCAGTTCAGCGCGCACAGCACGGCGACACCCGGCATCGCTTCCAGCAAATACCGCGCGGAACGCTGGCTGGGCACAGCGAACACGATGAACAGGACGGCCATCCATATCCACAGCATCTTTTCCGTCGCGACGAGTTGATAACGCCGCCGGTACGCCACGAAGAACAATGCCGCCACCGGGAATGCCAGCAAGCCCGCGTTCATGGGGTAACCCAGCATCAACGCCCAGATGCTGCTGCCGCCCCACAACAGTTTTGTCCAATAGCTGCCGCCGTGCGCCTCGAACTTGCTCGCATTCTCGCCGACCACAAATTCGCGCCAGACCGCTTGCGGATCGGGATCGAACGCGAACCACAACGCGAACAGCGACAGCGCCACGATCCCGGTCAGAACCGGTTTGAAGGAATCCTGCACCAGAAACTCGCGCCAGTTGTAACGGCGTTCGTGCAAATACCACCAGACCAACACCAGACCGATAGGCGCCAGCAGGGCAAAGGATTTGTACAGCAACCCGATGCCGATCTCGACACCCAGCAACAGCGGAACAATCAGCCTGGATTCAAAACTGAACGGACGCCAATACAGCAGCGTAAAGAAGGGCAGGAAGAACCAGAACACCTCGGGCGGATTGACCAGGAACGGCCTGCCGTAACGATAGGTACTGAAGAAAGCGAGGAAAGTCAGGGCAGCAATAAAGCCGGTCTCAAGTTGCCCGGACAGTTTTTTCGCCAGCTGAAAAACCAGCAGCGCGGTGAGCAGCGTGTAGATCACGCTGGGATAGCGCAGATGCCACAAATCCCAGTCCTGCCCCCAATGCGTGGAAGCAATGCCCTGCCAGAACAGCAAGGGCGGCTTGGTATTGCGCATACCATCGAGCTCGGATTGCAGCGGCAGCAGATGTCCGCTCGCCGCAGTCAGCCGCGTGATATGCGCATACGGGTATTCGTCGCCGTTTTTGGGTATGTACTGGCTGTCGAGACCGTAGAAATAAGTGGCCACGGCGAGCACCAGCGCCAGCACACACCAGAGCAAAGGCAAACCGCGCAGCCGCCGGTTCATGGTCAATCGCCGTGAGGCGGCTCGTCATGCCGCACCAGTTTCATCCGGCCAAACGTCCAGATATCGTTGAGTATAAAGTTCAGCACGCTGGTCGCCCCGATGGCGATAAGGTTGGCGACCTGGTAAAAGAAATGCGGCGCGAGCAGGTTGGTAAACACGATCTGCAAGGCGATGCTCAGCCCGCACGCCAGCGTGTACTGCCAGAATTGCACCAGCCACGACTTGTGATGGAGTTGCTTGCGATCCACCCAGGTCCACAGGCGGTTCCAGAAAAAGTTGTTCACCGTGGCCAGGAAAATGGCCAGCGCCAGCGACACATTGAGCTTGAGCTGGATCGGCTGCATGTCCCGGAACAGATGCTCCTGCCCCCAGTACAACACGCCGAGATTGACCACCGTACCCGATGCACCCACCGTGCCGAATTTCAGGAAACGTTTGGAGAAAACCCGGCGGAACAGGGAAGCCAGCGAAAGGTGCAAGTTGAGGAGCGTACTCATGCGCGGTGTTCCGTTTGCAGCAATTCGCGCGCCTTGGCTAATACTTGTTCGGTGCCGATCTGCTTCAGACACTGATTGTCGCCGTCGCAGGGCGAATTGCGGTGGTTATAGGCCGTGAGGCAAGGGGAACAGGAAAGCGCCGAATAGAGACAGTGAATGTTGGGCGCCAGCGGGCTATACAACGCCGGCGTCTCCGGACCGAAGAACACCATCGTCTGCAACGGCGTCAGCGCCGCAAATTGGCCGGGGCCGCCGTCATTGGTGATAAGCAAAGAAGCGCGATGGAAAATGGCCAGCAAATGCCGCACCGACTTGGTGTAGCCGGTCAGGTCTATGCAGTTCGGGTGATTGCAATGCGCCACCACTTCCTGCGCCAGCGGCTTGTCTTCCCTGAGGCCGATCACCGCCACCACATAACCGTCGTTCAGCAGCGTGACGCACAGCTGTTTGTAATTTTCCGCGGGCCATGCGCGTATCGGCAGGATGCCGCCGCCCGGATAGACCAGCACCAGTTTCTTGTTTGGCAGCACCGGGAAGTCCGCATGCAACACGCTTTCGATCTGCTTCAACTCGCCCTCGTTGAATTTCAACAACGGCGGCGCGGACAATTCTGCTGCCTGCGCCTTGGCCGTGGGACGGCTGTCCGATGCTATGGCCGCGACCATGGTCAGGAACTGCTGCGACAAATGGCGGTAGGGGTTGTAAAGCACGGGACGGTTGATGAACGAACCGCGGTACAAGCCTTCCTGCGTGTGCGGCTGGAAGCCCACATGAATCGCGGCGCCGGACAAGTAAGAGAAAATGGCGCTCACGCGCGAGAACAACTCGCAGTCGATCACCACATCGAAGCCGATACGCCGCATCGCCAGGATCGCGCGCAAGGTATCCGCCACAAAACCTCCCAGCGACTTGTCGCGGATGGTAATCACGTTTTCCGGCGGCATCACGCCCAGCAAGTCGAGTACTTCGCGGTTCTTGGCGAACATCAGGATGTGCAGCGAAGCATCGGGATAGCGTTTGCGCAAATCGGCGAACATCGGCTGCGCCAGTACCAGGCTGCCCATTTCCGAGAGCAGCACGATCAGTATGCGTTTGGGTTGTGCGACAGAGGCTTGGCCGAAAAACACGAGCCTGACCCGTTCGAGCAGAGAAAGAATCCAGCAAATCGGCATCCCGGCCCAATGGTCGACTGCGCGTTGGAATTTAATGTTCAATGGAGCTTATCCGGTAATGGGTTTGAGCCTCTGGCAAGGCCGCGGCATTATCGGCGAAAGCAGTGCTTTCAACAACCCGAGCCGCCGCTTCAACAAGACCGGCCGCAAGACAAGAAATGGTCCGGATATCCCGAGTATTGGCGTCAACATCCTTTTGCGCTGTTCTCCCCGCGCTTGTTGGTGTAAATTCCCCCCGGTTCTTTCGGCTATTCCCCTGGTAAGGTACATGAAACTCCCTGTTACGCTAGGCAAATACCTGCTCACCAAGAAACTCGGGCAAGGTGCAACCAGTACCGTGTATCTCGGTTATGACCCTTTCGCCAAGCGCGATGTGGCGGTCAAAGTATTGAAGCAGGAAATTTTGAACGACCCCAGAATGGGCAAGTTGTACCAGCGCCAGCTGGACAACGAGGCTTCACTGGCGGGCAAGCTGTCGCATCCGCACATCGTGGCGATCTACGATGCCATGATCAGCGACGAAACCAGCTACATCGTGATGGAATATGTCAACGGCGGCACGCTGGACAAGTATGCCGAACCAAGCAACCTGCTGCCCATCGACCGTGTGGTGGAATACGTATTCAAGTGCTGCCGCGCACTGAACTACGCACAATTCAACGGCGTGATCCACCGCGACATCAAGCCCGCCAACATGCTGCTCACCGAGGACGGCGACATCAAGATTTCCGACATGGGCGCGGCCCTGCTGCTGGACATCGAACAGACCCAGGTGAACAACATCGGCTCGCCCGGTTACATGTCGCCGGAACAAGTGCGCGGCGAAGTGCTGACGCACCAGACCGACATCTATTCGCTGGGCGTGGTGATGTACCGTCTGCTCACCGGGCATGCCCCCTATCAGGCTCCGAATCTGGCCGCCCTGTGCCAGCAGATACTGCATGTCACCCCGCCGCCGCCGCGCAGCCTGCGTCCCGATATCCCGCCACAACTGGAACGCGTGGTGCTGCTCGCCATGCACAAGGACAAGAAAGATCGCTACCAGAACTGGAAAGATTTCGGCAGCGATCTGGCCGCACTCGGGCGTTTCGAGCAAAACACGATCGATATCAACCAGACCGAGAAATTCACCACGTTGCGTGAGATGTCATTATTCAAGGACTTCACCGATATCGAGTTGTGGGAGATACTGCGCGTGGGCGATTGGCAGAAGCAGCCGGCGCAGACCGTGCTCATGCGCGAGGATGAGATGGGCGATGCTTTCTACATCATCATCAACGGCAGCGTGAGCGTGACCAAGAACGGGCGCCTGCTCAACCTGATCCGCAGCGATGACTGCTTCGGCGAAATGGCATATATCAGCGGCAGGGTTGTGGCGCGCTCCGCCACGGTCACCGCCGGAACAGAAGTCACCGTGCTGAGGATCATGCCGCAGCAACTGGCAAGACTTTCCGACCACTGCCAGTTGCATTTCAACCAGGCATTTTTGCGCGTTATGGCAGACCGGCTCAGGATGGCCGACGACCGTTTCGCCAAACTCGCCAACTAGAACAATTACAAGGAGATCATCATGTCCAACAAATTCGTGATCCAGACCCCGGATGCCCCCGCCGCCATCGGTACCTATTCGCAGGCCGTGCGCGTGGACAGCACTGTGTATCTTTCCGGCCAGATCGGCCTCGACCCCAACACCATGACGCTGGTTGAAGGCGTCGAGGCGCAAATCCACCGCGTGTTCCAGAACCTGCGCGCCGTCGCCGATGCGGCGGGAGGCAGCCTTGACGACGTTGTGAAATTGAACATCTACCTCACCGACCTTGCACATTTCGCCAAGGTGAACGAGATCATGGCGACCTATTTCCACCAACCCTACCCGGCACGGGCCGCCGTGGGGGTTGCCTCGCTGCCGCGCGGTGCGTTGGTGGAAGCGGATGGCGTGTTATATATTCAAGAATAACAGCCACCCCGGACCGTCATTCCCATGTGGGCGCCTCTAATAATTCAAAGTTCTAAGCAAGACAAGGCGCGAGCAAAAAATTGCGACGCGGCATATATGAAAATATGTAAGGAGTAATTTTTTGTGAGCAACGCAGTATTGCGACGAAATTTGGATTATTAGAGGTGCCCATGAGTGAAAAGAACTATCTCGGCACTTACCGCCTGATCAAGAAATTGGGGCAGGGCGGCACCAGCTCGGTCTATCTGGCTTACGATCCGTTCAAGGACCGCGAGGTCGCCATCAAGTTGATCAAGCAGGAATTCCTCGACGATCCGCGTTTGGGCAGGCAGAACCGCAAGCAACTGGAGAACGAAGCCGCGCTGGCGGGCAAGCTCATCCATCCGAACATCATCAAGACCTACGAAGCGGTGCTCAGCGACGAAGCGAATTACATCGTGATGGAATACGTCTCCGGCGGCACGCTGGAAAAATTCATCAATCGCGACAACTTGCTGCCGCTCGACCGCGTGGTGGAATACATGTTCAAGTGCTGCCGCGCGCTCAACTATGCGCAGTTCAAGGGCGTCATCCATCGCGACATCAAGCCCGCCAATCTGCTGCTGGACAGGCCGAATGAGATCAAGATCGCCGACCTGGGAGCGGCCATCCGCCTCGATCTCGAACAGACCCACGGCAGCGTCGGCTCGCCGAACTATATGTCGCCGGAACAGGTGCGCGGCGACGAGGTCTCGCACCAGACCGACATCTATTCGCTGGGCGTCGTGATGTATCGTTTGCTCACCGGAAGCTCTCCCTACACCCCGAAGAATCTCGCGCATCTGTACCAGCAGATCCTGAATGAGCAACCGGCGCCGCCGACCCAACTGCGCAGCGACCTGCCGCCGCAACTGGAACGCATCGTCATGCGTGCCATGCAAAAAGTGCCCGCCGAGCGCTTTGCCACTTGGCGCGATTTCGGCAATGAACTGGCCGAACTCGGCCACTTCGAAAAAAGCGACCTGGAGATCAACGAGAGCGAGAAATTCATCGCATTGCGCAAACTGGAAATGTTCAAGGATTTCGCCGATCTCGAGCTGTGGGAGCTGTTGCGCATTGGCGAATGGCAGAAACAGCCCGCCAAGACCGTGCTGGTGCGCGAAGACGAAATGGGCGACTGTTTTTATATCCTGGTAGATGGCGGCGCCAACGTGACGCGCCATAATCGTCTGCTCAATACGCTGAGCAGCGGCGATTGCATCGGCGAGATGGCCTACGTCAGCCGCAAGAAAATGCCGCGCTCCGCCACCATCTCGGCCAACACCGAGATCACCGTCATGAAAATCATGTCCGACCAACTCGACAAGCTCTCCGACCGCTGCCAACTGCACTTCCTGCAGGCATTTCTGTACACGCTGGCCGACCGGCTGCGCATCGCAGACGACCGCGTCGCCAGCATGGCCGGTCTTCTGCCATCGTAGACAGTCCGCATTCGCCCAGGATGCCGCCGCTTAAGATCCCCGCCGCCACGCAGAACAAATTCGCCAAGCTCGGCATCCAGACCCCGTTCGACCTTGTGCTGCACCTGCCGCTGCGCTATGAAGACGAGACGCAGATCACGCGCATCGCCGACCTCGCACCCGGTATTTCGGCACAGGTAGAAGGCGAGATCATCCACAGCGAAGTGATGTTCCGCCCGCGCCGCAGCCTGGTGTGCCAGTTGCAGGACGACAGCGGCATCCTGTATCTGCGCTTCCTGAATTTTTATCCCAGCCAGCAGAAGCAGCTCGCCGTCGGCAAAAAGATCCGCGCGTTGGGCGAACCGCGCATGGGATTTTTCGGCGACGAGATGGTGCACCCCAAGTGCCGCAGCGCGGGCGAAGCCACGCCGCTGAAGCAGGCGCTCACGCCTATCTACCCGACCACCGCCGGGCTGCCGCAAGCCACGCTCACCAAATACATCCATGCCGCGCTGAACGAGGTGGAACTCGACGACACGCTGCCGGAGCCCATCCGGCAACGTCTGCGTCTGCCGGAATTCGCCGCCAGCGTGAAGCTACTGCACCAGCCACCGCCCAACATCGACGAGGACGCCCTGCTCGCCAGAGCGCATCCCGCCTGGATGCGCATCAAGTTCGACGAATTGCTGGCGCAGCAACTTTCCATGCGTGTGCATTACCGCGAGCGCAGTCGACGCATCGCGCCAAAACTCAGTGCACACAGCAAGCTCACCGATGCGCTGCTGCAGGATCTGCCGTTCGCGCTCACCGGTGCGCAGAAGAGGGTGTGGCACGAGATCAGCAACGATCTGGCGCGTCCGCACCCGATGCAGCGCCTGCTGCAGGGCGATGTCGGCAGCGGAAAAACCATCGTCGCCACGCTCGCCGCGCTGCAGGCCATCGAGAACGGTTATCAGGTCGCCTTCATGGCACCGACCGAGATATTGGCGGAACAGCATTATTTGAAGCTGCGCGATTGGCTGGTACCCCTTGGCATCGAACCCGTGTGGCTCTCCGGCAGTTTGAAAAAGAAGGATAAGACCGCTGCGGCCGAGCGCATCGCTCAAGGCGACACCAAGCTCGCCATCGGCACGCACGCTCTGTTCCAGACCTCGGTTGAGTTCAGCAAGCTGGGACTGGTGATCGTGGATGAGCAGCACAAGTTCGGCGTGCAGCAACGATTGGCGTTGCGCGGAAAGGGAACCACACTCCTTCCCCCTGGCAGGGGGAAGGCTGGGATGGGGGTGGGAACGGAATCGCTCACCGACTCGGGG